>JAQXDI010000070.1 GCA_029251465.1 Ascidiaceihabitans sp.
CTACCGCCCACCTGCGCCAGAAGCCATCGTTCCGATGGACCAAAGGCCAATCATGCACTAACTTTCAATTTGGACCACTCAAGTGGGGCTGCTCAGGCACACTGATCTGTCTGATTGCATCAATCCGGGGCATGCCTTGCCCCATCAGAACTTCAACCTGCCGTAACTTCACGACAATCTCTTCGGGCTTGGGGCTCTTAATAGCCATTCTTGGTCCTCCGCTTTCCTAACTATAGGGGCGGACCACTTCAAAGGGGGAGGCTCACCCCGGTTCTGAAACTGAAACCCTTTTTGCTATATCTCGCTTTGGCTGTTTTGGGCTCGCTGGCAGCGGGATATTTATTTGAGTGGGTGGTTTAGAGGGCTGTACCTACCCAGAGTGGCCATTAGCGCACCCTCAGCGAATAGCCGCAAAGAGCCCAACCTGTGAATTGGATTTTCATGCTGCGTGCGCTCTCAGCGCGAATATTGCCGCAACGGCGTGATTTTCCATTCGGCAGCGCGGCATGAAAAAGCGGTCATGCCGACAGGCTGCGTCCACCAGACAGTGCGCAAGGATCAGCTGGCTTCGGCGCGCCGATTGCCCCGAGATATGATCTGGTGAGATTTCCGTCTAGTCGCAGTTGATTAGCGCAATATCCGCTTCGGTGATTTCCGCGATGGGTTTTCCTATACGCCATTCGCGCATGCCAGCGTCCTGCACGCGTGCAACGATTACCGTCTCGATCGTTGGGCAATCCGGTTCATGGCAACGCAGCTCTGCTAGGCTCAGCATGGTGTCTTCCGGTAGTTCAAATGCCTCGGTGAACAGCGCCTTGACGCGGGCAATCGCGTCGGGATCAGGGCGGGAGTTATTAAATATGTTGAGCAAAGCTGGTTCCTTCCCAAAGAGGCGCCCAAAGTATATTGCCGCGAGCGTCACCAACAAAAATATGGAGCCCCGCAACAATGATCTCGATGACCTCAGAGCCGGTTGAGCCAGAAATGACAATCGCCGGTTTCGTTTCATCAAGCTCTGCCAATTGAACTGCACCATCTCGGAACCCGACAAAGACGGCGTGTTGTTCTGGGAGGGTATGCACGCATGTGACCAGTTCATCTTCGTTATAGGCCACGCAAACGGGCTTGCGGCCCATAGGTCCGTCCTTGCCATCGAACGGCCATGCGATGGCTTCATCCGCGCCCGAGGTGACAAGGTATGGTGTGCCGCCGACCCAAGCCAGACTTTTGATTTTTGCCGGATAGCCTGGCATTGCGAAATCACCCTTATCCCGTATGCGCCACGCATGAAGCGCGTTTTCTTGCATGCATGTCACCAGATATTTGCCGTCGGGGCTAAAGCAGATGTCACCGTGAAAGCCTTTCCAAAAGAACTTTGAAGGTTTCCAACGCTTTTCCCGTGCCCAAATGGTCGCCCCGCCGTAGTAACTGACAGCGAGGCGTTTGCCCTTTGCATCAAATGCCAGCCCGCCGACAGTGCTGGAGTGTTCAAAGACGGTCACTTTGCTTTGCCCGGGTGTCCAGACATGGGCCTCTTTCCCCGACGAACAGGCAATATGGCCGTGGCTTGCGGCAACGCAATCCACCCAGCGGGTGCCGAAATCTGCAAGTTCTTCAACTGCACCTTCGAGAGACGTCCGCAAAAACTTACCATCATCACCTCCCGTTAAGACATGGCCGTCGCCATCGGCGGCCAAGCAAAGGATAACGCCCTCATGCAGCTTGAGCTCTTGTGGCATTTTATCGGGGCGGAAAAACCGCAGCGTGCCGTCTCCGAAACTTACAACAACGGTTTCACCAACGCTCAACGCGCCGGTTACTGGGACGCCGAAGGTGAACCGGGTGCCACGTTGTTCAAGCGCGGTCGGCTTTAGGCCCGCTTTGCGAGGCAACTCGGCCGTTACGCCACTTTGCACGCTTCAAATCCTTCCTTAAGGCCCATACTTTCGAGATCACGCCCAATGAAAACGATACGGGAATTGCGCGGCTTACTATCGGGCCACGGCCCCATTTCTGATCCGCTCATCAGCATGTGCACACCTTGGAAAACGTAGCGATCGTCCTGCCCTGTGAAGTCTAGAATGCCTTTTGAGCGTAGAATGTCCTGACCATGTGTTTGCAGGAGCTTGCCAAACCACGTTTGAAACTTGTCCAGATCAAGCGGTGTTTCGGACGTGAACGATACGCTGGTGATGTCATCATCGTGCTCATGATCGTGATCCGAGGTCAGAAAATCAGGCTCGACCTCCAGCACCCGGTCAAGGCTGAACGCGTTCAGCCCCACAATCTCGTCAAGTGGTGCTGCGCAATGTGCAGTGCGGATGATCTTGGCATAAGGGTTGATCTTTTTAATACGCGCCTCGACCCGTTCTAGACCATCGGCCTCGACCAAATCGGTCTTGTTGAGCAGGACGACATCGGCAAAGGCAACCTGTTCTTCGGCCTCATGATGTGCGCCAAGCTGCCCATCAAGATGCACAGCGTCCGCGACTGTTAGAATAGCATCAAGCTTGGTGCGGGTGGCGACATCTTGATCAACGAAGAACGTCTGTACGACAGGGGCAGGATCGGCGAGGCCAGTGGTCTCAACGATAATAGCATCTAGTTGATCGGCCCGTTTCATTAGGCCGCTGAGGATACGGATCAGATCCCCCCGGACGGTGCAACAGATGCACCCATTGTTCATTTCAAATACTTCTTCATCGGCATCGACAACAAGATCGTTGTCGATACCTTCTTCTCCGAACTCATTGACGATGACGGCATATTTCTTGCCGTGGCTTTCCGTCAGAATTCGGTTGAGAAGCGTGGTTTTTCCGGCCCCAAGAAAACCGGTCAATACGGTTACGGGCACTTTTGCGATCTGGTCCATTATTTATCCCTTAATGGGCTGACAAGCCGGTGTTGCAATCGCTGCATCGGCCATGAATTTCTAAAACTGTGTGGTTAGGGGCAAATCCGGTCCGTTCGGACAGGTTTGCAATGCTATGTGTAAATTCAGAAACGACATGCTCGGCGACGTTGCCGCAATCGTCGCATATCGCGAAGACGGGGGTGTCGTGATCATGCCCGCCGCAGCAAACCGTCCAAGCGTTTAGGGATTCTATCCGGTGTACCTGACCTGCATCCAGCAGCTTTTCCAGCGCACGATACACGGTCGTCGAGGCGGTTACCCCATCTGAGCGCAGACCTTCTAAAATATCATACGCCGAGAGAGGCCGATGCTGCTCTTTGAGATAGCTTAAGACACGGTCCGCATGGGTCACCCGCTTTGCCTGATTTTGCACTGTCTTGCCCTTCGCATCTATTGCGCTTGACGTCATGTAATATCTGGGATTACTTAATGCAATGTTACAACATTACATTCTGAGGCTGTGAGTACATGAATGACGAACGCGCAGTCTTGTCGATCTGCTTGACATGTCGGGACGGTCGTGAGGCAGAAACTGGTACCCGTGGCGGGTCTCGCCTTGCCGAAGCAATCCACTCACAAATTGGCGGGCTGGCCAAAGCGGGCTTGGCGCTTCGCGGCGTGAAATGCATGAGCCAATGCAAGCGTCCGTGCATTGTATCACTAAGCCAAGATGACAAGTTCACCTATGTCTTCGGCGATCTTGATCCCGACGAACCCGCGCACACAGAAGCGTTGATTGAACTTGTGGAGCGGTACAACAAGGCTCCTGAAGGCTTTCTCGAGCGCAGGGATCGGCCCGAGCTTCTGAGGGCAAACATACTTGGACGGTTCCCGCCTATCCGCAGCGCATCGCCACTGGTGTTGCGCCTCGATCTGGTCGCTGCGGAATGAACTGCGATCGGGCGACCTGCCGTGAGCTGGGGCAGATAAAGAGGATGAAGACATGAAAGACCTGCCCACACATCATGCCCTGCTCGATAGCGATCACTTGCCTCAATCATCGATCAATCTTGCGAATGCAGCTCATTTGAAAGTCGAGAACGCTTGCTGGACTATTCCAAAGAGTAAACTGCGTGTGTTGCATCCGGTTAGTTTCGAGCTGGCGCCAGGTCGGATTCTTGGCGTTGTTGGCCCAAACGGGGCTGGAAAGTCGACGCTCCTGCGGTTGCTATACCGTTTCCACGCCCCATCCGAAGGAACTGTTGAAATCGACGGAACCGACATCTGGACCCTGTCGGCCCGCGAAGCTGCACAATCCGTCGCCGCAGTCCTGCAAGAGCAACCAACTGACTTTGCCTTGAATGTGCGGGAGATCGTGGCACTCGGGCGCACGCCACATCGAAAAGGCTTTGGCGGCATGTCGGGGGCAAAAGACGCCGCCATAGTACAGGATGCATTGGATCGTCTTGATCTGGGCCGTTTTGCACACCGTCGACTTGGTACGCTATCGGGTGGCGAACGACAGCGCGTGATGGTCGCCCGCGCCTTAGCGCAGGAGCCTCGCCTTCTCATCTTGGATGAACCAACAAATCACCTCGATATTCGACATCAACTCGAAGTTCTCGCCCTGATCCGCGACCTGCCGCTTACGATTGTTACGTCATTGCATGATCTGAATATGGCAGCATCGGCGTGCGACGATGTGTTGATGCTTCAAGACGGGCAACCACTAGGGTTTGGGCCGCCACACTCTGTTCTCACTGAATATAATGTTTCGACAGCCTTCTATGTGACAGCGAGGCAAGAACGTCTTTCGCCTAGCTACACCAATCACCTGACATTCCAACTTTAGATTTAAGGAAAATACCATGAGATCTATCATTCTCAGCGCTCTTTCGCTCGGCCTCAGCGCAGGGCTGGCCTCGGCCGAAACCAGTGTTCAAAGCTGTAACCGTACAGTGACATTCGCCGCGCCGCCTGAGCGCGCAATCTCTAACGATGTGAACCTGACCGAAATGATGTTGGTTCTTGGTTTGACTGACCGAATGGTCGGCTACACAGGCATCAATGGGTGGAACAAGCTCGACGCGGAAATGCGCGAGGGTGTCGCGGCATTGCCCGAATTGTCCGAACGCTACCCGTCCAAAGAGGTCCTCGTTGGCGCAGATGCTGACTTTTTCTTTGCGGGCTGGAACTACGGAATGAAAGTTGGGGGCGAGGTCACACCTGAAACCTTGGAACCCTTCGGCATTCAGGTCTACGAGCTGACGGAAAGCTGCACCCATATTATGGACAAAGGCAGGGCCAGTATCGAGGACATGTATATCGACCTTATGAATCTCGGTCGTATTTTTGATGTCGAAGACAGGGCCACAGCCCTTGTGGATGGCTACAGGGCGGACCTCACGGCGTTTACTGAGGGTCTCGAAACTGGAGAACCACCGCGCGTCTTTGTTTACGATAGCGGTGAAGATGCACCGTTTACAGCAGGGCTATACGCCATGCCCACCGCGATGATTGAAGCCGCAGGCGGCACCAATGTCATGGAAGGGTTTGAGAAAAGCTGGGGCACAGTGACCTGGGAAGCAGTTGTCGAACAGAATCCCGAAGTCATTGTGATCATCAACTACGGTGAAGTAACCGCAGAGCAGAAACGTGATTTTATGATGTCGAACCCGGCCTTTGCAGAGATCGATGCCGTACGAAATGACCGTTTTTTGACCCTCGAATATGTTGAGGCCACGCCGGGTCCGCGCAACATTCAAGCGATCAAAACCCTTGCCGAAGCTTTCTGGAAAAATTGATCAATGAGTGACATCACAACACGATCAGCCCAAGCAAAAGGGGCAAGCATGTCCATTCTTTTGCTTGGCGGCCTGATTGTGCTGCTTGTGTCTTTGTCCATTGCTGTATCCGTGGGGGCCGTTGCGGTCCCTGCGGGCACGGTCTGGGGGGTTTTGGCCAACAAACTGTCGCCAGGTTTCGTCGAACAGACTTGGAGCCAAGGCCGCGAAGCGATCGTCTGGAATATCCGCTTTCCGCGCGCAATCTTGGCGATGATGGTGGGCGCAGGTCTCGCAATCGTCGGGGCCAGTCTTCAGGCTGTCACGCGCAACCCGCTGGCCGATCCGCATCTTCTGGGTATCTCATCGGGGGGCGCGTTTGGTGCGATATTCGCCCTCCTACATTCGGGTTTGTTTCTGGGAACTTTGACAGTACCGCTGTTGGCATTCATCGGGGCGCTGGTCGCAACATTGATTGTCCTTGGCGTCTCGCGCCTCGCCGACGCTGCAAGCGCGGATCGGCTGGTCCTTGCCGGCGTCGCTGTGTCGTTCATCATCATGGCTGCAGCAAACGGGTTGATTTTTCTTGGCGATCCGCGAGCCTCCCACACAGTCGTCTTCTGGATGCTCGGCGGTCTTGGCCTCGCGCAATGGGATCAACTGATCTACCCGCTCGTGATCCTGATCCTTTGCGGCGCGTGGCTTGCGTTACGGACAAACCAGTTGAACGCAATGACAATTGGGGATGAAACCGCTGCCACGCTCGGTATAGCTGTTGCGCGGTTTAGACTGATCGTTTTTGTGATCGGAGCCCTCATCACAGGGGTGATGGTCGCGTTCTCAGGTATTATAGGGTTTGTCGGTCTCATGGTCCCGCATATTGCGCGCATGCTTGTTGGGGGCGGCTATACCCGTGTTCTGCCCGCATCAGCATTAGTCGGCGCAATCTTTCTGCTCTGGGCTGATATTGCCGCACGCACGGTCATGGCACCGGAGGACATGCCAATTGGCATCGTGACCGGGATTGTTGGCGGTATGTTTTTCGTATGGCTCCTTGGGCGGCGTTCCCTTTGAAGCACGATTGCGAAAAAGCCAGAGAGGTTTTTAGGAGCTGAGAAGCATCGCGTTCTTCAGCCGTTCCGCAGGCGTCGCAAATTGAGAGAACGAATGCCTGATGCGTTCCCCCGCATTGGCAAACGATATCAGCTTTGCGCGACTCGACGCGATGAATCACACCGCTCTCCGTCAAAGTGGCGAGCGCATTGTAAACTGTAGATAGCCCGATTGTAGGATGCGTAGAACGCGGCCCACTTAGCACATCATAAGCAGACAATGCGCCGTAAGCACCACGCATAAAATACAGGATTTCTGCCCGCTTTTCCTCGCCGCGTTTGCTCATGCAGATCGACCATCTGGGTTGATAAGGTCCGAGCTGCACTTACCGCAACTGGATGCAGACCTCTATTTCGACATATCCGAGACGGCCGCAACCTTGACTGTTTGGCTGCTTTGGCACGTGACCGGCGGTACCGGATCAAAGCCAGAACCGCCCCAAGGATTGCAACGAGGAAGTCGGCTGGCTGTTAGCCGCAGACCGCGCGCCGGGCCATGTTTTTCCAACGCCTCAATGGCGCAAACAGAGCTACTTGGATCAAATAGGCACGAATGACCGATCCATGGCGATAGGATCAAACGGTACGCACGGATGGGTAAGATAAGGAACCATATGAGAACCGCTCTCATGCGCAAGCCAATAGACATTATCTGAAGGCGAGAATGCGCGCTTATCAAAACGGCATTTCGACAGTTTGAACCATCATACCTTCCGTTGCCTTATCGATCTCTTTGGGCTGCATCCGCAAGAGTTCGAGGCTGGCTGCAAGGTCTTCTTCATTCATGTCACGCGCGATGACCACAACCCGGCTTGTCGTGTCCTTGCCTGTCCAAGATTTCAGCGGTACGGGTGCATCAAAAATGTGTTGCACCGCGTGGAAAACAAAGGGCCAGTCAATGCCTTCGACATGCACAATCCCCTTCATGCGCAGTATGTTTGGGCCTTTCAGTGCTATGAGTGTGTCGAGCCAAAAGTCAAACACACTGGCCGGGATCGGCTCATGCACTTCAATTGATGCTGAATTGATCTTGTGGTTGTGATGCGCGTGCGATTGGTCTGGAGTGAAGGGTAAGGCTTCAGGCTTGATTTGTTTTGAGGTGAACCCGGAGAGCCCCGCCAGAGGATCAGGTTGAGGTGCGTCCATTCCTAGCCAATTTGATACCTCGTCAGACGTCACAGTTGGGCGCATGGCTGACAACCCAAACAAGGTGCCGGTTTGAACACGCCCATGGTCTGCTCGAACGCGTCGCGCCGAACTATTGATCTCGGCAATCTGTGCCTCAAACCGCGCGACCTCACTTGCCGGAACCAGGTCCGTCTTGCTTAGAATGATGAGGTCCGACATCGCGATCTGATTGACCGCCTCGATCTGCTTTTGAAGTGTGCGTGGTCCCGTTGCGGCATCGGCCAGCGTCACAACACCGTCCATTCGAAAGTTAGGGGCTACAATTTGGTCCACCACCAAGCTGTGCAGTATGGGACCAGGATCGGCAATTCCGGTCGTTTCGATATCAATGCGGTCGAAATCTAAATCACCATTTTGCTGACGCGCAACGAGCTTTCCCAGCGATTTCAGAAGATCACCGCGGATAGAGCAACAGATACACCCAGACTGCATAAGAACAATTTCTTCGGTGGGTTCTTCGATCAGATCATGATCAAGCCCCACATCCCCTAATTCGTTCACGATGACGGCAATCCGGCCAGCATCAGGATCACGGATCAAGTGGTTCAACAAAGTCGTCTTTCCCGCGCCTAAAAAGCCTGTCAGCAAAGTGACAGGTATGCGGGTATCTTCGGTGTCCGTAGCCATTCTGCACCCTTTACATTTCCAGCATCATACGCGAAGTATTGTTATGTTATAAGATTACAAACCACAAGGACGACCGCATGACCACAGTCGAATTTCAGTCTCGTCATTCCGTGGAGCAAGTCGAAGAGAGTACAGGTTTTGCACCAAAGTTTGGGGGCGATGGTTTGATGCCCTGCATCACAAGCGACGCGCAGACTAGTGAAGTGCTGATGCTTGGCTGGATGAATGAAGAGGCACTGCGACTGACAATTGAAACAGGTGAGGCGCACTACTTTAGTCGGGCACGTCAGGTTCTTTGGCACAAGGGTGCCACTTCGGGTCTTATTCAAAAGGTTGTTGATGCGCGGGTCGATGACGATCAAGATGCAATTTGGTTGAAAGTAGATGTGGCAGGGTCTGGTGCGTCTTGTCACGTCGGCTATCGATCCTGTTTCTACCGCTCAGTGCCTTTAGCTGAAAACGCAGGACAACCTCTGACGTTTCTGGAGGATCAGAAAGTCTTCGACCCGAGTGAAGTCTATGGCGATGCACCGAACCCAACGCAGCTCTGACCTTCTTTGGATGCAACGCGCACTGCGACTTGCTGAAGGGGTGCGTGGCCATGTTTGGCCAAACCCACCTGTTGGCTGCGTCATCGTGACGAATGGCGATGTCATCGCCGAAGCCGCGACGCATCCCGGTGGCCGGCTCCATGCCGAACGCAAGGCCCTTGATTTTGCAGGAGCCGAAGCCAACGGTGCCACCCTCTACGTGACACTTGAGCCATGCTGCCATTGGGGCAAGACCCCGCCATGTGCCGACGCGATTATCGAGGCCGGGGTATCCCGCGTGGTATGTGCAATTCAGGACCCTGATCCTCGCGTAAACGGCGGCGGTTTCGCAAAGTTAAGGCGCGCTGGTGTGGAGGTCTCGGTCGGCCTTGGTGCAGAAACGGCTACAAAGCAAATGTCCGGCTTCTTTCACCGTATTCGTACAGGCCTGCCTGAATTGGTGGCCATAAGCCAAGGAGCTGTTGGCGTTCCAGACGGGGAGGATGCGTTTCTTGTTACATGCACTCAGGGAACTGAGCTGACGACAAGGTCAGGAACGAAGGAAAATTTGAAGCAACCTGCCCATCAGCTCATGCGCTGGATGGGGGAGCTTGGCCTCACATCCGTTGCGATCCCGCAAGATGACCCGTTGTGGCAGACGCTGCCGATCAAACAGACAGCTTGGAGTTGATAGAGAGGTCATGGAGATATCACTACGACACAAAGCCCATACCATTTGGCATATCCAACGCGTAAAGCGCCTCGTGCGGGACCGTATAGGTGGCGGCGCTCAGTGCCTTGTGTCTGTACGTGAAACGATCTGCACGGACCCTGGCTGCGAAGGGCCCATGACTGAGATCAGAATAGTCACTCTGGGTTTTCGTGAGACCAGAGCATTGATCCACAAGCGCACTGCGGAAATTGCAGTTGCCGATGTTGCGGGAGTTCTTTGATGAGTAGGCAGTGACCTTGGGTGGTGTTTCGCCGTTAGGCAAGACGCTTCCAAAGCGTTTCGCATGCTGGTGAGATGACTGTTTCGATGGCTTGCATCGCATTGACGATAAGGTCTTCACGCCATCTACGCCCCGCAATTTGCACCCCAATGGGCTGTGGACCCGTCGGCAGGTCGGCGATGTGTGTTGGCAGATTACCCGCGGGGAGCCCCAGGAAGTTCATAATGAAGGACCAGTGCGCACCACCCAAGGCGTCGCGCACGCCCTCAGCGCCCTCTGCATCGCGGCCCGGCGCAAAGAACGGTTGCAGCAGGAACGGTGTTAGGACCAGCGGATAGTCTTCCAGGAAAAGCGACCACTCGCGCATATAATGGGTGCGCTTCGCGAGCATGGTGACCAGCTCGCTGCCTTCATAGGGTGGAAACTGCCGGTGATATTCTTCAAAGATCGTATTAAGTTCGACTGAACCATACTGATGAATGTCTGGTCCAATCAGCGCTTTGACCTCACCCATCAGCGCGCGATATCCGACCTCTCCGGTTTCGCGGGCGAGAGGTGGCTCCACTGTCTCTACGGCATACCCGGCATCTGAAAGCGCGGACGCCGCCCTATCGAGTGCTGTTGCTACCTCAGAATGAAGCCCGAAGCCGAAGTCGTCGCGAGAAACAGCGACGCGAATGGGGGCTGATCGCGGTACCCCGCGCCACGGCACCGGTACGTGAAATGGGTCCCGTGGATCAGCGGCGATCATAGCTGGCATGGAAAGGTGAAGATCGGCAGCCGTCCGTGTAATCAAGCCCTGCACAGACATCGATTGTGCCAGCAACCCTCGCTCGGCCTTCTGGCTTGGGTTAAACGCTGCCACGCGCCCCAAACCGGGTTTGACAGTCACGGCCCCGTTGGCGGAGGCTGGAAAACGCAGCGATCCGCCAATGTCATTGCCATGGGCCAGCGCGCCAATCCCCGCCATCACCGCAGATCCTGCACCACCAGAAGACCCTCCAGCGGAGACATGACGTCCCCAAGGATTGTGGGTCCGCCCGTAGAGCGGATTGTCAGTATCAGCACGGAACGAAAACTCTGGCGTGTTGGTGCGCCCGATCACAATGGCACCCGCTGCCTTGAGATTACGCACGACGGGCGCATCATCAGGTGCGATCATGTCTTTGAACGCAGGCACACCGTTGGATGTGGCATGGCCCTTCTGATCTACGTTGATCTTGATCGTGACCGGTACGCCATGAAGCGGCCCTTTTGGACCATCACTTTCGTCTAGCGCTTTGGCCTCAGCCCGTGCCGCGTCGGCCAGACTCTCAACCACTGCGTTAAGGTCTGGGTTAACCTCTTCCATACGCGCAATCGCGGCTTCGGTGGCCTCGATCGCCGTCAGACTACCTTCTTGCGTCGCCGTTGCGATCTGAGTTGCACTCCATTGCCATAGCGGTGCTTTGCTCATCGTAAGGTTTCCTTGTTCACTCAGACTGTGAGGGTTTTCGGCAGGCGCATCATCAACGCTGAAATCTCATCAAAGTCGTTGTCTGTAATTTGGCAGGCGGCATTCTTTGCCATACCAATATTTGCCTCGTTCTTCATCTCACACGCAAGTGCCTCGGGCGTTATTTCAGCGCAATTAGCGGGTAACTCGGCGGAGATATGACATGCGCGCATCAAATTGGACATTGCCGCTGGCAGGGTCGCAGGACTTGCCGCCCCGCCCATGGCTTGCGCCGCCAGGCCATAGTTCTTTGCCCCTTCAGGTCTGGCAACCAACCACGGCAGGCTGACTTCCAAACCGAGGCCGGTGGCGAGCCCATGATGAATGCGCACCAAAGACCCAAGCGCGTGGCTGATATTGTGACCCATATGCGTATTGCAATTGTGCAACGCGAGCCCCGCAACCGTGCTCGCCCAAAGGACCCGCCCGCGCGCCTCCAGATCCGAACCATCGGCCACTGCGCGCGGCAGCGCATCCGACAAAATGCGCAATGCCTCCAAACCGTATAACTGTCCCGCTGGACTGGTGGTGCCAGCGGTCGCACCCTCCAATGCATGAGCGACGGCGTCGATGCCTGTCCAAGCGGTCAGATGAGGCGGCAGGCTAAGCGTCAGCTCGGGGTCCAGAACCACTTGGTTGAACATCAATTCGTCACCCCAGAACCATGTTTTCCGACCATCTGCCTTTGAAATCACCGATGTGCGTGTCACCTCTGAGCCAGTGCCTGCGGTTGTCGGGATTGCAATCGATGGGATGCCATTTGTGGGCAAAGGCCGTGCAGCAAGCGCGAAGGTCTGCGCGGGCTCGTTGGCATTGGCAATTGCGGCGACCAGTTTGGCGGCATCCATTGCAGCACCGCCCCCCAGACCGATGATCACCTTTGCATCGACGTTGCGGACCCGTGCACATAGATCGTCGACCAAGGCTTCATTTGGTTCGCCAGATACCTCAGCCGCCAGTTCAAAGGGAATGCCACTCTCTGCCAAGTCCTGCGTCAGCCGTTCGGTGACGCCAAGTTTTGCCAATACCGCATCTGCGATGATAAACACGGGTCCACCATTCAAAGACTTTACAATCTTGGGAACCTTTGCGACGCGCCCAGCCCCGAACGTCACTGGCGGTACTTGGCCCATGTTAAAGATCTGCATCGTTGTTTCCTTTGTACGCTGAAAATGACCACATTGCCCCCAAGTTAGGAGTATGAATGTACTCTAGACTGGCTGTGGAGACTGTGCCTCATTCGTCAGTGCGGCGATGGCTTCATTCAGAGACAGTACTTGGCTGTCGCTTTGGCCTTGACGTCGAATGGAGACTGTCTGTTCTTCTGCTTCTCGTGTGCCAACTGCGATCTGGATAGGAATTTTCGCAAGCGCGTGTTCGCGCACCTTGTATCCGATTTTTTCGTTGCGCAGGTCAGTCTCTACTCTCAGTCCCGCATTGCGCAAGGCCTGTGCCGCTTGAGTGGCCCAAGGATTGGCCGCATCCGTGATTGTTGCGACTACCACCTGAACAGGCGCAAGCCAAAGCGGAAGATGTCCGGCGTAGTGTTCGATCAAGATTCCGGTGAAGCGTTCAAGTGAGCCAAAGAGCGCCCGGTGCAGCATAACGGGGGGTAATTTATCGCCAGATGAGGCGACATACGTCGTGCCAAACCGTTCTGGCAGGTTGAAATCGACCTGCAATGTGCCGCACTGCCAGTCCCGTCCAATCGCGTCACGCAAGACATATTCCAGCTTTGGCCCGTAAAAGGCACCTTCACCTTCGAACAAAGTGTAATCGTGCCCAGCAGTCTCAAGCGCCGTGCGCAGCGCGTCCTCAGAGCGGTCCCAGCTGTCATCGCTGCCGATCCGGTTTTCCGGGCGGGTGGACAGCTTGATGCGCACATCCTCGAACCCAAAGTCGCGGTAGATCGACAGCACCAGATCATTCACTTTCAAGCACTCTTCGGTGAGCTGCTCTGGCGTGCAGTAGATGTGGGCATCGTCTTGGGTGAAGCTTCGCACCCGCAAAAGCCCATGCAGCGCGCCAGAGGGTTCATAACGGTGGACCTTGCCGAATTCCGCGATCTTCACAGGCAAGTCGCGATAGCTTTTGGTGCCTTGGCCGTAAATCAGCATGTGCCCCGGACAGTTCATGGGTTTGAGCGCATAGTCGCGGTCATCCTGCGTTTGCGCGAGAAACATGTTTTCGCGGTAGTTCTGCCAATGGCCAGAGGTTTCCCAAAGCGCGCGGTCCATGATGTCGGGTGAATTGACCTCGACATATCCGGCGTCTTCTTGACGGGTGCGCATATAGCCAATGAGAGTCTGAAGCATGCGCCATCCACGCGGATGCCAAAAGACAGAACCGGGGGCGACCTCCTCAAAATGAAAGAGGTCCATCTCGCGCCCAAGGCGACGGTGGTCGCGCTTTTCAGCCTCAGCCATCATTTTGATATGTGCGTCCAGATCGGCTTTTTCCGCAAAGGCGATGCCATAGATCCGGCTGAGCATCTGGTTCTTGGCATCCCCGCGCCAATACGCGCCCGCCACCCGCATCAGTTTAAAGGCGGTGCCGACATCCCCAGTATGACGCATGTGGGGTCCACGGCACAGATCCAGCCAGCCGCCTTGGCGGTAGATGGTGATAGGTTCGTCTTCGGGGATCGCGTCCAGGAGGGCGAGCTTCCAAATCTCTCCAGCTTCTTCGAAATACGATTTTGCTTGTTCACGGGTCCAGATCTCTTTGAGAAACGGCTCTCGCTTCGCGATAATCTCAAGCATCTTTTTCTCGATGATCGGAAGATCCTCGGGTGTGAACGGCGTTTCACGTTCAAAATCGTAATAGAAGCCATTTTCAATAGCAGGGCCGATAGCCGTCTTTGTGTTTGGCCAAAGGATTTGCACAGCCTCAGCCATGATATGGGCCAGATCGTGACGGATCATTTCAAGCGCGCGCGGATCATCGCGACCGATCAGGTCTACTTGGACACCATCTTGCAGCGGGGCCGACACATCGGTGAGGTCGCCGTCAACAGCTACTGCAACGGTCCGTTTCGCGAGGCTCTTGCTGATGTCAGAGGCTAGCCCAGCGGCGGTTGTGCCTTGCGTGAGTGCACGGGTTGCGCCATCGGGTAAACTGACATGAATCATAAAGGCGTCTTTCTACTCAAATTTGGGTGCCTTCAAACATGAAGGCTGCAAGAGTTGTCTGTCCAACACGGCGGGCCTAAAGGCGCCCAGCCAAAATGCGTTTCAGCCTAAGCAATTAGCCCAGATGCAAGCTATAAGCAACTTCTGTTGTTACAATTACTTGTTCACTGAAACAAAAAAGCTACGATGTGCGCTACGCATTAAGAAAATGCCCTGCTTGGGCCATACGAAACAAAAGACGAGCCACAGACATCACCGAACGCAAATAGGAACTTATGACCAAGGCCGAGGCTGTTTCCGCTCAACTTGCTTGGGCAAAATAAGTCACCGTGCAATATGTCGACAAGCTTTTGGTCCTATATAATTTCGGCGAACGTGATCCGTCTCGACCGTGCAGGTGCCCACTCATATTTTGTGGCTGGCAACCGCAACTATCCCCAAGATCTGGGTTTCCGCACCCGATGCTTCCACAAGGTCTGTCATCGCGTCACGTACGACATTTGGTCAAAAGATGATGCGTGCTCTTGGGAGGGCCTCCCGTGTAAGAGCGTCAATCCATGCCTGAAAGTAATCCAGAAGCTGTCGCTTCCAAATGGCAGCTGCGCATCCGGGATGCTCAATAGAAGACAGACCTTGAGGCGTTGTCGCAAGGCCAACGCAGATTGCGGTTCTCTTGATTAGTTCGCGGTGAAGCGTCACGCGGCTCTTCCTAAGTCGACAATGGTCACGCAGAGTCGCGCGCGCCCAAGTTGCGGGGAACCAAAAAGACCCGCAAAATTTCCTTCTACGATAACCACATCTTCCATGATATCTGCCTGAAATTGTCTCGGTGTCGAATGCGCATTTTATAAAGTTACGATCTATTCAAAACCACAAGTGTTACGGTTGAACCGAAAAAAGGAAAATACTCATGAAGCGTAACAGTCGGCTTGCACTTGCTCTTCACACAATGGGGCATATGGCTGCAGATAATCATGTTAGGACATCGTCCAATATAGCTGAACATGCGGGAACCAACCCGGTCGTTGTGCGTCGGGTTTTGGGCAAGCTCAGGGAGGCAGGGCTCGTGACGTCTGAGAAAGGTCCATCAGGCGGGTGGCGTCTTGCGCGTGATCCACGTCAGATCACGCTGGCAGACATCTATCTCGCTCTTGGCGAAAGCCTTGTGGCCGCAGAGATGCCAGACGATGGGCCTTCCTGCTCAATCGAGGACGCACTGCATCGCCGAGTTACCGATGTTATGAATACCCTTGAACAGAATCTCATCGCGCGGCTTTCCGCCACCACGATTGCTGAAGTTCAAGGAACGGAGACTGATGGGAGTCCTGTCTGATCGAGCTAGATCTAAGCCAAATCTGTGTTTTCGTCAGTCGCTATTTGTCCAAGTCGATTGCAACGAAAGAACGACTTACGTTCTGAACGGAAGAAGCCTTAATGAAGGTTTGCTTCGGCGAAGTGGGCTCCACCGCAGCGAAATTCAAACCTTTTGCGCAAGTATTTTCTGCATCAGCAAGCGCCGCGTCTGCACAAATCGGCATAGTCCGCGACTTGATTTTTGGATGTTTGTGCAGTGAAAGTGCGGTTTGGGTTTGGCACCTGATCGGCAATTTAAATGGCCGCTCTGGTGAAATACGCTGCACTGCCAATAGATTGCCGCTGCACCTGCGAGTGAATGCTGCGTCAGCGAAGGCGAAAAACCCAAGGTCGGTTTTGTCCCGTAATCCGGACTTTCGCTGCGTTTGCGAAGGCCACATCGTGCCATCGAGCACGCCAAGTGTCGGCTATGCGGGGTGGTTTCAACGGACTTTCCCGACATTCGCGTTCGGACATGTTGCTGATGCAGCATCGGCTCGCAGGTGCAGAAGGTTCAGTGTCGCAGTGCGGCGCAAGTCCCCCGAAGCAGCCGTTCAATAGAACGGATCTGACCCAGGCGTAAACACTAAATTCGCCGCAGTATTATCGGATGAGTCGGTTGTCGAACGTAGCCGCCCTTTACGATGGACCAAGCAGTAATCACATTCGCCCCAAGACGAAGGCCCACTCAACGCAGCCGACCCTCGCCTGTGCACTTAATTTATTTTTGTTGCGTCTTCGACACCCGCGCGCGGCAAGAGTGCATAGTCCAACGCTTTAGCCCCGCCCCATCGAATAGAACTCGTCATTGGGACGCATGGAGGTGAAGTTAGCCATGCGATTGGAGAAGCCGAAGAAGGCCGTCACACCGGCGATGTCCCAGATGTCTTCATCGCTGAAGCCATGACCGCGCAGGTCTTCGAAGTCGTTCTCAGAGATCGTGCGGGCCTCATTCGAGACCTTCATTGCGAAGTCCAACATGGCCATTTGGCGCGGCGTGAGATCGGATTTGCGATAGTTTGCGGCGATCTGATCGGCAATGGTCGCATCTTTCGCGCGAATTCTCAGGATCGCTCCATGGGCTACGACGCAATACTGACAATTGTTATCGGCCGAGGTGACTACGACAATCATCTCGCGCTCGGCCTTGGTCAGACCGCTCTCCTTTTCCATCAATGCATCGTGATAGGCAATGAAAGCACGAAGCTCATCTGGGCGATGGGCCAATGTCAGAAAGACGTTCGGGATGAACCCTGCCTTTTCCTGCACACCAAGCATCATGTCACGGATATCTTCCGGCATGTCTTCCAGCTTTGGCACCGGTTCCGCCTGCTTTAGCTATTTGGCCGCACACGGGCGGCTGTCTTATTGGCAAAGGCCTCAAGACGTTCACGCGCGGCGGGCTGGGTGTTCACAATGCCACCGACAAAGGCCTCGGCGTAGGCTGCATCCATGCCGGACATGTTGTTCATGTGGCTGACAGCCGAACAGATGGCAAAGTTTGTCAGTGGCAGGTTCTGAGCCACCTTTTCCGCCAGCTCCATCGCCTTGTCAAAGCTGCCACCCTCTTCGGTGATGTACTGGGCCAGACCCAGATCAACGGCCTCTTGCCCCTGATACACGCGGCCTGTCAGGATCATGTCGATCATACGGTACTTGCCAATCATGTCGGACACGCGGATCGTCGCACCACCACCGGTAAAGATTCCGCGTTGGCCTTCGGGCAGGGCAAAATAGGTTCCGGGATCGGCCACGCGCACGTGGGCCGCACTCGCCAGTTCCAGACCGCCGCCAACAACCGCGCCTTGCAATGCTGCAATGATCGGCACGCCGCCATATTCCATCTTGTTGAATGCCTCATGCCAGCGCAGGCAGACGTGCATGAAATCATCAGGGCTGCGGTCAGCCTTCCAGTGCTCAACCAAGTCAAGTCCGGCGCAAAAATGATCACCATCACCGGCCAGCAAAACAGCCCGCACACCCGCCAACCGCGCGCCGCTGAAAAAACGGATCAGTTCTTCAATTGTGACCACGTCCAATGCGTTGCGCTTTTCCGGGCGGTTCAGTGTTACGACATACAGGCCGTTGTCGCGTTCGGAAATGGACAGGCGTTCATAGCTGTTTGGGTTTACGACGTCGTTCATGGGGCAGGTCCTTTCGAGAGTTCATTCAGGGAAAGCCGCGTCCAATAGGCTGCGAAAGCCGTGCAGGATGCGGGTGTGTTCGGCAGCACAATCAGGCAGAATGTGCTCGGCGAAAAACAATGCCGTGGCGATCTTCTGGGCCATAAACGGTGTGTCCTGACCTGTGTCGCGCGCCGCTTGGGCCGCCAGCGCAGATTTGCCCAGCTTCCAACCGGCAGCCAAATTGCCCGCCAGCATCAAGAAAGGCACAGAGCCTGCGAAGGCCGCGTCGATATCGTGGCGGCTGTTGTCCAGCATCCAGTTCAGTGCCTCATCGAACGCGCCGCGTGCCTGCGCTAGACTTGCGCCGACCGCTTGCAGGGTAGCATCGCCTTGCGCCAACAGGGTTTCCGTCTCTGCTATGCGGGTCGCGAACAGGCGGGCGGTTTCCCCGCCATCGCGCATCACTTTGCGCCCCAAAAGGTCATTGGCTTGAATGGCCGTCGTGCCCTCGTAAATCGGCAAAATGCGGGCGTCGCGATAGTGCTGCGCGGCTCCGGTTTCTTCGATAAAGCCCATGCCGCCATGAATTTGTACA
Organism: Ascidiaceihabitans sp.; assembly: GCA_029251465.1. Classification (GTDB taxonomy): domain Bacteria; phylum Pseudomonadota; class Alphaproteobacteria; order Rhodobacterales; family Rhodobacteraceae; genus Ascidiaceihabitans. The sequence continues at coordinate 18,748 of JAQXDI010000070.1, forward strand.
CCGAGCGACGCGACCTCAACTGCGCGTTCTGTACAGAAACCTTTGACCAGCGGGACCATGAATTCAGCCAATGCGGCCATCTCTGGATTGTTCTGATGATGTGCGACATCCAGCAGGCCCGCTGTGGCTGCTGCCATTGCGCGCCCGCCTTCGGTCAGGCTGCGCATTCGCATCAGCATGCGGCGTACGTCAGGATGTTCGATGATTGCGACGGCGTCCTTGCTCTGGCCGTTCACAGGGCGGCTTTGCACGCGGTCACGTGCGTAAGCAAGGGCGCGTTGATAGGCGCGATCCGATGTCGCAATGCCCTGCACACCAACCGAGAACCGCGCGGCGTTCATCATGATGAACATATATTCCAGCCCGCTATTTTCTTCACCGATCAGGAATCCGGTCGCATCATCATATTGCAGCACAGCTGTCGGGCTGGCCCGCACGCCCAGCTTATGTTCGATGCTGGCACAGTTGACCGAATTTCTGGCCCCCAAACTGCCATCTAGTTTCACCATCGTTTGCGGCACAATGAACAAGCTTAGTCCCTTTGGTCCGGCAGGCGCATCAGGCGTGCGCGCCAGCACAAGGTGGATGATGTTTTCGGTTAGGTCATGGGCACCGTAGGTGATGAAAATTTTCGTGCCGGAGATACCATAGCTGCCATCGTCGCGCTGTGCGGCTTTGGTCGCCACACGCCCCAAATCACTGCCCGCCTGCGGTTCCGTCAGGTTCATCGTGCCAGACCAGCGCCCTGAAATCAGTGGTTCCAGATAGGTGGCTTTTTGTTCGTCCGAGCCAGTCAGCAGCAGCGCTTCAATTGCGCCATCTGTCAGCAAAGGGCACAGACCAAAGCTCATGTCGGCCGCATTCAGCATCTCAACTGCCGCCGCACCCACGGCACGCGGTAAGCCCATACCGCCATGCTCGGGCGGGTGCGTCAGTGCCTGCCATCCCATTTCGATAAATTGCGCATAGGCGTGGCGGTCGCCGTCAGGCATCGTCACGCGCCCATTGTCGAACTGCGCGCCAAGCGTGTCTCCGATATGAGACAGCGGTGCAATCTGTTCACTACAAAACCGCGCGTACGCCTCTAATGCGGCAACGATATCAGACAGGTCATAGTCGGAATACGTCCCCAATGCAGACACCTGTTCCCAGTGGGACAGGTGTTCAATGCAAAACATCAGGTCCTGAACGGGCGGTTGATAGGGCATGTCTAAACTCCACGCAAAACTATGGCTTCACGTCATTTACTTGTACCTCCGCTTGCCGGTAAGCTCATTTCTTGCCAAGATTGTATCCGATTGCGCCAAATAGAGGTTTCTATGACCAGCAATGACCCGATTTCACTGACCACCGTTTCAGCCGGATTTATTCAAGATTGGCTTAAAGCGTTAGAGCAGCACTGTTCGGCCCAAGACCTCGCGTCATTGCTGGAACGCGCGGGGCTGCAATCAGGACCGAGGGTTGCCGCCCAACGGGTCACGCTGAATGAATTTGCCAAACTCTACCAGCTCGCCGCGCCAGAAACCCAAGACGAGATGATGGGCCTTTGGAGCCGACCAATCCGGCCTCGCGCCCTCCAGCATCTTGTCACAGTTCTACAAGAGGCAGGTAGCTTGACGTCAGCACTGTATCGGTTCTCGACGTTTTGGAACCTTTTGTTGGATGACTTCCTGCTAGAGCTGCGCGACACATCGACGGGCATCGAACTTGCCTTGATTCCTTATTCGGACCTTAACCACCCGCAGCGTTTTGGCCACATGTTGATTTTAAAGTTGGCGCATGGGCTCTTATCGTGGCTCAGCGGTTCGGAAACGCCTGTGATGGCGGTTCATTTCGCGTTCGCCCAACCAAATTTTGCCGCAGATTACGCTGTTGTTTTTCCATGCACGGTTAAATTCGGCGCACAACAAACCAGCATCCTTTTCGATCCAAACCTGTTCCCGCGGCCAATTCGTCGCAGCGCCGCTGAGGCTTCAGTCTTTCTTGATCGCGCGCCGATTGACTGGATTTTCACGGGGTCACGTGCCCATACAAACAGCCTACAGGTTCGGGCCTTTCTTTACGGGGCGACATGGCAAATTGGTAAACTGTCAGACGCCGCCCACGCGCTAGGAATGACACCGCGGACACTAAACCGACGCCTGAAAGAGGAAGGGACGTCGTTTCAGAACATCAAAGACGCCCTGCGCCGTGACATCGCGATCCGCGCGCTTCAGCAAGGCATAGACAGCATCGAACAAATCGCCTTTGAAACCGGCTTTTCAGCTCCGGCGAACTTTCACCGCGCTTTTCGCAAATGGACCAACCGCACGCCCGGATCATATCGGATGTGAGTTCATGAGTAGTCCCGCGCTTTACGTGGGATGAATGGCCGGTCGTTCAATTCGCTGCAGCACAGATCAACGCGCTCCGGAAGCAATACGCGCGCTGCAAGCACGCGCAGCAAAAAATCTAATTCACAGGTTGGGCTCCGAGCCGACCTTCGCTGCGATCCGCTCAAAGGTCGGCTTTGCCGATTTTGGTTCAGTGTTGTGACGAAAAGGTCAAAGTCATCTGACCTTTCACACCTCGTGTTCGCAGCGTGTGTGCTATTTGGTACGTCCCAAAAGGCAGCGTTTTATCTCGCGGGCAGCTTCATGGGCACATGTGTAAGCCATTTCATCGTCACTGCCGATCGCTTCAACCAACTCCTTAAGGTTGGACATGATGCGCAAAAACAGTTCTGCGTCGAAGTCGTATGGAATAGCCGGGACAGAAACCGATCGAAACGGATAAGCGTCTTGATGCACATCCGAAAACTTCTGAACCAGCGCTGAGCTTAAGTTAGGCGCATTGACCATGGCGCTCAAAGCCGCGAGATTTTCAACTTGCCCCCAATTTGTCCCCAAAATCGTATGGTTCTGATGTGGGGGAATCTGAAGTGTTTGTAAGTAAATGATAAAATGGCGATCCCTCGAGGACTCGAACCCCGAACCTGCTGATTAGAAGTCAGCTGCTCTATCCAGTTGAGCTAAGGGACCGCTGAGCCTGTTTGTCCGTTATCGATATGTGTTTGGCAAGGGCAGAAGCTGTGTGAACGGTCTAAATGAGGCGGGTCATGAATGTGCTGTGTGGATCGAGGGCGTAGTCACCGAACGGTGCGCAATTCTCAAAACCATAGGTCGCGTACAGAGCGCGGGCGGCGGTGAATTCGGGCGCGGTTCCGCTTTTCCAGGCTCATGCGGGATAACCCGTCTTGTTTTGCGCGGGCCAGCAAGGCGTCTAATATTTTGCGGGCAGCGCCTTGGCCTCTGGCTTTGGCTGCGGTGTGCATGGACTTCAATTCGCCATGCCCGGGCGCGATGGTTTTGAACGCGCCAATTGCCAAAAGAACACCTGCTTTGCGCAGGCCTAACATGACGACGCCGGCATCTGCGACAGTGTCGGGGGCCATGACATGGCAGCTTTCTTCGGGGGAAGTCGCGCGCATGAGATCGAAATGGCGTTGCAAAAGCGCACGCACATCACCTGCATCAGCAGATACTTCTGTGAGGGCTAGTGGGTCCACGCGCCGCGACGCCCAGTGGCAAAATTTTCGCCATAGCCGCCCATGCGAATGTTTGGCTTGCGCTTGTTGGGCTCTTGAACCTGCGCATCGATCCCGTTGTCACGGGCGTAATCCATCGCAGCTTCTTTGGTGTCAAAGGACATGCGCACTTGGCTTTGTGTATCGCTGGAAGATGTCCAGCCCATCAACGGATCCACCGCGCGAGCAGAGTCAGGGGCAAATTCCAGCACCCAACCTTTGGTCTTGGCTGTGCCAGAGGACATTGCGGTTTTAGCAGGTTGAAAGATGCGTGCGCGCATAAGATCGGCTCCGGTAAAAAGGCTAGCATTTCTATGCCATGGTGTAGGCCACAAGATCAAGGCCACAGCAGCGTGATTGAATATGACACGAGCACAAAGGGATAGGTTAAATGGGCGTTTGCCCTGCCAACCTGTTAAGTGTCATAAAACAGCACAATCACTAAAGTAGCGTGAAGATGACCAAATCAGACCCAAAAGCGAAAAAGAATTTGCCATTTCGACGCCCACAACGCGCGGGTGAAGAAACGTGGGCCACCCACATTATTCGAGAAACCGAGAATTACGTTCTCGAGGGGTACATCTATGCGACGCGCCGTCTGATCATCACGTTTGAATATGCATCGCAAACCCTAAACGCGGGGATGTTTTTCGCCATGGATGGGGCGCAAAACGGTTTCGTGCGCAACGAATGTCCCATATTTGCGTCAAGCCAAAAGCGTCGGATTGGTACCGCAATCCTGACCTCGCTGCCACGTTAACTGACCTGCGTGAACAAGGCGTGTTCGATCAGTTCGAGACGATCATTACCTACGGTGGTTCAATGGGTGGTTTTGCGGCCCTTGCTTATGCGGATCTTGTGCAGGCGACGACTGTTTTGGCGTTGAACCCCCAAACCACGCTGGATTTGACAAAAGTACCTTGGGAAACGCGGTTTGAAGAGGCGCAATTGCAGGATTGGACTGGCCCTTATTCGGATGCTGTTGGTCTTTGTGGCAATGCCAAACAAGTGCTCTGCGTGTATGACCCGTTCACAGCCCGGGACGCAGCACATGTGGCCCGGCTTGAGCAACCAAATTTGATCCACGTCAGGGCACCGTTTCTCGGGCATGGGATCGCGGAGCCGCTGAGCGAATTAGGCTTGCTGTGGCGCTTGATGACGTGGGCAAAAAACGACGAAATGGATTTGTTGTGTTTTCATCAAGTGCTACGTGCGCGCAAAAAACTGCCGCGTTACCTTGGGCTCTTGGCGCGTCAAAAGCGCGTGCAAAATAGCCCGAAACTAGGCACCATTGTGTTGAATGCCTTAGAAGAACTAGATCAGGATTGATCTGGTCATGCTGACAGTTTTTGTCAGTAACGGTATGCGTTGGTCACTCAGCCCTTGAACCCGCGCGAAAACACGCCAATTGATCCGTGATGAAAGCGAGTCCTCTATGCACAACGCCCAATCTGACACCACAGACGTTGCCTTGGTGAACGCGGCCCCTGACGTGCGTTCGCGCCCCAAGCTAGAGGGCGGCAAGCCGTTCGTTTTGGAAACCGAATTTTCGCCAGCCGGGGATCAACCTACCGCGATCAAAGAGCTGGTCGCAGGTGTGACAGATGGCGATCGCAATCAGGTATTGTTGGGTGCGACGGGCACGGGTAAAACGTTCACCATCGCGAAAGTGATTGAGGAAACGCAGCGCCCTGCGATCATTCTGGCCCCGAATAAAACGCTGGCTGCCCAGCTTTATGGCGAATTCAAAGGGTTCTTTCCCGACAACGCCGTCGAGTATTTCGTCAGCTTTTATGATTACTATCAGCCCGAAGCCTACGTCGCCCGCTCAGACACCTACATCGAAAAAGAATCGCAAATTAACGAACAAATCGACCGCATGCGCCACTCGGCCACGCGGGCGTTGCTGGAACGTGATGACGTGATCATTGTCGCGTCGGTGTCGTGCATTTACGGCATCGGTTCGGTCGAAACCTACGGGGCGATGACCCAGGATTTGAAAGTCGGTGAATCCTACGATCAGCGTCAGGTCATCACCGATCTGGTTGCCCAAGCCTACAAGCGCAACGACCAAGCGTTTTTCCGTGGCGCGTTCCGCGTGCGCGGCGATTCACTAGAAATCTTTCCGGCACACTTGGATGACCGTGCATGGCGCCTGTCGTTCTTTGGCGAAGAACTGGAAAGCATCACAGAATTTGACCCGTTGACCGGCGAGAAAACCGCCAACCTCGAACACATCCGCGTCTACGCCAACAGCCACTATGTGACGCCAAAACCGGCCATGTCCCAAGCGATCATAAGCATCAAAAAGGAACTGCGCATCCGGTTGGACCAGCTGGTGGGCGAGGGTAAATTGCTTGAGGCGCAGCGGCTCGAGCAGCGTACCAATTTTGATCTCGAGATGCTGGAGGCAACCGGTATTTGCAACGGCATCGAAAACTATTCACGGTATTTGACGGGGCGCGCGCCGGGTGAACCTCCCCCCACATTGTTTGAATTCATTCCGGATCACGCCATTGTTTTTGCTGACGAATCCCACGTTTCAGTCCCGCAAATCGGCGGCATGTACAAAGGTGACTTTAGACGCAAGATGACGCTGTCGGAACACGGGTTCCGCCTACCGTCTTGCATGGACAACCGGCCACTGAAGTTCGAGGAATGGGACGCAATGCGCCCGCAATCGGTGTTCGTATCCGCGACCCCGTCGTCTTGGGAAGTCGACCAAGCCGGCGGTGTGTTTGTCGAACAAGTGATCCGCCCGACGGGTTTGCTTGACCCGCCCGTAGAAATCCGGCCCGTCGACACGCAGGTCGATGATTTGCTTGATGAGGTGCGCAAAGTGACGGCCGCAGGCATGCGCACGCTGTGCACCACGTTGACCAAACGCATGGCCGAAGATTTGACTGAATACATGCACGAACAAGGTATCAAAGTGCGGTACATGCACAGTGATATCGACACGCTGGAACGCATCGAAATCCTGCGCGATTTGCGCCTTGGGGCCTTCGATGTGCTGATCGGGATCAACCTGTTGCGCGAAGGTTTGGACATTCCGGAATGTGGATTGGTTGCTATTCTGGACGCGGACAAAGAGGGCTTTTTGCGCTCCGAAACATCGCTGGTGCAGACCATTGGCCGTGCGGCCCGTAACGCTGACGGGCGCGTGATCATGTACGCAGACCGGATCACCGGATCGATGGAGCGTGCCTTGGGCGAAACCAACCGTCGCCGTGAAAAACAGAACGCCTACAACATCGAACACGGTATCACGCCGTTGACGGTCAAAAAGAACGTCGACGACGTTTTGGCGGGGCTTTACAAAGGCGACACAGATCAATCGCGCATCACCGCGAAGATCGACAACCCTCTTGCGGGGGGCAATCTGGCGACGGTTCTGGACGGGTTGCGCACGGATATGCGCAAGGCGGCAGAGAACCTTGAATTCGAAGAAGCCGCCCGATTGCGCGACGAAGTCAAACGTCTGGAAGCGGTCGATCTGGCCATCGCCGATGATCCGATGGCGCGCCAATATGCCGTGGATAAGGCGGTTGAGGATGCCAAGAAATCCTCGGGTCGTTCAACCTTGGGGCGCGGCGGAATGCGTGGCGGGGTCAAACGGCGCGGGCGTTAGGGAAACTGCATAGGCGTGTTGCCTTCAGCCCACTGCGGATATTTGTGCATGATGTCCGCAAAGGCGTCAGAGTCCAGAAAACGCCGCAACCACGCCTGTAAATCGGGCCAAGGCTGCGCGTCAAACCACGCTTTGTCGATGAACGCGAATTGGCGCACAAACGGCAAAATCGCGTAGTCTGCAAGTGTAGGGCGCTCGAACATCCAATCGGTTATCTGATTGTCCAGATCACCCAAGAATTGCGCCGCAATTGCGCGGTGTTCACCTGCATCGCTACCGGGATAGCGGCTGGCATATTTGGTCCGATCCAATGCGTTTTTGAACGATCCGTCCGCACGCGCTATCCAATCCCATCCAGCCGGTGGCATGGCCATCCAACGGTCAGGATCGTTTTGCGTCAGCGCCCAAATCATCACGTCCAGGCTTTCGTCGATGACCGCGTCCTTTGACTGCAAACACGGCACCGTGGCCGATGGGCTGATGTTTAAAAACGCTTGCGGTTTGTCCTTTAAAACAACTTCGCGCAGCTCAACCTTTCGCTCCGCATGTGCCAAGGCAAGCCGCGCACGCATCGCATAAGGGCATCGACGAAATGAATACAGAACCGGGATCATGCGGACATCCTAAATGCTGCGCAGTTGTTGCACAACGCGAACGAACGGGGCAGGGTTCTAGCGATTGTTCAGCCTGTCAGGATCAAACGCCGTGCCAAAAATCGCGACCCTCTCGATGTACGATGTTCCTGTCGTTCGGCAGCACACAAATGCCCTTTGGCAAACGATTTCGGCAGAACTGCAAAACGCTGGCGTAGACGCGCCGGGTAAGCTGACGCGCGGGGCCGACGATTGGGATGTCTGGCAGGACCCTGATTTACTGTTCAGTCAGACCTGTGGGTTCCCCTTTGTCAGCAAGCTTGAGGGGCATGTAACCCTGATCGGCACGCCGGATTATGGTGTAATTCCAGACAAACCCGGGTGGTACAACAGCAAGATCATTTGCCGCGCGGATGATCTGCGCGGTGATCTTGGTGCATTCAAAGGTGCCCGTTTTGCCTACAACGATCTGGCCAGCCAATCGGGCGTCATGAGCATCATGTACATGTTGCATCGCACGCAAGGTGACGCGCGTCATTTCGGGTCCTGCATCCCGTCAGGCGGGCACGCACTGTCGGCGCAAATGGTTTCGCAGGGCGAGGCGGATATTGCGGCTGTCGACAGCGTCACGTGGCTGAACATTTTGCGTGACCAGCCTGATCTGAACTTGCGTGTTTTGGCCGAAACAGACCCCACCCCCGGACTGCCCTACATCACGCATGTTGATCATGACGCTGACGTGTTTGCGTGCGCGGTCGAAACAGCGATTGAGGGGCTGGAGCAAACGACAAAAGACGCGCTGTATCTACGTGGCTTCTGGCGCTCGGATCCCGCTGATTACGCGCTAGTCCGCGAGAGGGCCAAGGCCGCGACGCCTGTTCTTCAAGCACATTTTCCGGGCCATCAGCCGCTGAGCACCTGACCGCGCTACGTTTCTTGTAGGCGGGCGAGCACATCCAAACCTTGTTGGTTTAGGAAGTGCAGGATGTCGATTAAGATCCAGTTTTCCGCCAGCTTGCCGCCGTCGCGCCGGTAGATGTCGACAACGCGCATGTCGGCCCGCACACTGCCATTTCCGGGCATGCCCAGATATCCACCCAAAGGGGTCAGCGTCAGATTGGGCCAGCCGAAAAAGCCGCCATACGTGCCCTCGGCAAAGCGGGCCAAATGACCGTTAAATTCACGGTTGCCCAATTGGCGGCGAAACGGTTGCTGGTGTTGCTCGACGTAGCGATCAATTGTGAACGTGGCGCCAATCCCTTCGGGTCCCCACCACAGCATGTCGTCGTGCCAACAACGTTCCAGCTCTTGTTGCGGGGTGGCATCGCGCGGCAAATCCACATCATCGGCGTTGGAATTGGCGGCGATGTCGCCGATCATTCTGTTGATCAGATCAAGAGTATCTTTGCCTGCCTGCCTGTCTTGTTCATCAAACAACAAACCGTCGTGTGTGGCGGGCCCCGGTTGCACCAAATGCATGCCTGTTTGGGGCGGCATCGGGTTGACGCCAGCCTGTGACATCAAGTGCAGTAGATCAAAGAAGCAGGCGGTTTCGACGATCTTGTCACCAACCACCCGATTGAATTCGGCGTAGCGGTACATGACGATTTTGCGGGTCGCGCGGATGCCCAGAAATGGCGCGTCAAACAGCGCTAGCATGTGTCCCATCGAGGCCACCCAGACATCGTCTTCGCCGGTATTACGACCGGCAAAGAACACATCCTGACGGCGCTGAACGGATTTCATCGAGGTCAAAAACGGTGTCCAATAGGCCTTTGCAACAGCGTGCGCGCCCGTTTGTTCGTGAAACGGATGCAGCCCGCGCCAGTGCCAATCGGCACTTGTGTGCGCGCCCAATGCGTCAGCAACAGTTTCGGGCGTCGCCTGAGCGATGCGATCATAGTGCGCCAAAACGATTGCTTTGGCGTCTTGCAACGTGGTTTTCATAGAGTTGTCTTAACCTTTGACCGCGCCGTGCAATCTGGCGTGCGAATCTGATCTATGGCCCAATCTGGGACAGCGGTTTTTCCACCAGTTGAAACGTGAACATCCGGAGATTGCGATTTCGGTGTGGTTGGGCAGTCAGACGGATGTGTCAGCGTGGTTAAATGACGGAAAATCCGACATCGCCTTTACCTATCGATCGGCCGTGCGACAGGGGCAGGGCCAAGTCGAAATGGAACCAGATAATTTGATTTTGGTGTCGACCGATCCCAACAGCACCCTGCGATCTGACCCGACCTATGTTTACGTTGAGGCTGGCGAAGCGTTCGGCCGTGATCATGCGATCGCTTACGCCAACACCAACGCGACACGGATCAGTTTTGGCAACGCGACCACCGGGATGGAGTACATTCTGAACTCTGGCGGCAGCGCGTATCTGCCGTCACGTTTGGTTCAAAATGCGTTGGCTGACACGCGTTTGCACAAGCTGCCAGATGCGCCGAAATTCAAGCGGTCAGTGTTTTTGACATTCAACAAAGATGCCCGCGCTGCGTGGGCTTGGTTGGATGGTATTTTGGGGCTGCTTTAGGATGCGTCCGCTTGGATCAATGGCCGTACAGGGCAGAGTAAATTCCAAACGCGCCGACTAAAATCAAGCTTAGCGCCCAGACCAGATCAAGGTTGAACCACGTGCGTGACAGAAATTTCAGGCCGAACCAGACGTAGATTGCGACCGCAAAAACCGCACCAGCAAACGTCATGGCCAAGGTGTGCAGGGCGGCAACGGCAAAGGCTGTCATGACGGTGTTGCCCATCAACGCCCGCGCCGCCAAATGGCCGGTTTCATCCGCGTCGATCCCGCAAATGCCAAGGAATATCGGGACCAGCATCAGGCCAGCACCATGGGCCATCGCGGCTAGAAATGACCAAAGCGCCAAACGGGCAGGATGCACGCGCGCCAGAAACTTTGGATGTCTGCGATTGATCAGCAGGTAGATGCCCATGCCGATCACGAGAATGCCAGCGGCGACACGGATTTCGATGCTCCATTGCACCAAAAAGATCATCAGCGAAAACGGCAGCAGAATGACGATCATCGCCAGAAAATGACCCGCGGCCAGCATCGCGAGCGCACGGGGCAGGGCGGCGTGTTTGCGCTCCATCAAGGCGGCGGATACAGCCAAGGGCCAGCCCATGCCGGGGTTGATCCCGTGGTAGAACCCAGAAAAAATGACGGC
>JAQXDI010000027.1 GCA_029251465.1 Ascidiaceihabitans sp.
GAACTTCAACCTGCCGTAACTTCACGACAATCTCTTCGGGCTTGGGTCTCTTAATGGCCATCTCTGGTCCTCCGCTTTCCTAACTATAGGGGCGGACCACTTCAAAGGGGGAGGCTCACCCCCCTAAACTTGTCGTCTGGGAAATCCCTGCGCGTTACACATCCAAGGACATGAACCAATGAAACGCATCGTTACGCAACTGACCTTGGTCGCCGCAATGACCTGCACTGCCGCCAATGCGGATCCATATTGTGCGGACCTGATTTCGCAAGATCAACTTCCCAAAAAGTACCAAAAGCGTGGCCCATTTTATTCGGACGTTGCCACAGGTTGGATTGTGGGGCAGGACCAATTCAAGAACAAATACGATGTCAGTGCCGAGGCAAAAATCCTGTGGCGTGGCATCACGGCAGAGTTCGACAAACGTGGTGTTGAACTGGTTGTATTGGCCGCTCCGCCACGTCCGTTGTTTGCGCCCCAAACGGCGATCGATGCGATGGACCTGCCAGCAGATGTCAAAATGTCCGATCTGGACGATGGGTTCAGTGCCTATATTGCCGCTTTGAATGCGGCAGGCATTACTGCGCCGGATTTATCCACGATTGCCAACGGCGCATCATCCGCAGATTACTATTTCGCCCGCGACACGCATTGGACGCCGATGGGCGCTGCGGTGTCGGTTGCGCATTTGAATGCTGCAATGGGGCGTGCGTCTGTTTTAGACAGCATGGCGCGGATCGATGGCTCGGCCACATACGAGGAAAAAGGGTCTTTGGCGGGGGTTGTAAAAGATGTATGCGGCGTGCGCCCGGACATCGAAACGGTTCCAGCCCCGCAATACGCCGAGCAAGGATCAGCCACGTCATTGCTGGGCGATGTGCCTAAATTGGAGAAGATCGCATTGGTTGGTACCAGTTTTTCTGATCGCTACCAAAGTGATGCGTATCAAGTCGCGGGGGCGCTCGCCTTTGTGATGGGGGCATCTGTCGACAATTTTGCGGTGACAGGCGGTGGATTGGTCGGGTCAATCGAGGCCTTTGTGCGCAGCGGTGCATTGGCAAATGGCGACTACAAGACAGTGGTTTGGGAGACGCCGTATTCCGCACCGTTGACCCACGTTGACGGCTTGCGTCAAGTGCTGGGCGTGTTGCAAACAAATGACGAACAGTTTCCGGCGGGCACGTTGGACACCCGTATCGGCAAAGACTGGAGCAGCATTGATCACAGTTTCCCGGTCACAGATGTACGCCGGTTAGAGATCGAAACAGAACACACCAACACGGGGCAATTGGTTGTCGAACTGATCGACGCTAAGGGGGGCAAAACCCGGACCAAGCTTGTGAAAACGGATCGTGTATCCGCCGATCTTTGCCACACAAAATGGGCGGTTGCACTGGATGATGTTCCAGAAGGCCAGATTGTTCGCATCAAATTGCGCTTGCCCAAAGCAAAGTCGCAAGAGGTTGCAACCGTTCGGTTCTTTGACTGAAGTCGGGGCGGGATCCTGCGTGTGCTATACTAAAGTATAGTCCACTATACCTCTGCGTGATGGGGATATTTTCGTGTCAGTGGTATTGCGGCTTCAAATCGCCACAAAACCCGGAGCACTCATGTCCTTTTTGAACGCCTTATGCGCCACAGCAGCTGTTATTTCGTTTGCGTCCATGCCTGCTTTTGCAGACACTTTGCCTGCCCCAAAGGGCGAGGTGTTGTTGACCATTTCGGGCGACCTGAGCCACGAAACAGCAGGCGCTGCAAAGGGGACGGTGACGTTGGACCTGGAAATATTACAATCGCTTGAAACTCAAGTGTTCACGACGTCCACGATCTGGATAGAGGGCAACATCGAATTCACTGGTGTGAGCCTGCGTGATGTTTTGGACTATGCTGGGGCGACGGGCACGACAATCGAGGCGATCGCGTCCAACGACTACAAAGTCGACATCCCCACCGACACGTTGACGGGTGGGTCGAATGAAAACGCGCCCATTGTTGCCTATTTCATGGACGGTGCTGAAATGTCAGCGCGTGGAAAAGGGCCACTTTGGATCGTTTACCCCTACGACGATGACGTGCAATATCGTACAGAGGTCGTATACTCGCGTTCGATCTGGCAGTTGGACCGGATTGTGACGGTTCAGTAGGGCGCGGGGTATGCCCAATGGAACTGGAAAGGCACCCGATTTGTTTAAGCAGAATGATAGAGTGCGCCGCTTTGTGCCTTTGGGGATCATCCTTGTAGGTATTGTCGTTCTGGCAGGCTTGGCGCTGGCCATTACCCAACGCATGAACGAACTGCGCGAGGCACCGGGCGACAATCTGACATGGACGCTTTCGCAGGTCGAAGTTGACGTCCTGCTTCTGATGGACGAGGCATTGCTGACGGCCCAAGCCGAGGTTCAGGATGTCAGCGATATTCGTCGCCGGTTCGACAATTTGTACAGCCGTACCAGCACGTTGCGCGATGCGCCGGTGTTCCTTGAGATGCGCAAAGACGAGGTTTTCAGCAGTCAGCTGAGCACGCTGGAAAGATGTTTGACCAAGCTGGCAAAGATCATCGACAGCCCCGACGCAGAGCTTTTGGCGAATTTGACCCCGCTGGTGAATGAACTCAAGCAGATCCGCGAAGAGGCGCATGCCATTGCGTTGACCGGCATCGGTTTGCGGTCGCAGTCTTCGGATATTGAACGCGCGTCGTTGGCGCGTTTGTTGCTGATTGCAGCACTGGTCAGTCTGTTGACCATTCTGTTTCTCGGGTTCGTTTTGTTTGTGATCGTGCGTCAATACAGGTTGCGTCACGAAGCATCCGATGCCGTCGTGCGCGCCAACGCACGCCTTAAATCGACGTTTGACGTGTCTTTGGATGCGATTGTTGTCGCGAATACGGACGGCGTCATTTTGGAATTTAACGAGGCGGCGGAGACCGTTTTCGGCTTTGATTCCAGCGAGGCAGTGGGGCAGGACATGTCAGAAATGATCATCCCCGAACACCTGCGCGCAGCCCACATCGCGGGGATGGAACGCTTAAACAAAACCAAGGAACCGCATCTGGTTGGCAAAGGCCGGATCGAAATCACGGCCCTGCGAAAGTCGGGCGAAGAGTTTCCGGTCGAGATTTCAATCGGCATGGCGTCCGATCATCGCGGCACAATTTTCATCTCGTATTTGCGGGACATCACCGAACGTGTCGCCGCCGAACAAGACCTGAAAATGGCCCGAGACGAAGCGCTGGCTGCCGAGAAAGCGAAATCCAATTTCCTCGCAGTGATGAGCCACGAAATGCGCACGCCACTGAACGGGATCTTTGGCACGCTCGAATTGTTGGGCAACTCCGAGATCAACAAGAAGCAACGCAGTTACTTGGATATCGCGAAACGCTCCGGTGATATTTTGCTGCATCATGTGAACGATGTTTTGGACATTTCGCGCATGGACGCCGAAAAAATGGAGCTGGTCGAAAACACATTTGACCTTGCTCAGTTCTTTGAGGACGTGATTACCACCAACGAGGCGACGGCGGATGCGCAAAGCAATACGCTGAAACTGCAGTTGGAAAAAATGCCAGACGGTGCCGTCTTAATGGACGAGCGCAGGATGCGTCAGGTGACCTACAATCTGATCAGCAATGCGTTGAAATTCACCACCAACGGCACGGTGACGCTGCGGGCTAACTCGACGCTCGATCAGCATGGACAATTGACGTTGGAATTTAGCGTGATTGATACAGGCGTTGGGATCCACGCCGAGGATCAAGCGCATGTTTTCGACCGGTTCTACACCCAAGAGCGATCCTACGATCGCTTTGCCTCGGGCGCGGGCCTTGGGCTGGCGATTTGCAAACAATTGGTCGACATGATGGGTGGGGCGATTTCGCTACAAAGCCAGGTTGGCAAAGGCACCAGCTTTACCGTGGTCGTGCCATTCAAAACCAGCGATACCGCGCAGAAACCAGCTGAGATCACAGAGGTTGCCGTGGATTTGGCCCCACTTAAAGGTCAAGAAATCTTGTTGGTCGAAGACAATGAAATCAACCGTCTGATCGTGCATGAAATGCTAAAGGCGAACGGGATGGTTGTGCACGAAGTCCACAATGGCCAAGAGGCTGTCGACCTTGCACAAACCCGCAAATACGCGGCGATTTTGATGGACGTCAGCATGCCCGTCATGAACGGTGTCGATGCCACAGAGATCATTCGCAACACCTTTGGCCCCAATCAAAACGCCAAGATTATCGGGCTGACTGCGCACGCTTTGGCAGACGAACACGCTCGATTTATTGCCTCCGGGATGAACTCGGTTTTGAACAAACCCATCGCACAGGCGACCCTGCTAAATGCGCTGTTGCTTGCTGTCCAAGACGAAAACTTGCAGCAAGATGCGATCTGGAACAATGGGGCCGAAACACTGATTGCAGCAGATACATTTGATGAGCTTGAACAGCTTCTCCAGCCGGAACGCCTGCAAAAACTTATCGCTGATTTTGATGCTGAAATCACCGGTTTACTTGCCCATGTCCCACAGCTTTTGTTAGATGGGGATATGCCGACGCTGGCG
Source organism: Ascidiaceihabitans sp. (assembly GCA_029251465.1). Taxonomy (GTDB): domain Bacteria; phylum Pseudomonadota; class Alphaproteobacteria; order Rhodobacterales; family Rhodobacteraceae; genus Ascidiaceihabitans. Next base: position 4,555 of record JAQXDI010000027.1, read on the forward strand.
GCAAATATGCATAAATCGATTGGATCGGCCGGGATGATCGGTGTGCATCATTTCCAATCTGCCTTGCGTGGCCTGGAACAAGCGGCAAAAGCTGCGAACGTCGAGAGCGCAAACAAGCACGCGGATTTAGTAATGGCGGCATGGCCTGCAACCCAATCCGCACTTCAGGCCAAATCCTATACTTTGGGATAGTGCGCCCTATGCCTTGGGGCAGTGACCTGAACCGCTGCGCCCACATAAGTTCATGAATTAAAGCCTATAAATTCCGGATAGTCGTTGGCATCCCGCCGATTCTAACCTGGAGTATGCAATGAACATTCGTCATGAATGTCCAATGCCGTATCTGTCTTTTTCAGTGACAGCACCGTTGCATTTACACAAAGCGAACGGATGCAAAGTGATTGCAAACCGTTGGTCTTTGGCCGGGATTTGGCTGGAACATGAACATGGTGACATGTCGGGCGACATTGAAATGTCGATCCCGTTCCAAGGTGTTGAGGTGTCTTTTCCTGCGCGACTTAAAGCGACTGAAACGCCGGGCCACAACACATTCCATGACTTGACGGTGCGCCAACGCGAGACGCTCGGTGCGTTTCACCAGGGCGTTTTGTCAGGGCGCATGGTGTCTACTAGCGACATGATCGCGAGCCTTGATACCCCCGTCGATTTGGTCCCCATGGGCGAGACCGAAGAAGAAGCCGCAGGCCGCGCCAAGTCCAAGCCCCGACTGTTGCGCATCATTTGGAACGCGGTATTCTACCTTGCCGCGGCCGCATTTCTGGTACTGTTTTTGGGCGGTCAAATCTGGCAGCGCCTGTCACATGTTCAATTGGACCATGCCCGCTTTGTCGCTCCAATCACCGCCTAAGGAGCCTCTGAATCCGGCTACATCACACGGGTGAATGTCGCGATCGGCGATCAGGTTAAACCTGGCGATATCCTCGCGCGGATCGAAGATCCTGATCGCGAAAGTGACGTCGAAGATGTGCGCGCCGAAGTTCTGTTGGCAGAGCGACGTTTGCGCACAGCGCAAGAACGGGTGGCCAAGCACGTCGCGCAACGCGTGGCTCAGCGCAGATCGCTTTGGTTGCGTTTTCAGGTGCTGTGGACGCCCTGGGCCGCCAACGATCCGCACCTGTTGGCCTACCCTGATCAGATCGAAATCGCCCGCCGTGCTTTGTACGATTTTGACCGCGGTCGTGACACCAATGCGTTGGCGTATTTTGATATTCTCGGCACGCTTGAGGAATCTGTCGGTGAGCGTGATTTGGATCTGCGGCGCTGGAAACGCGAACTGCGCCACCGCAAAGCTGCGGCTGACGAACTGGTTGTACGCGCCAAATTCAACGGCACCGTCTTTGGGGTGCACGCGCTCAAAGGCAACTATGTGGCGCGCGATGATCTTATCGTCGAGGTCGAAGACAACACGCCTCGTGTGGCTGTAGGTTGGGTCGATGACAGCATGGCCACGGCGGTGCACATCGGCATGATCGCCGACGTATCGTATGTCTTTCGCGGTCAATCCAAACGCATCATGGGTCAGGTAACCGACATTCAGGCCGGCACGGATATCGCGCAACCGGACAAATTCGGGATGGTTGTGACGATCAAAGCAGACGACGCGGGTCTTCGGAAAACCCGCAAGTGGTTTCGACGCAATGCACCCGCACGTATCCGGTTGAAACGAAACCTTTTTACGTCATGGTTCGGGGGCGCAGATGGAAGCGCCTAAAACAGTTCACGCCTTTGAAAAACACCTGGATGGCTGGTTGAACAGCTTGTCAGGACCGTCCCCAAAGGGCTTTGACAAGTGGTCATTCCGGATGATTGCCCAGTTCACAGTCTTGATTGTGTTGTTAATTGCTGCGTTGGTATTTTGGCCCAACAACTTCTTTAATCCGAACTTGATCAATATCACTTTCACGCTCGGATCGCTTGGGTTGTGGCGCTTTGGATGGTGGTTCACGCACGCCCTTCGAGCCGAGATTTTCGCTCGCTCGAAATTCCCGAAAATGCGCGCCAAGGCAAACAAAGTCTGGCAATCAGGATGGCGTCCGCAGCATTTGCACATTCAAATGACGACTTACTTTGAAGAAGCCGCAATCACGCGGCGGGTCATCGGATCTATCATCGGGCAAATCCGGCGCGAAGGCATTCCAACCACGCTTTGGATCGGAACAGGGTCGTCTTATGACGAGGAAATAATTACCGATTTCGTGCGGACCCAAGGTGCGGACGTTGATGCCGAGATCGTTTTCCTGCGTCAAAACCAGCCCGGAAAACGCATGGCGATTGGCATGATCTTGCGTGCGATCAACCGTGCATGCGTTGGCCCCGACGATCTGGTAATTTTTATGGATGGTGATGCGGTCTATGGCATCGATGTGCTGGAAAAAACCTGTTCCATGTTTGGTGCCGATCCCGATTTGCAGGCACTGACCACCAACGAAGAGGTTATTTGTTACGGCCCACAATGGATTCAAAACTGGCTGTCCATGCGATTTGCCCAACGTCGATTAGCGATGCTGAGCCTCCCCCTTTGAAGTGGTCCGCCCCTATAGTTAGGAAAGCGGAGGACCAAGAATGGCTATTAAGAGACCCAAGCCCGAAGAGATTGTCGTGAAGTTACGGCAGGTTGATGTTCTGATGGGGCAAGGCATGCCCCGGATTGATGCAATCAGACAGATCAGTGTGACTGAACAAACCTACTACCGCT
>JAQXDI010000028.1 GCA_029251465.1 Ascidiaceihabitans sp.
AGAACAAACAATGCGCCAGTGCAAGGTCTTATCGCGATGCTGGCGATCAAAGCGACCGCATCGCGTGTTGTCGTCAGCGTTGCCACGTCGTCGACACTTGGACCATGCGCGTGGCCACAGCAGCCGTGTGTGGCATGCTTGGGTTGGTTGATTTTGTGCCAACTGCGTGCGCCACGAAACACCAACACAGCCCCAATCGCGCCAATGGCCACGTAACTTGCTGGGGCAAGCCAAGTTTCTGCGAGGTCAGCGAGATCAGCGGACCCTATTTGCAGAAGAAAGTAGAGACCGCCAACCAAAATGATGGCCGTCGCTGCCTGTGCCAAACTGGATAGAACCGTCAGTATACTCAACCGCTTTAAGGTGGCACCACTGGCAAGGGCGGCTCCGCCGATCAGCACTTTCCCATGTCCGGGTCCAAGGGCGTGGAAGAAACCATAAGCGGCCGTCGCACTACATAACGTCCAGACGGCGCGTGGATCCCCCGCTTGAATACCCCTAAGCGCACCAGCCATCACGTTCTGGAAGTTACGTTGTTCACCAGCGGCCCATTGTTGGATTTCGAACCACGGCACAATGCCCCACACAACGGCTCCGACAGCCAAAATACAAAGAGAAATTACACCAAACCTTAGCCACATGTCAGCCGCACCTCATCAGAGAAGAGGCGTCCGACATTTTCCAGCTCGGGTATCTCTTCGAGCCCCAGTGCCGCCAGTTTGTCCTGCAAGGCACGTTCTGCGGTGCTTGGCTCAAACGGCACGATCTGTGCCTGACAGTTCTCAGGCAGATCGGCTGGGTCTATCGCGGGTATAATTGCATAGGCGTAGTAAAAAAATGGATCATAAAGGCGCAGGAATACTGGCGCATTGCCAATCCTGACAGGCTGCGACAATGGAAGATTAAATGAGACTTCGACCTGATTGTTGTTAAGCGTGACAGCAGCGGCTTCGGGGCGTCCTAGCGGATAGTCCTCGCCTGCGAATTCAAGATAGACATCGCCTTTGTATGCGCTGTCCCAATTTGTTTCGCCCTCTATGATTGCGGCGCGGTCAGCATCATTAAAATGCCCGTCCCCATCCTGATCCAAATTCAGCGATTCAAACAAAATAAGTGTCGTAAATTCATCGTAAGTCCATGAAATACGAAGCGCTTCTAATTGCCCGTCAGTTCCAAAGATGAACCCCGTGCGTGCATCGACGAAAACATGCGGATGTGCCTTGGCGGGTCCACCAAGGCACATAATAACGAACAACAGGCGCAAAAAGCTGTGTGACACGAGATACTTGCGCTCCAAATTTTGGTCCAGAATCTTACAGAGTTGATGCGTTTACATGCAGCCTGCAAGAGCGGTTGATAGGTTCCGGATAAGTTGTGGGTAAAGTGCCGGACCCGGCTCTAGATCAGAACCAAGCGGATCAAGGATGCCCGTCTGCGCGTTGGTTCCGTCGACAACAGTTGCGACAAGGCCCGCATTGAACTGTGGTTCAGCCAGAACACAATCGATGCCTTCGTCCGAGATCCGCCCATGGATTTCCGCAATCCGTGCCGGGCTGGGATCAGACGCATCGCCGATGGAAATTGCACCAGATGCAGGGAAATCAAAATCCGTTTCGAAGTACTGATACGCGTCATGGAATACGATGAAACGACCATCACGGACCGCATCAAGCGTTGCTGTGACCTCACCAATCAGGGTTTCGATCTCAGTACGACCAGCTGCGGCATTGGCAAAATAAGCACCGGCGTTTTCAGGGTCGGCGGCAGAAAGTTTGCCCGCAATAACGTTCAACCATGTCATTGCATTTTGCGGTGACAGCCACGCATGTGGATCATGCGCGCCATGGTCTTCGTGATCTTCGTGACCGGCCTGGTCGTCGGCATGATCATCATGGTCTTTGTGACCGTCTTCATTGCCGTGATCTTCATCAGCGTGCTCATCACCAGCGTGCTCATCACCATGCTCATCGGCGTGTTCGTCATGTTCATGGGCTTCGAACAGCGCACCCTCACGGAATTCCAATTCGATCGTGCCCTCCGCCTCAAGCAGCTCAGTCACAGCGGCATCAGGTGCCAATGTTTGAATCGTATCTGTCAGCCATGGCGTCAGATCTGCTCCAATCCAAAACACAAGATCAGCCTCCTGAAGCGCTTTGGCCTCAGACGGGCGCAGGCTGTATTCATGCGGACTTGCACCGGGCTGGACAATCAGATCGGGCGTGCCGACGCCGTCCATGACCCGCGCGACCAAAGAGTGCACTGGCGCGATATCAACAGCGACCTGTGGCACGTCGGCAAAGGCGGTTCCTCCCGTCAAAGTGGCAGTCAAGGATAGGGTCAGAAGCTTTCTGGACATCGAGGTCTCCATGTGATTGTATAACATTACAGGTCAATTAAACGAAATGTAATAACATGACAAGTGAGTCGACCAAGATAAACGCTGCAACAGGCCCATTGGGGTTTGCGCAACATGATCATAGCACTTGTGTGAGTGAGGCGATTGCTGCAGCCGAAGCCCGTTGTGCAGCGGACAGTCTTCGCTTCACGCCTGTGCGGCGCAAGGTGTTTGAGATTTTGTTGCAAGAGCACCGCGCGCTCGGCGCTTACTCGATTTTGGATCGGCTACGCGAAGACGGGTTCGGGTCAGCGCCTCCCGTTGCGTATCGCGCGTTGGATTTTCTTGTCGCAAATGGACTGGCCCACAAGATCGAGCGCCTGAATGCCTTCATTGCCTGCGTTCACCCCAGCCACTCCCACACACCAGCATTTATGATCTGCCGCATTTGCGATGCAGTGGCCGAAGCGCAATCCTCCCCCGCGCGAGGTGCGTTGGGCGATGCAGCACGCGCCACCGGCTTTCGAATAGAGCGCACCGTCGTCGAGGCGGAAGGTGTCTGCCCTGCCTGTGTAGATAAGGCCGACAGATGAGCCTTGTCCAAGTTGAAAATCTAAGCGTCTGCTATGGCGCAAGAACGGTGCTATCGCGCGTATCTTTGCGCGTCGAACCTGGTGAAATTGTCACCATTGTTGGTCCGAACGGATCAGGAAAAACCAGTCTACTGCGTGCGATTATTGGTGCGGTAACCCCGGTTAAAGGGCGCGTCATTCAAGGCGATGGCGTGAAAATAGGGTATGTGCCGCAAAAGCTGCATGTCGACGGAACGTTGCCAATCACAGTTTCAAGGTTCTTGAAATTGCCGGGCGGCGTCGCAGTTGCAGACATTGATCACGCGCTGAAACAAGCAGGCGTGCCCGACCTGGCAAAAGCGCAACTTTCACAGCTTTCTGGCGGTCAATTCCAGCGGGTTCTCCTTGCGCGTGCATTGATCGGAAAACCTGATCTGTTGCTCTTGGATGAAGCCACGCAAGGGCTTGACCAACGCGGTTCAGCATCCTTTTACCAACAAATCGAAACTGTCCGGCAGGACACGGGTTGCGCAGTCCTTATGATCAGTCACGAATTGCACGTCGTAATGAGCGCGTCTGACCGTGTCATTTGCCTTAACGGTCATGTCTGCTGTGAAGGCACACCGGCTGTGGTCGCATCCGCACCGGAATACAGGGCATTGTTCGGAACAGGAACGGGAGGCGCGCTGGCGCTTTACCGACATGAACACGATCATGACCACGGGCACGGCGATCATAACCACGACCATTCAGAGGCTGCTGAATAATGCTTGATGATTTTATGATCCGTGCCGCGCTGGCAGGAATTGGCGTGGCCTTTGCTGCGGCACCTTTGGGGTGTTTTGTGGTCTGGCGACGGATGGCTTATTTCGGGGATGCAACGGCGCATGCAGCGATCCTTGGTGTTGCGCTGTCGCTGGCGTTCTCGATGTCAATTTTTGTCGGGACCATGACAGTTGCCTTGCTCATGGCGTTGGTCGTCAACGTGTTGTCTGGTCGGGGTTATGCGATGGACACACTGCTAGGAGTCCTTGCGCATTCCGCACTTGCCTTTGGGCTTGTCGCCGTGTCCTTTATCTCGGGCGTGCGGATCGACCTGATGGCCTATCTTTTTGGTGATATTCTGGCAGTATCGCGCGTTGATCTATCGGTCATCTGGGGTGGTGCAGCACTTGTGGTCGCGCTGATCGGTTGGCGCTGGTCGGCCCTACTTACGTCAACACTGAACGAGGATCTGGCCTACGCCAGCGGGATCAATCCAAAGCGTGAACAACTGGTGCTGACGATTGCGTTGGCCATTACGGTTGCGGTTGCGATCAAAGTTGTTGGGGTCCTCCTTATTGCCGCCATGCTGATTATACCGGCAGCCGCTGCACGACCTTTGTCACGTACGCCCGAAGGCATGGCTGTCGCCGCCGGTTTGATCGGAATGTTGTCCGCCATTGTTGGTCTGCGCGCGGCCTATGTGCTTGATACGCCTGCAGGCCCCACCATTGTGTGCATCGCGGCAATTACGTTTCTCGCGACCAGCATTCTCAAGAGCTTTAGACACGGGCGGTAAGGCGGTGCTGTACTGTCCGGAGTGCCGCGCGCGGCGGTTGGGCGGCAGAGATCACCAAAGATAGACTTCCATAAATTCCGCTTCCAAAACGTAACCCGTTTCCGCGACTTCAGTTGTTTGCAAATCATGCTGCATCCGTCCCGTGACCCAAACGGCGTCCCATAATTTATCAGACGGCCACGGGGTGAAAGCGTTGACGAAAACCAATTGGTTGGGTGGCGGTGGTGGGGTATGCAGGCACGCCCCCACATAGGGCACCAAAATGAAACTGGACACGCCCTTCGTCGACATATCAATCGGAATGATAAAGCCGGGTATCTTGATATAAAGCCCGTTCAGGGCTGGGTTTAGTTTGGTCGCATTCGCATCAAACTGCGGGAGCCACAAATCATTGCGCTCGTCCATCACGCCTTCGCCGATGATTTCAGAATAAGGCACGCCGGGCGGAATAAGGTCGTCCCATGTGATTTCCGTTGGCGTATTGGCAAATGCAGCCCGCGGCAACGCGGCACTAGCGGCGGCGTATGTCATCAGTTGGCGGCGTGTTACAGTCATTGGAAAACTCCTACGGCCTTAGATCCGGACCATCATGCCATCGGCCAAAGACATTCGGTAAGCTCTGATTGCGGGAAGCATGCTCACAATCGCGCTAGCGAGGATCACAGCGATCAGAACCAACACCTCGCGCATGCTGGGGGGATCGATTGGAATCCACAACCCGAACGCGCTGTCGATCAGCGGTTGTGCCACATACAGGCTCAGATACAGCAAGATCAGGCCAAGCAGTGCTCCTATGGCCGCAATCACTGCTGCCTCTAGCACCAACAGTGCGAAAATCACACGTGGCCGCGCGCCCATGGCCCGAAAGATCGCCATTTCGCGGCGCCTTTCGTTCAAGCTGGAAAAGATAGTGGCCATCATACCAATTAACGCCGTCACAATCACCATACCGGAGACGGCGATCAGCGCGGTTTCTGCGATGCCGACGATCTGCCAAAGTTCTTGCAACGCGACGCCGGGCAGAATGGCAAGCAGTGGTTCTTCACCGTATTCGTTGATCGCACGTTGAAGCCCAAAAACTTGCAGCCGCCCTTTAACGCCAACCAGAGCCGCTGTGATGGCTTGGGGCTGTAAGTCCATCTGGCGGATCACATCGGCAGGTGTAGCCTGGCCGGGAATTTGCGCGCCGCTGCGCCAATCCACGTGGATTGCCTCGATGGCCTCAAGGCTAACTATGACTGTCCGATCAACGGGTGTTCCCGTCTTTTCCAAGATGCCGGAAATGCGAAAGGGTTGGTCTTCGTGTTCGCTGAAAGACGCCAACCCATGCGCCACAACAATCGGATCACCGACGCTATAGCCGAGCGTTTCGGCGACATCCGCCCCAATGGTCGCATCGAATAAATCGTCCATGACATCCCCGTCACGCATCGCAAGGGATTGACCGGACCGGTATTTGTACCGCTCGAAGAACGCAACTGTTGTGCCCATGACGCGAAACTGGCGATGACTGTCCCCCAGCGAAATGGGTACGATCCAATCCACAGCGTCACGGGCCGCGATGTCTTGATAGCTTTCCCACGTCATATTGCTCGTCGCATTGCCGATGCGGAACACTGAATAGAGCAGCAGCTGCACCGACCCCGTCCGCGCGCCCACAATCAAATCCGTTCCGGAAATTGTATCGGCAAAGCTGGCCTTGGCCCCGGTTCGAACCTTTTCAACACCCAAGAATAGCATCACGGACAGGGCAATCGCCAGAATGGTCATCGCAACTGTAAGGCCGCGGGCGAGCAGTGATCCAAGGGCCAAACGTAATATCATGTGATCCCTCGCATGGTCTGGGCGATGTCCGTCATGTGGATCACACGGTCAAACTGGTCGGCCAGACGTGCATCATGGCTCACCATCAGGACTGTTGTTGAATGGCTGCGGGACTGTTCGAACAGCACATCCAGAAATGCCACTTGTGTTGACGCATCCAAGGATGACGTCGGCTCATCCGCTACGATAAGGGGCGGCATCCCGATCAATGCGCGGGCCGCAGCGACGCGTTGCTGTTGTCCGACACTGAGCGTTCCTGCCCGTGCGCCCATCACATCAGTCGGCAATCCAAGATCACGGCACAGGCGTTCTGCATCGTCTACGGACAACGGCACGCGCGAAGCCCGATCTGGTGCGAACCGTAGGGGCAGCAAGATGTTATCTTGCACGCTGGCATACGGGAGCAAGTTGAATTGCTGGAAAATCAACCCGATCTGCTCCGCGCGAAACCTGTCTCGCTTGCCCGCGGACAGCGATGAAATGTCAGTGCCCGCAACACTAACGGCACCACTTTGCGCAACAATTGTGCCGCAGATAAGCGACAGCAACGTTGATTTACCTGACCCGCTTTCGCCGAGCAGCAGAACCGTTTCACCCTTCACAAGCGTCAGGTATGGAGCGCGCAATTCAAACGGCGCCCGCCCCGGCCAGCGGTAATGGACATCGTCTAATTCAAGGACTGGGGCGGGTTTGATCATGGATCGGCCTGTTTAGTTGAGACTGGTAAGGTCCAACATCGGGGCGTCGTGTTCAACCTCGAATGCTGTTGCGCCTTGGTCGGATATAACCTGAACCTCGACTTCGACCGCATCGGGGAAGGCTGTGAAATAGGTGAAAGAAATCTCGGTTAGGGCGGTGATGTCGCCGCACTCCAACAGGTATTCGGCGTGGAATTCTGTGTGGCCGACATCCTCCGCGTGATCGTCGTGATCTTCACCTTCGTGCTCTTCGTCACCATGATCGTCGTGCCCTTCTTCTTCATGATCCTTGTGCTCGTCTTCACTTTCCAATTCAGCGCGCACTTCAACGACGGAACATTGAGCTGCCTCAGGGACCACAAAAAGGCCGAGCGGCTGCGCCAAGACCAGCAACGCGTCTTCGACCTTAGCGATGTCTTCGTCACTTTCAGCGCCGTATTCAAACCCGACTATGTCCGCACCCGGGGCGTGCAATTCCATTGCAACCAGTGATCCATCGAATGCGATGTCAAGCTGGCCAACGCCGTGTTCGTGGCTGTCCAATTGCCGCGTTTCTTGGGCAAATGCAGGCGACGCAGCAAGTGTGGACAGCGCGAGAAGAGACAAAAGTTTCATAACAGTTTCCTAATTTCAAAAGGGACAGGGTCAGGCCGTGCATGCATTACACAGCCCGTGCATTTCAACGATGTGGCGCGTGGCCGTGAATTTGGATCTGGTAGAGATGGCGGACAGCTCGGATAGCAACGGCGTGCCGTCATGTTCCTCAACAGTCCCGCAATCCTCACAGATCGCCAGCACTGGAACTGCCGCATGGTGATCACACCGACACGGCACGAAAGATTTGATAGATTCAAGTTTGTGCGCCCGCCCTTGGTCCGTTAGCGCAGCAAGGGCACGGTAAATGGTCGGGGCCGCAAGATCGGGTTCGTCGCGCTTCATTTCATCTAGGATCGCATAAGCCGTCATAGGTTTGTCATGATCATTCAGAACACTCAAAACATCCGATTGCCGCACAGCCGCTTGCTTGCGCATTTGGTTTATCCCCCCGAGATGATGATTGTGAGCCTCCCCCTTTGAAGTGGTCCGCCCCTATAGTTAGGAAAGCGGAGGACCAGAGATGGCCATTAAGAGACCCAAGCCCGAAGAGATTGTCGTGAAGTTACGGCAGGTTGAAGTTC
>JAQXDI010000030.1 GCA_029251465.1 Ascidiaceihabitans sp.
TGAAGTTCTTCCGACAAACCATCCCAAACGATTGGAAAACCTTCCGAAGTCAAGTCTCAGACAATTTCCGCGTCATAACTCATGAAAATTTTCGGGTTTTGGCGTAGCTCAGGTATACAGGCAAATTAAACCCAATAGGGTCAATCGTTCCGACACGTACCTTACCTGAAACAGCATCCACAATTCCCGAATTGAACTGAGGTTCGGTGAACACGCAAACAGCGCCTGATTTCTCGATAACATGCTCGATTTCACGCAATCTTCGAGGGCTTGGTGCCTGTGCATTTGACCCAGAAATCGCACCCGCAGCTTCGACGTCATAACGTGCCTCAAAGTAATGAAACGCATCATGGAACACGACAAAAGGGCGTTCTTTGTATGGGGCCAGTTGTTGTTGTATCTGCGTATCTAACACGTTCAAGCTTTGGGTTTCTTCTGCACTGTTCGTTAAATACTTTTCTTTATTTTCTGGGTCTTGGGCAATCAGTACTGCGGTAATTTTGGGCACCCACGCTTGCGCATTTGTAGGGTCCAACCACATGTGCGGATCGAATTCTTCAGCTGGCTCATCTGCATGGTCATGCGCTTCATGTTCATGGGCCTCAAGCTGGGCAGCTTCGCGAAATGGCAGAACTGTGCCCGCGTGATCCTGCAACGCCAGATGGGTCGCGTTGGGGGCCAATGCGCCGATCGATCCTTCCAACCAAGGGGTCAACGTTGGCCCCATCCAGATCACGATATTAGCGTTGGCCAAATCGCGCGCTTCTGACGGGCGCATCGCATGATCATGTGGGGATGCGGCTGGTGGCACAATCAGGTCAGGCGTCCCGACCCCGTGCATTATTTGGGCGACCAAGGATTGCACGGGCGCAATATCAGTGACCACCCGAGGGACCTCTGCCCAAGCGGACGTCGATAACACACAAGCAGCGGCAGTTAACAAAATTTTCATGATGGACCTCTTTCTAACGCGTGATTGCTAAACGTAATGTTATACTATATTAAACCCTCGATTGACCAAGGAATTCCACAATGTCCGCCATCGGCTTTGAGCACCATGACCACGCCAGCTGCATCGTCTCCACACTTGCCCGGGCCGAAGCACACTGCGCTGAAAAAAAGCTAAAATTTACGCCGGTAAGACGCAGGTCGCTCGAGATTTTATTGCGCGAACACCGCGCTCTTGGAGCGTACGATCTGCTAGCAGCTTTGGGAAAAGACGGGCACAGCGCACAGCCTCCGGTTGCTTATCGCGCATTAGATTTTCTGGTCAGCGCAGGATTTGCCCATAAAATATAACGGCTTAACGCCTACATTGCCTGCTCGCACTTGGGTCATGACCACACGCCTGCCTTTCTCATTTGCCGCGACTGCCGTGCCGTAGCAGAGGCCGACGCGACCGCCGTTGAAACCCGCCTGAGCGTCGCGGCTCAAGATGCAGGATTTCAAATCGAACGCACCGTGGTCGAGGCCGAAGGGCTGTGCCCCTCTTGTCAGGAAAAACCGTAATGTCGCTTATAACTGCCAAAAAAATGACGCTTAGCCACGGCACCAAAACCGTTTTGCGAGATGTCGATTTTAACATTGAAACCGGCGAAATCGTCACGATCGTCGGCCCTAACGGCTCTGGAAAATCCACCTTTTTGCGTGCCATGATCGGTGCAATCACCCCGAGTTCCGGGACCGTCACACGTAGTGCGGATCTGCGCATCGGCTACGTCCCGCAAAAGCTGCACATCGACGCCGCATTGCCCCTGACTGTGCGTCGCTTTCTCAATATTCCCAAGCGCGTCAAAGCGCGGGTCGCGAGCCAGGCTCTTGAGGCAGCGGGGGTGTCCGAGCAGGCAGACGCCCAGATGGCGCATTTGTCAGGCGGGCAATTTCAACGGGTTCTGCTGGCGCGTGCGCTGTTAAATCGCCCGAATTTGCTAATTCTGGATGAGGCAACGCAGGGTCTAGATCAACCCGGATCAGCCGCGTTTTATCGGCAAATCGAGGACGTCAGGCGCGATCTTGGATGTGCGGTTGTCATGGTTAGTCACGATTTACACGTGGTCATGTCCGCCTCTGACAGGGTGCTGTGCCTCAACGGTCATGTGTGTTGCGAAGGCACACCAGACGTCGTTGCCATCGCACCAGAATACCGCGCATTGTTTGGCTCTGGCACCCAAGGTACGCTTGCGCTTTACCGCCATCAACACACACACGATCATCACCATGATCACGATCACTCTCACTAAAGGTCTCTGATAATGCTTGATGACTTCATGGTTCGCGCCGCCTTGGCCGGTGTCGGTGTGGCCGCTGCCGCTGCCCCTTTGGGGTGCTTTGTGGTGTGGCGACGCATGGCATATTTCGGCGATGCCACCGCGCACGCCGCCTTGCTGGGGGTTGCACTTGCGCTGGCCTTTGACGGACCAATTATGCTGGGTGTCTTGGCGATTTCCCTGTTGGTTGCGATCATGGTCAGCACCCTTTCGGGCCGTGGCCTGGCCGAAGACACACTACTAGGCGTTCTTGCCCACACGATGCTGGCGCTGGGTCTGTTGGCCGTCTCATTGATGAGCGGCGTGCGCATGGATTTAATGGCCTATTTGATCGGCGACATTTTGGCCGTTTCAAAGAGCGACGCGGCGCTGATCTGGGCCGGGGCCGCTGGCGTGATCAATCTGTTGATCTGGCGTTGGCAAGCGTTGCTCAGCGTTACACTAAGCCCCGACTTAGCCACGGCCAGCGGAATAAACGCGCGACGCGAACAGCTTATTTTGACACTGGCGTTAGCCGTTGTTGTGGCCGTCACGATCAAAGTGGTCGGGGCATTGCTGATTTCCGCGCTGCTTATCATTCCCGCCGCTGCCGCGCGCCCCCTCGCCCGCACGCCAGAAACCATGGCACTGCTCGCCGCGTGTATCGGAGTTTTCTCGGCCCTTGGAGGGTTAAACGCCGCGTTCCGATGGGACACGCAGACCGGGCCGACAATCGTTTCGATTGCCGCCGCAGTCTTTGTTTTAACCACTTTAGTCGGTATCGTGCGCAACCGCGCCTAGGATATTTTCTGCTCAAGTCACGCGATTGCGCTGCTTGTATTTGGGCGCGTCCCACAGGCGATTGTTCATCACATCTGCGATGATCGCGACGGCACCGCGCACATCACCCTCGTCGATGTAGAGCGGCGTAAAGCCGAAGCGCATAATATCAGGCGCGCGGAAATCACCAATCACTCCACGTTCGATGACAGCCTGCATTGCCGCGTAACCATTTGAAAATATGAAAGAAACCTGACTGCCACGGTCTTGCGGGCTTCGCGGGCTTGCCAATTCCAGTTCCGGCACATGCGCCTCAAGTTCTGAAATGAACAGCTCTTGCAGGCCAATTGAAGCAGCACGAATATCGTGCATATCAATGCCTTCCCAAATCTCCATCGCAACCTCGAGCGAAGTTGATTGCATCACCGACGGGGTACCCACGCGCATGCGCTCAATACCTTGCCCCGGACGATAATCGAGATCGAAATCAAACGGTGCGTCGTGGCCTAACCATCCCGACAAGGCCGGTTCTATCTGGTCCTGAAGATCATGGCGCACGTAGATAAACGCAGGTCCGCCGGGGCCAGAATTGAGGTACTTATAAGTGCACCCAATCGCGAATTCGCAGTTGGACGCAACCAAATCAACCGGCAACGCGCCGGCACTGTGTGCCAGATCCCAAATCATCACAGCGCCTGCATCATGCGCCAGTTTGGTCACGGCGTTCATGTCGTACAAACGACCCGTGCGGTAATCAACTTGGGTCAACATCACAGCTGCCACGTCGTCGTTGAAATGTGTTGTGACTTCGGCCGGATCGACAGTTTTCACTTCATACCCTTGGTCCAGCAATTTGGCCAATCCATTTGCCATGTACACGTCTGTCGGAAAATTGCCGGTATCGCTCAGGATCACGCGCCGCTCTGGGCGCATCTTGATGGCTGCCGCGACGGCCTGAAACACCTTGATCGAAAGGGTATCGCCCAGCACAACGGTGCCATCCGGGGCGCCAATTAACGTCGCGACTTTGTTACCGACGCGCGCAGGTTGATCCATCCAACCGGCTGTGTTCCAGCCCTTGATCAGCATGTCGCCCCATTCGTCCGTCAACATCTTTTGCAAACGTTTCGGCACCGCCTTGGGCAACGGCCCAAGCGAATTTCCATCAAGGTAAATGACCCCTTCTGGCAAATGAAACATTTCTTTTCTAAGCACCGATGTCATCACAAATCTCCTCTGACATGCCAAAGTTCCGGGAACAGTTCTACTTCGAGCATTTTGCGCAAGTATGCTACCCCTGACGTCCCGCCTGTGCCGCGTTTGAACCCGATTATTCGTTCAACGGTGGTCACATGGTTAAACCGCCAACGGCGAAAATAGTCTTCTAAATCAACAAGCTTTTCGGCCAACTGGTACAATTCCCAATTGTCTTTCGGGTTCTCGTAAATTGCCTGCCAGCGGGCTTGAACGTCACCGTTTGCTGCCCATGCGGTCTGCCCTGGCGCGCCTGCATCCGCGCCAATCGCGGTCAATGCCACCTGATACAGACTGGGCAAGGCCAACTCATCTTCCAATGCGGCCAGCGCGTCTGGCTTGTGTTCATGCACTTTTTTTAGCGCCATCTGTCGATTGCCCAAAAGATATTCAATCAGTCGATATTGGTGCGATTGAAACCCTGAGGAATTTCCCAAACTAGGGCGAAATTCAGTGTACTCACTGGGCGTCATGGTCCGCAAAACGTCCCACGCGTTGTTCAACTGTTCGAATATCCGCGCCACCCGTGTCAACATTTTGAAGGCCGGCTGCAAATCGTTTTCCATGATTTTCAGGCGCGCATTCTGCAGCTCGTGAATGGCCAAGCGCATCCACAATTCCGACGTCTGGTGCTGAACGATGAACAACATTTCGTCATGCGCATCGGAACGCGGATGCTGTGCGTTCAGCAGATGGTCAAGACCAAGATAGTCACCATACGACATGTCATCAGCAAAGTTCATCTTGGCACCGTGGTGATCGCTCATGAGGGGCTCCTGTTGTGGTCATCGGATTCATTTTGAAAGAAATCGCTAATTCTGGGCGTTCTGCGAGGTACGCGTAGGGGTAGATTAGAGGTGCGCCTCAATTGCTTCAAGCAGAAATATTTTAAGCATAAAGGAAATGACCAGACAGAAACCTTCGACATGCAAAACCACCACGACACCTTGGATACACCGCCAATTATTTTAAGTCTGGATTGTTCTAGGATTAGCAATATCGTGCACCGAACCAGAAACATCAGATCGCGCGAACATGACAGACAACACCATCAATTTCATCGGCTGGATTTTATTTTGCGTCTCGGCTGTCGGCTTTATTATTGCATCCGTCGGCAGCTTTTGGGCGATGTTTGGGTCAGTGTTTTTCTTGCTGGCGTGCCTTATTTTTATGATCCCGTTCTTTCGCCCGAAAAAATAGACGCTATAGCTGCACCCAACCCTCTGGCGGCTCTTTTCCGGGGTGGATTGTGCCACACTCAGGGCATTTGCGCTGCTCCTCGGACGCATAAAACCTGTCGTAGACCGGCGGCAAATCATCCACGATTGACATCAATTGCATCTCTGCGCGGTGCACCAAGGCACTGCACTCAAAGCAATACCATTCGATTGCGTCCAACTGCCCTGTCGCCCGTTTGGGTTCGATCACAAGACCAATTGACCCTTCTTGCGGGCGCTGCGGTGAATGACGTACATGCGCTGGCAGCAAGAAAATCTCGCCTTCACGGATCGGTACATCGTAAAACTCAGTGCCATCGTAAAGCTTCAGCAGCATGTCACCTTCGAGTTGATAAAAGAACTCTTCGACCGGATCGTCGTGGTAATCGGTGCGCTTGTTTGGACCACCAACAACCGTGACCATCATGTCAGAATCCGACCAAATCATCTTGTTGCCGACGGGCGGCTTTAGCAGATGGCGATGTTCTTCGATCCACTTGTGAAAATTAAAGGCAGCCAGTTTGGACATTTTGTTTTCCTCGTGATGACACGTGCCCAAGTGTGGACACCAAGCCAAGTTTCGTCAACGTATCAGGCGTTTTTCAGGTCAACAATCGTGCTGACCACGCTCATGGCTGCCAGTGCTGACGTGCGCGGATTACCGGGCAGAACCTCGCCTCCGATTTGAAAAGTAAAGCTGCCAAAATCGCCACGGGCACGAATTTCATGGGTGTTAACCTCCACATCCGCGTCTGCGATCAACTGTACCTTGGTGTCATCAAAACCGATGCCTGCGATGGCTACTGCCGCCGCGACATTGGCGTTTTTGGGATAGGCTAATGCGGCATCCCGTGCACTGCCTTCAAAGTGAACTGCGTGACCGGATGTGAGCGTCGTTAGGTCGAGCGTCGCCTCGGCCGGCGATCCTGCCCAGCCCATTGGTGGCTTGCGCCCCACGTAAATGACCTCGTGCAGCGTCCCAATTTTCGCAGCCCTCAAACAATCCAGCGCGCCAATTGCACCGCTGGCCAAATGCAACTTGGAACCACCAGCCTTGGCCGCATCACGCAATGTCGCCGAAACGCTATCATCGGCAAGCGCACCAATTGAAATTGTGACAAGGTCAACCCCCGCACGCAGCACGTCTGACCCGATTTCACGCAACGCTTGATGCCCAGCGCAGTCAACAACCATGTCGATATCATCATCTAAATCAGCCACTTGATGAACGATTTTCATGCCGGAAACTTCCGGCGCGCGCCCGGCACGCAGGACAATAGCCGCCACCTCAAAACCATGACATTGCGCGTGCTCAATCATAAATTGCGCAATTGCGCCCTGTCCAATCAGTGCAATTTTCATCCTAGTCCTCGTTTAAATCCGGATACTCTGTAACAAACTCCTTGCATGCTACCGTTTGGCTGGCAATATTTTGACCGGCATATCTGTCTTTTTTACCACGCTGGAAACACGCCCGTTATGACCATGTCACCCCCAGCGAAACCGCGATTGATCAAACGAGAGGACTACGATCTGATCACTGGTCGGGGTCGTTTTGCAGATGATGTACAACTGGATTCGCCGCTGCATGTTGCCTTTGTGCGCGCAACGGCCTCTGAAGGTAAAATCGTGGGGCTAGACGTGTCGGGGGCAATTGATGCACCGCAAATTCACGCCGTCCATACTGGTGCAGATGTCAAAACGCTTGGCGTTCTGTCGCTGAATCCGGTTCTGGAAACCAGTCACACGTTGCCCTTCGAAATCCTCGCTCAAACCCATGTTCGCGCCACAGGTCAACCTGTCGCTGCGGTGTTGGGGACATCAGCACAATCCAGCGCTGACGCCGCTGATTTGATCGAAGTGGATACTGAAGCCGATCCCACACAGCGCCTGAAATGTGTCGGCAAACAAAGTTGGCAACACGGGTCAGCAGCTTCAATCTTTAACGCAGCACACCTTGTTGTGTCCTGCACAATCCAGCACCCGCGACTGGCCCCCTCACCGATGGAACCGCGTTCAATTTCAGTGGCCTACGACACGAAAACAGGCTGCGTCACCGTTTTCCATTCCACCCAAACACCGCACCGCAGTCGTTCCGAATTAGCATCGATCCTAGGTATAGATATCAGCCGAATTCGTGTTGTTGCCCAACACGTTGGTGGCGCATTTGGGATGAAAGCCTCGCTCTTTCCAGAAGAGGTATTCACGGTCTGGGCCGCCTTTCAGCACAAACGCGACTTCAAATGGATCGCCTCGCGCGGCGAAGACTTCTTGGCTGGAACTCATGGGCGGGGATTGACGACAAAAGGGTGGCTCGCCTGTGACCCGCGCGGAAAGTTCCTCGCGCTCAAGGCAGAAATCGAAGCGCCGATTGGTGCATGGTTGCCAAATTCCGGTCTGATTCCCGCATGGAACGCTGGCCGTATATTGCCCTCGGGATACTGCATAGATGCGTTGGATATCACGACCTGCGCTGTCCAAGACGGGCGCGGCCCTACAGGCATTTATCGCGGCGCAGGACGGCCCGAGGCCAACATGTTGATGGAGCGTTTGGTCGACAAGGCCGCGCGCGCATTGGGGCAAGACCCGTTCGAGATACGCAGCCGGAATCTATTGCGAAGCGACGCGTTCCCGCACCGAACAGCGACCGGTAACACGTTGGATTCCGGCGATTATCATCACGCCATTACCACACTACGCGAAAAATCAGCCTACACCTCGCTGATGAAATCACGCGATGCGCGTCGCCAATCCGGCGAATTGGTCGGCATTGGCACGGCCTTTTATCTGGAGCCATCAGGCAGCGGCTGGGAAAGCGCGACCGTAACGCGAGAGCCAGACAACAAGGTGATCGTCGCGAGCGGATCATCATCACAAGGCCACGCGCGCGAAACAACATTTGCCCAAATCGCAGCGCAGGCATTTGACTTGCCAGCTGCCAACGTAACGGTCCACATGGGCGACACAGATCACGCCCCCGCTGGCATCGGTGCCTTGGCCAGCCGCTCCACCGCCATCGGTGGCAGCGCTGTTTTGCAAGCGTGCCAACAAATCAAGCAACGGATCAAAGACGGCGAACCACTGCCCATCACGGTTCAAACTCGCTATGAAAACAAAGGTCAAGCTTGGGGGTATGGCGCGTATCTCGCTGTTATCTCTATTTGCCGCGATACAGGGACCCCCACGCTGGAACGGGTGGTATGCGTGGATGACGCAGGTACGCTCGTGGTCCCCGATTTTGTCCATGGCCAGATCGTTGGCGGCTTTGCCCAAGGGTTTGGCGAGGCCATGATGGAGCAGATCATTTACGACGAAGACGGCCAATTGCTAACCGGTTCATTCATGGACTACGCGATGCCGCGCGCAACCGATGTACCGCCACTTGAGGTGCACAGTTTCGAAACCCCAAGCCCAATGAATATGCTCGGGGCTAAAGGCGTCGGCGAAGCTGGCACGATCGGTGCGCCTGCCGCTATTTTGAACGCAGCCCTTGACGCCCTTGCCCCGCTTGGTGTGACTGATCTGCAAATGCCGCTGACCTCGCATCGTGTCTGGTGCGCGATGCAAAGCCGGCAAAAAGGACCTACGACATGAAATATTCCAAATCCGAGGCCAAAGAATATGCACGCGAAAACATGCGCGGCATTTGGGCCGCTGCATTGAACCCGTTTGATCAAGACGGCGCATTTAACGAGGCGGGATTGCGTAGTAACATCCGTCACTGGGTCGATGATCTGGACATCGCAGGGCTGTTTATTGCCGGCAAGCAAGGCGAATTTTTCTCGATGTCGCTGGATGAACGCAAACGCAACATGGAAATCGCCGTGGACGAGTGTGGCCAGACTGCTGCCACGATCATGTCGGTGTCGGACCAGAACGTGGACACGGTGTTGGACTTGGCCTTGCACGCCCAAGATTGCGGCGCGGATTACATTGTTGTGCATGCGCCGGTCCTCAGTTTTTGCCACGATCGTGATGAGGTTTTGTACAATTATTACAGATACTTATGTGATCGTCTTGATATAGCTATTGCCATGTGGAGTCACCCTGACAGTGGGTATCTGATGGAACCGGAAACCTGTGCGCGCATTGCCGATCTGCCCAACATCGTTGCCATCAAATACTCGGTTCCGCGTGAAATGTATGTGCGTCTGACCCATCTTGTAGGCGACAAAATTCAGGTCTCGACGTCGCTCGAGGACGATTGGCTCGACAATATCGAACAGCTTGGGTGGCAACTGTATCTGTGCTCTTCGCCGCCCTACCAATTGCAAACCAAAAACGACAAACGCATGCATGACTATACGCAGCTGGCTTTTGCTGGCGATTTTGCTGCCGCACGCAAAGTGCGCGACAGTCTTGAACCCGTGCGCGCTGCAATAAAAGCGACAAAGCCTGCTGGCAAACCCACAGCGCACGGCAAATATTGGCAGGAATTGCTCGGTCAAGTTGGGGGCACTGTCCGCCATCCGATGTTGGAATTGACCGAGGCCGAAAAACAGGCCACGCGCACAGCATTTGAAGCTTGTGGCTTGAAACTATGACGCTTTGCGAATGAATAATCGAACGCCGCAATGGCGCACCATGGACGCAGCGACGCGTGCGCAGGCTTATTCTCCTAGCTCCGTTCTAGATGGTTCGATTGATCCATTTATCCAAGCGTATGTGGATAAAAGTGCTGCGGCTTATGCCGCTTTTGACAACGTACAGACGATCAAATATGGCCCCAAATCAAGCAACTCCATCGATCTGTTAATGCCATTTGGGTCTAAATTGGCACCTCTGCATATTTTTATCCATGGCGGATATTGGCAACTGCTCAGCAAGCGCGATTCATTCTTTCCCGCACCTGACACCCTCAAACGAGGTATGGGATTTGCGGCAATTGACTACACACTTGCCCCCGACTCCAGCCTCGATGACATCGTTAGCGAATGTTGCGACGCCATTGAATGCTTGCACGATAATGCGGCCCAATTGGGGTATGATCCATCTGCGTTTATCCTGTCCGGCAGTTCCGCAGGCGCGCATCTGGCGGCCATGTGTTGTCTGAAATTGCCTGCAATCCGTCGACCAAAAGGACTAGCGTTGTTATCCGGGATTTACGAATTAGAGCCTCTGATTGGCACCTACATTAACGACGCCGTCGGAATGGACATAGACGTTGCCAAACGCAACAGCCCGATGCTGGCCGATCTTTCGAGCTTTCCCAATACGGTGGTCGCTTGGGGCGCGCAGGAAACCGACGAATTCAAACGACAAAGCAATCAATTTGCCGATCACTTGGCCAAAGCCGATGTAACCGTCACCCGCCTAGAAGCACCGGAACGCAATCATTTTGACATCGTCATGGACCTTGCAAATGACACCGAACTTGGGTGCGCGCTGGCAGATTTAGTGTCAAATTGAATTGCTTTCGCGCAGCCATCTTTTGCTATTGTGGCATTCTAACGATTTTTCGCTTTCCATGCTCGGCGCCCTGATTATCGTGGCGGTCAGCACGCACCCTTTGGGAATGGGGCGCGCGCCTCATGTAACGGCCCCAACTCATGCGAACAGAGTGATGATGAACGAGACGATTTTTGCCAATGCCCGCCTGATCTTGCAAGACGAAGTGGTTCTCGGATCGCTGCGCATCACGGACGGGGTCATTTCCGAAATGAACACTGGCGGGCACGTCCCGAACGGTTCGCGCGATATGGGCGGTGACTTTGTCGCGCCCGGATTGGTCGAACTGCATACTGACAATCTTGAACGCCACCTGACCCCGCGCCGAAAGGTGGATTGGCCACAGCGACCAGCTATTCTGGCCCATGATTGCGAATTGGCTGCCACCGGAATCACAACCGTTTTTGACGCCATTCGCGTCGGATCGATCATCAGCAATGACGCCAAACGCTACAATAAATATGCCCGCAAAATGGCGGATGAAATTCTGGCAATGCGCTCTGCGAGCGCGCTAAGGGTTCACCATCACATTCATCTACGCGCCAAGATTTGCTCTGAAACGCTTGTGGCAGAGCTAGCCGAATTTGGCCCCGAAGATCGCGTTGGCATCGTGTCCATGATGGATCACACGCCGGGACAACGCCAATTCAGTGACATGAAAAAATACAAAGACTACGTCTGCGGCAAACACGGCTTGGACCCCGCTGGCTTTGAGGACTACGTGACGTTCCTACGCGGGGTTCAAAGCGAATATGGGGCTACACATGAGGCCGCAGTGGTCGCTGCTGCCACGCACTATGGCGCGACGTTGGCCAGCCACGATGACACAACGGCCGCACAGGTCGCCACCAGCCAGTCATACGGGGTCATGATCGCTGAATTTCCGACGACCCTTAAGGCGGCACAAGCCTGTCAGGACCACAAAATCGCAACAGTTATGGGGGCCCCGAACCTCATTCGCGGTGCGTCCCATTCCGGCAATGTCGCAGCCCTCGCGCTCGCAGAAAAAGACCAGCTAGACATTTTATCTGAGCCTCCCCCTTTGAAGTGGTCCGCCCCTATAGTTAGGAAAGCGGAGGACCAAGAATGGCTATTAAGAGACCCAAGCCCGAAGAGATTGTCGTGAAGTTACGGCAGGTTGAAGTTC
>JAQXDI010000031.1 GCA_029251465.1 Ascidiaceihabitans sp.
GAACTTCAACCTGCCGTAACTTCACGACAATCTCTTCGGGCTTGGGTCTCTTAATAGCCATTCTTGGTCCTCCGCTTTCCTAACTATAGGGGCGGACCACTTCAAAGGGGGAGGCTCACCGATTGACCCCGATCTAAAGCTGGTCAAAACGCAGGATTTGGACGGGACCGAACCCGCAGATGTGTTGGTGATCATGGCCGATGGAACGTTGATGAACCAAGGGGTTGTTGTCGAAGATCTTGCTGAGTTCTTGGACCAATTCGAACGCGAAACCGGCACCGCGCGCCTGATGCCAGATCAAGATACTGCGGCGTTGCGGATGATCGAAGTGGCGCGCAAATTGCGTCAAAACGGCGCGCAGCGCGTGGTGATTTTGACACAAAAGGTGGCGCAATGATCCGCCGGCGGTATGCAGTTGCGGTTGGCGTATTCGCGGCGTCACTGACGTTGCACGGCGCAGTTTTGGGCGCGAAAAAGCAGGCCGAGGATGCATCAATTGCCGGCGGTGCTGCGGCAAGTGTCGCGCAATTGGGCAATAGTTTTCAAGACATGGCCGTCGGTGTGCTGACGGCCGAACCCACGACAGATGTGCAACCGGTGCCTGCGCTCAGAGAGACGACGGAACAACCCGACGCGCCAGATGTCGCACAACCCGTGCAACCCGTTGCGCAAGACAATCAAACAGTAGCGAGTGATCAGAACTCGCCAATGCTGCCGTTGCAATCACAGGCAGACGCGATTGTTCCTGTCACCCCAACGCACTCCCAACCTGCCCCTCCTGAGGCGACGCAAAGCTTGTCACAGCCCTTTCAGGACGCGTTGCCAGAGCCACCGGAGGCTTCCGTGCGGGTGTCACGCAGGCCTGCGGTTCGACCAAAAACGCTTGAGGATACGGTGGCCGCCACACGCCCCAAACCCGAACCGCGCGGCAACGCAAAAACCCAAGCGCGTGCAGGAGTGTCTGACGGGGCATCGGGGGCTGCGGCACCCGTTGCGGCACCTCGTAAATCGGCGGCGTCAACCAAAGCTGCAAACGCCGCAGTCAGCAATTATCCGGGGCAAGTCATGCGTCGGCTCGCCCGGCAACGACGCCCGAGTGCCGCGTCCAAAGGCACGGCCGTAGTCGCCTTAACGATTGCCGCAAATGGCGGGGTGGCGCGTGCGGGGCTTGCCCAAAGCTCGGGCTCGGCGCAGCTTGATCAGGACGCGGTGACATTGGTGCGCACGGCCGGGCCATTTCCTGCGCCACCGTCAGGCGCGCAACGGTCCTTTAAGGTTAAAATCCAAGGCAGGTAGATTACGCATCGTCAATGTCGATGCGGTATCCAGCCCTTGGAAAATGTACGCAGACGTGGCCGATGTCGGGGTCTTGCCTGAGGACACACACCGCATCGCTGTTGGCCACGACGATCTTGCCTTCGACCGGTTGTTCGCCGCCATCAAGATCGGGGGACACTGTCACCTGCATGCCGGGTTTCAGGCCTTGGGGGTCACGCGGATCGGTGGCTGGTTTTGTGACGGGCTCATGCGCTGCGGCGCGCGAAATCGCGTCTTCCGGGGACATTCCGGTCATGGTGCCGTGCCCGATGTTGCTTACGTTTTCTTCCCAACGTGCGAGGTGCGTGAATTCGGACAGGAACGTCGGACCTTGGTCCCAGCGCCCGCGCAGAAACCAGATCATGTGATAAAGTTGGGCGTCGATCGCGGCGGGATCTTTGCCCAGCAGAAACGTCTGGCTGTCTGACAACTGTTCGTTCGCCCAATGCAACGGCGCGCGCAGTTGCGCGGCAAGGTGGGGCAGGGCGGCGTTAGCGGCCCTGAGCCCTGCGGCCCAATCGGGACCAAAGTACAAGCGCCCGCGATCTTCGGCAAAATCCTGTGGCAACCCGTCACCGGCAGAACCCAGAATGACCTTTACAGTCAGATCAAACAGCGCGCCATCGGTCCATCTGCTGAGGCACCACATCAACCCTGCATCCGACGTGGGAAAGAACGTGGGCGACGGGTGGCGGCGTTCCAATTCGCGCAAGATGCACTGAGTATCGCAGTAAATATCGGCCCCGATCTGCATCACGGGCGTGCGCCTGTACCCACCGGTTAATTTTGTCAGCATTGGTTTGGGTGTCAGTCGCGGAATTTCGACAGAACGCCATGCCAACCCTTTGATCCCGAAGGCAATCCGCGCCTTTTCGGCGACAGGGGACTGGGGGTAATTGTGTAGAATGATCTCGGACGAAGTGTCGCTCATGCGGTGGCTTTCTTTGGAATGGGCAATCAATTTGAAGGCGGTCTCAGTGCGTCGAAAGTGCGCGCCAAATCATCCGCAGACCGCGAAAGATCTGCTGGATCTGTGTTGCGGTGCGCTTCGATCCTGAGCGCGGTTATGCCCGATTGATAGCGGCGTGCGAGGCGGCGGGTGTCGGATCCTTTTGGCAATTCGCCCGCTGCGACTGCTTGTTCAAAAACCGTCGCCATTTCGTCTTCCATCGATGACAGATAACGCTCTGCTTGCGCTGATATCGCTTGGTCTTGCTGGGTCGCGTTCAAGACGGTTTTGACCAGCATGCAAGCCCGGCTTTGGGTGTCATTGTCTGCGGTGCGACCTAGTTTTTGGACAAAGCGCGTGAGACCAACAAGCGGAGATGGGGCGGCGTGCACGGAGGTTAAAAAATCGGACCGGCTGGCTTCAAAGTAGCGTTCTAACGCCAATCCAAACAGCGTTTCCTTGCTGGAAAAGGCCGCATAGATGCTGCCCGGTTTCATGTTCAATGCGCCCTCAAGGTCCTTTAGCGAGGTCGCGTGATAGCCTTTTTGCCAAAAAATGGTCAGCGCGGCGCCTATCGCGGTCTCTCGGTTATATGGGTGCGCTCTGCTCATTACGGTTTCAAAATAGGCGACTTTTTCCGATTTGTCCCGCCTAAGAATGAAAGAACTTGTGTCACGTTTGAGTGATTGCTCAATTTGATGATTGAGTGATCGCTCAAGTCGCGGATACATGGGGTCACGAAACGATAAATGCCCCCTAATCTCCGGAGAGAAAAATGACCCACTTTACCCTGCATACCGAAGAAACCGCACCGGACGAAAGCAAGCCAATGATTGCGGCGTCCAAAAAGCAAAACGGGTTTCTACCCGGTCTTCATGCCACAATGGCCGAAGCGCCGGGCCTGTTTGCGGCCTATTCTTTTGTCCATGAGCAATTCATGAACTCCAGATTTGACAATGACGAAAAAACGGTTGTCTGGCAGGCAATCAACGTAGAGCATTCCTGCCATTATTGCGTTCCTGCGCACACCGGAATCGCCAAAATGATGAAGGTCGATGATGCGATCACCGAGGCGCTGCGAAACGAGACGCCGCTGCCGTCCGACAAGCTCGAGGCGTTGCGCACGTTTACCCTGATTGCTGTGCGCGAACGCGGTGTTGTAACCGAGGCGCAGATGCAGGCGTTTCTGAACGCAGGTTACACGCAACGCCATGTTCTAGAAGTCATTTTGGGTCTGGCGCAAAAGGTGATGTCAAACTTTACAAACCACGTCGCACACACGCCGGTTGATGCGCCGTTCCAAGCGTTCGAGTGGCATAAAAAGGCCTGATTATTGTTGGCGCTGCTACGGGATTTGCAGCGCCAGTTTTCACAAGGCAACGCGCTAAAAACCCGGTTATTTCTGTGCGTCGCTTTCCATTTGCAGATCAGCATTCGGTGTATCCAGCGTGGACCACGTGTCGTCACGCGGCGGCGACGGTGGCGTTTCGCAGGCACCGCGGTGGATGTTCACCTTGGCGATAAAGTTCGCAGAAATCGGGGCGGTCACGAACAAGAACGCCATGATCAGCAGCTCGTGGACGGATGTATCGCCCAACACAAACGAGTGACAGATCGACGCCAACAGCAGCATGCCGATGCCGATGGTTCCAACTTTTGTCGGGGCGTGCAGGCGGGTCATGGGGTCGTTGAATTTCAACAGCCCGATGACGCCCACAATGATGAAACCCGACCCGATCAACAAGCAAAGCGCCGTGGCATAGGTTCCGATAATTTGAACAGTCATTCGATGATGTCCCCCCGCAGAATAAAGCGCGCCAAGGCCACCGTCGACACAAAGCCGAGCATGGCAATCAGCAGCGACACCTCGAAATAGATTTGCAAACCTTGGTAAATGCCCAGCACAACCACCAGCCCCAAGGCGTTCACGACCATCGTATCCAGCGCCAAAATGCGGTCCCCCGGCGTCGGACCCAGCACCAGTCGTACCATCGACAGAATTTGCCCCAACGCGAGCGTGATAAAGGCGATGATCAGCGCGATGTCCATCATTGCAGACGCATTCATCATAGGAAAATCTCCTTTAGGCGGCTCTGGTAGCGGGTCATGATCTCGTCGCGCACAGCGTCGGCGTCATCGGTGTGCAGCACGTGCACCAACAAGCTGTGGCCGCCATCGGACAGGTCTGCCGACACAGTGCCGGGGGTCAGCGTGATGGTGCCCGCCAGCACTGTGATTGCCTCGGGTTGGCGCAATTCTAGCGGCACCACGATCCATGCGGGCTTTAGTTTTGAATTCGGGACAGTCAGCACGATCCATGCGACTTGGATGTTGGCGATGATGATATCCCAAAGCACCATGACGCTGTAGGTCACCATTTTGCCCAGGCGAAATCCTTTGGGCGTGTCGGGCCACCAAATCGATGTGCCCCACGGAATGAGAACCCCGAGGATGATGCCGAACACAACCATTCCGGCCGAGATTTGGTTCTGCAACAGCGTCCAAACCACAGCCAATAAAAGCGTCAAAAATGGATGCGGTATTAACCAGTTAAATGCGCGACCCATATCAATGCTCCTCCTTGGATGGTTTGCTTAGCTTGCCGGGGGTGTCCAACACGGTAAAAATATACGGTTCCGGACCAAACAGTTGCGCGGCCATCTTGGTGCTGTAGCCATGCATTTGACCTGCAAAAACCGTATGCGCAATCAGCAAGGTCACCAGCCCGCCGACAGCCACATACGACAGTGCGGCGGGGCGTGTTGGCGCGTCATCCGTTGGCGTGACGCTGTGCGCCTTCCAGAACAGGATGCTGCCTGCGCGCGCGAACCCGACGATGCTGATCAGGCTTGACCCTAGCACGACGACCCAGATCCAGACCATCAGGTCAGAACTGTAGGAGGCTTGCAGCACCAGAAGTTTGCCGATGAAACCGGATAGCGGCGGCAAGCCGGCCATCGCGATTGCGCCTGCGAAAAACAACGCGGCTGTCAGCGCGTTGCCCGCGATTGCCGGTTGTGGGGTCAGCTCCAGATTGCCACGTCCGGTTCGCACCAGATCAGAGATCAGGAACAACGTCGCCCCCGCCAAAGTCGAGTGCACGATGTAGTAAAGTGCGGCGGCAATGCCTTCGGGTGTGAACAGCGAAATCGCGATCATCACCATGCCCATCGATCCGATCACCGAAAACGCGACCATGCGATCAAGCCGTTTGGCGGCCAGAACCCCGATCATGCCCACGGCGACGGACAGCAACGCGGCGGGTTGCAGCCAGACGTCGTGCAGGCCTTGGGTGACCGACAGCTCTGGTGGAAAAATCAGCGTGTAGACGCGGATGATCGCGTAGGCCCCGACCTTGGTCATAATCGCGAACAGGGCGGCGATGGGGGCGGGTGCTTCGGCGTAGCTGGAGGGCAGCCAGAAGTGCAATGGCACTAGGGCGGCTTTGATCGCAAAGACCAGCAGTAACAGGACGGCGGCAACACGAATGCCAACCGTATCTTCGGGCCCGATCAAGGCCACGCGATTGGCGAGGTCCGCCATGTTCAGCGTGCCGGTTTCCGCGTAAATCGACCCGAGCGCGAACAAAAACAACGTCGATCCGATCAGGTTGAACAGCACGTACTGCACACCCGCGCGCAGCCGCGCATTGCCACCTGCGTGGATCATCAAGCCGTATGAGGCGATCAACAGCACTTCGAAGAACACGAACATGTTGAACAAATCGCCGGTCAGGAACGCGCCCATGATGCCCATCAGTTGGAATTGGAAAAGTGCATGAAAATGCCGCCCGCGATCGTCCCAGCCAGAGCCGATGGCATACAGCAGCACAAACAGCGCCAGCACCGCGGTGAGCAGAACCATCAGTGTAGACAGACGATCACCAACCAGCACGATGCCAAAAGGGGCCGCCCAATCGCCGAGCTGATACAGCACAACCGATCCGTCCGCGACTTGTAACGCCAGCCCCAAAGCCACGGCAATCAGCGCCAGCACACCCGCGACGGAAAACGCGCGCTGGATGCCGATGTGGTAACGCGCGGCCAGCACGATGAACGGTGCGACCATGGCAGGCAGCACGACGGGGGCAATGATCCAGTGGCTCATGATGTGGGCTCCTGTGTCGTGTCGTCCGAGGGTTCAGGCATGTCGTCCACGTGGTCATCGTCGGATCCCAGGAACGCCCCGAGGCCAATCATCACAACCACGGCCGTCATCCCAAACGAGATCACAATCGCCGTCAGCACCAAGGCTTGCGGCAATGGATCAGCGTAGGTCGTCACGCCGTCGCGCAAGATCGGAGGTGCCCCAACCGTGAGCCGCCCGGAGGCAAACAAGAACACATTCACAGCGTAGGTCAGCAGCGAAATTCCCAAAATCACCGGGAACGTCCGCAGCCGCAGCGTCAGATACAGACCGCCAGCCGTCAGAATGCCAATGGCAGATGCAACGAGCAATTCCATTACACGCCCTCCTGTGCTGGATCGTCTCTGGAGGGGTCGATATCCATCGGTTCGTCGCTTTCGGATGTGTGGGCGCTGCGCGCAAGGCGAGAGAAGCTCTCGAGGGACAGCATCACCGCACCAACGACCGCAAGGAACACGCCCAGATCAAACAGGGCGGCGGTGGCCAATTCGAATTTTTCAAAAGGCGGAATGCGCACGTAGGTGAAATCCGAGGTCAAGAACGGTTTGCCCACGAACCATGACCCGATGCCGGTCAGACCAGCGATCAAAACGCCAGCGCCAATCACGCCGTGGTAGGGGTATCTTAGGCGGGCCGAGGCCCAGGAAAACCCGCTGGCCATGTACTGCATCACCACAGCAATCGACACGATGAGGCCGGCGATGAAACCGCCACCCGGTTCGTTGTGACCGCGCAAAAAGATGTAGAACCCGACCATCAAAATGACCGGCATCAGCACGCGGGTCAGTACAACCATCATCATCGGATGGGTGTCGCCAGCGCGTGCTTGGTCCGGTTTGCGGTTCAGCAATCGCGCACGGACAGGCCCGCTGAGCAGCGTTTCCGTCAGCGCGTAGATCAGCAGTGCTGCGATGCCCAAAACGATGATTTCGCCGTAGGTGTCAAAGCCACGAAAATCGACGAGGATCACGTTAACCACGTTTGTGCCACCGCCGCCTTTGTAGGAATTTGCGAGGTGGAATTCAGAAATCGACGGGCCAACCGCGTCGCGCAACAGGTAGTAGTACGCTAGCGAAAACGTCGCCAACCCACCAACGATTGCTACGGATGCATCCCGCACACGGCGCAAGACCGAGCTTTCGATTGGTGTGCGATTTGGCAGGAAATTGAGGGCGAGCAGCAGGAGGATGATCGTCACAACTTCGACGGTGAACTGGGTCATCGCCAAATCCGGCGCGCTGAAAAACACAAAGCCGATGGACACCATCAGGCCGACAATCCCGATCAGGATCAGCGACAAAAGCCGGTTGCGGTGCATGACCACCATGCCGCCAGTGGCCGCGACCAGCATCAGCCAGCCTGCGATGGCGACCGGTCCTGCGGCTTGAATTTCGCGGGTGGCCGCACCGACCGTACCGGTGACCCACGCGTGATAGCCAGCGGCAACAATCGCGATTGATCCGATAGCGGCGTAGCGTGAAAACGCGCCGTTGTGCAGGGGCAAGATCAGGGCGCGTGCCAGACGGGCGACGGCCTCGACGATACCTTCAAAGATCGGTTTAGCCTCGGGGCGCGGTGTGTTTTCCCAGATCCGCAAAGCAGGGTTGAAAATCGTCAACATCAGCAGACCGCCAACCACAGCGATGATCGACATGTAGAGGGCGGGAACCAATCCGTGCCAGATTTTAAAATACGCCTTCGGCACATCTGCGGTCTCGCCCAAAACGGACGCGGTCACGATTTTTACAAAGGGTTCGGCGAGGAATGGCGCGATGCCAATCACGACAACCAAGACCACCAGAATAGCCGGCGGCATCCACAGGCCAGCACCGGGATCATGCGGCTTGGCCGGATAATCATCGCGCACGGGCCCAAAGAACACATGCCCGATCAGGCGGAAACAGTAGGCGGCGGAAAACAGCGATCCGAAGGTTGCGAGCGCAGGCACCAGCCACGGGGTGTTAAACAGGGCGGTGTGATTGGCTTCTTCTAGCATCATTTCTTTGGACAAAAAGCCGTTCAGCAATGGAATTCCGGCCATCGAAAGCGCGGCAAGCGAGGCGATCACAAACGTCACCGGCATCAGCTTGCGCAAACCACCAAGGCGGCGAATGTCGCGGGTGTGGGCCTCGTGATCGATGATGCCTGCGGACATGAACAGCGCCGCTTTGAATGTTGCGTGGTTCAGGATGTGGAACACAGCCGCCATTGCGCCGAACGCCGTGCCGGTGCCCAAAAGCATCGTGATCAGCCCCAAATGGCTGACGGTTGAAAACGCCAACAGCGCCTTGAGATCATGTTTGAACAGCGCGATCACCGCGCCCAGCACCATCGTGATCAAGCCGGCCGAAGTCACGATCATGAACCATTCAGGCGTGCCAGACAGCACCGGCCACATGCGCGCCATCAGGAAAATACCGGCTTTGACCATGGTGGCTGAGTGCAAATAGGCGGACACAGGCGTTGGCGCGGCCATGGCGTGCTGCAGCCAGAAGTGAAACGGGAACTGCGCAGATTTTGTGAAACAGCCCAGCAAAGTCAGGATCAGCGCAGGGACGTACAGCGGATCGGCCTGGATCAGATCACGGTTTTGCAGGATGACGGACAGATCATAGCTGCCCGCGATTTGCCCAAGGATCAGCATACCACCGCTCATCGCAAGCCCGCCCATGCCGGTCACAGTCAGAGCCATGCGCGCGCCTTGGCGTCCCTCGGGCAGGTGTTTCCAATAGCCGATCAGCAGGAAGGATGACAGCGAGGTAAGTTCCCAGAACACCAGCAAAAGCAGGATGTTATCGGATAGAACAATGCCCACCATCGCGCCTTGAAACAGCAACAGGTAGGTGAAAAATTCGCCCATGTTGTCGTCGCGGCTTAGGTAGTGACGGGCGTAGGCGATGATCAAAAGGCCAATGCCGAGGATCAACAGGGCAAAGAAAAATCCGAGCCCATCCAGCATCAACGTAAAGTTCAGCCCCAAGATCGGTAGCCAGTCGATGCGCGCCATTACGACCTCGCCTGCCAGAACAGTTGGCAGGTTGGTCAAAAGCCCGATGAAGGCCGCCAGAGACACGGTAAAGGTCACGCCAGCGCAGGCAGATCGCCCCGCAGAATTCATCAGACCGGGCAAAAGCGCGCCAAAGATGGGTAAAGCAACGATAAAAAAGAGGGACACGTGAACTCCTGATCTGATCGACACGGCCAGTTACGCAAGCCTGAGGTGGAATCGCAACACCACATGCGAGATTTATGTGTAATATCGCGAACTTATTATGCGGTGGATCAGCACAGGTCATGCGATTTTAGGGCTATCGATGCCCCAGTCGCTAGATTATCAGCATTTTGAGAATGGGTGCGTGGGTCAATTCGGATGGCGTTCGTGATGCTCGTTATCAGATTGATTGAGTTTACAGTGGCTTATGGGGCGTGACGCTGCAGAAATTCGCTTTGGTCACTTGCGCGCAGCTGTGACTTGTTTTTGCGTCAGTTTGTTCGGCAGATTTGACGCCCGCAGATTTCACACGAAACCTGCGGGCGGTGGGAAAGCCCCAGTTTTAAAAGATGACGATGTCGTCCTCAAAGCCGCTGAATGTGGTAAACCCGAGGAACGTGATCGAGTTGCCTGCTCCGAAATCCAACACCATGTTGCCGCCAACAATGGATGCAAAATCGTCCATCACTTGTTGGCCAGTTGTTTGGCCTGTCAGCAGGTCGCTGTCGATGCGCAGGATGTCTTCGTTGCGGTTGTAGGCGGAGATTTCGTCCACGCCCATGCCCGCATCAAAGATGAATGTGTCAGCACCTGCGCCACCCTTTAGATAGTCGTCGCCCGCGCCACCGCGCAATGTATCATCACCACCGCCGCCGTTCAGGCGGTCATCGCCACCGCCACCCAGCAGTTCGTCAGCATCGGAATTCCCGAACATCGTGTCGCGCCCGTTGCCACCCCAAAGGGTGTCACTGCCGTTGCCCGCGCGAAACCAATCGTTGCCTTGCGCGCCTTTCAAAAAGTCAGAGCCGCCGCCGCCGTTCAGCGTGTCATTGTCCGACCCGCCCACCAGAGCGTCTTCGCCGCGTTGGCCAAACATTTTGTTAACGCCGCTGCCGCCATTGATTTCGTCCGCGCCGTCGCCGCCTTGGATGTAATCGTCGTCTGCGTTGCCGTAAATCGTGTCGTTGTCGTCGCCGCCGCGGATATTGTCCTTGCCGTCGCCGCCTTGGATCATGTCGGCGCCTTGGCCACCCACAACTGTGTCGTCACCTTTGCCGCCGTCCAGAACATCGTTGCCGATGTTGCCGTTCAAACTGTCGTTTCCGGATCCGCCGTTGATCGTGTCGTTGCCGTCATTGCCAAACACCGTGTCGTTGCCTGCGCCGATGTTGATCAGCTCGGCAAAATCCTGACCCACAACCGTGTCGTTGTCGGTGACAATCGCGCCCGGCGCATCCGCCAGATCAATTGGCATGCCTGCGTCGTATGGGGTGCCTTGGGTACCCGCTTCGGAAAACGAGACTACCGTTGCGCGCCATGCGTCATAGTCCGCGACAGTGCTCATGGCCGGGAACGGATCGCCGCCGATGGCAAACATCTGAAAAGTGCCTTTGCCCGTCAAGGAATCGAAGTAACCGAATTCGACGGTGTAGGTAAAACGCGTGACGCCATTGTCATCCCACGTGGTCAGGTAAGCATAGCTGAATTCCTGGATGTTCGGGGCGTCATAATCCGGACCGCCGGGGCCAAATACGGGGCCGTCAACGCCTGTTAATATGCCGCCATATGTTTGACCTGTCGTGTCTTCAGTTTCAATCGTTTCGTTAGGGTTTCGGCTGTATTCGAATTCCCAATCATCGGACCCGACGGATGCCAAAGTCGCATCTGCGTATGCTTCGCGGACCGTGTTGCCCCCGCTATCATAAGAGTAACGAACGGAAATTCCTGAAAGTGCAATGGTGGCCATGATCTATGTCCTCGTTAAGAAACAAAGTTAAGAAACAAAAATTATTGAAAGGGTTTTACACAAATTTGCAAAGAGAGAAAGACATAGCGTTAATCAAGATTAAAGTGCCCGCGACCTGTGGTGTTCCATCGTGCTGGGAATGATTTATCGATCTGGGCCAACATGACGCAGTAAAATGACGTCGCGATCAACTCCCAAAGGAACGACACACATGCCAAGGTTCAACTGGTCGCTTTGACACTGAATCCACCCTCTTTCCAAGGACACCACCATGGCCATTCAGATCGATATCTCTCGCTACACAAATCTTGCGCTTCAGGAACACGATGACGGCGTTTGGATTGTAACGCTAAATCGTCCGAGCAAACGCAACGCGCTAGACATTCACACCATCGACGAGCTGGTCGATTTCTTTTCGCTGGCACCACGTGCGGGCGTGCGTGCTGTGGTTCTTGCGGGTGCTGGGGATCACTTTTGCGCGGGTTTGGATTTGATCGAACATCACGACCAAGATCGCAGCCCGGCCGATTTCATGCACGTGTGTCTGCGCTGGCACGAGGCGTTCAACAAGATGGAGTACGGCGGCGTTCCGGTGATCGCAGCCCTACAAGGGGCCGTGGTGGGCGGTGGTCTGGAATTGGCCAGTTCAGCCCACATTCGGGTTATGGATAACACCGCCTATTTTGCTTTGCCAGAGGGGCAGCGTGGGCTGTTTACGGGCGGTGGCGCAACGATCCGCGTGACCGATCTGGTTGGAAAATTACGCATGATCGACATGATGCTGACCGGCCGCGTCTATCAGGGCCAAGAGGCCGTTGATCTGGGGCTGGCGCAGTACATCGTCGAGGGGTCCAGCTTTGATGCAGCACTGGAACTGGCGCGCAAAACGGCGCAGAATTTGCCACTGTCCAATTTTGCGATTTGCTCTGCGGTCAGCCACATCCAGAACATGTCGGCGATGGATGGTGCCTATGCCGAGGCGGTTGTTGCTGGCGTTGTGAACACGCAGCCCGATGCGCGCAGTCGTTTGGCCGCCTTTGCTGACAAAAGTGCCGCGCGCGTGCGTCCTAACAGCTAAGGAAACGCGCGATATTGGATGTCAGAGAGGGCAGGGAGGTGCCTTTTCTGACATCAATTGACTGACAGGAAAAAATGTTTAACATTATGAATGAATTGAGTGCTTTCGGTGCGGGCATGAGTCGTGCGCAGTGCATCTGAACTCGACGAATCGAAGCGATATGTATCTTAGCTAGGATATCGGCTCAAAACGGTGACCAAGGGGGCGTGCGATGCAACATTCAAGTTCTAAACTAGAGGCGTTTGGCCTTGTGCATGGCCGTCGCAGTCCCGAGCCAAAAACGATCCGTTTCGAGATTTTTGTATCCAAGGGCTTTTGCGAACTCGAAGTCGCCGCCGTCACCCATACTCTGTCGTTGGCCAACAAAGTCATGGCTGAAACCATGTTCGAATGGCGCTACGTGTCGGAAACGCCGGGTGTTGTGTCTGGTGCCAACGACATGTTGGTGCGCGCGGAACCTGCGATCGCGGATCACGGCTTTGCCGATGTGATGGTTGTTGTGGGCGGGCGCCGTCGCAAGCCTGAACCATGGGCCCAGCGTGCACGCGCCATGCAGCGCCGGTCATTGTTGGTGGTTTTGCTGTCTGATGCGGCCACATCGTTTATCGAAAACACCAAAAATCCGGCGGGCAAGGTCACGACCCATTGGCGCGACGCCGTGATGCTAAGCGAGACGGGGTACCATCCCAACATGACGTTCAATCTGGCCGAAAGTTCGGACGGGATCATCACTGCGGCAGGCGGGTCATCGACCCAAGAGTTGATGATCGCACTGATCTCTCCGCTGTGCGACGGGCCCAAAGTGGCCGAGCTGGGCAACCGGTTGTTGCTGCAAAACATTCGCACCACCAGTGCCGAGCAACCCCGCGATATTGCCCACAACGAAGGGCTGTTTGATCAACGTATCACCGCCGCAATCCAGCTGATGGAAAATACGATTTCGGAACCGCTGGCGATGACGGAATTGACCGAGCAGTTGGGCGTCTCTACCCGCCAGCTTGAACGCCAGTTCCGCGAAGTGTTCAACGACACGCCCGCCAAATTCTACAAACGTTTGCGGTCAAAGCGGGCGCGGGCAATGCTGCAGGAAACCTTGCTGCCGATCATCGATGTGGCCGTTGCCACGGGGTTCGGATCCAGCGCGATGTTGGCCAAAGCCGTCAAAGACGAATACGGCGTGACCCCTACAAAGATGCGCGAACGCAAGTCTGTGGATTTGATCGGCTTTCAGTAGGCTTTGCGCTTGGATTAGGCGCATGCCGCGAATCTCTTGCACGGTTTGCGAAAATTGATATTCTCTTTGTTAAATAATTATTCCGCTCAGGCAACAAATGCTCGCGTGGTCCTTAGCCGAGGTTGAAACATGCTCGACGATCCGTATCCCAAGGTTCAGCCCGGGCCGCCGCGCCCCAGTCAGGTGTACAAACCTGTGCAGTTTTCGATGCCCCAAGGCACGGAACGCTATGTGGTCGAAGGCAACGGCGCGGTTCTGATCCCCGTCGAGGCGGGCGACCAAATCACTGTGATCAACGACGAAGGCGGGCAGCGTTGCGAAATCGTGGCGACGAGCGACAAAGGCATCATTGATGCAGGTGTGATCGGGGCCTCGGCGAATGGTTCAGCCGATGGTTTGCGCGCGTTGTTAACCAGTTTGGACCAATCTTTGCGCGGCATGCGCATGGGGCTTGAGGCGCGCAGCATCAACTTGGGCGGTGCGCAGGCGGTGCATCTGTTTGACCCCACCACCGCCGCCAAATCCCAAGAGACCTTTCGCACGCAACGCGACGGCGCGGTCATCATCGCAGCCCCCGGTGGACCGATGGACGCCGAAGCGCAAAACACCACGACGCCGCTGACAATCACGATCAAACGTGCGGTCATCAAAAGCCACACAAAGTTCCAGGTGCCTGACCCGCTGGCGGACCCGATCGCCGACATCCGGGTGCACACGCAAACCGCCGAGGCGTTTTTTGTCAAAGCCGGTGATTACATCCAGATCATCGACGTGGACGGGCGTCAGTGCACCGATTTCGAATGCTTTAGCGCGCGCAAACTGGACAAAGGCATCGAACAAGCGCTGGACGTCACCACGACCCGCACTTTGATGGGTCACGCCTATCCGATGCCGGGTCTGCACGCGAAGTACTACGATCAGGAAATGCTGCCCTTGATCGAAGTGGTCCAAGACACCTGTGGGCGCCACGACGCATTCGCATTGGCGTGTTCGGCGAAATACTACGACGACATCGGCTATCCTGGGCACGTGAATTGCTCTGAGAACTTTAACAAAGCGTTGTCCGAATTTAACGTCACCGCACGTCCGGGCTGGATGGCGATCAACTTTTTCTTCAACACGTTTTTGGACGATCACGGGGTCATGTATGCGGACGAACCCTGGTCGCGCCCTGGTGATTTTGTGTTGCTACGTGCCTTGACAGATATCGTCTGCGTCAGCTCTGCCTGTCCCGATGATACCACAGCCGCAAATGGCTGGAATCCCACAGATATTCACGTGCGCACCTACAGCGGCGTCGAGACATTTCAACGGTCGGTCGCGTACCGCCCCACACCAGATGCGGACCCAATCATGACCAAACAAACCGGTTTTCACGACAAATTCGCGCAGCACACGCGCAATTTCATCGAATACAACGGCTATTGGCTGGCGAACTGTTTTGCCGAGGCTGGACCGATCGAAGAATACCACGCCTGCCGCGAAAAATGTGTGATCCTTGACCTGTCGCCTTTGCGCAAATTCGAGATCATGGGGCCGGATGCCGAGGCCCTGTGTCAGTACATCTTTACCCGTAATATGAAGACCTTGGCCGTGGGCGGCGTTGTCTACACAGCAATGTGTTACGAGCATGGTGGCATGATTGACGACGGCACCGTGTTCCGTCTGGGCAAGGACAATTTCCGCTGGATTGGCGGCAATGACTACGGCGGCGAATGGATGCGCGAGCAGGCGGAAAAGCTGGGGCTGAAGGTTCTGATCCGTTCGTCTACCGACCAAATGCACAACGTTGCGGTCCAAGGGCCGGAATCGCGTGACTTGCTGCGCAAACTGGTTTGGACCGCCCCGCATAATCCCGAATTTGATCAGCTCGGCTGGTTCCGTTTCACGCCTGCGCGCCTAAAAAATGAATCCGGCACGCCGTTTGTTGTGTCGCGCACAGGCTACACAGGCGAACTGGGCTACGAGGTCATGTGCCACCCCAAAGATGCGCCCGAATTGTTCGACGCAATCTGGGAGGCAGGCCAAGAGCACGGCATCAAACCGATGGGGCTTGAGGCGCTCGACATGGTGCGCATCGAAAGCGGTCTGATCTTTGCCGGTTACGATTTCACCGACCAGACGGATCCGTTTGAGGCGGGCATCGGGTTTACCGTGCCGCTGAAATCCAATACCGATGATTTCATCGGGCGCGACGCCTTGATCCGGCGCAAAGAGAACCCGATGCGCAAGTTGGTCGGCCTTGATATCGACAGCAACATCGACGTGGGCCACGGCGACTGCATCCACATCGGGCGCGCGCAAATTGGCGAAGTGACGTCGTCCATGCGCTCGCCTTTGTTGGGGAAAAACATCGCGCTGGCCCGTTTGGATGTGGCGCATGCGGACATCGGAACCAAAGTCGAGATCGGCAAACTGGACGGGCATCAAATGCGCATCCCTGCCGAGGTCGTGCCGTTTGCGCATTACGATCCGACCAAGTCGCGCCCACGGTCATGAGTTCGGTTCTTGACCAGATGGGCGGCGAAGACGCCCTGCGTGATCTGGTTGAGACTTTCTATGATTTGGTCGAATCCCTGCCTGAAACTGAAAACCTGCGTACTCTGCACATGGAGGGGCACGGGGTTGCGCACACGCGGATCGAACAGTTCGAATTCCTGTCCGGTTTTTTGGGTGGGCGCGCGTATTACATGGAAAAACACCGGCACATGAACGTGAAAGACATCCACGCGCATGTGCCGATCATGATGCAAGATGCGGAAACGTGGCTTGCGACGATGGACAAAACGCTCGACAGTTTGGGCCACGCTGGCGCGCATATCGACCGGATGCGGGCGACGCTGCGGCGTGTTGCGTTGATCTTGGTTAACGATGGGAAAGTAGCACAATGAAACCACTGATATTTGCGTTGGGTCTGGCGTTTGCCGCCAGCGCAGCCACGGCGCAATCGGTCAAGCTGAACGCGGATCAGATCACCACCCTGCTCAGCGGGAATACGGCGGTCGGGACGTGGGCAGGTGCAAAGTACCGTCAGTTTTTTGGCCCGGACGGTGTCACGATTTATGCCCAAGAGGACGCGCGATCTGCACGCGGAGAATGGCGCGTGGACCCTGTGCGCGACGAATACCTTAGTATTTGGCCAAGCGATAAAGACTGGGAGGGCTGGTACGTGATGGAATACGCCGGCGCGTATTTTTGGGTCAGCAAAGCGACGCCACCCACGCCATTTCGTGTGGTTGAAGGTGAGCAGTTGGTGGCTGAATAACCCGCCTCTAGGCTGAAAATCCAGAGTGTGGGGTTCTATCCCGTAAGAGACACTTTTCGGACAGCCGCAAGCGCGCTACAGAACCAGATCGTCTTCGTAGAGATCGAGAACCCATGTTGGCAGCTGCGGCAGCGCAAAGGTCAGCGTGCCATTCGCGAACGACAAGGCCCGCACGGGCGGATGGTTCAAACGCGAGTTGTCAAACACATGGCCGATGTCGCTTTGCAGGATCGCTTGCCGGATCAAGGGGCCAGAGCGGTCGTAGCGGTTTCTGATTTTTTCCTCGGGCACGGGATGCCCGCCTTCTTTGACCCGTTCCCAGACACGGGCGACCGACAGATCAGGATGTTCAACACTGATGTGAAACGTCATGACGCGGTACCCAAGCCCCTTGGCCTCGGCAATCAGATCAAGCTTGGAGGGGTGAGAAAACACGGTTTCAGTTGCAAAGCTTTTGCGATCCGCCAGCAGGGATGCACGCCGCTGGGTCGCGATCTGCGCTGCGGCATAGGCTGCATTCACATCGCTGTTTTGCAGCTCGTCGCGTTGGATGATGTCAGCGTTGATAAAGGGCACCGCAAATTTAGGTGCGATGCGCGTTTCATAAAGTGTGGATTTGCCGGATCCGTTGGGACCGGCAAGCATCACAAGTGTCGGCCGCGGGGCGGGGGCCACTCTTAGGCTGCAACCTCGGGATAGATCAGTTCGCCCTTGTCACTCAGGCCAACACCGCGTCCCAATTGGCGGCGCGCGGCGAAAAACGCTTCTTCCTGAGGTGTCGGTGCGGCGACATCATCGGCAAACTGCTCGAACCACACTTCTTGTTCCTGGGCGCTGAGATCATCCGGGGACAACGTGCCTGCAAGGGCGGCATTGATGTGTTGATAATCAAAAGCGCTGGATTTTTCGATGGCGCGTCCAATGTTGATCCAATGGGTGATTTGTCCGGCCACAGACCGGCTTTGCAGACCGGATTCGCGGCGTACAACCGACATGACGTCGTCAGCAAGTTTGACAGATTGGGCCATAAAAACTCCATCCAAAGCGCGGGTGGCAAATTGCCACCTCTGACATCAATATGGGGATAGAAACGTAAATGTCCAGTTAATTGACGAAACGGCGGCTTTTGGGGCCGGAGCACAAATATCCGAACTCGCGACCGATTTTGCAAGATATTGAAGCTTGGTTGATCAAACCTTTAGAGGCACAAATTCACCGTACGGCTGCGGATGGTTAGGGAAATCCTTTCTCCGATTTTCGATCAGCGGCAAAGTAAAACTGAAAAGTATTCGGATGGCCATGGATGACACAGGTGTCGCGCACATTTAAGCGGCAGAACGCCGTTTTTGCCCACCTTCGGCATAAGAATTCTTAGCGGCATGCTGCCGGATTTCTACGCGCATTCGGCAATAGTCGGCTGGTTTTTGGGCGGTGCATTGCAACAGATATTTTCGACCTGCTTAGTCGGGTTTCTTTCGAAAATAGGCAATGAAAGGAAGACAAATGTCACTAGCAAGCACAGCAGAGCAACAAATGCTGGACCTGATCAACGAGGAGAGAGCGGCGGTGGGTGTGGGCGCATTGGTGCTCAACACGCTTTTGAATGATTCCAGCGAGGATCACAGCAGCTGGATGATCGAAACAGATGAATTCTCCCATACGGGCGAGGATGGCTCCTCAGCCACCGAGCGTATGGAGGCCGCCAATTACCCCTTTGAGGCTGAGCCTCCCCCTTTGAAGTGGTCCGCCCCTAT
>JAQXDI010000032.1 GCA_029251465.1 Ascidiaceihabitans sp.
CATCATTCGAATACCCACGGGGGTGTTCATCCAATCCGCATCCTTCAAATCCAGCACCGACGTCAATTTGATCGGTTTCATTTGGCAATACTATCCCTTGGATTTCCCGTTCGAGCGCGGTTTTTCTTTTCCCGAAGAAATCGACAGCTCGTTCGGGTTTGTCGAGACAGCGTATGACAAAACCATCATTTATAACGGCGCGCCACACCAGTTGATCGGGTCGCGTTTTGATGTGACCGTGCGCCAGTCGTTCGATTATTCCAGCTATCCGTTGGATTTCCTGAATATCTGGCTGCGCATCTGGCCCAAGGATTGGACCGACCATGCCAGCATCATTTTGGTCCCCGATTTCCAAATCTACGAGGCTGAACGCCGAGCGGATTTCGGGTTGGACGGCGATTTGGTGCAAGGCGAATGGGACATCGTGCGCACGTTCTTTAGCTATCAGAACATACGATACGACACGAATTTCGGACTGTCATCGCGGGCCAAAAATACCACGTACAACGAGTTTTTCTACAACCTCGCAGCCGAGCGGAAATTTATCAATGCCTTCGTCATAAATCTGATGCCACTACTGGTGGTCAGCCTGCTGCTGTTTTCGGCCCTCATGACCATCTCGAATGATAACGCGCAGGCGCGATTGTTCGGCTACAGCGCATCGGGCATTTTGGGCACCTGTTCGGCGCTGTTTTTCGTGGTGTTGCTTAGCCACATTCAGGTGCGCGGATTGTTCGTGGATTCGGGGCTGGTCTACATCGAATACTTCTATCTCGTGCTGTACGTCATGATCTTGCTGGTGGCGTTGAACGGGTATCTGTTTTCGTTGACGGGGGATCGGCGTATCGCGCTGTTGCACAGGAACGATAACTTTTTGGCAAGGGTCAGCTATTGGCCGCTGCTGTCGTGGTCATTGGCGGGCATGACGTGGTGGGCGTTGTGAAGCCAGCCCAATCTGCTAACGTTTCCGAGATGACATTGTTCCAATCGCAAATTGGCGGCGGCTGTTTTCAGCAGCTTTTCTTTCACATCCAACACCCAAGACTTTTATCAAAGAGGACTAATTTAAATGAAAATTCGAAACACTTCTGTGGCGATAGGTGCTGCAATCATGGGCACGGCAATGCTGTCGCAGCCAGCGTTTGCTGATTGCACGCGCCACATCTACAACAAATCGAAAAATGTTTGGTCCTATGGGTTCACCAAATCTGTCGATGAAACGCTTGGCGATAATGCGATCATCATCGTCAGCGGGGCCACCGCGGTGATCGAACACGTCACAGGCGGAGAAGAGCCCAAATGGCTACGCTTGGAAAAAGTGACCTACACGGATGGCAAGCCGCATTACAAAGCGTCGTTTCGCATGAATGGCTGTTATATCAAACATGACGGTCGAACCGATCGCGCCGTGCTGAGTGATCCAGCGGACGGTGATGTGATCTTTATCGATTAGGTCCAAAACTGACGCAGCAGGGGACATAGAAATTCCCTGCCGCATTGATCATGCGACAAAGCACATCGTCTGGCTGGCAGCAGCGACGTCTTGGGCTTTCGCGATCACACCCCAAACCACACATCCCTTCCCATCCTGCTCAATCTAGGGTATGCGCGCGCTACTGGGCGCTCGGACTCTAGCGCCCGAACAGACAATAAAGCGAGTCAGGGGCAATTCGGCCCCTATGCAATGGCCAATGGGCCAACAAGGAAACTTAGATGTTTAACGTTACAACGAAATCTATGCAGTGGGGCGAAGAGACGCTGACACTGGAAACAGGCAAAGTCGCGCGTCAAGCCGACGGTTCTGTCATCGCCACACTGGGCGAGACATCCGTTATGGCCAACGTCACTTTTGCCAAAAAGCAAAAGCCGGGTCAGGATTTCTTTCCGCTGACCGTGCACTACCTCGAACGCTATTACGCTGCCGGTAAAGTACCAGGTGGCTTTTTCAAACGCGAAGCGCGCCCGTCAGAAAAAGAAACACTGACATCGCGCCTGATCGACCGTCCGTTGCGCCCACTGTTCGTCCCTGGCTTCAAAAACGAAGTTCTGGTGATGTGTACAGTTCTAAGCCACGATCTGGTCAATGACCCGGACATGGTTGCGATGATCGCGGCCTCTGCCGCGCTGACGATCTCTGGTGCGCCATTCATGGGCCCGATCGCTGCGTGCCGTGTTGGTTTCTCGGATGGTGAATACATCCTGAACCCTGAAATCGACGACATGCAGGACCTGCGCCTGAACCCTGAACAGCGACTTGATCTGGTTGTTGCCGGTACCAAAGACGCCGTGATGATGGTTGAATCAGAAGCCTACGAACTGTCCGAGGCAGAAATGCTCGGCGCGGTGAAATTCGCCCACGATGCGTTCCAGCCTGTGATCGATCTGATCGTTGATCTGGCCGAAGATGCTGCAAAAGAGCCGTTCGATTATCAGCCTGCTGATTATTCCGAACTGTCTGCTGCTGTTGCAGCCGCTGGCGAAGCTGGCATGCGCGCTGCATTCGCAATCGGTGACAAGCAAGAGCGTACAACCGCAGTTGCAGCAGCCCGCGCCACGATCATGGACGCGCTGAGCGAAGAGCAACAAGGCGACGCGAACCTTGGTTCCGCGATGAAGGGCCTTGAGGCATCTATCCTGCGCGGCGGCATCGTCAAAACAGGTAAGCGTTTGGACGGTCGTGCGACGGATGAAATCCGCGACATCGTTTGCCAAACCGGTTTGCTGCCACGTACCCACGGTTCTGCCCTGTTTACGCGCGGCGAAACCCAAGGTTTGGTTGTGACCACGCTGGGCACCGGAGACGACGAA
This sequence comes from Ascidiaceihabitans sp., assembly GCA_029251465.1. Taxonomy (GTDB): domain Bacteria; phylum Pseudomonadota; class Alphaproteobacteria; order Rhodobacterales; family Rhodobacteraceae; genus Ascidiaceihabitans. The sequence goes on from JAQXDI010000032.1 coordinate 2,809, forward strand.
CAGTTCATCGACTCTTTGCACGGCAACTTCAAATCCAACTTCTTGCTGCACTATAACTTCCCACCCTATTCGGTTGGTGAAGCTGGTCGCGTGGGCCCTCCGGGTCGTCGCGAAATCGGTCACGGCAAATTGGCATGGCGCGCGTTGCAAGCCGTTCTGCCAGCCGCAACTGATTTCCCGTACACGGTTCGCGTTGTGTCCGAGATCACAGAATCCAACGGTTCGTCCTCAATGGCGTCCGTTTGCGGTGGCTCCTTGTCCATGATGGACGCGGGCGTGCCGTTGAAATCTGCGGTTGCTGGTGTGGCCATGGGCCTGATCATGGAAGACAGCGGCGACTACGCCATCCTGTCCGACATCTCGGGCGACGAAGATCACCTCGGCGACATAGATTTCAAAGTGGCGGGTACCGAAAACGGCATCACGTCTTTGCAAATGGACATCAAGATCGCAGGCATCACGCCAGAGATCATGGAAAAAGCGCTCGAGCAGGCACGTGCCGGCCGTTTGCACATCCTTGGTGAAATGAGCAAAGCACTGACAGGCGCGGCTGACTTCTCGGTCCACGCCCCACGGATCGAAACCATGCAGATCCCAACGGACAAAATCCGTGAAGTGATCGGTTCGGGCGGTAAAGTGATCCGTGAAATCGTTGAAGTGTCCGGCGCAAAAGTCGACATCAACGACGAAGGCATCATCAAGATCGCATCGCCAAACGGTGACTCGATCAAGAAAGCCTACGACATGATCCACTCGATCGTGGCAGAGCCAGAAGAAGGCATGGTTTACACCGGTACAGTCGTCAAAATCGTCGATTTCGGTGCATTCGTGAACTTCTTTGGCAAACGCGATGGTCTGGTCCACGTGTCCCAAATCGAAAACCGCCGTTTGAACCACCCTTCCGACGTCCTCAAAGAGGGCCAAGAAGTGAAGGTCAAATTGCTGGGCTTTGACGACCGCGGCAAGGTCCGTCTGTCGATGAAAGTTGTCGATCAAGTTACTGGCGAAGAAGCCAAACCAGAAGCAGCAGCTGAGGAATAAACCCCTCTTTTAGCTTTCTAGAACTTGGGCCCCGTCGGAAACGTCGGGGCCCTTTTAGTTTGGTGTCTTAAGCGACAAAAACTGTGCCAAGCCAAGTGGATCTTAACCCGCGTCCCTTACAAATGTCGGCAGCCAATAGCCTTCAAAGTATTTTGCCGGATCAGCTTTTTGACGCTGTGCTTCGGTCAGGCAAATCAGTCCATGCACCTCATTATACTGCCAATGGATCATAATCCCGTCTGCGGTTACAGCACTGGGTGTATTGCCTTCGGCTCCTAAAGTTGGCAGGTTCGATGCGAAATTGGCGACCGGACAAGAGCATGATTCATCTCGCCACTCGCTCCAAAATTGGACAATTTCGATTTCCAATGCGGTAAAGTAATCGAACAACGTTGGTTCAGTAATGGCCGGAAGCCAATCTTCTTCGGGAGGGTAGAGACCGGTTTCTTGTCGCAAATTATCCAATTAGGTTATAATGTTGGTATCCGCTTCACTTTCATCTGCATGACCCACAGCCCAAAGCCACACGGTGCGCGCGAACCTATTAAAATCGGAACCTTCGATTTGATCGAAAACCTCACGCCACGTGACCGAAACACCCTGTTCCTTGACCACATTTTCAAAGCCAACTGGGGCTGAGCGAGGGTATTCGGGTGGGTTTTGGATCATTGATAATACCTCTGCAACAGACTTTGATCCAACATGTTGCGGCCCATATGCGTGCAAGAGTGGATGATAGCCATCCACCCTGAAAAATGGGTTCATCACGACATAGAAATGATCGTAGCAACCCTCCCACCATTCAGCCAACGGCGTGTCATAAGGCGACGGAAAAATATGGCGCGGGATATCAGTCACCACGTCATACTGAGGAAAGTAGGGTTTGGGATCAAGCCTGGCTGTTATTCTTGAATGAATGAGCTAAGCAGCATCGTCAAAAAGGCTCGGCAAATCCCCCAGTCGTGCAGCTTCATCCAACATCGCTTGCATGTCGCACTCCAGACTGTTGGCCAGTTGCTCAAAACTGTCGATTTCAAAGTACACCGGTTGCAGAATGTCGATCCGGTAAGGTGTGCGCAGGACTGTCATCAGGTTGAACGGCACCACTTTGGGGGCGTATGTCATCGCATAGGCCAGCTCTTCTGGGCTGCTGATAATGCCGGCCCCGAACGCCTTGCGCGCACCGTTTTCACGGATCAAACCGAACTCAACTGTGAACCAGAACAGGCGAAACAGCCGCTCGGAATAGTCATTCCCCAAATCCAACGCCAACCGCCCGAACCGTTCCATAAACTGGCAAAACGCTTCGTTCGTCAGCATCGGGCAGTGGCCAAAACATTCGTGGAAAATGTCCGGCTCTTCGATGTAGTCGAAATGTTCGCGCCGCCGGATAAAGGTCGCGACGGGAAAGCGGCGCTCGCTGAGCAACGTCGAAAATTCATCCTGCGGGATCAGCGCATCCACTGCCTTGACCCCCGATCCGTTGATCGCATTCAGCCGCGCATTGATGTCGACAACTTGCGGTACCGTGTCGCCGATCATGCCGAGCGCGGCCTGCCCATCCAGATAGGCCGCACAGGCATGTGTCCGCAGATTTGCCATTTGCTGGTCGAACAAATCACGCCAAACGGCGGTTTCTGATACGGTGTAGTGAAACAAGCCGTTCGCGCCGGCAATTTTAGACTCGTAATCAGCAGTTATTGGCATGGTTTTGTCCATTATGGCTTTTGACCACGATCCCCCTAATTCGGTACAAAGTGCTTTCAATTCACCCGCAATCCTGATGAAATTTGGAAAATTATCCATTCAGAGTCGAAAATATGAACTTTTCCAATCCAGAACGCGCGCTTTTGCAAGAACTGCAACGTGATTGCAGCCAATCCTTGGCACAAATTGCTCAGGTCTGCGGCATGGCGCAAAG
>JAQXDI010000036.1 GCA_029251465.1 Ascidiaceihabitans sp.
CAAGCTCAAGGCGCTCTGTCGGGGAAAGAAAACCGGGACGGATCATGCGGTTAGCTGAATCGGTCTGCGACCAAACGTCAACCCGCCAAAACTCGGGTGCTTAAGGACTCTGTGTATAACCTATCGTTAATGAATTGCATCAACCCTGAGTAGATCGAGTGAAAACAGGTGTTTTAGAAGACTAATTTGCCCCAAGGCGGAGCTGGCCCTGAATTTGGAATACTGATTTTCTTAAACTGCCCAAAAATTTGGCATTTTGTCTCGCGCTCGTTAACGATCTCGGCATAGGTTGTGGATATTGACTGACAGAACGTCGAGTCGAAATTACTCAGAAGGAGAAATCGGATGAGTGCCCCCCAAGAGCCCAGCTTTCGCGAAAGCGTAGATATGATGTTCAACCGTGCCGTTGCACTGATGGACCTGCCGCCCGGGCTAGAAGAAAAAATCCGCGTCTGTAACGCCACCTACACTGTGCGTTTCGGTGTGCGATTACGGGGCCAAATCCAAACGTTCACAGGATATCGTTCGGTTCACTCTGAACATATGGAACCTGTCAAAGGCGGTATTCGCTTTTCCATGGGCGTCAATCAGGACGAAGTCGAAGCGCTTGCGGCCCTGATGACCTACAAATGTGCGCTGGTTGAGGCTCCGTTTGGTGGATCCAAAGGCGGGCTGTGCATCGATCCACGTCAATATGACGAACATGAGCTTGAGCTGATCACACGGCGTTTCGCTTACGAGCTGATCAAACGCGACCTGATCAATCCATCCCAAAACGTACCGGCCCCGGATATGGGCACGGGCGAACGCGAAATGGCTTGGATGGCGGATCAATACGCGCGGATGAACACGACAGACATCAACGCCAAAGCCTGCGTCACAGGTAAACCGCTGAACGCTGGTGGGATCGCCGGTCGGGTCGAGGCGACGGGGCGTGGTGTGCAATACGCCTTGCGCGAATTCTTTCGCGATCGTCAGGGTGTTGAAAAAGCCGGTCTTGATGGCACGCTTGATGGTAAACGCGTCATTGTTCAGGGGCTCGGCAACGTGGGTTATCACGCCGCGAAGTTCCTGAAAGAAGAAGACGGTTGCGTCATCACCGGTATCATTGAACGGGACGGGGCACTGACCAGCGCCAAAGGTCTGGACGTGGATGCGGTTCAACATTGGATTGGGGCGCATGGTGGTGTCGCGGGCTATCCGGATGCAACATATGTCGAAAATGGCGCAAAGGTTCTGGAAGAAGACTGTGACATTCTGATTCCAGCGGCACTTGAGGCTGTGATCAACTTAGGCAACGCGGCGAACGTCAAGGCACCCTTGATAATCGAAGCTGCCAACGGTCCGGTCACTGCGGGCGCAGACACGATCCTGCGCGACAAAGGCACAGTGATCATTCCAGACATGTACGCCAACGCCGGTGGTGTGACGGTGTCCTACTTTGAGTGGGTCAAAAACCTGAGCCATATCCGTTTTGGCCGCATGCAGCGCCGCCAAGAAGAAGGGCGTCACCAATTGGTTGTCGACGAATTGGAGCGGCTCAGCGCCGATTCCAAGATCGGTTGGGAACTTAGCCCTAACTTCAAGGAACGCTATCTGCGTGGCGCCGACGAACTGGAACTTGTGCGTTCGGGCCTGGATGACACGATGCGGATTGCCTACCAATCCATGAGTGAAATCTGGCACGGACGCGAAGACGTTCAGGATCTGCGTACGGCTGCATATCTTGTGTCCATCGGCAAAGTCGCAAGCAGTTACCGCGCCAAAGGTCTGTAATCTGGCCTAACCAGAAGACAACTGATTGCTGTGATACGGCGCGCCTTTTCAAGGGCGCGCCGTTTTTGTAGCCAAGACAAAGTCGCCCATAGGCCTGTTCCGGTCGAAAACCGATTGTTTCTCTGTTCATTGCGTAGTTATCTCGCCTCTATGGGCTGGTTGAAATCCGGCGGCACTGGGGGACAAGTGATGCGTTTTTCCGGACTACGTGTTCTGAAAGAAGGCTTAACAGGCAACAAAGGGTGGTCACCGCATTGGCGCGATCCTGAGCCCAAGGCCGAGTATGATGTGATCATCATTGGCGGCGGCGGGCATGGTCTGGCGACCGCATTTTATCTGGCCTCGCAGCACGGCATTACCAATGTTGCTGTGTTGGAAAAGGGTTATCTTGGCGGTGGCAATGTTGGTCGCAACACCACAATTGTGCGCGCGAATTACGGCCTGCCTGGCAATTCCGAATTTTACAGCCATTCGCTGAAGCTGTGGGAAGGGCTTGAGCAAGAGCTTAACTATAATGTCATGCATTCGCAGCGTGGTGTGATCAACCTATTCAATTCTGACGGGTCCCGGGATGCGGCGGCGCGGCGTGGCAATGCGGTTATTGGTCAGGGGGATGACGCTGTCCTGATGGGCAATGCAGACGTGCGTAAAATGCTGCCTTATCTTGATTTCGACCAAACCCGGTTTCCGATTTATGGCGGTTTGTATCAACCTCGTGGCGGTACCGCGCGTCATGACGCAGTCGCTTGGGGATTTGCGCGCGGCGCAGACCAACGCGGCGTTGATTTGATCCAGCAATGCGAAGTCACCGGCATTGATATCGTCGACGGCGTGGTCAAAGGCGTGCAAACCACACGTGGCGCAATCCGCGCGAAAAAGGTCGGGATTGTGGCCGCCGGCCGCTCTAGCCAAGTTGCGGCGATGGCGGGCATGCGCTTGCCCGTCGAAAGCCACGTTTTGCAGGCGTTTGTCACAGAAGGGGTGAAGCCAGTCATCGACCATGTCATCACTTACGAGGCGGGTCATTTCTATATTAGCCAGTCAGACAAAGGCGGCCTGGTCTTTGGCGGGTCGCTCGATTTGTATTCCAGCTATGCGTCGCGGGGGAACCTGCCGATGGCCGAACACGTCATCGAAAGCGCGGTGACGCTGATGCCGTCCATCGCCAAAGCCAAGGTTTTGCGCAGTTGGGGCGGGATCATGGACATGTCGTCTGACGGGTCGCCGATCATCGACAAAACCCACATCGACGGGCTCTATATCAACTGCGGTTGGTGTTACGGTGGGTTCAAGGCGACGCCTGCATCGGGCAACACATTTGCGCATCTGATGGCGACGGGCAACCCGCACACGGCGGCCGTGCGGCACCGGATGGACCGTTTTTCAACAGGCGTGGGATTGATGGATGAAGAGGCAACCGGCTCTCAACACAATCTACATTAGCGTTTGGGGATGATGATGGATGCCTCCGGCGGGAATATTTGGGATCAGAACAAAATTGGGCAGTGCGCCCGATCAGGAGAAGTGTAATGCGGCTGCCATGTCCGATTTGCGGTGAACGCGACATTCGTGAATTTTACTATCAGGGTGCAGCTGTGGCATTAGATCGCCCCGATCCTGAGGCTTCGGCCGACGCGTGGCAGGACTACGTTTACTTGCGCGACAATCGCCCTGGGCCGCTGCGCGAGATGTGGCATCACGATAGCGGCTGTTCTGCATGGCTGGTCGTGACCCGCAACACGTTAACGCACGAAGTGTTGGGCGCTGAACTGGCGATAGATGTAAAAGGGGCGCGGGCATGAGGCTGGCTGATAAGGGTCTGATTGACCGCAACGCCCCTATTTCGTTTTCATTTGACGGGGTCGAGTACAATGGGTTCAAGGGCGATACGCTCGCCTCTGCCTTGCTCGCAAACGAGGTGCGCCTTGTTGCGCGTTCGTTTAAATACCACCGTCCGCGCGGGATTTTGACCGCAGGTTCAGAGGAACCAAATGCACTCGTGACGATTGGATCTGGGGGGCGTGCCGATCCCAATGCGCGCGCCACGGTGCAAGAGATTTACACAGGCCTTGAGGCGCGCAGTCAGAATGCTTGGCCGTCCCTTGGTTTTGATGCGATGGCTGTGAATGATCTGGCGGCGCCTTTTTTGGGGGCTGGGTTTTACTATAAAACACTCATGTGGCCGCGCGCGTTTTGGGAACGGGTGTACGAGCCGATTATCCGACGCGCGGCCGGTCTTGGCACGCTCAGCGGGCAGGCGAATACGGATAAATACGAACGCGCCTTCGCGCATTGTGATCTGTTGGTGATTGGCGCTGGCCCTGCGGGTTTGATGGCGGCGTTGACGGCAGCGCGCTCTGGTGTGGATGTGATCCTAGCGGACGAAGACAGCATAATGGGCGGGCGTTTGAACGCGGAAACCTATACGGTGGATGGGCAAACGGGGGCTGACTGGGCGGCGAATACCGTCGCGGAATTGGCCGGCATGGACAACGTTCGTCTGATGACGCGCACGGTCGTGACGGGGGCGTACGACCAAGGCACGTATGGCGCGCTTGAACGTGTGAACCACCACGCAGACAGGCGCGACGGCAAAGCCGTGCTTGAAACATTCTGGCGGATCGCGGCCAAGCAAACAGTGCTGGCGGCAGGTGCGCTAGAACGCCCCATCGCGTTTCAAAACAATGATCGCCCCGGCATCATGATGGCGAATGCTGTGCGCGCTTATGTCAACCGCTGGGGTGTTGCCCCGGGCAAAACGGTCACGGTGTTTGCCAACAACGATGATGCACACCGCAGCGCAATGGACCTGCAAAACGCAGGTGTGCATGTGGCCGCTGTGATCGACAGTCGCAACAGTGCAAAGGCGCTGGGCGATTACCGCTTGATCACCGGCGCGCAGGTTTGTGCCACGTCTGGCCGCAAGCAGTTGGAAAGCGTTACGTACCGCACAGCCAGTGGCGAAGACAGCATTTCGACTGATTGTCTGGCGATGTCGGGTGGGTGGAATCCGTCCGTGCACATGACGTGCCACATGAATGGGCGGCCCACGTGGCGCGAGGATATCGCGAGCTTTGTGCCAACGCCCGGTTCGATCCCGAACATGACGGTTGCAGGCGCGTGCAACGGCGATTTTTCCACAGCGGCGTGTTTGGCGGCGGGGGTCGCGGCGGCGCGCGACGCCCTTGCGGCCTTGGGGACCAAGCCCGCTGAGGTGCCAATCCCGAATGCCGAAGACAGCGATTACAAGATGGAACCGCTCTGGGCTGTGGCCGGCAAAGGCCGCGCGTGGCTAGATTTTCAGAACGATGTGTCGGTCAAAGACATCAAACAGGCGGCCAGCGAAAATTTCCGCTCTGTTGAGCACATGAAGCGTTACACGACCCAAGGCATGGCGACCGATCAGGGTAAAAATTCGAACGTCAACGCGTTGGCGTTGCTGGCGGATGCCACTGGGCGCGGTATCCCAGAAACAGGCACGACGACGTTTCGCCCGCCGTATTCGCCCGTGGCGATTGCCGCGATGGGTGCGGGGGCGCAGGGCAAAGGCTTCATGCCTGAACGCTTTATTACCAGCCATGCCGCGACAATCGAACGTGGTGCGCCGATGATGGAGGCGGGGCTTTGGTATCGCCCGTCATATTTTCCTGCCAAGGGCGAAACGCATTGGCGCCAATCTTGTGACCGCGAGGTCAATCTGGTGCGCGAGGCGGTTGGCGTGTGCGATGTGTCCACGCTGGGTAAAATCGACATCCAAGGGCCGGACGCCGCAGCGTTGTTGGATTTTGTCTACACCAACATGTTTTCAACGCTCAAAACCGGGCGCGTGCGCTATGGTTTGATGTTGCGCGAAGACGGGCATGTGATGGATGATGGCACCACCGCGCGCCTGTCGGATACGCACTTTGTGATGACCACGACGACGGCAGCCGCAGGTCAGGTGATGCGCCATTTGGAATTTGTGACCCAATGTTTGCGTCCCGATTGGGACTTGCGGTTCACGTCTGTTACGGAACAATGGGCGCAGTTTGCGGTTGCGGGACCAAAGTCGCGCGAATTGCTGAACGGGTTGCTGTCGACGCCAATCGACAATGAAACCTGGCCGTTCATGGCATGCGGAGACGTGACTGTCGCTGGCGTCCAAGGGCGATTGTTCCGCATCTCGTTTTCGGGCGAACATGCCTATGAAGTCGCGGTGCCAGCGCGCTACGGTGACGCGCTGTTTCGGGCGCTGCTGAAACAGGCCGAAGCCATGGGCGGTGGTGCCTACGGGATGGAGGCCTTGAACGTGCTGCGCATCGAAAAGGGGTTCATCACGCATGGCGAAATTCACGGGCGGGTGACGGCGTTTGACATCGGGATGGACCGGATGATCAGTGCCAAAAAAGACTGCATTGGCAAGGTTATGTCGCAGCGCGAGGGCCTGTTGGATGAAGACCGCGAACAGTTGATGGGGTTCAAACCCGTGGGCGCGGTAAAGCAGTTGACGGGGGGTGCGCATTTCTATCCAGAAGGCGAGGACCCAACGCCTGACAACGACCAAGGCTACATGACCTCTGTCGGATTTTCCCCAACATTCGGGCATTTCTTGGGGCTTGGATTTGTGCGTGGTGGTGCCGCACGACAAGGCGATCGTTTGCGCATGATCGACGCTGTGCGCGGCATCGAAACCGTGGTCGAAGTCTGCCACCCTGTCTTCTTTGACCCGAAAGGGGACCGTGCCCGTGGTTGATTTGAAACCTAAAACGCCGCTCGATAACATGGTGCTATTGACCATTGGCACCGTGACATTCGCGGAAATCGACGCGGGGCCACTGACCTCGGTGTCGCCATATCTTGGGCAGGCAGGCAACCTGTCAGACGCTTTGAAATCTGCCCACGGCATGACGCTGCCCGGCCCCAATCGCGCAACTGGCAAGGACGGTGCGCGTGCAATCTGGTTCGGCCGCGACCAAGCGTTGTTGATTGGGCCGGCCCCGCACAACACGCTCGCCAAACACGCCGCGTTGACAGATCAGACCGATGCTTGGGCGACAACGACACTCACGGGTGCGCAGGCCACGGATGTTTTGGCTCGTCTGACCCCGCTCGATCTACGCGATGCACATTTCAAACGCGGACACACGGCGCGCAGTGATTTGATGCACATGAACGCCTCGATCACGCGTTTGGGCACCGACACGTTCATGATTATGGTGTTCCGATCCATGGCGCAGACGTTACTGCACGACATTCAAACGGCTATGGAAGGTGTGGCGGCGCGCGGATAAGCTGCTGCGAATCTTGTCCGTGTTTTCTGGAGCCGTCTTATGCTGTCCCTTTTTCGCCTGACCACCATCGCCGCCGTTTTGGCCGCTGGAACTGCCCATGCTGAAACCATCAGCAAGGATGACGATTGCGTCTATCAAGGCCAGGTTGTCGCCGCGATCCAAGCCGCGCGGCTGGAACGCGTCAAAGAAAGCCAGTTGGCTGAACACATCGCCGCGAGCAACCCTGAATGGCCGGACCGTTATAATAAGGCGATTACGGTCTTGGGTGGTCCGATCTACGATCTGAAACGTCGCGACATTAAGTCGGTCGATCTGGGCACCCAATGGAAGGATGCCTGCCAGTCCAAGTGACGAACTTTGTCAATTGTCACAACGGCGGCCCTAGACTCTGGCCGTCGCAGACCAATATTGTATAAACATGAGCCTGCCCCCCGGATTCCTTGACGAACTGCGCACCCGCGCCAGCCTGTCCCAAGTGGTCGGGCGCAAAGTCATGTGGGATACGCGCAAGTCGAACCAAGGCAAAGGCGACATGTGGGCACCGTGCCCCTTCCATCAGGAAAAATCCGCCAGCTTTCACGTCGATGACCGCAAGGGGTTTTACTACTGCTTTGGCTGCCACGCCAAAGGCGACGCGATTTCATTCGTGCGCGAAACTGAAAACGTCAGCTTTATCGAGGCGGTGAAAATCCTCGCGGATGAGGCTGGCATGCCGATGCCGGAACAAGATCCCAAGGCCCAAGAAAAAGCCGACCGCCGCACGTTATTGGCCGAAGTCATGGAACACGCGGTCAAGTTTTTCCGCATGACCTTGCAACAAGGTGTCGCGGCTGATGCGCGATCCTATCTGGAACGGCGCGGCCTAAAGGCGCAAGCAATCGAGCGTTGGGAAATCGGTTTTGCCCCCGACACGTGGCAAGGGCTGTGGGATCATTTGATCGGAAAAGGCGTCGAGCCGGACTTGATCCTTGGCGCCGGATTGGGCAAACCCAGCCAAAAGGGCGGCAAGCCCTACGACACATTTCGTGGGCGCATTATGTTCCCGATCCGCGATGCGCGTGGGCGCTGCACGGCGTTTGGTGGCCGCGCGATGGACCCGAACGACAACGCAAAATACCTGAATTCGCCCGAGACCGAATTGTTCGACAAGGGCCGCAGTCTGTACAACCACGGCCCTGCGCGCACGGCTGCGGGCAAAGGCCAACCGCTGATTGTCGGCGAAGGCTACATGGATGTGATCGCCATGTCCGAATTCGGGTTCGAGGGCGCAGTTGCCCCGCTGGGCACCGCGATCACCGAAAGCCAGCTGCAAATGATGTGGCGTGTGGCCCCCGAACCAATCATCGCGCTGGACGGTGACACTGCGGGTCTGCGCGCCGCGATGCGCCTGATTGATCTGGCGTTGCCGTTGCTTGAGGCCGGGCAATCCTTGCGATTTGCGCTGATGCCAGACGGCCAAGACCCCGATGACGTTCTAAAGGCGAACGGCGCACCGGCGCTGAAAAAGCTGCTGGATGGTGCCATTCCGATGGTGCAGCTGCTGTGGCAACGCGAAACCGACGGCAAGGTTTTTGACAGTCCTGAACGCAAGGCGATGCTGGACAAAGTGCTGCGCGAAAAGATCAAAACCATCAAAGATCCGTCGATCCGCAATCACTACGGCCAAGCGATCAAGGAAATGCGCTGGGATTTGTTTTCCACCAAGCGCCCGAACCAGCAGCGTCGCCAACAAAATGGTGGCTTTCAAAAGGGCGGATTCAAAGGCAAATGGCAGCCGCCACAAAACGCGCAAGCAACGACAAAATCATCGGCACTTGCCAACGGGCAGGGCGACGCCGTCACGGTGCATTTGCGCCAGTCGGTGATCTTGGCGGCCCTAGTGTGTACCCCGCAAGTGGCCGAAGAATTCGAAACCAGCCTCGAAAACATGAGCTTTCGCAGCAGTGAGCACAGCGACATTCGCAACCTGATTCTACGCAATCTGGGGGCCAGCACAGAGGTGTTGCGCGAAAATATATACAGCGCACTGGGGCCCGATGCTCTTGAAAATCTGCTCGGCGCAAGCCATGTCGCAATCATCCCGTGCATCCGAACACCGGGCGATGCCGACAAGGCCCGCATGACTGTGGCCGAAGAGCTTGCCAAACTTGAAACGGTGCGGGGATTGGACGCTGAAATTGCGGATGCAGTAGAAGACCTTGCCGGCGTGGCCGATGAAGGCGTCACATGGCGCCTAACCCAGGCCGCTTTGGCCGCAGAAGAAGCGGTGCGCAGCACACAAGAAGACAAAGGCGATTACGTCAGAGGATCCAACGGTGCCAACGTCAGTCGTGACGAACGCAGTGCCTTGGATGCGCTGATGGAAACGATTCGTTTTTCAAAAGGCAGCTAATTGTGCCTTTTGAGTATGAATCATTAGGAAAAAGACGGTAAACGGGTGGCCGAATCACCCAAAGGCGTGAATGATTCTCTGACTGATTCGTTTTTCGAATCACTTCCGGAGCCCTGACTAGGAGCACTCGATGGCCGCGAAAGACAATGACGACGCCAAGCGCGAAGATGCAGATGGCGATCACTCGCTTGATATGAGCCAAGCGGCCATCAAGAAGATGATCGGTGAAGCCCGTGAAAAGGGCTATATCACCTATGACCAACTGAACACGGTGTTGCCCCCCGATCAGGTAAGTTCTGAACAAATTGAAGACGTTATGTCGATGCTGTCCGAAATGGGCATCAACATTATCGAAGACGAAGATGCCGAAGAAGACAAAGGGCCGACCGATCTGGTGGCCACCGAAGGCACGCGCGATCTGACGCTGGGTTCGACGGGCCAAGAAAAACTGGACCGCACCGATGACCCTGTCCGCATGTATTTGCGTGAAATGGGATCGGTCGAACTGCTAAGCCGTGAAGGCGAAATCGCGATTGCCAAACGCATCGAGGCGGGCCGCAACACGATGATTGCCGGGCTTTGTGAAAGCCCGCTGACGTTTCAGGCGATTACAATCTGGCGCGACGAACTGTTGTCCGAAGAGATTTTGCTGCGCGACGTGATCGACCTTGAGGCGACATTTGGCGATCAAATGGGTGAGGAAGAAGAAACCACACCTGTTGTGCCTGTCGTTCCTGGGGCCGCCACCACCGAAGAAGCCAAGCCAGAAGTCGACGTCGATGGTAACCCGATCACCACGGATGACGACGATGATGACGAAGACGAGCAGGCCAACATGTCGCTGGCCGCGATGGAAGCTGCGCTGAAACCGCAGGTTCTAGAGGCGCTCGACATCATTGCTGATGACTACTTTCAACTGTCGCAAATGCAGGACAGCCGGATTTCGGCGACTCTGAACGAAGACGGGTCTTTTTCTGAAAAAGACGAAAAGAAGTATCAAAAGCTGCGCTCGGAAATTGTGCTGTTGGTGAACGAATTGCACCTGCACAACAACCGTATCGAGGCCTTGATTGACCAGCTGTACGGCATCAACCGCCGCATTATGCAGATCGACAGTGCGATTGTGAAACTGGCCGACCAAGCACGGATTAACCGAAAGGAATTCGTTGAAGAATACCGTGGCCGTGAATTAGATCCGAACTGGCTCGAAGAGATGGGGCAAAAGGCTGGTCGCGGCTGGCAGATGTTCATCGAACGCTCTACCGAAAAAGTCGAAGAACTGCGCGGCGAAATGGCCCAGGTTGGTCAATACGTTGGTCTTGATATCCCCGAATTCCGCCGCATTGTGCAGCAAGTTCAAAAGGGTGAAAAAGAGGCCCGCCAAGCCAAGAAAGAAATGGTCGAAGCGAACCTGCGTTTGGTCATTTCGATCGCTAAAAAATACACAAACCGTGGTCTGCAATTTCTCGATTTGATCCAAGAAGGTAACATTGGCCTGATGAAGGCCGTCGATAAGTTCGAATACCGTCGCGGTTATAAATTCTCGACCTATGCCACTTGGTGGATCCGTCAGGCGATTACGCGTTCTATCGCGGATCAGGCGCGCACGATCCGTATTCCTGTACACATGATCGAAACGATCAACAAATTGGTCCGCACCGGTCGCCAGATGTTGCACGAAATCGGTCGCGAACCGACACCAGAGGAATTGGCAGAAAAGCTGCAAATGCCTTTGGAAAAAGTCCGCAAGGTGATGAAAATCGCCAAAGAACCGATTTCTTTGGAAACTCCGATTGGCGACGAAGAAGACAGCCAGTTGGGCGACTTCATCGAGGACAAGAATGCTGTGCTGCCTTTGGACAGCGCCATTCAGGAAAACCTCAAGGAAACGACAACACGGGTTCTGGCCTCGCTTACGCCACGTGAAGAACGGGTTTTGCGGATGCGGTTTGGCATCGGCATGAACACCGATCACACGCTCGAAGAAGTGGGCCAGCAGTTCAGCGTAACGCGCGAACGTATTCGTCAGATCGAAGCCAAAGCGCTGCGCAAACTGAAACATCCGTCCCGTTCGCGCAAACTGCGGTCGTTCTTGGAGCAGTAAGCGAAACAGGACATTTCGACACAATATCAAACGCCGTCCTTACAAGGGGCGGCGTTTTGCATATATCGGGTCTATGGATATGCAAATCACAAACGCCCCTCCGTCAGAAGCGTCGGATACAGACCTGATCGTCTTTGATGGCGAATGCGTTTTGTGCTCGGGATTCTTCCGTTTTATGATCGAACGCGACGCAGGTCGTTTCCGGTTTGCCACCGCGCAATCACCGGTTGGGCAGTCCCTGTACAAGCATCTTGGCTTGCCGTTAACCGATCTTGAAACCAACCTCGTGATTGTAAATGGCGTTACCTATCAACGCCTTGATGCATTTTGTGCGGCGATGCAAAGGCTCGGGTGGCCTTGGCGTGCGCTTGGCGTGGCGCGGTTTTTGCCAAGCCTAATCAAAAACCCGATGTATCATTTGATCGCGCGCAATCGCTACCGTATTTTTGGCCGCTATGAGACTTGCATGATGCCAACACCTGACGTCATTTCGCGTTTCGTGAAAAATGGCACATGACTCAATCCCCGTTTCAACGCGCCTTGGGGCTGGATTTTGCCAAGTTGCCCGCGGCTTTGCAGCGCTTTCACAGTAGTGATCCGCCGTACCGGTTTCAGGGCCGTGCGCGGGTTGAGCACGGGCGCGGCATTTTGCCAGCGATTGCCATCAAATCGGGCGGGTTTCCACCGCAGACCACAGACACTGCGATCTCCATCATCGTGACGCCAAGCTCTGTATCAGAGACATGGGAACGTATGTTTGGCACCCATAAAACCACCTCTGAACTGCGCTATGATACGGCGAAATCAGCGATCATCGAACGGTTTGGGATTGTGACCTGCACCCTTGTGCCTGCGCTGAACGATGGTGTTCTGAATGTTGCTGTCGTACGTGCATCAGTGCTGGGCATACCTTTGCCAAGGTTCATTTCACCCCGCAGTGAATCCCGTGAATGGCAAGACGAACAGGGCCGGTTTTGCTTTGATATTGCGGCCTATTTAGGCAGGGATCGCTTGTTGATCCGGTATTCAGGATGGCTTGAGCCAGCTCTGCGCACCACCTCGTGATTTTGATGTGAACGAAGGACGCACTACATGAAAGTCAGCTAAAGGAGAACGTTCTAATGCGTAAATTTACCCCCTGTGTGATGATCGCCGCCGCCTGTGCAGCCTTTGGTACAGCCGCGTCGGCCAACGGGTTCTATTTGGATCCGCGGCTGGATGTGAACCCTGTATCCGCAACCCAATTCGAGGTTATCGAGGGCAGGGGTGAAGGCGCGCGCGGTATGTGGTGCGCTGCGGCCTTGCACTCGGTTAACCAGCTTGGCGTGCAACGCGGACGGATTTACGTCGCTCAAGCACGCGGTCCGGCCGTGACGGCGCAAGGGCGCAAAGGCGTGGTGTTTTCGACCCAAGCTGTTGGCGATGCTGGCCCGTCACCCTCGGTGACATTGCGTCAGGTCGGGGCCAACCTACCTGTGCAGCATGCCCTGCAATTTTGCCGTGATTACGACATCAACAGCTCCGATTTCTAAGTCTCATTGATCAAAGGATACTACAATGTTTCACAAAACCCTTACGATGGCAGCCGTTGTTGCACTTGCAGCAGTCCCGGCTGTCGCACAAACATTTCGCGCTGAAAACCGTGTCGACGTGACGCCCGCTTTGAACAATGTGTTCCAGATCAGTTCAGGCGGCGATTATGGCGCGCGCGGCATGTGGTGCGCTGCATCTGATTAGGCCCAAGACGTGCTTGGGGCGTCTGGCACAAGCCGCATTTACATCACAGAGCCGCGCACATCGACGTCCGGCCCGGTCACGTTCAGCCTTGATGCGAACGGCACACAAGGCAAAAGCGTGTCTATTGTCGGGGCCTCGTTGCGGCAGCTCGGGGCGAACCTGTCCGTCGATCATGCTTATCAATTCTGCTACGACGCGCGGATCACGAATTCGCGATAGGCATGACTTTGCGGCCTCTTGCCCTATTTCCTTGGGCAGGAGGATCAATTTATGCGGTATCTGATCACAGCGGCCCTGATGGTGCCATCGCTGGCCATGTCTGACACGCTTGGTGAGCAGAGCGGGCTAACGATCAACACGATTAATGCCACCGATTTCGAAGTCATCGAAACCCAATCCATGGGGGCGGCAGAATTCTGGTGTGCAGCGGCCAGTTACAACGAGGCGCGTCAGGGGCGTTCCGATTTGATCGCACTGTATGTGCGCAGCCCGCGTGGACCCGCAAAAACGGCGCAGGGCTACAAAGGTGTCGTGTTCACAACTGACCCAGCCGGATTGCCGCCACCAATCGCGTCCTTGACGCTGAGTGTGGACCAGCCCGGCGCAACACTAAAATCCCGCAAAGGCCGCAGTTTTTGCCGCGATGCGTTTACGCGTTCGACGAAGTAGCGCTTGAACGATTGCGCATCCAGCGGCATTTTGTCGGCATGCATACAACATTTCAAATGAGCACAAACGGCGCTGGCTTGTACGAATTCACCGACGATGTGCGTGGGTGGATAAGCGGGCGTGCCGACGGTTTGCTAACACTTATGATCCAACACACCTCCGCATCGCTGCTGATCCAGGAAAACGCTGATCCCGAGGTGCAAACCGATTTGCAGGCGTTCTTTTCGCGGCTCGTGCCACCCAGCAGTGATCCGTCTATGGCCTACCTTAGGCACACCTAAGAGGGCCCCGATGACATGCCCGCCCACATCAAAGCAGCGATGATGCCTGTCAGCCTGCAAATCCCGGTTATGCAAGGGGAACTGCGGCTCGGGACGTGGCAGGGAATTTACATTTTCGAACATCGTAACCACCCTCATGATCGAAATGTGACCGGATATTTCAGCGAGACTTCGCGCATCAAATGAGAGCCAGCATCTAAGGGCTTATTTTGCGGTCATATTTCTCCTCTACCCAAAGTGTAGCGGTTACCCTATAACTGTGGATAAGTGGGGCCTTAACCCCACAATCAGGCGGGACAGTTAAAAAAGGGGACCGGCCTATGCGCTGCCCATTTTGCGGAAATATCGACACTCAAGTAAAAGACAGCCGTCCAGCGGAGGATCACGTATCCATCCGCCGTCGCCGGTTTTGCCCCGCATGCGGCGGGCGATTTACGACCTATGAACGCGTGCAATTGCGCGATCTGGTGGTGATCAAAACCAACGGCAAACGCGAAGACTTTGATCGCGACAAGCTGGAACGCTCCATTCGCATTTCGTTGCAGAAACGTCCGATTGATCCGGAACGGATTGATCAGATGATTTCTGGCATCGTGCGTCGACTGGAAAGCATGGGCGAAACGGACATCGGCTCTAAGCAGATCGGCGAAATCGCGATGGAAGCGCTAAGCCGGATCGACACAGTGGCCTACGTGCGCTTTGCATCCGTTTACAAAAATTTCCAGGCAGCGGATGATTTCGACAAGTTCGTTCAAGAGCTTCGTCCACCAGAAACATCCCAAGACGAGTGAGCGTAAGGGGTGACACCCGCTACATGGCGCTGGCCCTTTCGTTAGGGCGGCGCGGGATGGGCCGTACCTGGCCCAACCCTGCCGTGGGGTGTGTGATCGTTTCAGGCGGTCGGATTGTCGGGCGGGGCTGGACCCAACCAAGTGGTCGCCCGCATGCTGAAGTGGTGGCGTTGGCCCAAGCTGGCGATGCCGCACGTGGCGCAGATGTCTATGTTTCGCTTGAACCTTGCGCCCATCACGGCAAAACCCCGCCCTGTGCACAGGCACTGATCAATGCCGGCGTTGGGCGCGTTGTGATTGCGATTTCTGACAGTGACCTGCGCGTGAATGGCCTAGGCGCGCAGATGTTGCGTGACGCCGGGATCACTGTCGAAACAGGCATTCTTGGGGATCTGGCGTTTGAAGATCATGACGGATTCTTGCGGCGCACGGTGATGGGCCGACCCATGGTGACGCTGAAAATCGCATCGAGCTTTGATGGACGTATTGCGACGGGAACGGGCGAGAGCCAATGGATCACTGGGCCAGATGCGCGGCGCGTGGTGCATGCGATGCGGGCGCGCCATGATGCTGTGATGGTTGGCGGTGGCACTGCGCGTCACGATGATCCGTCGCTGACCGTGCGGGATTTGGGCGTGACGCATCAACCCACACGTATCGTGATTTCGCGCCGCCTTGATCTGCCACTGATGGGGCAACTGGCCCGCACAGCAAAGGAAATTCCCCTGATTTTGTGCCATGGTGCAGACGCTGATCCAACTTTGGTGCGCACTTGGGCCGATCTGGGGGCCGTGATGCTGCGCTGCCGCGCGCGTGGAATGCATCTGGATCCCGAAGACATTTTGGCCCAGCTTGGTGGGCATGGATTGACGCGAATTTTTTGCGAAGGCGGCAGTGCATTGGCTGCGTCTTTGATCGAAGCGGACCTGGTTGATCAGCTGGTCGGGTTCACTGCGGGGCTGACAATCGGGGCCGAAGGGTTGCCAAGCGTTGGTGCGCTAGGGCTATCCCAGCTGGCTCAGGCACGGCGTTTCACATTGAAAGAATCGCGTGCTGTGGGGCCGGATGTTTTGAGTATTTGGATCAGGACAACCGAAGTTTAACGCCAAAGATGCGCGTAAGATGCAAAAGCACCTTGGGCTTTTGACATCAATCTGTTGAGTGCGTTTGGGTGCGGAATATCGCCTGTTTCCAAACGTTTGACTGCGACCTCGACGGTGCAAGCCAACCCTGTTTTGGAGTCAAAATATCGTGGGTAATCGATGAGCGTGGCATGGACCAATCCGGCCAAGCTAGGCTGTGCGCGTCGCCGTGGCGGGACGTCGCCGTGATCTGTTGTCAACCCCCAGCCTGCGTAAAACGGCGCGCCGGTTGTGACGACTTTGACGCCGCGCAAGAGCGCCTCAAACCCTGTAAGCGAGGTCATCGTCCAGAGTTCTTGCACTTCGCTCAGTAACGCCGAGATGTCTGATTGCGTGGCTATGACGTCTGCCAAATCGGTTGCATCAAACGCGCCGTCCCGTAATCCTGCTTCGACGTCGGGGTGCGGTTTGTAGATCAACACGGCGTCGGGATGTGCGTTGCGCGCCGCCTCTAGCAACCCTCGGTTGGTTGCAATGTCGCCAGCGCCACAGCGGATCGATGCGTCGTCTTCGACTTGTCCAATGACCAAAACGCGCGTGCCTTGGGGCAGGGCAGGTATTTCGCCACCCAAGTTGTATTTGCTGATCCCTTGCGTGGTTAACGTGCGCATCAACGTTTCGGCCCGCAGGTGTTGATCAGGGCGCAAAACCTCGCGTTCGGCGATCAGTTTTTCCAGTCGTGACGGGCGCGCCGGATCGTAATAAATGCCCAAATCATCCGTGACCAAAGACAGCGGCGGCACAAGCTCAGCGCCCAATCCGCGTGATCGAATAAAGCCGTCCTCGACCCGTACAGCATCATGAT
The DNA here is from genome assembly GCA_029251465.1 of Ascidiaceihabitans sp. Lineage (GTDB taxonomy): Bacteria > Pseudomonadota > Alphaproteobacteria > Rhodobacterales > Rhodobacteraceae > Ascidiaceihabitans. The sequence continues at coordinate 16,968 of JAQXDI010000036.1, forward strand.
GTCCGACCTCAGCCTTGCCGGCCCACACCATCCACGGGCGTTGCGTTAATCGGGCTTGTGCTGGATCATCCTGAAAAATCATACGCTTGTGGTGGCCAAAAACTTTTTGCAATGGCGCGCGTTTCCACAGACGCATGCCGCTTGCGACCCAGCCTTGGTGATCGCTGCGCCAGCTTCTGGTCTGGGCGATCAGGGCTTCGGCGGCCTCTTCGGGGCTGGCAAGGCGGTCTTCGTGCACATCGTACCATTTCGGATAGAGCATCATTGCGCCTGCAAATAATTGCGCGCGGGTCAGGCTGCGTTGGCGGCGTTGAACGGGAAATTCGTCGTCCGTTAACCCCCAGCCTGCGTAAAATGGTTGGCCAAACAGGCGGGGGCGATGGCCTGCAAAAATTGCCTCAAATCCCATTTGCGAAGACACGGTGTAAACGCGGGTTGCGCCCTCAAACAGAACCCAAGGGCTGATGGCTGTGTCGCAGAAATCAATCTGGCCGTTTTGGTCTGCGGCGCTGAAATATCCCTGACGCAAGCCTTGTGCTGTTTCTGGGTGGGTTTTGATTAAAATCCGCGCACCAGGGTTTTCGTCTTGCGCGACAAACAGCATTTCCAGGAACCGATTTCGATCGCCGCCACTGGCACGCACGGACGCGTCTGCAAATGTTTGATCGATCACCAAGACATACCCGGGCGCGGGCGCGGTTTCATTCATGTCGATGGCCGAATATTTGGTCAGATGCGCCTCTTGCATTCGGGCGATCAACCCACGGGCGCGATTGAGTAGGGCGGTGTCATCAAGCGGTTCATGAGCAAGGATTTTTTCCAGATCCGAAGGCTTGGACGGGTCAAAATGAAGGCCCGACGTGTCAATCATCAACCCCAAGGGAGGTGATTTTGATGCGCGTCCGGGGTGTAAGGACCGCCAAAAGGCATCCTCGATCCGCACAATTGGTGCGCTGCGTTTTGCCGCGATTGCTTCGCCGCGATGGGCTGTCGGGCTATTGCCCCAAACGCCTACAACGTCGCCTTCGCGCGGCACGCCCAAAGAGACGCGGTATCCTGACAGGGCTAAAATGCGGCGAACCCGCGACTGGGTCAGAAAACCACCGTTGTAGACAAACAAACGCCGATCCTTTTCAGGACCGGCGCTCGAAATTTCGGGGCCTAGCGCCACGGGCGATTAGTTCCCGGCGAGGGAGGACAGCGCGTTCACTGACGATGCTGAACCCGTCAAAGCAGAGATCGCTTTGTTCCATTGCGTGAACGGAGCTTCGGTGACGTACAGCGTGTCAGAGTCGCGGATCACAAAATCGCGCGCCATGAACATGCCGTTGGGTTGCGTCAGATCGAGCACATAAACGAGGCGTTGTGCGCCTTGCAGATCGTCGCGGCCCATCACGATGTTTGCGACTTCGGCCGGTTCGTTGCGGAACACAAAAATACCGGTCGGATCGGCAGAGGCCGCAGACAAACCGCCAACCTGTGCGATGGCTTCGAGTGCGGACAAGTTCTGGCTTTCGAATGGGACGCGGGCTTGGCCGCCGGTTGCGCCCAATGCGGTGAAGGCACGGGTGTCTTCCTCGACCAAAATGCGGTCGCCAGCGCGCAATGCGATGTCCAATTCTGGGTGGTCATACAGGTCCTGGAACCAGATTTTCCCACGCTCTTTGCCCCGAATAACAGTGACTTGCGCGATTTCTGGTTGGATCGTGATGCCGCCTGCGCGTGCCAGCATCGTGGACAGGGTGCGCGTGGGTCGTTCAATCGCGAACACGCCTTGGCCACCGATGGAGCCAACCAATGAAACGGTCGAACCGTCACCTGCAACCCGGCGCACTTGCACCTGTGGATCAGGGGTTTGGTCGGCTAATTTGGTGGTGATGATGCGGCGAATGGCGTCTGGCGTATTGCCTGCTGCGCGAATGCGACCGGCGTATGGGACAAAGATAAAGCCCGCACCGTCGACCTGAACCTCTTCGAGGATCGTCGCGCTTGTGCCTGTGTCCGACAGCAAACCGTCGTCGACGTTTTCCCAGACCGTCAGGCCCAAAACGTCGCCGGGCCGGATCGTGTCTGACCCCAGCGTGCCTGCATTTTTGAAGGCGGTGCTAAATCCCAAGGCTGGCGTTATCGCCGTCGCCCGCGTCACGCGGTCATTGACGGACACGATGAACGCGTCGCCCTCTTGTTGCACTGAGCCATTGTAAATCTGGCGTTTGTTGGGGCCAACCTGCGGAAGACCACAAGATGAAACAACGGCCAAGGCCGCAATCATCGCGATGGGGCGCGCCCACCGAAAACCATTGAAGATCACTGCTCGGTCTCCTCGACCTATTCTTGTTCTGCCTCATGTCCCCGGGTTGTTCCCGAGGGTATCCGCCAGTTTTCTGACGTGATTTGGTTCAAGCTAGCGTAATTTATATTAAATTACTACCGCTAGGGCTTGTGTCACTTACGTCACAACACGCAACTGTTGCCTTGGCGCCGCTGTTCCTGATTTTAACGCGTCATAGGGGTCTTCGGGTGACAGCATCATGTCGACGACTTGGCGCAATAATTGGCGCCGCGCGCGCGCTGAATAAAATCCTCCGGGCAATTGGCTGGTTTCCAACAGATAGCGGCGGTAATCTTTGTAGGCTTTGTGATCGGGGCGGGTGGCCCCTTTGAAAAACTGGGGTAGTGGCTGATCAGAGACGAATTCCGGCTGGTTGTAGACGGCTTTGCCGAACACTTTCAGCGGGATACCACGCCACAAAACCTGCTGGCCTGCGGTTGAATTTACGGTCACAGCCGTGCGTGCATCGTTCATCAGCTGCGCCAGTTTGCCGCCACGCACGTAATGCACGCGATCAAGAACACCGTGTTTTCGGGCCAGTTGACGAATGGAGCGGCGCACTGGCACACGGCCATCTTCGAGCGGGTGGGCCTTGAATACCAGATGGTGATGACGCGGCGCGCCAGCGGCAAAGCCTTCGATCACGACCTCAAGAAAATCGGGCATTGTGTCGAACGGCGAATGCATCTGAAAACTGCTGTCGTGTTCCAATTGCAGCAGCGCCAAATGATAGGGAAAGCCGCCATATTTGATCCGCAGGGTCGCCACGCGCCGGTCAATCGCCTGCAAGGGCATCAACAGCAACCGGCGCAAATACAGCTGGAATTCTTTGGTCACAGTCATACTGCGGTGTGGGCGAAAATTGCGGTAATGCCCGTTTCGAAACATTACAAACCAATGGTACAGCGCGCCGTAAAAGATGTGCTGGCGCATGTCGCCCCAACGGGCAGGGGGCAGCGGTGCGTCCATGTCCGATTGGGCCAATGCCTCTTGCATCTGGGCGATCGACATATCCATCAGGCGCGAATTGCCGTTGGTGCCGCCACGTTCGTAGGTCACCCAAAACGGGCGCATGTAGCCTTCTTCAAAGACGTGAACACAGATGCCGCGCGCCTTGGCTTCAGCCACCGCTTGGGCGTGGATCGGGCGGGTATCGCCGTAGAGCACGATGTCCGTGACACCTTTTTCCTCGATTAACGCGGAAAATGTGTCAGGCCATTGCTCTGCACTGCCACGAAAGGGGATGTAGCTGCGCGGATGAAACCAGAATGCACGATCACCTGCGTTAAATCCAACGCGCCACACCTCGGCCCCGGCCTTGCGCAGCATACGCCCAAGACGGTGGAAAAATGGCCCATGTGGTCCCTGAAGGAACAAAAAGACCCGCTGATGTGGTGAATCTAGCACCTGACTACCCTGACAAACGATCTAAAACTTGATCAACAATGAACCTGAAACTGGGCTAAAGTATGTCGTTTGGACACAGTGATGCAAGTTTATGAAAAATTCGTGAGGACTTGTCAGACGGCAACCCGCCCGCTACCTCACGAGTAACACAGCACGGAGAGCGCAATGTTCACAGGTATCGTCACCGACATCGGCACCATCACAAATTTGATCAAAGAGGGTGATTTGCGCGCGCGCATCCAGACCAGCTATGACACGAATGGCATCGATATGGGCGCGTCCATCGCCTCGGACGGGGTGTGCCTGACTGTGGTCGATTTGGGCCCAGATTGGTACGACGTGCAGATCAGCGCCGAGACGGTTGGCATCACGAATGTCAACGCGTGGGCGGTTGGTAAACGGGTCAATCTGGAACGCGCGTTAAAGGTAGGCGATGAATTGGGCGGCCACATTGTGTCCGGTCACGTGGACGGTGTCGCCGAGGTCGTCAGCATGGTTGATGAGGGTGACAGCACGCGCGTGCAATTGCGCGCGCCCGCCGCATTGTCGAAATTCATCGCGTCCAAAGGGTCGGTTGCGTTGAATGGTACATCGCTGACGGTCAACGAGGTCCAAGGCGACATCTTTGGCATCAATTTCATCCCCCACACCAAAGAAATGACCACGTGGGGTGACGTGAAAACCGGCGATCAGGTCAATCTGGAAATCGACACGCTGGCGCGCTACGTCGCGCGTCTGGCAGAGGCGGGCTAAGCCCCCCAAATGTCGCCGATTTTGTAGCCATTCGGGAACGGGTCGCTGGGGTCGCGCATGTATTGCGCGGTGCCGTAGATCCAGCCTTGGCCCGACAGGGTGGGGATGATCGCGTCGTAATTCCCGACTTTGGTCAGTTCCTCGATCCGGCCAGTAAACGTCGTGCCCATCGGGCCTGCGTTCACGTAATCCACACCGACATCCAGCAGCCCCTTGGCGTGCAAAACGGCCATTTTGGCGCAGGTGCCGGTGCCGCAGGGCGATCGGTCTAGAACGCCCGTCAACGCGTTCGGGCGCGCAGGGTCGTAGGGGCCGGTGGACACCGTGATCGCGCCCAAGCCTGATGCGCCTTTTTCGTGTTTCACCATCAGATTGCCAATTGTCGGCCCTGTGATGTCCGGGTTTTCAGGGTGTACCACGGGCAGTTGTTGGGCGGCAGCGTGACGGATCGCTTCGGTTGCGCGCACAAGGTCTGCGCCGTTTTCAGGTGCCACATCGATCCCGAATTGCGCGACGTCCGCGATGACAAAGAACATGCCCCCCCACGCCACGTCGACGGTGATCTTGCCATATCCCGCCACGTCGATTTCGCGGTCCAGATGCATCGCAAAGGCAGGCACGTTGCGAAAGGTCACGCGCGTGACTTTGCCGTCCTTGCAATCCGCGCGCACGTTGATCAGACCAGCGGGGGATTCCAACACCAGTTCGGTCACAGGTTCTACCATCGGCAAAATGCCGGTTTCCAGCAACACGGTCGTCACGCAAATCAGGTTAGATCCCGACATCGGCGGATACTCTGTCTGTTCCATCACGATGAATCCCGCGTCCGCAGCAGGGTGGTTGGGCGGCACCAAAACATTGCAACACAAGGCCGGATGCCCGCGCGGTTCTTGCAGCATGAACAGGCGAATGTCGTCGTGATTGGCCTGCATGAATTGCATCTGCTCGAACACTGAATTGCCGGGCAGGGTGGGCATGCCGCCGGTAATCACGCGCCCGGGTTCGCCCTCGGCGTGGGCCTCAACAACATGGATCAATCGGTTCGTGCGCATAAGCCTATCCTTTGGTTGCCAAAACCGTAGTGCGATGTGGACCACAAGGTCCAGAGGGTCGCGGCGTTCATCTGGCCTTGGGGCGGTCTATGGTTTAAGGCACAGGAGATTCTGCAATGAGGCACCGATATGAGCTTTGAGACACCCGGACCGGTCGAGTTGGACTTGGCAAACGCGATTTCCCCGATCGAAGAGATCATCGCCGAAGCCCGCGAAGGGCGCATGTTCATTCTGGTCGACCACGAGGACCGCGAAAACGAAGGTGATCTGGTGATCCCCTCTGCGTTTGCCGACCCTGCGGCGGTGAATTTCATGGCGACCCATGGGCGCGGTTTGATCTGCGTGACCTTGCCTGCCGAGCGGATCGAGGAACTGGGCCTGCCGATGATGGCGATGCACAATTCGTCGCGCCACGAAACCGCGTTCACCGTGTCGATTGAGGCGCGCGAAGGCGTCAGCACCGGCATTTCTGCGGGTGATCGTGCGCTGACTGTGGCCACTGTGATTGACCCCGACAAAACGGCTGCTGACATCGCCACACCGGGTCACGTATTTCCACTGCGCGCGCGTCAGGGCGGCGTGTTGGTGCGCGCCGGTCACACCGAGGCCGGCTGCGATGTGTCGCGTTTGGCAGGGCATTATCCCAGTTCGGTTATCTGCGAAATCATGCGTCCTGACGGCGAAATGGCGCGTCTGCCTGACTTGATCGAGTACGCGGCTGAACACGGCCTGAAAATCGGCACCATCAGCGATCTGATCGCCTACCGCCGCCGCTATGACAATCTGGTTGTTGAAACCGATGCGCGCACCGTCACGTCTGAGCACGGCGGCGATTGGGACATGCGCATCTTTACCGACCAGACCTACGGCATTGAACATGTTGTGCTGTCCAAAGGCGACATCACTACGGACGAGCCCGTTTTGGTGCGCACCCACGCGCTGAACGCTGTGTCCGACATTCTGGGCCTTGGCCCGAAATCCGTCGGCGAATTGCCCCGCGCGATGGAGATCATCGCCGCCGAAGGGCGCGGCGTTGTCTGCTTGTTCCGCCAGCCGCGCAAAGAATTGTTCGGCTCAGACGAGGACGGCCCGAAGGTCGTAAAAAACACCGGCCTCGGTGCGCAAATGCTGGCGAAATTGGGCCTGACCAAACTGGTGCTTCTTACAGACAGCCCGCTGACCACCTATGTGGGTCTTGACGCCTATGATCTGGAAATCACGGGCACTCGTCCGATTATGGGAGAAACCTGATGGCATCCGCCGAACAACACCACATTCTAGAGCGCCCAAGCTTTGTCAAACCGGTCAAGGTTCTGATCGTCGTGTCGCCTTATTACAAAGACATCGCTGACAATATGATCGCGGGGGCCAAGGCCGAGCTCGAGGCGGCAGGTGCCACCTGGGATCTGGTCGAAATGCCCGGCGCGCTGGAAATTCCGACAGCGATCAGCATCTCTGACCGGCAGTCAAACTTTGACGGTTATGTCGCACTGGGCTGTGTCATTCGCGGCGAAACCACGCATTACGACACCGTGTGCAATGACAGCTCGCGCGCGTTGCAATTGATGGGTCTGCAAGGGCTGTGCATCGGCAATGGCATTCTGACTGTCGAGAACCGCAAACAGGCCGAAGTCCGCGCTGATCCTGCCGATCAAAACAAAGGTGGCGGGGCGGCCGCAGCTGCCTTGCATCTGATTGCCCTCACCCGTAAGTGGAGCAACCAAGGCAAAGGCATCGGGTTCAAACCACCGTCAGAGAATATTCTGATGGCAGGCGATCCCGGATTTGAAAACACGGGCGGAAACACAACAGCATGACTACTCCTCTTTCTGGCAATCAAAAGCGCAAGATGAAATCGGCCTCGCGGCTGTACGCGGTGCAGGCGCTGTTCCAGATGGAGCACTCGAGCCAGACATTGGACCAAGTGCGCCTCGAATTTCTTGATCATCGTTTTGGCGAAACCTACGAGGGTGCTGAAATGATCGACGGTGACATCGATCTGTTCACGCGCATCCTAGAGGACGCCGTCGAAAACCAAGCGCAGATTGACCAAATGACCGATCGCGCGCTGGTCGCCAAATGGAAGATCGACCGGATCGACCCGACCGTGCGCGGCCTGTTTCGCGCAGCAGGGGCTGAATTTGGCAACAAAAGCACACCACCCAAGGTGGTGATTTCCGAATACGTTGACGTGGCCCGCGCCTTTGCCCCCGAAGGCAAAGAGGCGCAATTCGTCAACGCGGTGCTGGACCACATGGCCCGCGAGGCGCGCCCAGAGGCCTTCTAATCAGGAGTAATCGATGATGCGTGCCATGCAAGTTGTGGACCTCGGTCAACCATTGCAGATGCGCGAGATCGACAAACCGACCGCCGCTGCGGGCGAAGTTCTGGTGCGAATCCACACCTGCGGTTTGAACTTTGGCGACACGCTGATCATCAAAGGCACCTATCAAGAAAAACCACCGCTGCCCGCGACCATCGGTATGGAAATTTGCGGCACAATCGAAGCCGTCGGTGCGGGCGTCACCCATCTGAAAGTCGGCCAAAAGGTCGGATCGTATTCCGGTTTTGGCGGGCTTGCGGATTACGCGGCACTGCCTGCTGAAATTTGCGTGCCATTGCCAGACGACATGAACACCGTCGATGCGGCCGCGTTTTTGATTGCTTATGGCACCAGCCACGTGGCGTTGGATTACAAGGCACGCATGCAGCCGGGGGAACGGCTTTTGGTTCTTGGCGCATCGGGCGGTGTTGGCCTTACGGCGGTTGAGCTGGGCAAACTGATGGGGGCCGAGGTCATCGCTTGCGCGCGCGGCGCCGACAAATTGGCGGTGTGCAAAGCGGCAGGGGCCGATCATCTGATCAACTCGGACACCGACGACATCCGCGCCGTGGTCAAAGCGCTGGGCGGGGCCGACGTTGTGTACGACCCGATCGGCGGCGACCAGTTCAAAGCCGCCCTGCGCGCCTGTAACCCGGAGGCCCGCATTTTGCCGCTTGGCTTTGCCTCGGGCGAGGTACCGCAAATTCCAGCGAACCATTTGTTGGTGAAAAACCTGACGATCATCGGGTTCTATTGGGGCGGCTATGCCCGTGTGAACCCAAAGGTTCTGACCGACAGCTTTGCGACCCTGATCGATTGGTACGTGGCTGGTAAAATCAAACCACACGTCAGCGCGACGCTGCCGCTAGAGCAGGCGAACGAGGCGCTGGATTTGCTGCGCACGCGCAAGGCCACGGGCAAAGTTGTGGTTGAAATCAGCGCCGCTTGATCCCGTAACGGGCCACGGCGCGGGATTTTTGTTTCTCGCGTAGGAACACAAACAACCCTGCGGCAAGGATCATGGCGATGCCGGTCCAGACCTCCCAGACGGGCAGGTCGGCGAAAATAATCCAGCCCCAAAACACGGCCAATGGCAGGCCGATGTATTCAAACGGGGCGACGGTTGCTGCATCCGCCATGCGGTAGGCTTGGGACAGGCAATAGCCGATGATGGCCGAATTTACGCCCATTCCAAAGAACACCCAGAGGTCGGATTGCGGTGGCATAATCCATGGGCGCAACAGAAACTGGATCGATGGGCTATCGCTGCCGACGGCAAACCGGCCATCCCCTGCGATCACGAAAAACCCAACAGAAACAAAGATAAACGTGGCTTGGATGTACACGGCAAGGGCGGATGCTTTGGTGGTGATGCCCAATTTGCGGGTCAAAACCTGGTTCATCGCATAGGTCAGCGCGGCGACCACGGGCAGCAGCAGAACGATACGCGAGGCCCCCAGGCTATCGCTGCCTTCCCACGGGCGTTGCATGATGATGACGCCGATGAACCCGAACACCACCGCGCCCAAACGCAACGGCCCGACCTTTTCGCCCAACATCGGGATCGACAGCAGCGTGATAAACAGCGGCGCGGCAAAGAAAAGTGCCGTGGCATCCGCCAACGGCAAGGCGGCCAGCGCCACAAAAAACGTCATGTTCGATGCGACAATCAGCAAACCGCGCGCCGCGTGCAGGCCCGGCTGCTTGGTTTTCAAAATGCCCAGTCCACCTTCGAGTTGGACAAAGATCATGCTGAACAAAATCCCGATGCCTGAACGCGCCAAAACAATCTGGTGTAGCGGGTAGCCACCCGACAGCTGTTTGACGAACATGTCGTTGATTGAAATGCAAAAAACGCCTGCCAAAACGAACAGGATGCCGATGTTTGCGTTGTTTTGGGGGGATGCGTTCATGCCCCAAGCCCTATCACGGCAAACGATTTCGGCAATAGCCATCCGTGAACGCAGCGCGTATGACTGAGATAATTAGCGACAAGAGGGAGCCCACCGATGCAAATGTCAGACACGCGCCAGATTGCAGCAACGCCTGCCGAAGTTTACGCCGCTTTGTTGAATCCAGATGTTCTAAAGGAATGTGTGCCCGGTGCGACCGAGGTCACTGGATCACCCGCAGACGGGTTTGAAGCCAGCGTCACCCAGAAAGTCGGGCCTGTAAAAGCGACATTCAAAGGGCAAGTGACCCTGTCGGATATGATTGAAAATCAATCGCTTACGATTTCTGGCGAAGGCAAAGGTGGCGCTGCTGGATTTGCCAAAGGCGGGGCCGAAGTGCGCATCGCGGCGTCCGAAGGGGGCACCGAGCTTAGCTATGATGTTGAGGCCAAAGTCGGCGGCAAACTCGCGCAATTGGGCAGTCGCATCATCGACGGCTTTGCCAAAAAAATGGCAGATCAGTTCTTTACCAACCTGCAAACCCACCTTGAGGGCCCTGCAGACGTTGAGCCTGAGGCAGAAGACGACGCGCCGAAAAAAGGCTGGTTGGGTCGCCTCACTGGCAAAGAATAACGCGCGAGCAGTGTGCGTGTGTGCACTGGTCACGACCGCGTCAAAATCCTAGCCTCATCCAAATTCTGTCGGAGGAACACCATGGCCCCAATTTTGGACATCAAAAACCTGCGCAAATCCTATGCAGGTGGGTTTGAGGCCCTCAAAGGGGTCAGCCTACAGATCGAACAGGGCGAGATCATCGCGCTGCTAGGTCCCAACGGTGCGGGTAAAACCACTTTGATTTCAACCGTTTGCGGTATCACATCTGCGACCAGCGGTCAGATCAAAGTCGGTGGGCACGACATCAACACAGACTTTCGCGCCGCCCGCCGCATGATCGGTCTGGTCCCCCAAGAAGTGGCGCTGGAACCCTTTGAGACGGTCATAAACACGGTGAAATTTTCGCAAGGACTGTTCGGCAAAAAGCGCGATATCGGTGCGATCGAGAAAATCCTCAAACAGCTGTCGTTGTTCGACAAACGCAACAACCAGCTTAAGGAATTGTCGGGCGGGATGAAAAGGCGCGTGCTGATTGCCAAGGCGCTGGCGCATGAGCCACGTGTTTTGTTTCTGGATGAACCGACCGCCGGCGTCGACGTCGAGTTGCGAAAAGACATGTGGGACATCGTGGCTGATCTAAAGGCCGACGGCGTCACGATAATTCTGACCACGCACTACATCGAAGAGGCCGAAGCGATCGCCGACCGTGTCGGGATCATCGCCAACGGCGAGCTGCTGTTGGTCGAGGACAAGACCAAACTGATGGCGCAAATGGGTAAAAAGCAGCTGGAAGTGCAACTGACAGCGCCGCTCTCTGCGATCCCGGATGGGCTTGTCAGCTATGATCTGACGCTGGGCCCCTCGGGCGACGCACTGATCTACACCTACGACACCAACGCCGAACGCACCGGCATCACGCAATTGCTGAATGATGTCGCAAAAGCCGGCCTTAGCCTGCGCGATGTGGTGACACGTCAAAGCAGTCTCGAGGACATCTTTGTGACCTTGGTCAAGGAGGACGCAGCATGAACTGGGCCGCCATTCGCGCTATCTATATCTTTGAAATGTCGCGATTTTTCCGCACGTTTTTGCAAAGCTTGATCTCGCCAGTCATCTCGACCTCGTTGTATTTCGTGGTCTTCGGGGCGGCAATCGGCAGCCGTATCGACGAGGTAAACGGCGTCAGCTACGCAGCCTTCATCGTGCCCGGTCTGATCATGTTAACAGTGATGACACAGGCGATTTCAAACGCGTCTTTTGGCATCTATTTTCCGAAATTCATCGGGACGATCTATGAATTGCTCTCTGCCCCCATCAGCTTTTTCGAAATCGTTTTGGGTTACGTCGGGGCTGCGGCCACAAAGGCGTGGTTCATCGGGATCATCATCCTGATCACCTCGTTCTTTTTTGTGCGCATCGACATCCAGCACCCCATCGCGATGTTCGCGTTTCTGATCCTGACGTGCATAAGTTTTGCGCTGTTCGGCTTTATCATCGGCATCTGGGCGAAGAATTTCGAACAACTTCAATTGGTTCCACTGCTGATTGTAACGCCGTTGGTGTTCCTTGGCGGATCATTCTATTCGATCACAATGCTGCCACCCTTTTGGCAGGCGGTTTCGATGTTTAATCCGGTGGTTTACCTGATCTCAGGGTTCCGCTGGGCGTTTTTCGGAATCGAGGATGTCCCTGTAATGACTAGCCTTTTTTCCATTGGCCTGTTCTCGGGCCTGTGTCTGTTTGCGGTATACTGGATCTTTAAAACGGGTTGGCGCATCCGGCAATAGTCGTGCCGGAATGGGTGACGGCGGGTCACTACTTGGAACTGGTTTGGCGCAGACCCTTGTTTGCACCGCCGCTGCAATCTAAATGGGTTTGAATGAAGCGTTTTATCCCATTTGTAAAATCTGACCCCACCGTCGCTGTGATCCGCCTGCAAGGTGTGATCGCCTCGGGTGGACGCGGTGCGTTGAACGACCAAACCTTTGCCGGTGTGATCGAAAAAGCGTTTTTGCGCGGTAAACCTGCCGCTGTCGCGCTCGAGGTGAATTCACCCGGTGGCAGCCCAGTGCAATCGTCGCTGATTGGCGCGCGTATCCGTCGGTTGGCGGATGAAAAAAACATCCCCGTCATTGCCTTTGTCGAAGATGTCGCCGCCTCTGGTGGTTACTGGTTGGCTGTAGCTGCGGACGAGATTTACGCCGACACATCGTCGGTTGTGGGGTCGATCGGGGTGATTTCCGCAGGCTTTGGCGCGCATGAATTGCTGGCCAAACAAGGCGTTGAACGGCGCGTCTACACAGCCGGTAAATCCAAATCTATGCTGGATCCGTTCAGCCCGGAAAAACCTGCGGACGTCAAACGTCTCAAGGGTTTGCTAAACGACATCCACGAGAATTTCATCGAGCACGTTACGACGCGACGCGGCGATAAGCTGGATACAGAAACAGAGCTGTTCACCGGCGAAGTCTGGCTGGCCAAACGCGCAATCGAGCTGGGCTTGATCGATGGTATTGGTCACATCAAACCGATGCTGACAGAGCGGTTTGGCAAGAACGTCAAAGTCCGCCGCTACGGCGTCAAGAAACCCTTCTTTTCGCGATTTGGCGCGCAAATGGCCACTGACGCCATGACGTCAATCGAAGAACGGGCGGCCTACGCCCAGTTTGGACTGTAGGCTAATGATTTTCAAAATTGTTCTGCTGTTTTTGGTGTTCATCGCGGTGCTTGGCATGTTCGGAAAACTGCATTGGATCGGCGGCAAACGGATGAATTCGGCGAAATGTAGCGGGTGTGGCAAATACCGCATCGGCAAGGGGCCGTGTTCTTGCGGAAAAGGGCGCACCTAAATGGAAAACGCGACGCCATGGCTGCTGTCCGGTTTGGGCTTGGTGATCCTGCTTTTGGCGGGGGACGCATTGGTCAAAGGCGCTGTGAACCTGTCGTTGCGCCTTGGTGTGCCTGCGTTGATCGTCAGCCTGACGATTGTTGCTTTTGGCACCTCCGCGCCTGAATTATTGATTGCGATTTCGGCGATTTTGGATGACGCGCCGGGCCTTGCCTTGGGGAACGTCGTTGGGTCGAACACCGCTAACATTCTGATGGTGCTGGGTATTCCTGCGATCCTTGCGACCATGCACACGTCTGAATGCAACACGCGCAAAACCTATAACTACATGCTGGCGGCCACGGTCATGTTTATCGTTCTGGCGTTCCGCGGCGTGTTCGATTGGGTTTCTGGCGTCGTATTGCTAGGGGCTTTGTCGCTGGTTTTGACAGATGCATTTCGCGACGCACATCGCCACCGCAAAGCGGGCCAGGCCTGCATGGTCGAGACCGAAGAAGAAGTCGAAGGTGCTGACCCGAATTTACCATGGTGGCGCATTTGCATGTTCATTGGGCTAGGGTTGATCGGCCTGCCGCTGGGCGCTGATTTGTTGGTCGATAACGCCAGCATGATTGCGCGCACCTACGGTATCAGCGACACGGTGATCGGGCTGACGCTGGTGGCCGTGGGGACATCGCTGCCGGAACTGGCCACAACCGTCATGGCCGCCTTGCGCCGCCAAGCGGACGTGGCCTTGGGCAATGTCATCGGCTCTAACATGTTCAACCTGCTGGCAATTATCGGCATCGCGTCGCTGGTCGGGCCCATTCCGGTTGATCCGGGTTTCCTACGGTTTGATCTGTGGGTTATGCTGGGGGCGTCGGTTTTGCTGGCCCCATTTGTCTACTTTGCACGTGACATAACGCGGGGCTGGGGCATCGCCTTGACCTTGGCATATCTGTGCTATGTGGCCGTCGTACTGATGTAATTTTCGACCTCAAGGAGCCTGACAATGCCGCGCAGTCTAGTGACAGGAGCAGGCCATCGTTTGGGCCGTGAAATCGCGCTTTATCTGGCGTCTCGCGGGCACAGCGTTGCTGTTCATTACGCCAGTTCCGAGGCTGGCGCGCAGGACACCGTTGATCTGATCACGGCTATGGGCGGCGAGGGCGTCGTTTTGCAGGCTGACCTGTTGCACGAGGACGCGACCCAAGCATTGCTACCCCGCGCCGCCGAGGCGTTGGGCGGGCCAATCACTTGCTTGGTTAACAACGCCTCGATCTTTGAGGACGACAGCCTGACAAACGCGACCCGCGCCAGTTGGGACAAACATATGGGCAGCAACCTTCGCGCGCCCTTTGTGTTGACCCAAGCGATGGCGGCCCAAGGCTTGACCCCGAACGTGGTTAACGGCGAACCCGTGGCGTCCGGCCTGATCGTCAACATGATCGACCAGCGCGTGCGCAAACTGACACCGCAATACATGACCTACACGATTGCCAAGGCTGCGCTGTGGGCGATGACGCAAACCACTGCGCGTGCTTTGGCCCCTGCCATCAGGGTCAACGGAATTGGGCCCGGTCCTACGCTAAAAGGGGCCGACCAAAGCGAGGCAGGTTATGCCAAGCAACGCGCCTCGACTGTGCTGCAACGGGGATCAAACCCTGCGGACATCACAGCCGCGGTTGGCTACCTGTTGGACGCGCCCGCAGTCACCGGACAGCTGCTGTGTGTCGATGGTGGGCAGCACTTGGGATGGGAAACACCAGACGTGGTCGGAACAGAATGAGTACATTTGAGCAGAGTTTTGCACCGCGTTAATGTAAGTCACAAAAGTGTTACCAAAAGGCCTTTAGTTTCAATGTGTTGTGGTGCTTCAAAATAATATGACTTTGAATCAATTTCTTGCCAAACTGCCTATTTTTTAGACACAGGGGTAAAATGGCTAAAAACCAAAGGAAAAACGGAAGTCCAAGAAACTTACCCGCAGAGTTATCCACAGGAATGGTGGACATGTTAAAGGTTGAACAGAACGACGCTACAGTGCATGCGAACAAGGGAATCAGCGGCTTTTAATGACTGAAGATACAGAACATCCACACGCTGAGGTCGAAACTGAAATGCCTACGGATGTTCCCGTCGGGCATGAGGTGATCCAAAGCTACCTGAAAACGATCGACGGATCCCCCGGCGTGTACCGGATGCTGGACCGCGAAAGCCGCGTTTTATACGTCGGTAAGGCGCGCAATTTGCGTGCGCGCGTGTCCAACTATGCGCGCCCGTCGGGCCATTCTGCGCGAATTGCGCGGATGATCTCGATGACCGCATCGATGATGTTTTTGACCACGCGCACCGAAACCGAGGCGCTGCTGCTTGAGCAAAACCTGATCAAACAGCTAAAGCCGAAATTTAACGTGCTGCTGCGCGACGACAAAAGCTTTCCCAATATTTTGGTGACGCAGGAACACGACTATCCGCAGATCAAAAAACATCGCGGCGCGAAAAAGGAAAAGGGCAATTATTACGGCCCGTTTGCCAGCGCTGGTGCTGTGAACCGCACGCTGAACCAGTTGCAGCGCGTATTTCTGTTGCGGGATTGTTCGAATTCCACGTTTGAATCGCGTACGCGCCCGTGTCTGCAATACCAGATCAAACGCTGCTCGGCCCCCTGTGTTGGGAAAATCACGCCTGCCGAGTACACGCAAACTGTGCGCGACGCCGAGAATTTCCTGATCGGGAAAAACGCCGATATTCAGGCACGCCTTGCCACCGAAATGAACACCGCGTCAGAGGAAATGGAATTTGAACGCGCCGCCGCTTTGCGCGACCGGATCAAGGCGTTGACCCAAGTGCAGACGGCCCAAGGCATCAATCCCAAAGGTGTGTCCGAGGCGGACGTGATCGCGCTGCACATGGACAGCGGGCAGGCCTGTGTTCAAGTGTTCTTCATCCGCGCCAATCAAAATTGGGGCAACCACGATTACTATCCGCGCGTCGGCGCAGATGTGGACGCCGCCGAGGTGCTAGAGGCATTTGTCGGCCAATTCTACGACACCCGCGAACCGCCGCCGCAATTGATCTTGTCCAACACGCTGGAAAATCCCGATCTGATGGCGGACGCGCTGACTGGCAAACTGGGGCGCAAGGTTGAAATCCTCGTGCCCAAGCGTGGCGAAAAGGCTGAATTGATCGACGGTGCCTTGCGCAATGCGCGTGAATCCCTCGCGCGTAAGATGGCGGAATCAGCGTCGCAAATCCGTCTGCTCAAAGGTGTCGCCGAGGCGTTTGATCTGCCCGAACCACCCAACCGGATCGAAGTGTACGACAACAGCCACATCCAAGGCACCAACGCGGTCGGCGGTATGATCGTTGCGGGCCCCGATGGGTTCATGAAAAACCAATACCGCAAGTTCAACATCAAGGGCACGGACCTGACCCCGGGCGATGACTTTGGGATGATGAAAGAGGTGCTTGGCCGCCGGTTCAAACGTCTGATCAAAGAGGACCCCGACCGCACCAAAGGCATGTGGCCGGACCTGTTGTTGATCGACGGCGGGGCAGGGCAAGTCAGTGCTGTGCGTGAAATTATGACCGAATACGGCGTCGGCGACATTGCGATGGTCGGCGTCGCCAAAGGTGTTGATCGCGACGCAGGCAAAGAGGAATTCTACCGCACCGGCAAGCGACCTTTCGCGCTGCGCCACAACGATCCAGTTCTGTATTTCATCCAACGCATGCGTGACGAAGTGCACCGTTTTGCCATCGGCACCCACCGTGCCAAACGCGCCAAGGCCAACATGGCCAACCCGCTGGACGAAATCGCGGGCGTCGGGGCTGCGCGTAAACGGGCGCTTCTGGCACACTTCGGATCAGCCAAGGCAGTGGGGCGCGCAAATCTCGCTGATCTCAAGGCTGTAGACGGCGTTTCAGAGGCGCTTGCGCAAAAAGTCTACGATCACTTCCAAGACAGTTAACCACCTCTTTCCCTTCACGCGGACAATCGCTACTTATGGCCTTATGAACTGGAATATTCCGAACATTCTGACGGTGATCCGTCTGGCCGCAGCACCTATGGTCGCGCTGATGTTTTTGTACTTCACGCGCCCTTATGCCGATTGGTTTGCGCTGATTTTATTCGTCAGCGCAGCAATCACCGATTGGTTTGACGGCTATCTGGCCCGCAGTTGGCGACAAGAAACCAAGCTGGGCGCGATGCTTGATCCCATCGCTGACAAGGCGATGGTCGTCATCCCCCTGATGGTCATCATCGGCTTTTCCAGCTGGTCCGGCTGGCTGGTTTTGCCTGCGACCGTGATCCTGTTCCGCGAAGTGTTCGTGTCGGGCCTGCGTGAATTCCTCGGCGATACTGCGGGCACGCTAAAGGTCACGAAACTGGCCAAATGGAAGACGACCTTGCAAATGGTCGCCATTGCGGTCCTGTTTTCGCAAGGGGTGTTCGAACATTACTTTGGCATGTCGATCTGGGGCATGGACAACGAAATCGTCGGTCAAATCCTGTCCGGCGAAATCCCGGACGTCCACGGTTTGGGCTGGAAACTGACCGGCGCGGAATGGGCGGGACGCATCGGGCTCTGGCTGCTGTGGATCGCCGCGGCACTGACTCTGATCACCGGCATCGATTATTTTCGCAAAGCCATTACACATCTCAAGGATGATCGCTGATGGATGTTTTGTATTTTGCCTGGGTGCGCGAACGCATCGGTATCCCGCGCGAAGCGATTGAAACCTCGGCTGCAACAGTCGCCGATTTGATCACTGAACTAAGGGCGCGCGAAGACCGCTACGAGGCGGCATTTTCTGACCTCACGGCACTGCGGGTTGCGGTCGACCAAAAGCTCACCGATTTTGATGCGCCCCTAAAAGGCGTGCGCGAAGTTGCGTTTTTCCCCCCAATGACGGGCGGCTAAACCATGCGCATTTCAGTGCAAGACACCCCATTTGATCTGGGCACAGAAACCACCAATTTTGCCGCGGGACACCGTGACATGGGCGCGATTGTGACCTTTACAGGCGTGGTGCGTGATCTGCCTGATGATCCGCTCGAGGCGATGGAAATTGAACACTATCCCGGCATGACCGAAGCCGCGTTAACCGATATCGCAGAGCAGGCAATGACCCGTTGGTCCTTGGGGGATGCGCTGGTTATTCACCGCCACGGGCGATTGGTTCCGAGCGAAATGATCATGATGGTCGCCACCGCATCGCGCCACCGCAAAGACGCATTCGAGGCGGCCGAATTCCTGATGGACTATCTCAAATCCCGCGCGCCATTCTGGAAACGTGAAATCACCGCCAAAAGCGCTGATTGGGTTGCCGCGCGGGCCGAGGACGAAGACGCTCTAAAGCGCTGGTAACCAATCACCGAACCCGTATTTGTTTTGATCAAAAATACTCAAAAACCGCCCCGTCAAAGTCGCGCCAACTAGCCTTGGTTAACGCGTTCGATGTAGCCGCGCATTTCTTCCGTCTCGTGACGGGCATCGCGCAGACCGTCCATTGCGGCACGTAGTTCTGCTTCGGTTTGGCTTAACTGGTTGGTCAGCTCGGCCTCGCGTTGTTGCAGGTACGTGATCGCTTGGTCGCGGGTTTCTTCGGCTTCATGCAGCTCTTGGCTCATGCGGTCCAACTCGGCCACATCGCCGGCGGCCACACGGGTAAAGCGGTGGATCAGCCAGTTGGCAAACCACCCAAGGCAAAACGCAACAAACAGAATGATTGCCGTGGCAATGACAAACTCAGTTCTGCTCATCTGTTGTTCCTTCTTGCGTGGCGTCGTCAGTATTTTCCTCTGTATCGCTTGTATTCGCGATAGTTTCCAGCGTTGTTTCGCCTTCTGGCGTCGTTGGTTTTGGACGGATCAGACGAAATTCGATGCGGCGGTTGGCTTCGCGGCCTTCTTCGGTGTCATTGTCTTGAATTGGGCGCGCCTCGCCGTAGCCTTTGGCCGTAAAGGACGCGGTCAAAGCGCGACGTGCGCGCAGCTCGTTTAGCACCGATTGTGCACGGCTTTGCGACAGAGCAAGGTTCATTTCCTCACGCCCTTGGCTGTCTGTGTGTCCTTGGATTTCCAGCAGCAAATCGCCACATTTCTTGAGAATTTCTGCAATGTCATCCATCGTCCCAAGCGCGCTTGCGTCAATCGTCGCACTCCCTGGCTCAAACGAGATTTTCCCCGTCGTCAGCACCCCGCCAATTTCGGCCTCGCATTCGATCGCAGTGGGCAGCCCGGCAATAGGATCCAGTTTCTTTTGGTAATTCACATCGATTTCAAAGGCTTCGGCACCGCCCAGCTTGGATGCCAACAGGGCCGCGATGTCCGCGCTTGCGGATTCTTTGCCGGTGTTGCCGCGCAGGGTCACGGACGACGGCGTGACAGTTAGCGCGCCGTTGTTCAGGCTCGATAGGGCTTCGAGCCCGGTCAAAACCCGCGTGATCCAATCGTTTGGCAACCCGTCAACAACGCGAGTGGCGACGTAAACGCGGTCCGATCCGAACCGTGCTTGGGCGTAGCTGTTGGCGATGGAGCGCATGTTTTCATCCGCCAAACGGCCGCGCAGTTGCACTTGCCCCTCGGGGCTGAGGGTGGCGGTAAATTCCGGTGGCCCTTGGTTTGGATCAACCGTTTCCGGCAGCTTGGCAAACAGGGCAAAAACCTCGGGCAGGTCGGTTTCCAACTCGCCAACGATGCGGTCGAATTCGCCCTGCGCGATGCCTTCGGCCCCGATCAAGGTGATGTCCGCATCCGAAATCGTCACAGAGCCGCCACCGATTTCAGACAGGGCTTGAATGCTTTTTTCAACGGCCAATGTCCATTTCGGGCTGGGCACACCCATGCCAACGGTGCAGGCCCCCGGACCTTCTAGACCTGCGGCAAATGCAGCTTTCAAAATGTTGGTTTTGGCGGCTTCGGTGTCCGCGGAACAGGCGTCAAAATGCGCGCCCTGTTCGTCGATCAAGAACCGCAGCGTGAACGGCGTGATCACAGGGCGGGGTGCGGAAATATCAAGGCTAAGCTGCAATCCCGGAGGCGCGGCGCGGCGCAGGCGTTTTTCCAGTTCGGCCTTGGCCTCGGCGCTGTCCGAAATGGCGGTGATCGCAACGCGACCCGCTTTGACCGACACTTTGGAACGGGGCAACTGTTCCATCGCGGTCAGGGCGAAACCTAACGCGTCTTCCCAGCCTTCTGGGGTCGGGTAATCAGCGCTTTCGATCAGATCGGCGACTGGTGCGCCCGCGCTCATGGCGGAAAAGCGGTCGATGATTTCGGTCTTGTCAGTGCTGGCAGGGATCAATCCTATGACCGAAACACCGGAATCGTTGCGCAGGATTTCAGCAGAAAAACGAGGGGGCGCGATGGCGGCCACGGCCTCAACTTGCATGTTGTCGATCACGCGCGCGGCGTCCACGACCGTCCCTGCGGTGCTAAGGGCGGCAAAGCGGCGGGCTTCGGTTGGGGCGATCCCCTCGAGGGTGACTTGCAAGCCATCCGCCTCGACTTCGGCCCAGGGCATTTCGGCGGTATCAAGCGCTTGGCGCACCCCGATTTCCGAGGTTTCTTCGACCAGTTTCACAGAAAAATTGGCCGCGACCAGCGACACGCCTGCCGCCGCGACAAAGGTGCATGCAACGGCTATGATCGAGGATAAACGCATATATTTTATTGGCTCGTTTTGCAGGCCGACGGTGGCCTGATATCGTGATACGCCGCTTGGGGCGGCGATTCAATCAAAGCAGTAACGCCAGCCCAAAAAAGACCAGCGGAATCATGCCAGTGTCGCGGTTGGCGCGAAACAGTTGCAGGCATTTCTTGGAATCATGGATGTCGAGGCCGCGCAACTGCCACGCCATGTGCCATCCCATCGCCCAAGGAGCGGCCAAAACGGCGACCATCGCCAGCGGCGATCCGTTGGGCAGGGCGGCAAAAATCACGGCAATTCCCATCAATCCGACAGTGGCCGCCAGAAAGCGACGCAGCCAGTCGGGGGTCTTTTCTGCGAACAGACGCGCGGTGGATTTAACCCCGATCAGGGCGTCGTCTTCGGTGTCTTGATGGGCGTAAATCGTGTCGTAAAACAGCGTCCATGCGATGCCGGCCAGATACAGCACCACCGCAGGCGCGCCCAAGGTGCCGGTGTGCGCGGTCCATGCCAGCAAAGCCCCCCAATTGAATGCGAGGCCAAGGAACACTTGGGGCCACCACGTGAACCGTTTGGCAAAGGGGTAGACGCAGACGGGCAGCAACGCGAGCACACCCAGCACAATTGCAGCGCTGTTGAACGTCAGCAAAATTGCGAATGAAATCAAGGCTTGGATTGCCATCCAGACAAGCGCGCCTTTGCCGCTGACTTGCCCCGACGGGATTGGGCGCGAACGCGTGCGTTCAACTGATCCGTCGATGTCGCGGTCGGCAAAATCGTTCCACGTACAGCCCGCACCACGCATCAGCCACGCCCCGGCCGCGCAGCCAACAGCGATCCACAGATCACCCCAACCCACGCGCCCGTCATAGAGCATTGCCAACATCAAACCCCACCAACACGGCAACAACAGCAACCATGTGCCAATCGGGCGGTCGGCTCGGGACAAACGCAAATAGGGGCGGGACCAGACAGGGGCCCAGACGTCGACCCAATTGTCTTGCACGGCGTCCGCGACTTGACCTTCATTTGCGTGGCCATCTGGCGCTGGTGAAATGTTGTGCATATGTAGGTGTCCATGACAGCTAAAATTCGCCTCCTCATAGACGTTCCGCTTGCCGTTGGGCAATTGGTGACTTTGACGCAAGCCCAAGCGCACTATTTGTTTGGGGTGATGCGGTTGAAAATCGGTGCGCAAGTTCTGGTGTTTGACGGCGCGCACGGTGAATTTCTGGCCGACGTGGTGCAGGCGGGCAAACGCGGCGGCGAACTGAGCGTGAGCGCGCAGACCAAACCGTTGCAGATGCCACCCGACCTGTGGTTGGTCTTTGCGCCGATCAAAAAGGCGCGCACGGATTTTATCGTGGAAAAAGCGGCGGAAATGGGCGCGGCACGAATTGTGCCGATGCAGACAGAATTTACAAATTCGAGCAGGATCCAACGCGACCGCTTGCAGGCGCACGCGGTAGAAGCGGCCGAACAATGCGGAGGCACCTACGTGCCCGAGCTGACAGAGCTGGTGAAATTCGACAGGCTGCTGGCCGACTGGGATAACAGCCGCAAGATCATGTTTTGCGACGAAGCGACGGCAACGGACAGCCCGATGCCATTTGAAGGCACGGCAGGCCCGTGGGCGATTTTCATTGGACCCGAAGGTGGGTTTTCGGACCGCGAACGCACAAAGCTGCGCACCATGAGCTGTGCTCATGTGGCCCAATTGGGTCCGCGCATTTTGCGGGCCGACACTGCGGCGGTCGCGGCCCTGACCCTGTGGCAGCGCGCCTTGGGGGACTGGCAATGAACGATTTCACCGCCCGATCAGATCAAACGATGTCAAAGGCACTGTTATGACTTTTATCCGCCCAGACGCCGCCCGCGCGATACACCGTCTGCGCGAGGCATTGGTCGGGATCGCCATCCTGATTCTAGGCGCGCTTTGGATGTTCGGCCGCCCCGGATTGTTACAATTCCTCGGCTACCCGGTCACTTTGATCGGCATCGTTTTCATCTTGATCGGCATCCAGCGCGCCCGCTTTCGCACATCCGATGACGGGGCAGGCGCGGTGCAAGTCGACGAAGGGCAAATCATTTATTTTGGTCCCCTGACCGGCGGGGCCACAGCGCTTGCGGATCTTGAGCGTTTGACTCTTGATCGTAATCTGAAACCTGCGCATTGGCGTCTGGATTCCCCCGGCACACCAGCGCTGCTGATCCCTGTGAATGCGGCTGGATCGGACGCGCTGTTTGACGCCTTTGCCAGACTGCCCGGCCTGCGCACCGAGCGGATGCTGAGCGAAATAAACATCTCGTTGAAGGGCGGTCAAAATCAAGCAGTTGTGATCTGGGAACGCGCGCCCTTGCGCCCCGCACACGTCCGGCTGCATTGACAGTCCTAGAATTTCGCACCATCCCTGAATTCCAAAACGCCAATCACTTCGGAGCATCTCCTCATGTCCATTCCACAAACCGGCGGCGGGCCGATCGAACACCATGATCAGCTGGCCGAGCATCTGGCAGAGGGCTGTAAACCCAAGGAAGACTGGCGCATCGGAACCGAGCACGAAAAGTTCGGTTACTGTAAAGACACGCTAAAACCACTGCCATTCGAGGGCGAGCGGTCTATTGTTGCTGTCCTGAGTGGCCTGCGGGACCGGCACGGGTGGTCAGAAATTCGCGAAGGCGGGCATCTGATTGGCTTGGAAAAAGACGGCGCGAATGTGTCGCTGGAACCGGGCGGTGCGCTTGAGCTGTCGGGTGCCCCAGTCGAGACGATCCACGAAACCTGTGACGAAGTGAACACCCACCTGCGCGAAGTCAAAGACATCAGTGATGAAATTGGCGTGAAATTTATCGGTCTTGGTGCCGCGCCGATCTGGCAGCACGAAGAAATGCCGCTGATGCCCAAAGGCCGTTACAAGCTGATGGATGCCTACATGAACAAGGTCGGCACGTCTGGCACAACCATGATGCGGCGGACCTGCACGGTGCAAGTGAACCTCGATTTCGCGTCCGAACCGGACATGGTGCAAAAGCTGCGCGTGGCCTTGGCCTTGCAACCTGTGGCCACCGCGCTGTTCGCCAATTCGCCATTTTTCGAGGGCAAAGTGAACGGACATAAATCATGGCGCGGTCGCGTGTGGCGTCACTTGGATGACGCGCGCACCGGCATGTTGCCGTTCGTGTTCGAGGACGGCATGGGGTTCGAACGCTGGGTGCAATACGCGCTGGATGTGCCGATGTATTTTGTCTACCGCGACGGCAAATATATCGACGCGTTGGGCATGTCGTTCCGCGACTTTATGAAAGGCAAATTGCCTGCCTTGCCCGGTGAAATGCCGATGATGTCCGATTGGGCAGACCATCTGACGACAGCATTCCCCGAGGCGCGGATCAAGAAATTCATGGAAATGCGCGGGGCCGATGGTGGTCCGTGGCGCCGTTTGTGCGCGTTGCCTGCGTTCTGGGTTGGGCTGATGTACGACCAATCTTCGCTCGATGGGGCGTGGGATTTGGTCAAAGGCTGGAGCACTGAGCAGCGCGAAGCCTTGCGCGTCGCCGCTTCGGTTGACGGCATGCAAGCCAAAGTGGACGGCATCAACATGCACGATCTGGCCCGCGAAGCGGTGGCACTCAGCCATGCTGGTCTCAAGGCACGTGCGCGCGCCGGGGCAGGCGGCATGGTGCCGGACGAGACACATTTCCTGAACGCGCTACACGAAAGCATCGAAACCGGCAAAACCCCGGCGGACGAGTTGCTGGATCACTACAACGGCGACTGGAACGGCGATATCACGCGGGTGTTTAGCGACTACAGCTACTAGGCCGGCTTTTCCGTTTGGCCCAAAACGCGTTGCTCATATAGCGCGCGTATTTGGGCCTTGCGATCCGCCAACATTTCGGGCGTTGGTGCCTGGCGTGACGCCTCTAGATAGGCGTAGCCTTGCATAGGATCATGGGCTTTGCCTGTGCCCTGATAATTAGTCGTTTTACCACTCGGCCGCGCACGCGGTGGGCCATAAATGTTGTTGTCATCGTTTGACGGAAATAGCGTCAGAACAAACACAACAACACTGCCCAAGGGTACAATATGCATCAAATACCAAAAGCCGGAAAATCCACCGTCATGGAGCCGGCGTATCGTGACCGTCAAACGGGGGATAAAGCTGATCAAAGCCCAATAGACAAAGAGATAGTCGAACGGATCGGTCGAGATGTCAGGATAGATGCCCAAGGGGCGAATGGTTTGGATTGTGGTCCAAATATCGATGCCAAGTGCAGCGATCCCAATCACCAAATCCCACAAAAAGAACCACCAATATTCGGATCTTGGCGCGCGGCCTCTGATTCTAAATACATTTACGATGACAGAATTAAGTGCTGCAAAAGGTCCCATAGGTATGCCCATAACTGTGTGTCGGTTATGGGCAAGATCGTACAGCTACAGGGCGAAAATGCGGCGTAGTTTGACCGATTTAAGGGCGGTTTCGTTAGGGTTTTATCGGATCAAACCATGGCAGCACAGGTTGGCGGCTGCTCGCATATCCGGGCACCTGAGCATCCAGTCGCGCGGCCAATTTTGGCAGTTTGTGAACAGGCACACGCGGAAACAGGTGGTGCTCGCGGTGGTAAAACATCAGGTAGGCGATGATCGCAAAAACACCACGCTGGCTGCGCCCGGCGATGCCACTATTTTCGGTCCCTTGATGGGTGATCCAAACCGCAAACAGCGCAGTCAGACACTGGGCAAAGGCCATAGCGCCCAGATGCAGGATCATAAACTGCTGCCCGCTGATCAAACACAACCCAACAAAGGCGAACACAGCCAGCCAATCCAGCATGACCCGGCGGCGCCAATACCGCGACCCGCTGCGCCACGCGGCAATGTTCAGATCCATAGGAAAGCGCGGACCATAACGCAGCACCTGCCAAAACCCCATGCGTCCGCAACGCCCTTCGACATCACCGTCACCCATGTTGAATTTGTGGTGCCGCATGTGACAATAGGCATCCGCGTGATTGGACCCCAGCATGATGGCGCTAAGGGTGGTCATCACCGCACTGTCGCCCATCCGGTTGAAGCCCAGATTGCCATGGATGGCCTCGTGGTTCAGGCGCAGTCCGCACAGGAAAAACATAAAGCTCGCGAGCGGTCCAAACATCCATAACTCACTGGCATAAATGAACAATGACAAGACAAAACATGGCATCGGCAAGGTCAATTCGCGCAACATATCCCAACGGCTGATCGCGCTTAGATCGTGCCATTCAATGCCGCGTGGGGTGCGTTCTGGTGCCATGGTGTTCTCCGATGTTGTGTGGATAAGGCGGGGTTGTTCCCCCGCCCCATTTGTTAGGCGGGCCTGACTGCGGGGGCCATCACGTCACTCACGACAGCGCGCAAAGTGGCGACGGCGTGGGTGAACCCAAGGCCCAAGCACAGAGCGGCAAAGCCAAGCGCAAGCATCAAGGCGGCCAGTGGTTCGTCCCGCAAAATCGGCAAGACAGCACCGATCAAAATCACCCCGCCAGCACCGATGGCGGCAAAGCCGGTGGTGATGGTCACGGCAGCGGCGCGCGCGGCGGCTTTGCTTTGCGGACAGTCGCCGATCATTTGGCCAATTTTCAAGATCATCAGGGCCAAGGCAATCAGTCCACCGGCGGCAATCGCAATGTAGGTAAGGGTCAGAAAGAGCATGAGAATTCTCCTTTTAGCTCATGAAACAGAAATTAGATGGGGCGCGCGACAGCATAGAAATCGCGGCGCAGTTTGAGATATATGGCACCAAAGGCCCCCGGCCAAAGCGGCCCAAAGAGCAGACCAAATGCGAGCAGGAAAAACCCTCCATTGAACAAAATTTGCTCGCCGACAATCTGGGTGGCAACGCCAAGGATTGGGAACAAGGCCAATGCCGCCAAAAAGCCGAGAGACATAAGATCCCTCACGCTTGCTTGGTTGCGGCGCAGGTGGATCAGCAACAGCGGGGTGCCCATGACCAGATAGATCGGACCACCAAAGACCAGCGCAAAAACCGGGATCAACAAAATCCAGAACGACACCGCAGTGACGACCAAAGGACCAGCAACCAAGGCAATAAAGAACGCAACAGGATCAATTAGATATCCGGGTTTTCGGCTTGTCTTGATCAAAAATACTTTCTTGGCGACAAAGTCGTATGAGAAGTGATTGTTGATTTTTCTTTCAGTTATTTCTGTCATTACAGAAACTCCTTTGCAAAATTTTAGCTGGATTTGCCCTTTGGCAAGAACCGCGCAATACGGGCACCCATTTTGACAACACCCAGTTGCACGGCGCGGGGCAGGCGCGATACTTCACCGTACCAATCGTCAAACATCTGCATCGTGTCTAGCGTCTCGTCGATGCGCTTTTTCACGTCCTTGGGCGTCGCGTCTTCGTCGGCTTGTTTCTGCACTTCGCGCAGGGCGGCCAAGGTCGGTGCAAATTCGCGCTCGCGTCGTGTTTCGATCACGGTGTTCACCAGATCAAACATGTCGCGGATCGAATGAAAATGATCGCGCCGATCGCCCAGCTTGCGGCTGGATTTTACCAGCTTTTGGCTTTGCAATTCCTTCAGCCCGTTTGACACGTTTGATCGTGCAAGGTTCAGCAGCTCGCAAATCTCGTCCGCACTTAGGGGCGCGGGCGAAATGTGCAGCAGGGCGTGAATTTGAGCGACGGACCGGTTGGTGCCCCATTTCGCGCCCATATCCCCCCAGTGAAGGATGAAATCTTGCATGGCGGGTGTCAGGTGCATCTTGCGAATCTCTTACGTTAATTTCTGTAATGACAGAAATAACAGACACGAATGTGGCGTCAAGAAATTTTAGAAGTGAGCTAAATTCACCCCAAGCGCGCTGTCAAAATGCTAAATGCGCCCGCGCCAAAGGCAACGGCAAACACCGCCTCGAACCCGCGTTTCATACGGGCGTAGGCCGCCGTCATCGGGGCCGAGGAAAAGATGATCGCATACAGATGGAACATGATCAGGCTTTGGATGCCCACCGACATGATGACGATCAACAACCCTTGCCAACCTGTGTCCGGCGGGATGCCGATGGAATAAAGCGCGCCGAAAAACAGGATCGCTTTGGGGTTGGTCAGATGCAGTGTCAACCCTTTGCCGTAGGCGCGCGCGGGTGTGGTCACGGGCAGGTCCAGCGTCTTCAAACGCGCACCCATCCACGCGGATCGCGCTGCTTTGATCGCCAGCCACAATAAATATCCGGCCCCGAAATATCGCACGATTTCAAACAGCCATGAATGGGCCAGCATCACCGCGCCCAGCCCAAAGGCCGCGGACACAGACCAGATAAATGACCCTGTTGTGACACCCGACGCCAACGCCAAACCGGCCTTGCGCCCCGACGCCATAGACGTGCCCGCAATGGTTAGCGTCGCAGGCCCCGGGCTGGTCGATGCCAAAAACGCAGCGATCAAAATCAGCGGTAGGTTGATGCCATCAATCACGTTGATTTCTGGCCGATCTTGGGTTCTGTCCCCGCCCGAATACGCGCAAGGTTTGAGCGGTGGCGCCAATACACCAGCAGCGTCAGGATCATACCCATGAACAAGGCCGTAGGTGCCCCCATAAACATCAGCAAAAAGGTCGAGGACGCCGCCGCCGTCAGCGCACCCACGGACGAGATCCGCCAGATCAGTGCCCCCACCAACCACGCCGCACAACACGCCAACCCGATTGGGAACGCGTAGGCCAGCATGATACCAAGGAACGTCGCGACACCTTTGCCGCCGTTGAATTTCAACCACACCGGATAGCAATGCCCCAGCATCGCCATGACGCCCGCCAGTTGGGCTGCGTCTTCGCCTGCGAAATACCGCGCCAACAACAAGGCGACCGCCCCTTTGCCTGCATCAAAAATCAACGTCATGGCAGCGGCTGGTTTGCTGCCGGTGCGCAAAACATTTGTAGCCCCGATGCTGCCCGACCCGATGTCGCGTAAATTGCCAAGGTTCATGGCGCGCGCGATGATCATGCCAAACGGGATCGACCCGAGCAGGTAGGCGATCACGCCCCAAAGAGCGAGTGTGGCAAATGTGTTTTCAAGTATTGGCATTTTGTTTTCTCAATCAATCGCGTTCAAAAACTTTGACGCCGTTTACGTAGGTTGCAAGGACTTTACCCTGCATACGCTGGCCGTCAAACGGTGTGTTGCGCGATTTTGATCGCAGGGTTGCGCGGTCCATCACGAACGGGGCGTGGGCATCAAACAACACCAGATCGGCGGGTGCTCCGACGCTCAAGCGCCCGCTGGGCAGACCCAAACGCTGGGCTGGGTTAAACGACATGGCGCGCCACAAGGTTGGCAAATCGATCAGCTCGGCATGCACCAAACGCATGGCGGCAGGCAGGAATGTTTCCAAGGCGACGGCTCCACTGGCGGCCTCTTCAAACGGCAGGCGTTTGCTTTCCTCGTCTTGCGGCGTGTGCATGGAACTGATGATGTCGATCAGGCCTGAGGCGACAGCTTCGGCCACAGCCAGTCGATCATCCTCATCACGCAACGGTGGTTTCAACTTAAAGAACGTCCGGTAGTCGGCCACGTCCAAAGCGTTCAGCGTCAAGTGGTGGATCGACGTGCCGGCGGTGATGTCCAGCCCGTTGGCCTTGGCGCGTTCCAGCGCGGGCAAGGCGCGGGCGGTGGTGATTTGATCCGCGTGATAACGCGCGCCGGTCATTTCGATCATCGCGATGTCACGGTCCAACCCCATGCGTTCGGCCATCGGCGATACCGCTGGCAGGCCCCGCAACGATGCGAATTTGCCCGAGGTTACGGCCGCCCCAGCGCTGAGGATCGGTTCTTGCAAATGGCAAATCACCAAGGCCCCAAGCGAGCGGGCGTATGTCAGCGCGCGGCTGAACACTTTGTTGTCGGTGACCACCGCATCGCAATCGGTGAACGCGACGGCCCCAGCGTCCAGCAGAAATCCGATCTCGGTCATCTCGCGGCCCAAGCGGCCCTTGGTCAGGGCGGCCATGGGGTGCACGTTGACGGGGGACGCTTCGCGGGCGCGCCGGATCACAAATTCTAGCGCCTCCGGGCTGTCGATATCCGGTGTGGTGTCGGGGCGGGTGACCATGGTGGTGACGCCGCCGGCTGCGGCCGCTTGACCCGCGGTGCCAAAGCTTTCTTTGTGCCGCTCGCCGGGTTCGCAAACCTTGACGCCGATGTCGACGATGCCGGGGGCAAGGTGCTTGCCGCCGCAATCCACAACGGTCGCCGATTTGTTTCGCATGCGAAACATTTCAATTTTTTCAGTGGTTTGCGTTAACACTTCGTTAATCACACCGTCCACTACAAACAGCGCCCCCAAAGTCTCGGTTCGGGCCTCGGGGTCGATAAGCTTGGCGTTGATGAACAGGGTCGACATAGGGCGCAATCCTCGGGGCACGGGCGTTTGCACTGCTTTAACGGGGAATGGCGTTTTGCGAAAGGGTGTTGGCACGGCATCGTTGTCCGCGCGCATGATTTTTGGTAGGCATTTGCGAAACAAACACAGGAGAACCAAATGCGCATTCTCGCCTTAATTCTCGTGGCTTTAATTGCCGCGCTGCACAGTTACATCGCCTATTTCGAAATTTTCGCATGGGAGACAACCGGCCCGCGCGTCTTCGCAACACTGCCTGCGGACCTGTTTGCCGACACGGTTTTGTTGGCCGCAAACCAAGGCATGTACAACGCATTTCTGGCGGCAGGCCTGATCTGGTCACTGCTGATCCAGGATCGCAAATGGCAAAGCAACATCGCGTCGTGTTTCCTGATATTTGTGGCGGTTGCGGGCTGTTTCGCGGCCTTTACGATTTCGACACGCATCCTGTTTGTGCAGGCGATGCCAGCGATTATCGCGTTGATTTTGCTGGTTCTTGCGCGCCGTGGGGCGTCAGGAAACTAGGACCCGATCCAAACAAACAGGGCTGTAAACACAAACAGGAACAGCAGTGCGTAGGTCGCGATGCGCCCGCCGATGGCCGCGTCCGACGGTGTTTTGCGCGGCTGCACACCAGACCCGATGTCGGTGCTGTCAGTGTCGATGGTTTCATTCGCGCTCCAGTCTGGTACCTGTGCGCCGTAATTCGCGATCAGGGTCAGTTCGGGCACCGCGCGCAGGGTCATGGCGCGGTCGCGAAATGCAAGTGACAGAATGATCAGAACGTAGCCGGACAGGCCCGTCAGGCGCGCACGATCCGCGCTGAGAGTGTCTGCATCAATGTCGTAACCTTGGGCAAGGTATTGCGGCAGGCTCATGTCGCCCAGGTCGCTGAGGCGCACCAGTTCGACGTAGGCAGGATCGAGGTCTTCGGCCCCCAGCATTTGCCCCAGAGTTTTGGGGATATTTTCACCACCCGCATCGGTCAGATTGACCGCGAACAGGCGCAGTTGCCCACGTTCTTTGGCGGCGATGGTCAGGGCATTAGTCATGTGTAAGTCGCCGTTTTCATTGCGTTCTGTATTTGGGTGCGGATCTGTGCGGGTTTGTCGATGTAGGTCATGGTGATGGCCTGACCATTGGACAGACGCAAGATGAGGCTCCAGAAAAACCGTCGTTTGATGGCGGTGATTTCCGTGAGCGGCAAGGTGTGTGGCATTATGTCTTCGGTCGGGTTTTCGTAGATCAGGGCGGAGGGCGTCAGCGTCCATGTGGCGTTGCGATGACGCATCCAGTCGGTGAAATCATCTAGCACAAACATGTAGATCAACGACAGACAAACGGAGGTGACAAAGGCGGCGACCCCACCGATGTACGGCCATGCGGGGGTCAGCATGACGTAGGTGAACAAAAACAGCGCCAAGCAACGCAAACCAAAGGCGCGCAACGAGGGTTTGAAGATGTGCAGGGGTTCGATCATGCGGGGATTTTGCGATTGCGGGCGAGCAAATCCATCGCGGCCATGCGCACGGCGACGCCCATTTCAACCTGTTCCTGAATGACGCTGCGGTTGATGTCGTCCGCGATGTCACCGTCGATTTCAACGCCGCGGTTCATTGGGCCGGGGTGCATGACGATGGCGTCGGGTTTGGCGTGTGCCAGTTTTTCCGCGTCCAGCCCGTAGCGGTGGTAATATTCGCGTTCCGAGGGGATGAATCCGCCGTCCATGCGTTCTTTTTGCAGGCGAAGCATCATGACAACGTCGACGTCTTTGAGACCTTCGTTCATGTCGTCGAATACCTCGACCCCGAATTCCTCGATGCCCGAGGGCATCAGCGTGGGTGGGCCGATCAGGCGAATGCGGTTTTCCATTTTGCCCAGCAGCATGATGTTTGAACGGGCCACACGGGAATGCGCGATGTCACCGCAAATCGCAATCGACAGACGGTGTAGACGGCCTTTGGCACGGCGGATTGTGAGGGCGTCCAGTAACGCTTGGGTCGGGTGTTCGTGCCGTCCGTCGCCGGCGTTTAAAACCGCGCAGTTGACCTTTTGGGCCAGCAGATCGACGGCACCGGAATGGGGGTGGCGCACGACCAGCAGATCGGGGTGCATGGCGTTCAGGGTCAGGGCGGTGTCGATCAGGGTCTCGCCCTTTTTCACCGAAGACGCCTGCATCGCCATGTTCATCACGTCGGCCCCAAGGCGTTTGCCGGCCAGCTCGAATGAGGCTTGGGTGCGCGTTGAATTCTCGAAAAACATGTTGATCTGGGTCAGGCCCGCCAGCGCGTCAGAGTGTTTGGAAGGTCCACGGTTCAGCGCCACGTAGTCTTCGGCCAAATCCAGAAGCGTCGTGATGTCGGACGGGTGCAGTTGTTCGATCCCCAGAAGATGGCGGTGGGCAAATGTCATGGGCGGCAACCTATCTGAATTTTCGCCGTTATAGAGCGGCAGGCGCGGTGCGGCAAGCATTGGGCGGTGTGTGATTTTGCCTTTGGCGAGAGTATTTTTGATCAGAACAAAGGCGGGGCGTTTTGATTGCCGGGTTGGGGGGCTAGAGTGGGCTCATGGAATCAGTTGAGTTTCATCAGGCCGCCGCATTGTTGGCATGGCAGTTAGAGCTGGGCGCGGATGAGGCAATCTGTGACGCGCCAGTTGATCGCTACGCGTTGCCGGCTGCGTTGACGAAACCTGCGGCTAAGGCGAAGGCCGAAAAGGCCCCGACCGGGCCAGTTGTCGTTCCGGATGTGGATGGCGTTGCGATTGCGCGTGAGATGGCCGCCGCTGCTGGCGATTTGGCCGGTTTGCAGGCGGCGATTGCAGCGTTTGAGCATTGTGATTTGAAACGCGGTGCGCGCAAGATGGTGTTCGGTGACGGGTCGCCCGCAGCGCGCGTGATGATCATCGGTGACGTGCCGGACCGCGACGAAGACCGCGAGGGACGCCCGTTTGTGGGCCGTTCGGGGCAGTTGTTGGATCGCATGTTCGAGGCGATCGGCATGGGGCGCGCGGTTGAAGATGCGCCGGTTTATTTGGCCAATGTTCTGCCATGGCGCCCGCCGCAGGGCCGTGATCCAAAGCCGGACGAGATCGCCATGATGCAGCCGTTTCTAGAGCGGCATATTGCGTTGGTGAACCCAGATATTTTGGTCCTGATGGGCAACATCAGCTGTCAGACTTTGTTGGGCAAACGCGGCATCACCCGTCTGCGCGGCGAGTGGCAAGAGGTGCTGGGTAAGCCTGCGCTGCCGATGTTCCATCCGTCACATTTGATGCGCACGCCGCTTGCCAAACGTGATGCGTGGGCCGACCTTCTTAGCCTGAAGGCACGACTGAAAAATGCCTGACCTGTTGATTTTATTGGCGTTTATACCGGCAGCTTTGGCGCTGAACCTGACGCCCGGTGCCGACATACTGTTTTGCTTGGGCCAAGGTGTGCGATCCGGGCCGCGCAGCGCGTGGGCGGCAAGTGCGGGGATATCGCTGGGCGGCATGGTGCATGTGTTTGTGGCCGGCATGGGGCTGGGCGCTGTGATCGCTGCGGTGCCGTGGGCCTTTGATGCGATCCGCTGGATTGGTGTTGCCTATCTTTTGTATTTGGCGGCAAAGACCCTGCGCGGTGCGCAATCCAATGCGCCCGAACCACAGGCCGTAGCCCGCGCGTTTCGCACCGGATTGATGGTGAACCTGACCAACCCCAAAGTGATCTTGTTCGTGCTGGCCTTTGTGCCGCAATTCGTCGATCCGACCAAACCTGTTTTGGCGCAATTCATGGTGTTTGGCATGGTCATGGGCATCGGCGGGTTTTTCATCAACGGTGGAGTGGGGGCATTCGCAGGGACCGTCGGCAAGCGGGTCGCACGCGGATCACGCGCGCTTGATTACGTGGCCAGCGGCGTGTTTGTCGCCCTTGCCGCCAAACTAGCAGTATTGGAGCGGGCATGAGCCGGATCGACGAAACAGCTGAATTTATCGCCGTGCGCATTGCTGTGCTGACCGTTTCGGACAGCCGCAGTTTGGCCGAGGATCGATCTGGCGACGTGTTGGTGGGGCGGATTGCGGATGCGGGCCATGTTCTGGCCGAACGCATGATCCTGACCGACGAGCGCGCCGAGATTTCGGCCCAATTGCGCAACTGGTGCGATGACCCGACCATCGACGTGGTGATTTCAACGGGCGGCACTGGCCTGACGGGTCGTGATGTCAGCGTCGAGGCGCACCGCGACGTTTACGAAAAAGAAATCGACGCGTTCGGCACCGTGTTCACCATCGTGAGCATGCAAAAGATCGGCACCTCGGCGGTTCAAAGCCGCGCCACAGGCGGCGTTCGCAACGGCACATATTTATTCGCGCTGCCCGGCAGTCCCGGCGCGTGCAAGGATGCGTGGGACGAAATCTTGGTCAAACAGCTCGATTTTCGCCATCGCCC
Source organism: Ascidiaceihabitans sp. (assembly GCA_029251465.1). Taxonomy (GTDB): domain Bacteria; phylum Pseudomonadota; class Alphaproteobacteria; order Rhodobacterales; family Rhodobacteraceae; genus Ascidiaceihabitans. The sequence goes on from JAQXDI010000036.1 coordinate 51,662, forward strand.
CTGCAATTTTGTGGAAATTTTGCCACGGTTGGACGAACACCAGCGCCGAAAGTGACTTTATCGTGCGCCACACACCGTATGGACTTGGTATTTATCTAACGTGTTCTAAATTGCAGATTCGTAGTGAATGCGCATAAAGGATTATGCATGCGATTTTTACGGCAAAGCCTGATTGGGGTATTTTTGGCGGCGGTGACGCTGGGTTTGTTGGCCTATGCGGGGCAGCTGATTAGCGGCGCTGTGCAAGATAGCATGGCAAACGACACGCAGGCGCGACCGGCGCGTGAACGGGTTTTTGCCGTCAATGTTGTGGTGGCCGACGCTGGCACCGAGACCCCTGTTTTGCAGACATTCGGCGAAGTGCAAAGCCGTCGCACGCTGGAATTGCGCGCCGCTTCGGGTGGTCGTGTTATTGAGCTGGCCGAGGCCTTTCAAGACGGTGGTGCGGTAACCGCGGCGCAGGTTTTGGTGCGGATTGATCCGGCGGATGCGCAGTCTGCCTTTGATCGTGCGCAGGCGGATTTGGATGACGCAAAAGCCGAAGCGCGCGATGCGCAACGTGGCGTGGCCTTGGCCAAGGACGAACAGGCCGCAGCACAAGAGCAGGCAGATTTGCGGCAATCCGCGTTTCAGCGCCAAGAGGATTTGCGCGCGCGCGGTGTTGGCACTGCGGCAGCCGTTGAAACCGCCGAGTTGGCCGCGTCGTCCGCCCGTCAAGCAGTGCTAGCGCGTCGCCAGATTGTGACCAACGGCGAGGCGCGCATCGATCAGGCGGCAACGCGTTTGGCGCGGGCGCAAATTGCGCTGGCCGAAATGCAGCGGCGATTGAATGACACCACGTTGGTTGCCCCGTTTGATGGCACGCTGAGTGCAACAAATGTTGTGGCGGGGCGTTTGGTGTCTGCGAATGAAAAGCTGGCGGATTTGATTGATCCGGATGCGCTTGAGGTGTCGTTTCGGGTGTCGACCGCGCAGTACGCGCGCCTTTTGGATGACACCGGCGCATTGTTAAAGGCCGATGTCAGCGCAACTTTGGATGTGGCGGGCATTGACCTGACCGCGACGGGCCGGATCAGCCGCGCCAGTGTGACGGCAGGTGTCGGGCAAACGGGGCGTTTGGTGTTTGCCGAAATCGACAAGACGGCTGGTTTCAAGCCCGGAGATTTTGTGACTGTCCGGGTTCAGGAACCCAGCATTGACGGCGTTGTGCGTTTGCCCTCTGCGGCGATGAGCGCGGACGAAACGGTGTTGGTTTTGGGCCCCGAAGATCGGCTTGAGGCGATGGACGTGACGCTGGTGCGTCGTCAGGGCGACGACATTCTGGTGCGCGCGCAAGGCCTTTCAGGGCGTGAAGTGGTTGAGGCCAGATCGCCTTTGCTGGGGGTTGGTATTTCGGTGAAACCCTTGAGCGGCGACCGCGCGGTGCCTGAAACGCCCGCCATGGTCGAGCTGTCAGAAGAACGCCGCGCCAAGATGATCGCATTCATCGAAAGCAACAAACGCATGCCCGCCGAGGCCAAGGCCCGTGTGCTCGCCCGCTTGTCTGAACCTCAGGTGCCCGTCCAAATGGTAGAGCGCATCGAAGGCCGGATGGGCGGCTAGTCATGGCGCGTCAGGTTCCCAAAGCCGCAAGTGGTCTGCTGTCATATTTTACGCGGCATCGCACCGTTGCGAACCTGCTTTTGGTGGTGATGGTTGTGGCCGGTTTGGCCGCTGTTCCGAACATGCGCGCGCAGTTTTTCCCTGACGTGATCCTCGACAATGTTTCTGTCACCGTCGTGTGGGACGGGGCGGGGGCCGAAGATGTCGACGCTGGCATCGTGCAGGTTTTGGAGCCAGGGTTGCTGACGGTTGAGGGGGTCGAAAGCTCTGAATCGGTATCGCGTGAAGGGCGCGCCGCGATCCAGCTGGAATTCGCGCCGAACTGGGACATGGCGCGCGCCGCCGACGATGTGCAGGCCGCGATTGACCAGATTACGACCCTGCCCGAGGACGCCGAAGACCCGACCGTGCGGCGTGGTGCGTGGCGTGATCGTGTGACAGACGTGGTGATCACTGGTCCGATTACTCCGGAGCAATTGGGCCTGTTTGCTGATGAATTGGTGACGCGTTTGTTCGCTGTCGGGGTCACCCGAACGACTATTCGCGGCATCGCTGCACCACAAGTTTTGATCGAAGTTCCGTCATCCAGTTTGATTGCGTTTGACGTCTCGATGACGGAAATCGCAGCCGCCATCGCCGCCGAAGTCGACGCCGATCCAGCAGGCGATGTGACAGGGGCAAACGCGCGCGTGCGGACCGGCACGCAGAAACGCTCAGCCGAGGAAATTTCGGGCGTGGTTTTGCGGTCAAACCCGGATGGCAGCACTGTCGTTGTGGGCGATGTCGCACGGGTTCTGCGCCAAGGGGCAGACCGCGAACGCACCTATTTTGTGGGCGACGATCCTGCGGTTTCAGTCCGTGTGGATCGGTCCAACCAAGGCGACGCAATCGCGATGCAGGCGCAGGTCGAAGAGGTCGCCGCATCCATGCAACGCACCCTGCCGCGCGACGTCACAATCGAGCTGATCCGCACCCGCGCAGAGGCGATTTCGAACCGTCTGGCAATCTTGATTGATAACGCGCTTGTCGGCCTTGGGCTGGTGGTGATGTTGCTGTTTTTGTTCCTGAATGCCCGCACGGCGTTCTGGGTGGCGGCGGGCATTCCCGTGGCGCTGCTTGCCTCGATTGCATTCATGTACATGGGCGGTTTGACGATCAATATGATCAGCCTGTTTGGCCTGATTATCACGCTTGGGATTGTGGTCGACGACGCGATTGTGGTCGGTGAACATGCCGATCACCGCGCCCGCCACTACGGTGAAGCCCCTGTTGTTGCAGCGGAAAATGCAGCCCGTCGCATGGCAATGCCGGTGTTTGCCGCAACGCTCACGACCGTCATCGCGTTCTTCGGGCTGGTCGCGATTGGGGGCCGTTTCGGGGATCTGATCCGCGACATCCCGTTCACCGTGATCGCGGTGCTTGTCGCCTCGTTGATCGAGTGTTTTCTGATCCTGCCAAACCACATGTCGCATGCGCTGGCAGCCATCGACAAAAAGCGTTGGTACGACATGCCCAGTCGCGTTGTGAACATCGGGTTCGAGTGGATGCGCGCGCGTCTGTTCCGTCCGTTCATGGCGCTGGTGATCCGTGCGCGGTACGTGGTTTTGGCCGCCGTGATTGCGGTGCTGGCAAGCCAAGTGGCGTTGTTCATCAATGGTGACGTGAAATGGCGGTTTTTTAACGCGCCTGAACGTGGTTCGGTCACCGGCAATTTTGCGATGACCGAAGGGGCAACGCGGGCGGACACGCTGGCCATGATGCGCGAAATGCAGCGCGCAATCGAGGCGCTGGGCGCGCAATATGCCTCTGAAAACAATGGGGTGAACCCGTTGGATTACGTCATGGCCGAAATCGGTGGCAACGCCGGTCGTGGCCTGTCGGGGGTCGAAAGCAAAGACACCGATTTGCTGGGCGGTATTTCGATCGAACTGATCGACGCCGATCTGCGCCCCTATTCCAGTTTCGCCTTTGTCGCCGCACTACAAGACGAGGTGGCGCACCATCCGTTGGTGGAAACCGTCAGCTTTCGGTCGTGGCGATCTGGCCCTGGTGGTGACGGGTTGGATGTGCAGTTTTTCGGCGCGGACACCGATGTTCTAAAACAGGCGAGCGAGGATTTGCAACGCAGCCTCGCGCAGTACTCCGAAGTCAGCGCGATGGAGGACAATCTGGCCTACGACAAAGAAGAATTGATCCTTGATCTGACCGCGCAGGGGCAGGTTTTGGGCTTTACCATCGACAGTTTGGGGCGGGCTTTGCGGGCGCGTTTGAACGGGATCGAGGCGGCGACCTTCCCTGATGGACCGCGCTCTGCGACCATCCGTGTCGAGGTGCCGACCGGCGAATTGACCGCCGATTTTATGGAACGAATGCAGCTGCGCACGCCGGCCGGTGCCTACGTGCCGCTGGCCGATATTGTCAGCGTGGACCGGCGCACAGGCTTTTCCACGGTGCGGCGCGAAAACGGTATTCGCCTGATTTCTGTCACGGGCGATATTTCTGAGGACGACCCCGCACGTGCCACTGAAATCGGTCGCGCGCTAGAGGAAGAAATCCTGCCGCAGATCGCCTCGACCCGTCAGGTTGAGTGGCGGATGTCGGGCTTGAGCGAGCAGGAAAACACGTTTTTGAATGATGCGCTGACCGGTTTGATCCTGTGTCTGACGGGCATTTATTTGGTGCTTGCGTGGGTGTTTGGCAGCTGGACGCGGCCCATGGTTGTCATGGCGATTATCCCGTTCGGGCTGGTCGGCACGATCTATGGGCACGCCGCGTGGGACGTGCCGCTAAGCATGTTTACGGTTGTCGGTCTACTGGGCATGACGGGGATTATCATCAATGATTCCATCGTCTTGGTCACCACGATTGATGAATACGCCGAAGATCGCGGGCTGGTGCCATCGATCATTGACGGGGCGTCGGACCGGTTGCGCCCTGTGATGCTGACGACCCTGACAACGGTGCTGGGCATGACCCCGCTGCTGTACGAGCAAAGCCAGCAGGCGCAATTTTTGAAACCGACGATAATCACGCTGGTCTACGGTCTGGGCTTTGGCATGTTGTTGGTGTTGCTGGTGGTGCCTGCGTTGGTTGCAGCGCAGCACGATGTGGCGCGCCAGATCGGGGCGATGCAACGGGGTCTGAACGCCAAAGCGCGCGGTCTGGCGTGGTCACTGCGCCTGCTTTGGGTCGCGGTTTTGGGTTGGGGCGGCGTGACGTTGGGCCACGTGATGTACTTTGGCGCACTGCCTGTCCAGATCCTAGACGCCGTGCCAATGATGGCGGATCGCGCCCCGATGGTCGCGGGTCTGGGGTTGTTTGTTGCAGGCACTGCGGTGCTGGTTTTGGGGGCCTACATCGTTCTGGGCATTGCCTATCAGATTGGCGCCTTGCGGCGCAGAGGGCGGGCAGCCTAGCCTGCGGTGCAGCCCTGAATGTCGACCGAATGGCTGGACCCTAGAATCGTGATTCGCACGTCAGAGCGATCCAGCGAAAACGCGTTGCCCGATGAATGGACCATCCGCGCCGTTGCGACCAATTGGTTGCCATCGCGGCGGGTTGTGGGTTCGCTGACCCAGATGCCCGGTTGCGCCTCGATGACGGTTTGTTCTTGACCGCCGGCCGAGGGGACGGCGACACGGGCTTCGATTTGCAGGCCGTTTTCTGCGGGGGTGATGCGGCATGTCGCGCTGCGCACGCCGGCCTCTTGGGCGGAAAACGGGGCGCTGGCCAAGGCCGCGGCGATTGCAGGCACGGGCTTGGTCGCGGTGCCATCAAGAACAGCGTCGAAGTTCAGTGTGAACGGCGCGCAAATGTCAGAGCAAATTCCCAGATCCATCCGCATCTTCAACCGCACCGGTTTGTCCGCGCGTTTGGGCGCGATGTGCAGCGGGATCACCAACGTTTCTTTGTACCCGATCGACCGCATCCCGCCGTCGTGAAACACGCGGGGCTGTGGCCAGGTGATGCGCACATCGTCGATATTTCGTGCGCGCGACCAGTCAAATTGCGGCGGAATGCCAGCGTCACCGGGGGCGCGCCAGTAGGTCTTCCAACCGGGATCCAGCATCAGACGCAGGGCCGCAACGCGCTGTCCGTTTGGCAGCACCCAACCCTGCACCACGTCGGCCTGAACGGGGGCATCAAAGGATTGCGCGCTGGCAGGGACTGCAAGACCGGCGCATAGGGCAAAGGCGGAGCAAAGCGTTTTATTCATGCATTCCTACATGGCGATCACGGCGGTAAATGCCAAGTCACGTTGTGGTCAGCCATGTTTCGCCGTTTGAAGCGAAAGATACGCAGTTGCGCCTTGCGCCTGCGGGGTGCGATGCGCAACACTGAGGTGAATTGCTACGTGCGAGAGGGTCAAAGTGGCCAGTAGAACGTCAGGAACAACGACACAAACCTTGGGCGAACTGACAGGCAAATTGTTGGTCGCAACCCCCGGTATGGGCAATGAACAATTCGATAAATCAGTGGTGTTTGTGTGCGAACATTCGGCCAAAGGGGCCATGGGTTTGATCGTGAACAAGCGCGCCAAAGGCATGGCTTTGGGTGACGTTCTGGAACAATTGGACGTCGATGTGGCCGGACATGTCAAAGGCTTGCCAGTTTATTTCGGCGGGCCTGTCGAAATCGCCCGCGGCTTTGTTTTGCATTCACCCGACTTTCAATCCAGCCTGCAAACCGTGAATGTCGGCATGGATTTTGCGATGACCGTGACGATGGATGTGCTCGAAGAAATGGGCAAAGGTGTCGGCCCTGAGAACGCGCAAATGATTCTGGGCTATGCCGGTTGGGGGCCCGATCAGTTGGAAAATGAAATCGCGCAGAATGGCTGGCTGATTTGCGAGGCCACGGTTGAATTGGTCTTTGGTGCGGATGATTCTGCGAAATGGGCGTTGGCGTTGGCCAGCATGGGGCTTGATCCGTTGACGTTATCGGCGACGGCTGGACATGCTTAACGTGGTGCTGCCGCGCGGCTAAGCCGGTCGTTGATTGCCACGCCCAATCCGGTCATCGGGATCGGGGCGACTGCGATCGGCTTGCCACTTTCGTCGAGCCGGTGAAGATAATCGAACAGGTTGGCCGCCGCCTCGGTCAGATCGCCAGCTTCAGACAGATTGAGGTCGCTTTTCATCGGTCCGAATCCTAAGAAAACCTCACCGAAATCCGCAAATTTGGCGTTCAATCGCACCTTGGCGTTTGGCGCGTAATGCGAAGCCAACTGGCCGGGGGCCGTGATCGTATCGGATGTCGGCACTGCCAGCGGGCACCCCAAAACTGCCTCGATGTCTTCTGCTGGCACGCCGCCAGCGCGCAGCAATGTGGGCACAGGCGCCAGTGTCACGATCGTGCTTTCCAGCCCGACTGTGCACGGCCCGTCATCCAGAACCGCGCCGATTTTGCCATCCAGACCGGCCAGCACATGGCGCGCGGTTGTCGGGCTGATTTGGCCGGAGGGATTGGCCGAAGGGGCGGCCACAGGTGCCTCTGCGGAGCGCAACAATGCGGTTGCAGTTGGATGGTTCGGCACGCGGATCGCAAGCGTTGGCAACCCTGCGGTGACCAATGACGCCAACCCGTGACCTTTGCGCAAAGGCAAAACCAAGGTTAACGCACCGGGCCAAAATGCGTCCGCGATCATTTGCGCCTGATCTGACCATTCGACGTATTTTTGCGCAGAATCAGTATCTGGCACGTGCACGATCAAGGGGTTGAAACTGGGCCGTCCTTTGGCCGCGTAGACTTGTGCGACCGCAGCGCCATTGCGTGCATCAGCGCCAAGGCCGTAGACGGTTTCGGTGGTAAATGCGACCAACGCGCCGCCGCGCAGCAGTGATGCGGCTTGCGAAATGCCGGTTTGATCGGCCACGAGGTGTTGGGTTTTTGAACTGCTCATCGATCCGAACTGCATGACGCGGCGTTTTGCTTGCCTGTCTTTAGCGCGCTCTTCATGTTGACGCCAGATGTGTGTTAGGTGCCGTGCGCCCGCCATCCGAAAAATAAGGTTTTTGCCATGCCATACCGCGCCCCTGTCGATGATTACCGGTTCTTGTTTGACCATGTTGTGGGGCTGGATCAGGTCCGCGCAACCGAGCGGTTTGAAGAGGCGAGCGACGATTTAACCACCGCCATTCTGACCGAGGCCGGCAAGCTGTGCGAAGATGTCATGGCCCCGCTGCAAAAGGCCGGTGATCTGACGCCGTCCTATTTGGAAAACGGCGTTGTGCGGACTGCTGACGGCTACGCAGACGGGTTCAAAGCGATTGCGACCGGCGGTTGGATCGGCATGTCGGCGGACCCTGAATTTGGCGGCATGGGCCTGCCGATGTCAGTGACCACGGCGGTGAACGAAATGATGAGTTCGGCGTGTTTGTCGCTGCAACTTGCGCCTTTGATGTCGCAAGGCCAAATCGAAGCGTTAGAGCACCACGGATCAGATGCGATCAAAGAATTGTACCTGCCCAAACTGATTTCCGGCGAATGGACCGGCACGATGAACCTGACCGAACCGCAAGCGGGTTCTGACGTCGGTGCCTTGTCGTCCAAGGCGGTGGATTCAGGCGATGGGACGTACAAAATCAGCGGCCAAAAGATCTACATCTCTTGGGGTGATAATGATTTTGCAGAGAACATTTGCCACTTGGTTCTGGCACGATTGCCGGGCGCACCTGCGGGCACCAAAGGCATCAGTTTGTTCTTGGTTCCCAAGTACTTGCCGAATGCGGACGGATCGCTGGGCAATGCCAACGGCCTCAGCGTCGTGTCGCTGGAACACAAAATGGGCCTGCACGGATCACCGACCTGCGTGATGCAATACGACGCGGCAACCGGTTGGCTGGTCGGCCCCGAAGGCGGCGGCATGGCGGCGATGTTCACGATGATGAACAACGCGCGTTTGGGCGTTGGCGGGCAGGGGATTGGTGCTGCTGAGGGTGCCTATCAACACGCTTTGGCCTACGCGATGGACCGCAAACAAGGCCGCACCGCCACCAATGAAACCGGCACGATTTTGGAACACGCTGACGTGCGCCGGATGCTGATGACGATGAAGGCGGACATCTTTGCCGCCCGCGCGATTGCGCTATCGTGCGCGGTTGCCATCGACATGACCAACGCGACAGGCGACGCAGATTGCAAGGCCCGCGCGGCGTTCCTGACCCCGATTGCCAAGGCGTTCGGCACCGACGTCGGGATCGAGGTCGCAAACACCGGCATCCAAATCCACGGCGGCATGGGCGTGATCGAGGAAACGGGTGCCGCACAGTTTTCCCGCGATGTGCGCGTCACTGCGATCTACGAAGGCACCAACGGCATCCAGTCGATGGATCTGGTTGCGCGCAAAATGATGGACGGTGGCGAAATGGCGAACCGTCTGTTGGATGAAATCGAACACCACGCCGAGGCTGCACGTGAGCGGTTCCCGAACATGGCGGATGCGGTTTGGTCGGCGACAGAATCGCTGCGCGAGGCGACGGAGTGGCTGACGGCGCAGACCGATATGCAGGAACGATTTGCCGGATCGGTGCCGTATTTGCGTGCCTTCGCTCGGGTTTTGGGCGGGCATTTGCATCTGACGGCGGCGTTGGCTGACACGCCCGGTGGCACGCGCGAAAAACTGGCGCGGTTCTATATTTTGCGGCTTTTGCCGGAACATGCGGGGCTGTTGACCCACGCGATGGCCGGCGCGACAGACCTGTACGCGATGAGCGTCGAAGAGTTGGCAAGCTGATGGCGGATGGAGCACACACCGGCCTGCGCTATCCGCATGAAACGCCGCCTGAATTCGGTGAAGGAACCGAGCTGGCCCCGGGTGTTTTGTGGTTCCGCCTGCCGCTGCCGATGAAGCTGGACCACGTCAACATTTACGCCTTTGACGAGGGTGACAGTTGGACGGTGATCGACACCGGATTTAGTTCGAAAAAGGCCAAAGCGATCTGGCGCGAAATGATGGACGGGCCGTTGGGCGGCAAGCCGATTTCGCGGGTGATTGTGACCCACCACCACCCCGATCACATTGGCCTAGCCGGTTGGTTACAAAGCGAATTTGGCGCTGAACTAGTGACGACACGCACCGCGTGGTTGATGGCGCGCATGCTGACGCTGGATGTGCATGCGGTCCCGAATGCCGAAACGCTGGCGTTTTACAAGCTGTGTGGCATGGACGCTGAAATTTACGCAAAACGCGCGGTTGAGCGGCCCTTTAACTTTGGCGATATCGTTGATCCACTGCCGCTGGGGTACACTCGGATCCAGCAGGGTGACACGATCAAAATCGGCGGGCGCACGTGGGACATTCACATGGGCAATGGCCACGCGCCGGAACATGCGACGTTCTGGAGCCGTGACGACAATCTGGTGATTTCTGGCGATCAGATTATCTCTTCGATCAGCCCGAATGTTGGGGTTTACGCCACCGAACCGATGGCCGATCCGATTGGCGAATGGCTTGAGGCCTGCGAGCGGCTAGAACCGTTGGCGCGCACGGATCAGTTGGTTTTGGGCGGTCACAAGCTGCCGTTTATGGGGCTGCCGACACGGATGCGTCAGCTGATCGACAACCATCACGGCGCGCTCAAACGCTTGCTTGCCTACATCGACACGCCGAAATCTGCGTCCGAGTGTTTTTCGCCTTTGTTCAAAAGATCGATAGGTGAGGGCGAATATGGCCTCGCACTGGTTGAAGCTGTCGCGCATTTATCGCACCTTTACCAAGACGGCCTTGCTACGCGTGAATTGCGGAGCGACGGGGCGTGGGTTTACCAGCGCAAGGATTAACGGATGGGCGACGATATCAAGACCGCAGCCGAGGCCGAAGAGGCCGCAGCGATGCCACGCGTACACGAAGTACATGCCGATCCGTCCAAACCGAATGCTGCGAAAAATCCGGTCCCTAAAGGTGTCGCTAAAACGCCTGTGGCCAACAAAAGCCCGGCGCAATGGGCCTATGAACGCCTGATTATCTACCTCAAGAATTTTGAAGAGCAACTCGACAACGAACACGAGGTCGCCATGGGGTTTACCGGTGGCGACGCCGGTGTGCTGCGGATCGAGGGCATGGGCTACTATGACCCTGATATCGTGACATTTTATGGCTCTGACCCGACCGGATCAAAGACCCAATTGGTGCAGCATGTCAGCCAGTTGAACGTGATGTTGCGCACGCTGCCAAAGGCGGTTGAGCAGGCAGAACCGAACCGGATCGGCTTTCGTTTGGCCGAGGATTTGGACGCGGCTGATGATGCGCCCGATGACGCCACCGAAGACGAGGTCGCAGACAAGACCTGATGCGCGACAATCACGCGGGGTGACAGGGCCACGGCTTTGATGTACTCAGCGCGAAATTCTAATGTGACCAAGGAGCGACTCATGTCCGATCACAAACATGGCGAAATGGATATCAAAGTGCAGACGAGCACATTTGACGGGTTCATCAAATTTGCAACGTGGTCCTGCGTTGTGATTATCGGGATTCTGGTTTTCATGGCGATTTTCGCCAGATAATTTCCCAAAGTTTGGCGCTGGGGGCGTTTGGTAATGCGTATTGTTGCACTGTTTGCGGTTCTTCTGGCTTTGGCTGGATGTGCTGCGGCCCCGACGGGCACCCAAGCCACGGATGATCAGATCGCGGCGTCAGCCTACCGCGCGCCCGGTGCGGCCACGTTGACCTTGATCACGATGATCAACAACACGTCAGGCAGTGGCGCGCACACAGCGCTGATGATCAACGGATCGCAGCGGGTGATTTTTGACCCCGCTGGATCGTTCCGCAATGACCGCGTTCCGCGTCGCGCGGATGTTTTATACGGCATTTCGCCCGCCGTTTTGGCCGCCTACAAAGGCGCGCATTCACGGGCTGCCTTTCACATGGTTTTGCAAACGGTCGAAGTGACGCCGGCGCAGGCCGAGACAGCGTTGCGTTTGGCGATTGCGCGCGGCTCTGTGGCCTCTGCCCAATGTGCCGCGTCAACGACGGCGTTGTTGGCGCAGGTTCAGGGGTTTCAATCGGTGAAAAGCACGTGGTTCCCCAAGAAATTGATGGAACAAATGGAGCAGTACCCAGGTGTAAAAACCGAGCGGTATTACGAGGATGACGAAGGTACGATTTTGGACGGGATTGCCAAAGTCGCGTTGTGATCCAGTTGCGTTACCCGAAGAAATAGAGCCCGATACCCAGCGTACTTGCGCCCGTAAACAGGGCCAAGATCACGTTTTTCGTGGCGGCCCCAACGATCAATGTCATCAATGCTGCGGCCAGTCTGGACGGGTCAGGCCCTGTGCCTGCCTCGTTTGAAAACGCAATCAACGGCGCGATCATGGCGGGCAAAATCGCCACAGCAGTGTAGCGCAAGGACCGCACCAGCCACGCAGGCATGGGCCGATCCCCGACCAACCCCAGGAACGAAAATCGCAGGGCAAAGCTGCCGACGCCAAGCAGGATGATGACGGTCCAGAGGGTGGATTTATCAATCATGTTAAGGCCTTGCGTGTCAAATACGTCTCACTTAGTGCCCCTGCGGCCATGCCTGCCGATCCGGCAATAATCAGGCCCAGCGAATACGGCACGTTGACTGCCAGCAGCGCCACGATGATGGCCACCACCGCTGCGATCACATGGGGCAGGGTGCGCAAAAGTGGTGCGACCATCGACAGAAACGTGATGGGCAGCGCAAAATCAAGCGGCAGATTGCTGGGCAATTGCGTGCCAAGGGCCGCCCCCAAATACGAACATACAAACCACGTGATCATCACCAGCGTGCAGGTGCCAAAATAATAGGCGGCGCGGGCCGGCACGCTAAGCTCGGGTTCGGTTTCGAATTTGGCGTGCGACAACGCGTAGCTTTGATCGACCAACAGATAGGCCATGAACGCCCGTTTCCACAAAGGTGCGGCCCCCAGATACGGTGTGATCGCGGCCGAATACATCGCCACGCGCAGGTTCACTGCAAGCGCGGAAATCAACACAATCACTGTCGGCGCGTTTTCTTGCATCAACTGCATTGCGGTGAATTGCGCGGCCCCTGCGATCACCACCAAAGAAAAGCTCATGACCTCGAACAGGTTCAATCCGGCTTCGGTTGCCAGCACGCCAAACAGCACTGCAAATGGCCCTGCGACCAACATAAACGGTGCCCCGTCGCGAAAGCCTGCCCAGTAGGCGGATTTGGTGGTGGTGATGGCCATGGCGACCCCTTAGATTAGTCTCTAGGCTTAGCGGCGAAGCGGGGGGGATGCAAACGATGGCGATGGATAAACCGGACAGTTATTTGATTGCGCCTGATCCTGCGCGCACGGGTCTGACGCGTGTGGTTGTTGGAACCGATCACACAGGTGCCGAGACGCAAATTTGGGTGGTCGAAGAGCGCCCGTTAACCATCTTTTTGAACGCCCAAGAGATCGTGACCGCCATGACAATTGGCGACTACCCAGAATATCTGGCGCTTGGGTTCCTGCGTAATCAGGGGATGCTGGTGGACGCAGATGTGATCACTGGTGTTGATTTCGATGAAGAGCTGGAAGCCGTCGTTGTGCGCACAAAGGTGCAGACCAATCACGAGGAAAAGCTAAAGAAGAAAACGCGCACCAGTGGCTGTGCTGTCGGCACTGTTTTTGGCGATATGATGGAGGGGCTAGAGGGGCTGGTTTTGCCTGCGACCCCCGTGCGCACGTCATCCCTGTATGCTTTGGCGGCCAAAATCAACACGACGCCCAGCCTGTATCTTGAGGCGGGTGCAATCCACGGCACGGTGCTGTGCCAAGGTGATCAGCCGCTGGTCTACATGGAGGACGTCGGGCGCCACAATGCGGTCGACAAGATCGCTGGCTGGATGCTGCAAACCGGCACCTCGGCTGAGGATAAGATCCTCTACACAACCGGGCGTTTGACCTCTGAAATGGTGATCAAGACTGCGATGATGGGGATACCTGTGTTGGCATCGCGCTCTGGATTTACGGCGTGGGGCGTCGAAATCGCGCAGCAAGTCGGGTTAACTTTGATTGGTCGGATGCGTGGGCAACGGTTCATGTGCCTCAGCGGCCAAGAACGGCTGATCTGGGATGCGGACCCTGCGATGGTCAAAGACGAGCCACGCAAATCCGGGCGTAAAGGCGGTAAGGGGTGAGTATGAAGCAACCTTTGGGCGTCATTCTGGCGGGCGGTCTCGCAACGCGTATGGGGGGCGGCGACAAGGGGGCATTGCTGCTTGGGTCGGCGACGTTGCTGGACCATGTGATCGCACGGTTAAGTCCGCAGGTTGCCGGGCTTGCGCTCAATGCAAACGGGGACGCAGATCGATTTGCGCGTTACGGTTTGCCGGTGATTGCAGATAGTATCGACGGGTTTGCAGGGCCTTTGGCGGGCGTGCTTGCGGGCCTCGATTGGGCGGCAGAACTAGGTGCTGACGCGATCGTGACGGCCGCGGCAGACACGCCGTTTTTTCCGGATGATTTGGTGTCTGTTTTGCAAGCTGGCGCAACCGGTATGACCCATCCGCTTGCCTTGGCCGCAACGCCGCATCCTGATCGCAACAAAGTGCGCCACCCGACGTTTGGCCTATGGCCGGTGGCCTTGCGTGATGATCTGCGTGCGGCGTTAACGGGCGGTGTGCGCAAGGTCGTGCAGTGGAGCGATCAACATCAGGGCCGCTTGGCGATGTTCCCTGACGAGGCCGCCTTTTTCAACGTAAACACGCCCGAAGATTTGGCAAAAGCGGAGACGATGTTGTGAGAGTATTCGGGATCGTCGGGTGGAAAAATGCGGGCAAAACCGGACTGATGGAACGGCTCGTGACCGAGATCACATCGCGCGGCTTCACAGTGTCGACGGTCAAACATGCGCATCACACGTTTGACGTGGATCACGAGGGCAAAGACAGCCATCGCCACCGTGTCGCAGGGGCAAGTGAGGTGCTGCTCGCGTCGCGTAACCGGTTCGCGTTGATGCACGAATTGCGGGGTGACGAAGAACCGACGCTGGAGCAGTTGTTAACCAAGTTGTCCCCCGTCGATCTGGTGTTGATCGAGGGCTACAAACGCGACAGTCACGCCAAAGTCGAAGCACACCGGGCCGAGACGGGGAACCCCCTGATCGCGTTGAATGATCAGAGGATCAAAGCAGTCGCATCAGACGTGCCGCTGGATTTGGATCGCCCGGTGTTTGATTTAAACGACACAGGCGCAGTTGCTGATTTCATTCTAAAACAGGTCGGGTTGTGATCGGCTTTGACACCTTTGTGATGCTCGATTGGTCGGGCGGAAATGACCGTGGGGCCAGCCCAAAGGCCGATGCAATTTGGGGCTGCGTAGCGCGCGCAGGCACCGCGTGCGAACCTGTGTATCTGCGCAATCGGCAGCTTGCCGAGGCTTGGATCAAGGATCTGTTGCAGGCCGAAATGGCAGCGGGACGGCGCGTGCTTGCAGGCTTTGATTTTCCATTCGGCTACCCCGACGGCTTTTGCGAAACCGTGACCGGACGCAGTGATCCGCTGGCGTTGTGGGACTGGTTAGAGGCGCGGATCAAAGACGGGCCAAAGGCCAACAATCGCTTTGATGTCGCAGCTGGATTGAACCGGCAGTTTGATGGAATTGGCCCGTTTTGGGGTAACGGACTAAAGCGCGATATCGCCGATTTGGCGCGCAAAGGTTTGGCGCGACATGGCGATCATCCGGCTGAAAAACGCATGGCCGAAGATCAGGCAAAAGGCGCATTCACTCTTTGGCAATTGTCAGGTGCGGGATCAGTCGGATCACAGTCGCTGATGGGCTTGCCCGTGTTGTCGCGTCTGCGTCGAGAGTTCGCGGGCGCTGTGTCGGTCTGGCCGTTTCAACCGCTGGATACGCCAATTGCATTTGTTGAAATTTGGCCATCGCTGAGCGTGGGTGCTGCCCCCGACGGATGGATCAAAGATGCGTGGCAAGTGAGCGAAGTCGCGCGGCATTTGTCTGGGCTTGAACCCGGGCAGTTGACCGCTTTGCTGGATGTGGACCCTAATGCTGAGGGCTGGATTTTGGGCTTGGGGTGCGAACATTTGCTGCGCGATGCGCCTTTGCCGCCGCCGCTTTCGAACGATTGTTTTGCATTGCCGGCAGGTGTGGAATGGACACCGGTTGAGGACGCCTTGGCGCTGCTGAAGGAGCGTTTGCAAGCTGTAACAAGTGTGGAAAACATCCGCGTTCAGGATGCGTTGGGTCGCGTTGTGGCGCGTGATGTGACGGCCGTTCGCGCGAACCCACCGTTGCCAAACACAGCGGTGGATGGATACGGATTTTCGGGTGGGCGGGACAAGGGTGTGCATGTTTTGCCCCTTGAAACCGATCGCGCAGCAGCGGGCCTGCGCCTAAGTGGCGCAGTGCCGCAAGGGGCCGCAATACGGGTGCTGACGGGGGCCGCATTGCCGGACGGGGTCGACACCGTGGTCTTGCAAGAAGACGTCAGCGTCGAACACGGACAGATCGCGTTTCACGGACCGGTCAAGGCAGGTGCGAACACGCGCAAAGCTGGCGAAGACGTCGAGGCCGGGCAAGTGATTTTGGCGGCCGGACGTCGCGTGACATCTGCGGATTTGGCCTCGCTTGCGGCGACTGGCGTTGCGGAATTGTCGGTGCGTTTGCCATTGCGTGTTGCTGTGATTTCGACGGGGGACGAGCTGGTCGAGGCGGGTGATGCCGCCCTTGAGGGGCAGATTTTTGACGCCAATCGACCGATGCTTTTGGCGATGATCGAGCGCTTTGGGCACATGCCCGTCGACATGGGGCGGGTCGGCGATGACCGCGCGGCCTTGGCGGCCAAGTTGGATGATGCGGCGGGCTGCGCCGATGTTATCTTGACCAGCGGTGGTGCGTCGGCGGGTGATGAAGATCACGTGTCGGCTTTGCTGAGTGAGGTGGGTGCGATGGCGTTGTGGCGCATTGCGATCAAGCCGGGGCGCCCATTGGCGCTGGGAATGTGGCAGGGCACGCCGGTGTTCGGGTTGCCGGGAAATCCGGTTGCAGCGAATGTTTGCACGCTGGTTTTTGCACGTCCGGCGATGGCGCAATTGGCGGGGGCAGGTTGGTCAGATCCGCAGGGGTTCATGGTGCCAGCAGGGTTTGAGAAACGCAAAAAAGCGGGGCGGCGTGAATATTTGCGTGCGCGCGTCAGGGACGGCTTGGTCGAGGTGTTTGCCTCCGAAGGATCGGGGCGGATTTCGGGGCTAAGCTGGGCCGAAGGGCTGGTTGAATTGCCCGATGGCGCGCTGGACGTGAGGCGAGGTGACCTTGTGCGCTACATTCCGTTCGCGGGTTTTGAATGATTGCCCCCTTTGGGGAGAGTATTTTGATCAAGACAAACCGGAGCGGCGCGCGTCGTTTTTGGGCAAGAGATGGGTCCAACTGGGACTTGCGAGCGGGGCACCGCCTGTCTAGGCAGTTTGGATGAGCATAGAATCTTACAACCCCGCCGAAAAAACAGTCGTAAACAGCTGGAATGAATGGGACCCGTTGCGCCACGTGATCGTGGGCCGCGCCGATGATTGTCACATTCCGCCAGAAGAGCCCGCGCTTGATGCCAAAGTCCCTGAGGACAGTGACATGCGTGGCCAGTGGGGGCGGCGTCCGCAAGAGACGATTGATCGCGCCAACGAGCTGCTGGACAACTTTGCCGACATGCTTGCCAAACGCGATGTGCGTGTGGATCGCCCGACCAGCATTGACCATTCCTTGCCTGCGCAAACCCCTGATTTCAAAACCGAAAGCCAGTTTGGATGCATGCCGCCGCGTGACGTCTTGTTGACAGTCGGATCCGAGATTTTGGAAGCGACGATGTCGTATCGTTGCCGCTGGTTTGAGTATTTGAACTATCGCCCGCTGCTGCAAGAATACTTCAACGACGATCCCAAGTTTCGCCATGAAGCGGCGCCCAAACCGCGCCTAACGGATGCGGATTATCACCCGGATTATCTGAGCGAAAAGATCGGCGATGCGCAGCGTCTGAAATGGGCCGAAGAGAAATTCTTTGTCACCACCGAAGAAGAGCCGCTGTTTGATGCGGCTGACGTTCTGCGGTTTGGTCGCGATTTGGTGGTGCAACACGGCTTTACGACGAACCAAAAGGGTGTGGAATGGCTGCGTCGCCATTTCCCTGATCACCGCGTTCACACGGTTAATTTTCCAGGCGATCCGTACCCGATCCACATTGATGCGACGTTCACACCGCTGCGCCCCGGTTTGATTTTGAATAACCCGCAGCGCCGTTTGCCCGAAGAGCAGCGCAAGATGTTTAACGACAATGGTTGGGAGATTGTGGATGCGGCGCAGCCCTCGCACAACTCGCCGCCGCCGCTGTGTTATTCGTCAACATGGCTCAGCATGAACGTGCTGGTTTTGGATCCGAAAACCGTCTGTGTCGAAAAATCCGAAGTCTATCAGGCCGAGCAAATGGACAAGCTGGGCATGAACGTGATCGAGGTCGAATTGCGCGGTGCCTATGCCTTTGGTGGCGGATTGCATTGCTGCACAGCGGACGTGTACCGTGAAGGTGATTGCGAAGACTATTTCCCGAACATGTAGTCCAATTGGGCGGCTGTGATCCGGGCCGCCCAAATCTTTTCACTAAAATTGTGAATATTATCTCGACCTAAAGTGTTTCCTTGATAGCTGTCGACTTACCGGCAGGCCAATTCACTTTAGGGAGGGCAAGAATGCTCAGAACATTTACACGAATTCTGGCGACTGCGGTTATCGCTGTTAGCGGCCATATGGCGTTGGCGGACGGGCACACGACGGGTACTTGGACGTTGAACGCCGACAGCTCTAAGCTGGCGTTTGGCTCGGTCAAAAAGGATACCGTTGGCGAGGTCCACAGCTTTGAGCAGATCAGCGGCACGGTGGGTGCGGATGGCACAACGGTTGTCGAAATCGACCTGACATCGGTGCAAACCAACATTGATATTCGCAATGAACGCTTTGGCGAGCACGTGTTCAAGGGTGCTACAACGGCGACGCTGAATACGATGATCGACATGGAAGCGATGGATGCGATGGCTGCGATGGCCGTTGGTGACAGCGAAGTCATTGATGTCGAAGCCGTTTTGTCGTTCCTAGGGTCAGGACCCATTAACTGATTGAGCCTGTCGTGTTGTTATGATTCACGACCCCTAGTTGTAGGGGGATATGATGAGCAATTTGTATTGGCTGACTGAGGCGCAGATGCAGCGT
>JAQXDI010000037.1 GCA_029251465.1 Ascidiaceihabitans sp.
GAACTTCAACCTGCCGTAACTTCACGACAATCTCTTCGGGCTTGGGTCTCTTAATAGCCATTCTTGGTCCTCCGCTTTCCTAACTATAGGGGCGGACCACTTCAAAGGGGGAGGCTCACATTCACCACCATTTCCCGACAAAAGCAGCGTTGTCAGTCGCGCTTATGCAGCGCTACCACGCCGGATTTAAGCAGGCCTGCGCAGACATTGACGCTGCCGAAACAACGGCATCCGCGCGTTTGTCTGCATTGATCGACCGATACCGCACGGCGTTGGATGGTGGCAAAAGCCTGTGTTTATGCGTGTCTTTTTCGACCAGTCGCGAAAGCTTGCCTACAGACGTGATCGCACAAATTGGCGCATTTCGCACGATGTTGGTCGATTGGCTAAGCGCGGTTTTCACGACGGGTTTGTCTGACGGCAGCATTTTGGATGTGCGCGATCCGATGGCCGAAGCCGCCGCCGCATTGTCCCTGTTAGAGGGGGCGCAATTGTCTGCCCGTGCCGAAGAGAACCCGGATCTATTCGCCAGCGCCATGGCCTTGATGCAGCAACGATTGCGCTGAGGCGATCAAGCCGCATTGAACTGCAACCTTGACAAATACTTGTTATGTTAATTACTTTTGAGTGAAGGACCGCGCAAGCGGCCCCGTTGCCCTGAGGAGATTGCGCATGACTGCATTGGCTGAGAACATCGAAAAGCTGCAAGGCCATCTTGCGCGTTTTCAAAGTTCGGGTATCCAAAATCGAATTGGTGGGCGGGACCATGCGGGATCGGGTGTGCCATTCACGACGATTTCCCCGGTCGACAAAAGCGTGATTTGCACCGTCGCGCGCGGCACGGCTGATGATATTGACGCGGCAGCCAAGGCCGCGCGCGATGCGTTTCCTGCGTGGCGGGGCATGCCCGCACTAGAGCGCAAGAAAATTCTGATCCGCGTCGCCGAAGGCATCGAAGCGCGCGCGACAGAAATCGCCCTGTGCGAATGTTGGGACACCGGCCAAGCATGGCGTTTCATGTCCAAAGCGGCCCTGCGTGGCGCCGAAAATTTTCGCTATTTCGCCGACCAAGTGACATCTGCACGTGATGGCCAAAGCTTGCCATCCGCAACTTTGATGAACGTCACAACGCGTAAACCTATCGGGCCTGTGGGCGTGATTACCCCGTGGAACACGCCGTTCATGTTGTCCACCTGGAAGATCGCACCGGCCTTGGCCGCGGGCTGCACCGTCGTTCACAAACCGGCCGAAGCGTCACCTTTGACCGCACGCTTGTTGGTCGAAATCGCCGAGGAGGCGGGCTTGCCGCCAGGCGTTTTAAACACCGTCAACGGCTACGGCGAAGAGGCGGGCAAAGCGTTGACCGAACATCCGTCGATCCGCGCGATTGCCTTTGTTGGCGAAAGCCGCACGGGATCGATGATCACGAAACAAGGGGCAGACACGCTGAAGCGGATGCATCTGGAACTGGGCGGCAAAAACCCCGTGGTGGTGTTTGATGACGCCGATCTGGACCGCGCGCTAGATGCCGTGATTTTCATGATTTACTCGATCAACGGCGAACGCTGCACATCGTCATCACGCATGCTGATCCAGGATACGATCCGCGAAGAATTCGAAGCCAAACTTGTCGCTCGCGTCAACAATATTAACGTTGGCCACCCGCTGGATCCTGCCACCGAAATAGGGCCGCTGATCAGCGACGAACATTTTGCCAAAGTTACCTCGTATTTCGACATTGCCAAAGCAGACGGCGCGACAGTTGCCGCCGGTGGCGTGACCGTCGGGAACGACGGGTACTTTGTACGCCCAACCCTGTTCACAGATGCTAACAATGACATGCGCATCGCACGCGAGGAAATCTTTGGACCGGCCCTAACCTCCATTCCTTTCACCAGCGAGGCAGAGGCGCTCGCCATCGCCAACGACACCGAATACGGGCTGACGGGCTATGTCTGGACCAACGATTTGACCCGCGCGCTGCGCTTTACTGACCAGCTAGAGGCTGGCATGATCTGGGTGAATTCCGAAAACGTTCGCCACTTGCCAACACCGTTTGGCGGCGTGAAATCCAGCGGTATCGGGCGCGATGGCGGCGACTGGAGTTTTGAGTTCTACATGGAGCAAAAACACATCGGCTTTGCCACCGGACAACACAAAATCACCCGCCTCGGCGCTTTGGATTAGGAGAAAAACATGCCCGTACCCAGCCCCAATTTGTACCCTGACTTTAACGTCATTCGCCTGAGCCACGCGTGTTTGAATGTTTCAGATCTGGTGGAATCCAAAAAGTTCTATACCGAAATTCTCGGCCTGCAAGTCACCGATGAATCCGACACGCACGTCTATCTGCGCGCCATGGAAGAACGCGGGCATCACTGTGTGATCCTGCAAAAATCCGACAAACCCGGTACGGTCGAGGTCATGGGTTTCAAGACCTACGACGAGGAGGATTTGGACAAGGCGGAGATCTTTTTCAAGGCCAAAGGCCGCCCGACTTCGTGGGTTGATCGCCCGTTCCAGGGGCGGACTTTGCGGACGACGGACAACATCGGCATTCCGCTTGAATTTTATCACAAGATGGACCGACTAGAGCCTATTCACCAGAAATTTGCCCTTTATCGCGGCGTCAAACCGCTGCGGATCGACCACTTTAACTGCTTCTCACCTGACGTGGATGCGTCTGTGGAATTCTACAATGACTTTGGTTTCCGCGTCTCTGAATACACCGAAGACGAGGACAGCAAACGCCTGTGGGCCGCGTGGATGCACCGCAAAGGCGGCGTTCATGACATGGCGTTTACCAACGGGCGCGGACCACGCATGCACCACATCGCGTTCTGGGTTCCGACGCCGCTGAACATCATTGATCTGCTCGATTTGATGTCCACCACGGGGTATGTTTCAAACATCGAACGTGGCCCTGGGCGCCATGGAATTTCCAATGCGTTCTTCCTGTATATCCTTGACCCGGACGGGCACCGGATTGAAATCTACTGCTCGGATTACCAGACGCTGGACCCCGATCACGAACCGATCAAATGGGATCTAAAAGACCCGCAGCGCCAGACATTGTGGGGGGCTGCCGCGCCCAAAAGCTGGTTTGAACACGGCACCAATTTTGTCGGATCTGATCCGATTGAATCGACCCTTGCCGCATCCCCCATCATTGCCCCTTGAAGGAGCGAAAACATGACCGCGAAATTTGCGACTTACACGGCTGATGGCCAGACATTCTACGGGGCCGCGACCGACGTTGGCATGATCGCTTTGTCGCCTGATTTTCCGCAGTGGCCAACATTGCGAGACGTGATTGTTGCGGGTGGTTTGGGGCAGTTAGAGACTGCTGCACAGGGTCGTGAGATCACTCACACCAATGTCACCTATGAAATGCCATTGCCCAATACAGACCGCATTTTGTGTGTTGGCGTGAACTTTCCGGACCGGAATGCAGAGTACAAAGATGGCTCTGACGCGCCCAAACACATGTCGCTGTTTCCGCGTTTTGCCAGCGGATTTACAGGCCACGGCCAGCCCCTGATCCGCCCGCCAGAAAACCACACGCTGGACTATGAGGGCGAGGTTGCAATTGTGATCGGCAAAGCGGGGCGCCGCATCCAAGCGGTCGATGCTTATGGCCACATCGCGGCCATCACGATTTGCAACGAAGGCACCATTCGCGACTGGGTCCGCCATGCAAAATTCAACGTCACGCAGGGAAAGAACTGGGACAAATCAGCGGCGATAGGTCCGTGGATTGTGCCGTTCAAAGAGGCGTCGCAGTTGGATGATGCCCGCATTATCACCCGCGTGAATGGCGAGGTCCGCCAAGACGATACCCTGTCGCGCATGATGTTCCCGATCCGCGAAGAGATCGCCTATATCTCGACTTTCATGACGCTAAAGGCGGGCGATATTATCGTGACAGGCACGCCCACGGGCGCTGGTGCGCGCTTTGATCCGCCGCGTTATCTGAAACCCGGCGACGTGGTCGAGGTCGAAGTCAACGGCATCGGCATCCTACGCAACGGAGTGGAGGACGAGGCATGACGCCCGCCGATCACGCCCAAGCCGCCGCTGATTTGTTAAACGCCGAGCAGTCGGGTCAGCAAATCGGACTGCTGTCTGTGCGTCATCCTGACATCACGATGGACGACGCCTATGCCGTGCAAAACGCAATCTACACGGCCAAGCTAAACACTGGTCAAAAGATGATCGGCTGGAAGATCGGTCTGACGTCAAAAGCGATGCAATACGCGCTGAACATCGACATTCCCGACAGCGGAATTCTGTTCGATGACATGCTGTTTCAAACCGGCGCGACGGTGCCTAAAGGCCGGTTTATCCAACCTCGGATCGAGGCGGAAATTGCGTTTGTGATGAAGTCATCCCTTGGTGGTGAAAACGTCACCCGTGCCGATGTGATCGCCGCAACCGACTACGTGTCGCCGTCGATTGAAATCCTCGACACCCGCATTTTGCGCGCTGATCCTAAGACTGGAAAAACCCGAAACGTCTGCGACACGATCAGCGACAATGCGGCAAACGCTGGCATCGTGATGGGCGTTGAACGTCACGCGGTCGATGCCTTCGATTTGCGCTGGATCGGCGCGATAGCCTTGCGCAATAATGAGGTCGAAGAAACCGGCCTTGGCGCAGGCGTCTTGAACGACCCGGTCGAAAGCGTCGTTTGGCTGGCCCGCCGCATGTCGCAATACGGCCAGAAAATCGAAGCAGGGCAGGTGATCTTGTCCGGCAGTTTTATCCGCCCCGTCGAATGCCCGTCCGGCACAAAGATCAATGCCGATTTCGGAAACTTCGGATCAGTCAACATCGCGTTTGATTAGGTTGCCGCCCCCTGCGGTTTGGTGAATAGTCAGGCCATGACATTTCGCCTTTTTACCGACAAAGACCGCCCCGTACATCTGGGCGGATACCCTTGTGAATTGCTGGCGCGGCGGGCAGATTTGCCCGATTTATCCAGCGTTCCGCCCATGCAGCAATTGTTGTTTGAACGACCGGATGCGCCGCAATCCATCGTTAATGCGATGCGCGAACACCAAGCGATGCTGGATGCGATCCGCGATGGAATGGTCAACAAAGCATTGGCTGAAACGCCAAGCGATCCGCAAGAGCGGGCCAACCATCTGAAAGGCTTTGCACATTTTTTGGATGCGGCCGTGGTTGGCATTTGCGAACTGCCCACGCAGTCTGTTTTGGACAGGCCATTTGTGAACCCTGACATTGATCGTCTCGCCCATGATCTAAAAACGCGCCAGACCAAAACACTGGCCTCTGGCATTGATCTGATCATGGCCGATCTGAAGGAATCGATGGAGGCTCCGGCCACCACAATCGACGGTCACACGCACGCGTTGGTCTTGTTGTACGAAAACCCGCGTGATCCGGAAATGGACGAAACCGGGTGTGGTTGGATCAAAGATGCGCAGGCCCATCGTGCATGTCTGATGGCGTCCGAGGCGGCAATTGTTCTGGCGAATTATTTGCGGCTGTTGGGCTACGATTCACGTGGGCATACCGGGTCTACGTCTGATGTGGATGTGGGACAGCTTGCGGTTGCTGCGGGCCTCGCGACTGTCGAAAACGGCGAATTGGTGCACCCCTATATCGGCACGCGTTTCGGAATTGCTGCGGTGACAACAACCTTTGTGATGGCTGTGGACCAGCCATTGGTTCCACTCAAAGAACAACCTAAATCCGCCCATGGCCTTGCGTGGAAACTGGGTAAAGGGTTTGCCAAAAATGCCTTTAACGTGGTCCCGTTTGCCAAGCGTCGCTTCGTTGACGGGGCGCATCCGTTTGAGAAACTCACGCGCGTGGATGACCCGACAACCTACATCGACGAGGCGCGCGTGGCCCGTGTTCCAAAGCGCGCCGATTTGTTCGCGCGCGCACAGTTTGGCGATATGGGCAAGACGCTGCAAGACGGGGCGAAAGGCGGGCATTACGTGCGCAAAGCAGCGCCTTCATCTGCGCAACGCCGCGCCTTGGGGGCCTTCGTTTTGTTACAAGACGGAGAGGCCGCAACAACGCAAACGAAACTGGATCCGCAAGACGCCGCAGAGTTGATCAAAGCCACCAGTTATTTTCTTGGGGCCGACGCGGTTGGCATTTCGCGCTGCCCTGATTGGACGTGGTACAGCCACGATGCGACCGGTACGCCGATTGATCCGCCGCACGATCAAGCGATCTCGCTGATCATCGATCAAGGCTATGAAACGATGGAAGGATCGTCAGGCGATGACTGGATCGCCGTCGCCCAATCCATGCGCGCCTATTTGCGGTTTTCGTTGGTCGGTGGTGTCATCGCCAAGCAAATCCGCAACCTCGGGTACAAGGCCAAAGCGCACACCGTCATGGACGGCGAAGTGCTGCAACCGCCGCTGTTACTGCTCAGTGGATTGGGCGAAGTGTCTCGCATCGGCGAGGTCATTTTGAACCCCTATCTGGGCCCTCGTTTGAAATCTGGTGCGGTCACCACAGACTTGCCTATGACGCACGACAAGCCTATCGATTTCGGGCTGCAAAGCTTTTGTGAATCCTGCAACAAATGCGCGCGCGAATGTCCCTCAGGGGCGATCACCGCAGGTCCGAAACTGATGTTCAACGGCTACGAGATCTGGAAATCCGACAGCCAGAAATGCGCGACGTACCGCATCACCACACCCGGCGGCGCGATGTGCGGGCGGTGTATGAAAACCTGCCCGTGGAACCTTGAGGGGATATTCAAGGAAAAGCCATTTCGCTGGGCAGCGATGAACTTTCCCAAAGCGGCCCCCGTGCTGGCAAAGCTGGATGACGCAGTCGGAAACGGGTCGCTGAACCCCGTCAAAAAGTGGTGGTGGGATTTGGAAATCGAAGACGACGGCGGGTACCGTCCGACCAAACGCGCCGTGAATGCCCGATCGCTGCAAACCGATCTGAAATTGCGTTACGAGGATCAGACGCTCGCCGTTTATCCGGCCCCCTTGGCCCCGCATCCCTACCCCTATCCTGACCCGATGGACCGCGAGGCGGGGATCGAAGCGTACCAAGCGATGATCACTGCCGAGGAATACAAAATTCGCCTCGCGAACGGCAATTTGGGCGACGCTGAACACAAGTACACGGGCGACACGGACAGCCCGGTGATCCACGTTGAAATCACGCTGGCCGAAGACATGGGAACCGGTCTGACAAAGTACGAATTCCGCCCCGTTGGCGGAGGCGAGTTGCCGGAATGGCAAGCTGGCGCGCATCTGGACATCGTCGTCGCGCCGGAATTTTTGCGCCAGTACTCGATGTCTGGTGACCCTGCGGATCGTTCAAAATATCAGATCGGTGTGCTGCTAGAGGACGAAGGGCGTGGTGGGTCCAAGTTGCTGCATCGTATCTTCAACGAATGCCGCAAGGTCTTCATCTCGAAGCCCATCAACCACTTTCCACTGGACGCAGATGCGTCGTTTTCACTGCTGATGGGGGGTGGCATCGGGATCACGCCGATGATCGCCATGGCGCATGAATTGCACAAAGCCGGTCGTGATTTTGCCCTGCACTATTCCGGACGGTCACGGGCGAGCATGGGCTACCTTAACGACCTTGCCGCGATGCCTTGGGTCGACAAGGTTCACTTGCACATCACTGATGAGGACACGCGCGCAGCACTCGATCAGATCATGGCCAAAGCGACGCCTGACTGGCACGTCTACACCTGCGGCGCTGATCGCTACATGTCGTCGGTGATGGACGCAGCCGAGGCTGCTGGTGTGACCGAAGACGCGCGGCACCTTGAATATTTCTCGGTGCCTGAGGTGCCCGACTACGTGAACCATGACTTTACGCTAAAGCTGGCGAAATCCGGTCAAACGCTGCACGTGCCTGCCGACAAATCCGCAACCGATGTGCTGAGTGAACACGGGATCAAGATCGACGTGAAATGCTCTGACGGGATTTGCGGCGTGTGCAAATGCGGCTTGGTGTCAGGCGATGTGGAACACCGCGATTTCGTGCTGTCCAAAGCGCAGCGCGCTGACGCGGTGATCTTATGCCAATCGCGGGCCGCAACAAAAGGCGGCGTGATCGAAGTCGACCTTTAGTCGGCGGGGTAGGCCGCCTTGAACGCGTCCAGTTTGGCACAGGCTGTTTGAACGGCATTGATGCGCGGCAAATCGGAATAATCCGCACCCCAACGGGTGGCATTGTACAGCTGCGGCATCAGGCAAATATCGGCCAAACCGGGTGTGTGTCCGCACGCAAACGGGGCATCGTCATGCTCTGCGATAAGCGCTTCAAACGCTTGCAAGCCGGGGCGGATAAAGTGACGCATCCAGTCGGTGCGCGCAGGGTCTTGGCCGCCTGTCGCGTGCCCGACAACAGACAAATTGCAGACCGGATGCAGGTCGACCGCGATGGCGTGCGCGGCGGCTTGAACCTTGGCGCGGCTCGCAGGATCGGCGGGCAGCAACCCCATTTCGCGGGTGGTATCGAGGTACTCTAGAATCGCCAAAGACTGCGTGAACCGATGCCCGTCAATGTCCAGCACGGGCACTAGACCCTGCGGATTGCGCGCCAGATGCGCGTTAGAACGATGCGCTTTTTCTAGCAGGTTCACAGTCTCGATCCGGTAGTCGATACCCGCCAGATTGAGCGCAATGCGCACGCGGTAACTGGCAGATGATTTCGGGTAATCCCAAAGAATAGTTTCGCTCATTTCGCGGCCTCCAATGCGGCGCGCAGCACGTCGCGATCACCGATTTCGTTGCACAAGACAAGGATCAAACGGGCGTTGTAAGCGTCGCTTTGGTCCTTGGTTAACCCTTCGTGGGCGCGGATCAATTCATCATAAAATTCGTCAGGGTTGGTGATGTTCGGATCAAGGTTCAACGGCATCAGGCACCCTTTCCAATTGCGGTTTTGATCGCAGTTTTGATCGCGTCCGCGTCATAATTTGGCCAACGGGCAACGACATGTTGATCGGGGCGGATCAGGTAAATTGCCTGCGGTGCATCACCCAAATAGCGCGCACGCATTTGTTCATTTGGTTCAGTGACGTGGACGATCTTTGTACCGACGCCTTCGGCTGAAACCGATGCTGGCGCGGGCCCGCCAAAGGCCAAAATCGTGAACTGCCCGCCAAGGTGATCCAGCAGAAATCCGTCCTGATAAGACGCATCAACGCAGGGCGCGCTGGGGCGTGAAATGGGCGGACCGTTCAATGCATCCTCGCCAAACAACGCGAACCCATCATAGCTGCAAGGCACCGACAATCGGCCAGAGTTGACCAAGGGGCGCGCAAACGGATGCTTGCTGGCCAACGTCAAAACGGCGTCACGGAACGTGCGGCTGACCTCTGTTTTTGGCGTCATGAAATCGGTGGCACGGGATGAATTCAGAATGTTTTCGTCGGCACCATGTTCACGCTCAGTCGCGTAGGAATCCAGCAAGGTTTCGGGGGCGATACCCTTTAGAACCAAATCTAGTTTCCAGCCCAAATTGTCTGCGTCTTGGACGCCTGAGTTGGCGCCACGTGCACCGAACGGCGACACTTGATGGGCGCTGTCACCGGCGAACAACACTGGTCCATGGCGAAAGGTTTTCATGCGCCGACACTGGAATGTGTAGATCGACGTCCATTCAAGTTCGTAGTCGGGAATGCTGCCCGATTGGCTGGACAGCATGGCGTCGACACGGGTGCGGATTCGCTCTGGGTCCAGTTCTTTTTCGCGGTCGATGTCCCAGCCTAACTGGAAATCGATGCGCCAAATGTCGTCGGGTTGCTTGTGCAACAAGGCGGATTGGCCGGCACCCTCGAACGGTGGTTCAAACCAGAACCAGCGTTCTGTCGGGAAATCGGCTTTCATTTTGACGTCGGCGATTAGGAAATTATCCTCGAACACGCGGCCGTCAAACGACAGGCCCATCATGTCGCGCAGCGGTGATCTGGCCCCGTCACAGGCGATCAAATAGTCGGCTTCAATCTGGTAAATGCCGTCGGGTGTGTCGACGTCCAGCGTCGAATAGGTGTCGTGAACAGTCAGGCCAGACACCTGATTGCGGCCGCGCAATTCGATGGGTACGCCGTCTGCTTGAGCGACGCGAATTGCATCCACAAGGTAGCGTTCAAAATAGGGTTGTTGCAGGTTGATGAAGGCCGGATTGCGGTGGCCGTCTTCGGGGCTGAGGTTGAAATCGAACAATTTGCCATCGCCGTGAAAGACTTTTCCGACGTTCCAAACGACGCCTTTTTCGACCATCGGACCACTGGCCCCAAGACGGTTGGCGACATCGAGCGTGCGCTTGGCGAAACAGATCGCGCGACTGCCTTGGCCCGCACCATCGTGGTCATCGAGCACCAGAACTGGCGTGCCTTTTTGACCCAGATCAAGCGCGAGCGCGAGGCCAACTGGCCCCCCACCAGCGATCACAACGGGGTGGCGGGCAGGGGGTAAATCCTGCGCCGCGACCTTTTCGTAAGGGTAAAGCTTGAATGTGGTTTCGTAGCGTACTGCGACCATGTCGGCCTCCCTTTTTGCGTGGCGTTACCCCTGCAATTCTGCCCACATTTCCAGATCGCGTTTGTCTGTCCAGATGCGTGGGTGGTCGATGCCGCGGGCCTCATCGTAGGCGCGCGATACGTTGAACGGTAGGCAATGTTCGTAGATCGCGTAGTCCTTGAATTTTGGATCACAGCTTTCGCGCACGGCGTCCCATGCGTCTTTCAGCGATCCGTTGCGGGCGGCGACGCGGGCTGCTGGCGCGTAGGTTGAATCGACGAAATCGCGGGTGGATTCGATGGCGCGTTCGACCGCGTCTTTGCCAACCAGCGCGTCGCCGCGACCGGGCGCAATTGCGTCCACGTCAAAGGACGCGATGTTGTCCAGCGTGTGGCCCCATTCGTTGAAGTACCCGTCGCCGCAGTAGCAGGCGGAGTGGTCTTCGACGATGTCGCCCGTGAACATGACGTTTTCGTCTGGCACGTGGATGACAATGTCGCCTGCGGTGTGCGCGCGTCCGACGTGCATTAAATCGATGCGGCGGTTGCCCAGATAGACGGTCATGGCATCGTTAAATGTTTGGGTCGGGTAGGTCAGGCCGGGGATGGATTCGTAGCCTTCGAACAGGCGGGGAAAGCGTTGGAATTCGCTGTCCCAGTCTTCTTGGCCGCGCTCCATCACCATTCCGCGGGCGGTTTCGCCCATGATGATTTGCTCAGCCCCGTAGGCGGATGCACCCAAAACGCGGACGGCGTGATAGTGGGTCAGGACCACGTGGCTGATTGGTTTGTCGGTGATCGAACGCACCTTTTCGATGACCTTGTTGGCGAGGCGTGGCGTTGCCTGTGCCTCGACGATCATAACGCTTTCGTCACCGATGATGACGCCAGAGTTCGGGTCACCTTCGGCGGTGAACGCCCACAGGTCTTTGCCGATTTCGTCAAAAGTGATTTTCTTTTCAGTCAAGTCGCCTTGGGATGCGAATGCTTTAGCCATTTTGGTTTCCTTTGTGCACGGAGGTCGGGTTGGACCCTCCGGGGGGAGTATTTTTGATCAGAACAAATTAGGGATGTTTGACTGCCGGGAGGATTGTGCCTGTGCAATCGCCAAAGCCGATTTGGTAACCGTCGCCAATTGCCGCGCCGCGCAGGGTGAGGGTGTCGCCGTCCTCGATGAAGGTGCGTGTCTCGCCTGTGTCCAGCGTGAAGGGTTCGCGGCCGGCCCAGCTGACTTCCACCAGGGATCCGTATTCGGATTTATCGGGGCCAGAGATCGTGCCTGAGCCTAGCAAATCGCCTGCGTTCATCGCACAGCCGCCGATAGCGTGGTGGCACAGTTGTTCAGCGGCAGAATAATACATCCGGTTGTAGTTGGTTTTGGTCAGTGCGGTGGCGCGATCGGCACCGTTTGGCTGCATCAGCACCTCAAGTTCGATGTCGTACAGACCGTCAACGGTGCCGTTGAGGTAGGGCAGCAGTTCCTTTTCACGTGCTGGTGTCGGCGCGCGGAATGGTTCCAGTGCGGCGGCGGTCACGATCCAAGGCGAGATAGACGTGCCGAATGCTTTGCCTTGGAATGGGCCGAGCGGTTGGTATTCCCACCCTTGAATGTCGCGTGCCGACCAGTCGTTCAGCAGCACGTAGCCAAAGATCATTTTGTCGGCTTCATCGACGGTAATTGGCTGACCGAGCTTGGACGGTGTGCCGACGATTGCGCCCATTTCCAGTTCGATATCCAAGCGTTTGGTCGGGCCAAAACTAGGCATCTTTGCGTCTGGCGCTTTGGTCTGCCCATTCGGGCGATGCAGGTCCGTGCCGGAGACAACAACCGACGACGCGCGCCCGTTGTAACCAATCGGAATGTGCAGCCAGTTGGCCGGCAAATCAGGTGACCCGCGCAGGATCGCACCCATGTTTGCCGCATGCTGACGGCCTGCGTAAAAGTCGGTGTATTCGGACACCAACAAGGGCATGTGCAATTGAACGTCAGCCAGCTTCACCAGGTGCGGTTCGACTAAGGCTTGATCCGCGGATCCCTCAGCGAGCAGCTCTGTCAGGCGCGCGCGCAGGGTCGCCCAAACGTCTGGTCCCAGCTCCATCACGTCATTCCAGAACGGCAAATCGAACGCGTCGTCCTCGTCGATGCCAATCAATCCGGCCTCTTCGACAGCGGCCATATCAAGGATCATATCACCAATCGCAACACCACAACGAGGATCGGAATCACCAATCGAAAACACGCCGTACGGCAGGTTGTTCAGCGGAAAGGGCGTCGTGTCGGAATTTGCTGAGGTGACCCAGCTTTTCATCAGTGGCATGTGGTGTCCTAAATTATGATGCGAGTAAGGTGGATCTCGATCCACCATCGGTTATTTCTTGCCGGGTGTCCCGTCGAATTTCTTTTCAAGCGAGGTCCAGCAATCGATGTAATCGTCCTGCAACGGGGCCTCATTTGCGGCAAAGGCTGTCAAGTGTTGGGGAAATCGGGTCTCGAACATGAAGGACATCGTGTTGTCCAGTTTCTCGGCCACAAGGTCCGCATTCGACGCGCCCTCGAACGCGTTTTTATCCGGTCCGTGGGGCAGCATCATGTTGTGCAGGCTCATGCCGCCGGGGATGAATCCCTTTGGTTTGGCGTCGTAAATACCAAAGATGTTGCCCATCAATTCGGACATCACATTCTTGTGGTACCACGGCGGGCGGAACGTATCTTCAGCCACCATCCAGCGTTCGCGGAACAGCACGAAATCGATGTTTGCGGTGCCCTCGACCCCGGATGCAGCCGTGAGCACAGTAAAAATCGACGGATCGGGGTGGTCAAACAGGATCGACCCGACTGGGCAGTATGTACGCAAATCGTATTTCACCGGCGCGTAGTTGCCGTGCCACGCGACCACGTCCAGCGGCGATTGCCCGATCTTGGTTTCATGGAACTGGCCGGCCCATTTGACAGTCACGATCGAGGGCACTTCGCGATCCTCATACGCTGCCACTGGCGTTTTGAAATCACGGCGGTTTGCCATGCAGTTTGCGCCGATCGGGCCACGTCCGGGCAATTCGAATTTTTGACCGTAGTTTTCGCAGACAAACCCGCGACAGGGACCTTCTAGAACCTCGACGCGGTAAACCAGCCCGCGCGGCAGGATCGCGATTTCTTGGGGTTCCAGATCAATCACGCCTAGTTCTGTGAAAAAGCGCAGGCGGCCTTCTTGGGGCACCACCAACAGTTCAGAATCAGCTGAGTAAAAATACTCATCCACCATCGATTGGGTGACCAGATAAATGTGGCTCGCCATGCCGACTTGGGTGTTCACGTCACCGGCCGTTGTCATCGTGCGCATGCCCGTTAGCCACGTCAGTTTTTCCGCGCCGTGGGGCACTGGATCCCACCGGTATTGTCCAAGCGAAACGACGTCAGGATCGACGTGTGGCGCTGATTTCCAGTACGGCAAATCGATCTTGGCAAAGCGGTGCGTGTGTTTGACCGATGGGCGAATTCGGTAGCACCACGTGCGCTCGTTTTGATGGCTTGGGGCGGTGAAGGCCGTGCCAGACAGCTGTTCGCCGTACAAACCGTAGTTCACTTTTTGCGGTGAATTCATGCCTTGGGGCAGGGCACCCGGTAACGCTTCGGTTTCAAAATCATTGTCAAAACCGGGCATGTAGCCTGCGTGTGTGCCAACGGGGGTCGCAGCACTTTGCATCTGGTGAGGGGCGGCATCCTTGGTCATGGCGTGTCCTTTCAAAACTCAAGCTCTCATATATTAGTTGTTTTTGTAACTAACAAGCCTTACACAGAACGAATGTCCAAATCTGAATCTTTCGATCTCAAAGACTTTTTGCCCTATCTGCTTGCGCAAGCGGCCGAGCAAACCAGCGTTGAATTCCAGTATTTTTACAAAACCAAATACGGAATGCTGCGGACCGAATGGCGGGTGCTGTTTCACCTTGGGCGTTACGGTAGCATGACGGCCAAGGAAATCTGCGACCGTGCGCGATTGCATAAAACCAAGGTCAGTCGCGCCGTCGCTGCCCTGCAGGACAAGCGGTTTTTAACGCGTGAGCAGCAGGAAAAAGACCGCCGCCACGAAACGCTGGGGCTGACCCGTGCGGGGCAGCTTGCCTATGCGGATCTGTCGCAAGCGGCACAGAGGTTTGATCGCAAAATGGTCGCGGATTTCACACCCGAAGAAGCAGACGTTTTACGCCGCTGCCTTATCCGCATCGCGAGCCTCTAAGTGTTGATTTACTTCCCTTGTCCGATAACGCACCTTGCCCCCAAGGGGAGATCCACATGAAAACACAGGTCGCGATTATCGGCGGCGGGCCATCCGGCTTGCTTCTGAGCCAGCTTTTGCACCTGCAAGGCATTGATACGGTCGTGTTGGAACGCAAGACCAAGGACTATGTTTTGGGTCGCATTCGGGCGGGCGTTCTTGAGATCGGCTTGGTCAATCAGATGCGTGCGGCCGGTGTCGCAGAGCGGATGGACAAAGAGGGCATCATCCACCACGGCACGGTGATTTCTTACGGCGATGATCAGATCGGGATCAATTTCAGCGACCACGTCGACGCCACCGTGATGGTCTATGGCCAGACCGAAGTGACCCGCGATTTATACACCGCACGCGAGGCGATGAACGGCAAAATCGTCTTTGACGTCGAAGGGGTCCAGATCAATGATGCGGACACCGACGCGCCTTACGTGACCTACACCGTCGACGGATCTGAACAGCGGTTGGATTGCGATTACGTGGCGGGCTGCGATGGATTTCACGGGGTGTCACGCCAGACAATTCCCGCCGAAACGCGCCGCGAATTTGAAAAAGTATACCCCTTTGGCTGGCTCGGTATCCTGTCCAAAACACCACCGGTGCACGACGAATTGATCTACGCCAGCTCCGATATCGGGTTTGCTTTGTGTTCGATGCGCAACGCGAACCTCAGCCGGTATTACGTGCAATGCGACCTCAGCGATAAGGTCGAAAACTGGAGCGACGCGGCATTCTGGGATGCCTTAAAACGGCGTATTCCAGAAGAGCACGCAGACAATCTGATCACGGGCCCGTCGATCGAAAAATCAATTGCGCCCTTGCGATCATTTGTCAGTGAGCCGATGAAATGGGGGCGGTTGTTCTTGTGCGGTGACGCCGCGCATATCGTGCCGCCAACAGGTGCCAAGGGGTTGAACACAGCCGCCAGCGACGTGCATTATCTATCCCAAGCGTTAATCCAATTCTACGACAACGGCGATCAGGCGGGCATCGATGGGTATTCGGCCAAAGCCCTCGCACGCGTCTGGAAAGCAGAGCGGTTCAGCTGGTGGATGACCAGCCTGTTGCACCGTTTTCCCGGACAATCAGACTTTGACTTTAAAATGCAGCAAGCCGAAGTTGCATTCCTAAAGGACAACGCGAACGCGCAGGCAGTACTGGCGCAAAACTACGTTGGGTTGCCCTACTGACGGGCAAAAGGAGACGACAATGACCGATCGTTATGACCAAGGTATGAAGGTGCGCCGCGCAGTTTTGGGCGATGCGCATGTGGATGCGGCAGAGGCCAAAAAGTCCGACTTTGACGCGCAATTTCAAACCCTGATCACCGAAGGTGCGTGGGGCACGGTCTGGGCCAGCGACGGGATCGGAACGCGCGAACGTTCCATGTTGACCCTTGCGTTGCTCGCTGCTCTTGGCAATTTTGATGAAATCCCGATGCACATTCGCGCAACCGCCCGCACCGGTGCCAGCAAACAGGACGTGCTCGAAGCGTTTCAACACGTCGCGATTTACGCAGGTGTGCCGCGTGCCAATCACGCGCTGAAACTGGCCAAACAAACCTACGCCGAGATGGAGCAATCAGATGACGCTTAGCCCCGCAGAATTTTATCAGCGTGACCGCGAATGGCATCCGCCCGCTTTGACCACCGGTTACAAAACCAGTGTAGCGCGATCGCCTAAATACTCGCTGATTTCGCTTGAGAATACGGTTAGCGAAATCACCGGTCCGCGGTTTGGGCACGGCGACATCGATCCGCTGGATAAGGACATGTTGCACAACTATGCCGCTGATGGGCAAAGCGCGATTGGTGAGCGGATCATCATCCACGGCCGCGTTCTGGACGAAAATGCGCGCCCCGTTCCGGACACTCTGGTCGAGGCGTGGCAAGCGAATGCAGGCGGTCGCTATCGGCACAAGAAAGACATGTATCTGGCCCCGATTGATCCGAACTTTGGCGGCTGTGGACGCACGATCACGGACGCGGACGGGTATTACTATTTCCGCACGGTTAAACCCGGTGCCTACCCTTGGCGCAATTGGGTGAACAGCTGGCGCCCCGCGCACATTCACTTGTCGGTTTTTGGCACCGCCTTTGCTCAACGCTTGATCACCCAGCTCTATTTTGAGGGCGATCCGCTGATTGCAAAATGCCCGATCGTCAAGACTTTGCCTGATCCCGCAACCGTCGAACAACTGACGGCGAAACTGGATATGAACGCGACGATCCCTCTGGATACAATCGCCTACAAGTTCGACATTGTGCTGCGTGGGCGTCGCTCGACCCTGTTTGAAAACCGTCTGGAGGGGAACTGATGTCAGATTATTTGAAAGAAACCCCATCCCAAACAGCGGGTCCATTTGTGCACATTGGCCTCGCGCCGGGGGCTGCAGGCTTTGACATCTACGACCAAGAATTGGGCGGTGATATCGCTGGGCCAAACGCGGCTGGCGAACGCATTCGCGTTGAGGGTCTCGTGATTGACGGCATCGGATCCCCTGTCAAAGACGTGCTGTTAGAGGCATGGCAAGCCAACGCTGCAGGCGTCTATGCGCACCCTGAAAGCGCGGGTGACGTTGAGGACGGGTTTCGCGGTTTTGGCCGCGTCATTACAGATTTCGACACAGGTGAATGGGCGTTTGATACGGTCAAACCGGGTCCCGTTGCCGGACGATCCGGCAGCGTCCAAGCCCCCCACATCAACCTGTGGATTGTCGCGCGCGGCATCAATGTTGGCCTGAACACGCGCATCTATTTTGAGGATGAGGTGGCAGCAAACGCCGCAGACCCCGTGATCAACTTGATCGAATGGGAGAAGCGGCGCGCGACCCTACTGGCCAAGCGATCAGAACGGGACGGCCAAGTGGTTTACCGCTTTGATGTCTGCCTTCAAGGTGACAACGAAACGGTGTTCTTCGACATCTAGTCCGTGGCGTTCGATAAATCGTCAACGGCGGCTTTGGCTGTCTGTGACAGGGATCGGATTTCCTGACTGATCATCGAAAACCCTTTGCCAGCGTCGCCGACGCGTGCGGCTTCGACTGACGCGTTGATCGAGATGAAAAAGATCTTTTTGCTGATCTCGCGCACTTGTTTGATGGCAAGTGTTGCTTGTTTCTTTTGCAGTGTCTGGCGCTGCACAATCGCGCCGATAAACGTCGCGCGCAAACCATTGAGAGCAGACTGGATTGCCGGACGTATTTCTGTCCGCAACTGCGCGTTCAGGGCCGTAACATCTGCCTTTTCAGGGTGATCACCTAGCGACGTAACTTGCTGCGAAAACTTGCCCAGAACACCCGCTGTTCGGGCACACAGGCTTGCGATTTCTTTGGGTGTTTTCACGTTCATCGGCGCAAACATCGTTGTGCCCGCATCGTAAAAGCAGGTTTCTGCTTGCTCAAGATGGGTGATCAGTTCGGCATGCAGAGCGGCATAATCCGCCGCTGAATCCAGTGCCAAATCCGTCAGCCACATCGCGCACAATGGCACGACATGTTCCACCTGCTGTTCAATCTGAACAATAGGATCGTTTCGCCAGTCAAACGCCTGCGCCATATGTGTGAGCCCCAATTCTACTGACGCTCACACTAGGGGTTAACCGCTTACCAAACCTTAACGGGTGGAATTATAAGCTGGCGTCGAGCGCGGCTAGAATCGCGTCGCCCATTTCAGATGTGGACACTGGCGTGCCGCCGTCAGGGCCCATCAAATCCGCCGTGCGCACACCGTCGGCGAGCACTTTTTCGATGGCGTCTTCGAGGCGCGTGGCCTCGTCGCCTTGGTCGTAGGAATAGCGCAGGGCCATCGCAAAGCTAAGGGTGCAGGCGATCGGGTTTGCCTTGCCTTGACCGGTGATGTCAGGGGCCGATCCGTGTACGGGTTCGTACATCGCCTTTGGGCGACCATTGGCCATCGGAACGCCCAAGGACGCGGATGGCAACATGCCCAATGATCCGGTCAACATCGCTGCGCAATCGGACAGAATATCGCCGAACAGGTTGTCGGTGTAGATCACGTCGAACTGTTTTGGCGCGCGCACCAATTGCATCGCGCCGTTGTCGGCGTACATGTGCGACAGTTCGACCTCGGGGTAATCCGCGTGCACTTCGGTCACAACATCGCGCCACAAAATGCCGCTTTCCATGACGTTGGCTTTTTCCATCGAGCACAATTTCTTGTCGCGCTTCATCGCCATTTCAAAGGCAGCCCGTGCGCCGCGTTCAATCTCGGCCTCAGTGTAGCGCTGGGTGTTCACA
Organism: Ascidiaceihabitans sp.; assembly: GCA_029251465.1. Taxonomy (GTDB): domain Bacteria; phylum Pseudomonadota; class Alphaproteobacteria; order Rhodobacterales; family Rhodobacteraceae; genus Ascidiaceihabitans. The sequence goes on from JAQXDI010000037.1 coordinate 19,025, forward strand.
CCGACGCGCATGTTGTCCTCGATGTGGATGCCGCGTGGTTCGCCAAAATAGACGCCCGACGTCAGTTCGCGCACGATCAAAATATCCAGACCCGCGACCAATTCTTTCTTTAGCGACGAGAAATCAGCCAGCGCGTCAAAGCATTGGGCAGGGCGCAAGTTCGCGAACAAATCCATCTCTTTGCGCAGACGCAGCAGGCCGCGTTCCGGTTTGACCGAGAAATCCAGATCGTCGTATTTCGGGCCGCCAACAGCACCGAGCAAAACCGCGTCTACCTCTTGGGCGCGCGCCATCGTGTCGTCGTGCAACGGCGTGCCGTGCGCGTCGTAGGCAGCGCCGCCAACGAGGTCTTCTGACACGTCGATGTGCAAATCACGCTTGTCGCCGTACCACGTGATGATGCGTTTGACTTGGTCCATGACCTCTGGGCCGATGCCGTCGCCGGCGAGGATAAGCAATGAAGGGTTGGACATGGTGTTGGCTCCGTTGAAAATAGGGTTGAACGGGGCCTAGCCTGTAGGGTGGGCGTGGTCAAGATTAGCGCGCGATATCGACCCAAACCAGACGATGGCGCGAGGCCGTCTTGACCGTTTCCAGCGCGTCGCCACCCGAGGGCCAATAGACGCCGCTGTCGGTTATTTTCAGATCAGCACCGGGCAGCACGTAATCCACCCGCAGATCGCCGGGGACAGGATCGGTCCAGTCAACGGTATCGGGGTTGTTCGGCGTCGGGTCTTGTAGGCGCGGATGATCCAGCAGCGTGCGGATCGCGCGTTTAATGCCTTCGCCGTCGACAGGGTCCAGATTGGCGTCGCCCGCGATCACAAAATCACCGTTCAGCGTGCCAAGCTGCCCGTCCAGAACCTGCACTCACAGCATCAGTTCGTCGTGATTGCGTTTGCCGTTGCGATCCTCTGGACCGTCAAAAACCGGCGGGCTTGCGTGAAAGGCCATGACGTGGATCACCCCGCCCGGCGCATCAACCGGCACGATCCAATGGCCTGTGGTCGACAGGCGCTGGGCGGCTTGGGCCTCGGCACTGGGAAAAGGTTCGCTGTTGATTTGCGGCAGTAAGGCGTTCGGGAAATCCTGCCACAGCAGGGCCGAAAAATCCTGAACCTGATCCGTGATCACCGGATAGCGCGACAAGATCGCCATGCCATCAGCGCCGGAAAATGTGCCATAGCCTTGGGCATCGCGCGCCTCGCCCAGACGCCCGTTGCCGTCCATGTCCAACCCCGTCGCCATGCCCGTGTTGGGCAGCAGCGCAAAATGGTGGGGGTAGTGCAGCGATGCAGCAAAGGCGGACAAAGCCGCGCCGGTCAGATCGTAATCAAACACCTGGATCACCAGAATGTCGGGGCTTTTGGCGCGGATCACGTCCTGTACGGCTGCGATCTGATCATCCTTGCCGCGCGCAATGTCACGCAGCAGAATGCCGGGTCCTTTGCGCGACAACTCGGTGTTGTAGGTGGCTATGCGAACGGTGTCAGCCCACGCAGGGCCGCCCGCACCGATCAGCAGCGCAAGGGCTATGCGATTTGGAATGAGCCGTCTTCTGCCGTGGTCGCGTTCGCATAGGTACGGCGGCGTTTCTCGTCGATCATGTCTGCGATTTTGCCCATCGAAATGCCGCGCATCAGAATGCTGGCAGGAAGGAAGGCCCATGCGCTCATTGTCCAGATCAAGGTTTGCGGGTTGTCTAATGTGATCGGGTCTATCAGATCAGCGGCCGCTTTGACCACCGCAGGGATCGCAAAGGGCAACAAGAAACCAAGCGCGATGTTCACACGCGCATCACGGCGCAAGCGGTACAGAACGTCGCCGCCCGCTGTGGGGTCGAACATTGGCAGGTTGATCCAGACGTTGAACGCGCCTTGGCGGGCTGGCCAGTTCATGACGCGGACAAGGAATAAAAACGCGGTCATCGCGACCAATGACACAAGGTAGGAAAAGCCCGCCGAGGTGCGTACCGCTGAAATCACCGCGTCGTCAGAATCCGCAGGCAACATCAGAACGACCATGCGCACTGGTGAGAACGGAAAGTCGATGGCATTGCCGATGATCTGTCCAATCGAGGTCAGCGCGTTGGTGACATCCGAGGGGTCCGTGCGCCCCTTGCAGATCAGGCTTAGGACCAGAACGCAGCCAAACAGCGTGACAAAGCGCAGGCGGTTGAACGGCGATGCGTCGCGGAATTCTACGATGCTGGGGGATTTGGCGTTATATTCTGCAAAGGTCAGGAAGGCGGCCAACATGGCCATGACCAGCACGATTTGCGAACTGTCGTCGGCCACATCGGGCAACAACAATGCGGGCGTTGCCAATAGCAAAGCCACCAATAGTCCACGCGCAGCGGCGCCTGTGATACGTGTCATCAATTCTCGATCCCTTCAAACTGGCCAGATGCGATACATGCCGCAAACTTGTCCCAACTTGATGCCCGTCGCAAAACGGGGGCTGCCTCATTCTCGCCCCAATTGTGCCTTGTTTCGAACAGACGCTCAAGTCGTGGTTAACATGACGCAATGCTTTGGGCGGTTTGATGTCACCTGTGGTGCCTTCTTGCATCATTTCCTAGGTGAGATGATGGCACAGCACCGCATCTAGTGTCTGGAACCAAGCGCACCACAATTAACAACCTATGGGTGTGGCGCGTTTAAGGCAAATTTCAGGGTGCGTGAAATGCATCCAGTTGATCGCAAAGCAAAAAGGACAGCGCAGATGGCTGTCCTTTTCAATGTCTCAATGGTTCGGTTTGCTCAGACCCAAGGGCGCTGGGCCCCGACTGTTTCCTCAAACGCGTCGATGGATTTGACCTTTTCCATGGTCAAACCAATGTCGTCCAACCCCTGCATCAAGCAGTGCTTTTTGAACGCGTCGACTTCAAAGTTGAACACGTCGCCGTCTGACGTGGTGACGGTTTGCGCCTCAAGATCGACGGTCATGCGCGCGTTTGCGCCTTTTTCCGCGTCTTTCATCAGCACATCGATTTGCTCTTGGGGCAGGGCGATGGGCAGGATGCCGTTCTTGAAACAGTTGTTGTAAAAGATGTCGGCAAAGCTGGGGGCCATGACGCAGGTGATGCCAAAGTCGGCGATCGCCCAAGGCGCGTGTTCACGTGATGATCCGCACCCAAAGTTGTCGCCGGCCACGATGATCTGTGCCTCGCGGTAGGCGTCTTGGTTCAACACGAAGGTCGGGATTTCGGCGCGGTCATCGTCATAGCGCATCTCGTCAAACAGGTTCACCCCAAGGCCAGAGCGCTTGATCGTTTTCAAGAACTGCTTTGGAATGATCATGTCGGTGTCGATGTTGATCAGCGGCATGGGGGCTGCGATGCCCGTAAGTGTATCGAATTTTTGCATGGGGAATTTCCTATTGAGTGCCTACTGGCAACGCATTTCAAATTTGACTGTGCCATCGCTTTGGTTCTTTTCGCCGTAAAAGCTGAACTTTTTGCTGGGGCACTGCTTTTTCGCTTTGCGTTGCACAGAATTGCGCTTGTTTTTGGAAGGATCGTAAGTGCCTTTGATGACGCCGTCCTCGAATGTCATGGTCAAAGCAGAGGCTGAGCTGGTGAATGCCATGCAAGACAGTACAGCAACACTGACGGCAAAAACGCTATTTCTAACAGCCATTACATCATCTCCCGAACGTCAGTAAGTTTGCCTGTGATCGCCGCTGCCGCTGCCATGCCCGGAGACATCAAATGCGTGCGACCGCCACGGCCCTGACGGCCCTCAAAGTTGCGGTTTGACGTGGCCGCACAACGTTCGCCCGGTGCCAATTGATCGGGGTTCATCGCCAGACACATCGAACAGCCCGCAAGGCGCCACTCAAAACCGGCGTCCTTGAAAATGTCGGCCAAACCTTCTTCTTCGGCTTGGGCGCGAACAAGGCCAGATCCCGGAACGATCATCGCGCGGATGCCGTCTTTGACCTTTTTGCCTTTCAGGATTTCAGCGGCGGCGCGCAAGTCTTCGATGCGACCGTTGGTGCAAGACCCGATGAACACCGTGTCGATTTCGACGTCGGCCAAACGCTGGCCTGCGGTCAAACCCATGTAGTCCAGCGCGCGTTGTGCGGCGTCGACTTTACCACCGGTGAAACTGTCGGCGGCCGGGACCAATGCGGTGATTGGCAGCACGTCTTCGGGCGAAGTGCCCCACGTGACCAGTGGCGCAATGTCTTCGGCCTTGATGACTAAAATTTCGTCCCACGCCGCGTCGTCGTCCGAGAACAGCGTTTTCCACCACGTAAGTGCGGCTTCCCACTGCGCGCCTTTTGGTGCGTGCGGGCGGCCCATGCAGTAGTCGTAGGTTTTTTGATCCGGCGCGATCAGACCAGCGCGTGCGCCGCCCTCAATCGCCATGTTGCAGACGGTCATGCGGCCTTCCATCGACAGATCGCGGATCGCTTCGCCGCAATATTCGATCACGTAGCCCGTGCCACCCGCCGTGCCGGTTTTGCCGATCACAGCCATGGTGATGTCTTTGGCGGTCACACCTAGGGCTAGCTTGCCGGTTATCTCGACCTTCATGTTTTTTGACTTTTTCTGGATCAGCGTTTGCGTGGCCAGAACGTGTTCCACTTCGGACGTACCGATGCCGTGGGCCAGTGCGCCAAACGCGCCGTGGGTTGCGGTGTGTGAATCGCCGCAGACAACTGTCATGCCGGGCAAGGTCCAACCCTGCTCAGGGCCAACAATGTGCACGATGCCTTGGCGCACGTCGGACACAGGATAATAGTGAATGCCAAAATCCTTGGCGTTCTTGTCCAGCGCTGCGACTTGGATGCGGCTGTCTTCGGTCATGGTTGTCGCGTCTGCGCGGTCCAGCGTGGTCGGCACGTTGTGGTCCGGCACAGCGATGGTTTTGTCAGGCGCGCGCACAGTGCGGCCCGTCATGCGCAGACCTTCGAACGCTTGGGGCGACGTTACTTCGTGCACCAAGTGACGGTCGATATACAGCAAGCAGGTGCCATCGTCGGCCTCGTGCGCGAGGTGGGCATCCCAGATTTTATCATACAGCGTTTTGGGGGACATGAGGTCCTCTCCCTTACATTTTGTGTTGGTGGATTGTGATCGGCAAATGGGTGGCCCGTGACCAAACAGTCAGTGACCAAATAGTCGAGGACCGGATAGGTTGGCCAACACCGAATGGGTCGCTCCGAAAAAGCGTTCGCGCAAACGGGCACGGTCATCCATATCAAACAGGCGTTTCATGCCAGTGTGATTATAGGGCAAATCCCTGCCTCGCAAGGGGTGGCGTGGTTAACACATCGTCATTGACGGGGGATGTTGCTTGTCAGTTGACCTAGGCGCATGCAAAGATTCACGCCAAAGGGGCCCTGATGGAACAGCATCAAGAAACCGGCATGAATATGATCCAAACCCTCGAGGGGCTGTGGATGTCTCCGATGAATTTCGCCGTGTCCCTGACGGTGCCGGGTTGGCGGTTGTACCAAATGCTGATCATCCTGGGGCTGATTGCGCTGGCCTATTGCTTGCATCACGTGTCGGGCAAGGTGCTGCAAAACTGGGTGCGCGGGCGCGAAGGCTGGAAGACGTGGCAGCTGCGCATGATTGTCCAAGTGTGCAAACGACTTGGGCTGATCTGGTTCTCGGCCTTTGCGTGGGGCACGTGGGCGGTGATGCAAAACGTGACGTGGCCGTCGCGATCCTACCTGATCGGCTTGGCCGGCACGCTGGCGATTTCATGGCTGCTGATCAGTTTTGCCACCCGCTTTGTGCGCAACAAATTCCTGCGCCGTTTGGTCAGTTGGGGGCTGTGGATCTACGCCACGCTCTATTATCTGAACGTCTCGGATGCGGTTGCAGGGTTTCTGGACGGGCTCAGCATAGAGCTGGGTGATTTCCGCGTGTCGGTCCTGACGCTGATTTCTGCTGTGGTATTGATTGGGGTGCTGTTCACGGTTGCGCGTTTGGTGTCGACGACGACCGCGACCACGATCCGGCGCAACGAAAAAATCAGCCCGTCGATGCAGGTTCTGGCCGTCAAAGGCGTGCAAATATTCCTGTACGGGATCGCGTTCTTTGTCGGCATCAATTCGGTTGGGATCGATTTGTCGGGCCTTGCGATCCTGACCGGTGCCATTGGTGTTGGCCTTGGGTTTGGTCTGCAAAAAGTGATCTCGAATCTGGTGTCTGGTGTCATCATTTTGCTGGATAAGTCGATCAAACCGGGGGACGTGATCAGCCTTGGTGAAACCTTCGGCTGGATCCAAACGCTGGGCGCGCGTTATGCCTCCGTGGTCACGCGCGACGGCAAAGAATACCTGATCCCGAACGAAGACTTGATCACCAACCAAGTGGTGAACTGGCGATCAACGCGGCCACAACCGTGGACCGTGTGCTGGATTACACCAAACGACCCGTCTGCCACATCGTGGGTTTTGGCGACAGTTCGGTCGACTACATACTGCGTTTCTGGATCAAAGACCCGACCGGCGGGCTGACCAACATTCGCGGCGGCGTGTACCTCGCGCTTTGGGACGCGTTCAAAGACAACAACATCTCGATCCCGTTCCCGCAGCGCGAAGTGACGATGCTAAAGGACGAGGCGCAAAATTTTGATTGATTTGGCACCTCGCGGACTTACCTAAATAGCCGTAACGGCGTTCAAAGGGTCCGCGATGACTGATGTTCAAAGCGAAGTTGTGACAATTGTTGGCAGCGGCCCCAACGCGCCCGACTGTGCGGCGTGGGACAAATCCCGTTTGGGGCGAATCGTTGCGATCAACAACGCGTGGCGGGTGCGCAGCGATTGGGACGACCTGATTTTCCCCGAAGATTTTGCGCCCGACCGCATGCCTGTGTCCGTATCGCCACGCCAAAGGCTGATCGAGGCGGACCAATTCGTGCCTGCCCAAAACGCCTTTGGTGGCTTTGTTTTTGGCGGGGCAACCATGGCGTTCACGGCCGCCTATTGGGCGCTGTTTTCCCTGAAACCACGGGTGCTGGCGTTTATCGGATGTGACATGATCTATGCCCAAACGGGGCCAACACATTTTTACGGAACCGGCACGCCAGACCCGCTGCGCGCTGATGTCAGCCTGCAAGATTTGACTGCCAGCGCCATGCGTCTTGCGCTTTTGGCCGCACAGCAGGGCTGTGCTTGTGTCAATCTTTCCAATGATCCCAGTGTGTTATGTTTTGCGCGCGGAACTGCGTCCGCCCTGTCAGACACCCCGACACCGACCATCAGCGCCTCGGCGCGCATAGCCACCGCGCTGGGCGCTGAGGCCGCGTTAAACTACGTCGTGCCGGACGGGCGAATTTGGGAACACACCGACCGGTTTGATCCTGCCAAAATACGCGGTGTTCAACAGCTGTGGCGCGCTGCATTTGCCCAGCAATACCCGTCAAAAGTTGCGGCGCAATAAGCACGGGCTGTGCGCAAAAGCGCGCAGGTGCAATATCATCTGCGTTTGGCACTGGTGCTGCGTCATTGAAATGTCGTATGCGCCTTGCTAAATTGCATATATCCCAGTGCCGGGGACCAGTCGGCGCACTTCCTTAGGAGGACAATGTCCTGTCAGTCCAATCCGACGTGGTTCAATCCACTGATGCAAACGCGGCTGCTCACATGAGCTCTGTTTTTGCCGATGCCAACAGCGAGTCAATCCTAGAGGCCATCCTCGCCTCGCTTGACGACGACAAAGCCGAAGACGTCGTGCAGATTGATCTGCGCGGCAAAACGGCAATTGGCGACTACATGGTCGTGTGCTCTGGCCGTTCGTCACGCCAAGTGGCCGCGATTTCAGAAAAGCTGATCGAGCGTCTAAAAGCCAAATTCGGTCGCAATTCGCGTCTTGAAGGCAAGAACACAGGCGACTGGGTTTTGGTCGACACAGGCGACGTGATCGTTCACGTTTTCCGCCCCGAAGTGCGCGAATTCTATCGTCTAGAAGAAATGTGGACGCCGGGCGTTGTCGACACTGTCGTGGACACTCCGGCCAGCAACTAGGGCGCATTTCCAAGTGTTATTGTCCCGCTTTTTGCTGTCTGTTGTCATGACCACAAACCGCGATGCTGTGACATTTAAGAATTGGACAGTCTGAAATGCGCGTTCATATCTGCGCCGTGGGCCGGCTGCGCGCTGGCCCCGAAGCAGACCTGATCGACGACTACCTTACCCGTTTTGATCGCACCGGCCGTGGCATGGGTCTTGGGCCTGCCAAGATCATCGAGGTCGAGGATCGCAAAAATGCGGGCATGGGGGCCGAGGCAGACTTACTGCGTCGCACCTTGCCCAAAGGATCACTGATTTGCTGTTTGGATGAACGGGGCAAGGTTGAAACCTCGCCCGCGTTTGCAACACGTCTTGGCGGTTGGCGCGATGCCGGTCGATCAGATGTTGCGTTCATTATCGGGGGGGCTGACGGGATTGACCCGTCGCTGCGCGCCCAAGCCGATCACAAACTGTCCTTTGGCGCGATGGTCTGGCCGCACATGCTGGTGCGCGTGATGCTGGCCGAACAGTTGTACCGCGCCGCGTCAATCTTGGGCGGCGCGCCGTATCATCGCACTTAGTCCAGCGTGACGATTGTCGTGTCCGGGTTCCAGCCACCAGGCAAATCGCGCGCTTGGATCTGAACTTGCTTGGTGCCTTTCGGGATCGCAACACCAGACAGCGACCGCGTAAACGGCTACTCGTTTTCATGCGGATGCGCCAAGACCCGCAGGCCCAGTTCATTGCCGTTCATGTCCAGCACGCGCCAGCCATCGGCGTAGTGATCCCATCCGGTATCGGGGTGCAAAATAGATACGTCAAAGCGCCAGGTCCCACCCAGTTCAATCGCGGTCACTTTGGTGATTTGTGGAGCTTCGGCCTGCGCGGCGGTTGCCAGCAAAATGAATGCTAAAAAATGTTTCATGGCCGCAGGATACCGCGTGGACAGGCAGGATGCAAAATCACGCCTGCGTGTCCATCAAAATACGGCGCGACACAGAGGCGAATTCGCGGCGATAAATAACCCCAAGCGTGAATATGGTCGCGCACAGCAATGGCACTGGACCCGCCAACCACGCCGCGGTGGTCAGGGCAAAATAGACCGATCGCAAGCCACGGTTAAACCCGCGGGCTGCTGTGATGCTGACGGCCGCGGCTTGGTGGCTGCGCGGCACGGCACGCGGATCGGTGATGTTGTTGGGGACAGAGGCGACCAGCACGGCGGTGTAGCCAAACAGGCGGTTGCTCCAAACGAATTTCAGGAACGCGTTGGTCAACAACAGCGCAATCAAGATCAGTTTTAGTTCCCACACAAAGGCGGGGTCGCTGGCCAAAATCAATTCATTTGCGATGCCGCTGATTTTGTCGCCATTGCCGATCATCGCCAGCGTGCCGCCGATTGCGATCATGCTGGTCGATGCGAAAAACGCCGTGCCTTGGCGCAGACTGGCAAGGATCTGGGCATCAAAAATACGCGGATCGCGCGTCACCATTTGCTCCATCCATTCGCGCCGGTACGACGCCATTAGATTAGACACAGACGGGTTCTTCTGCGAGGGTCGATCAATCCACCACCCGATCAGCAGCCACCCTGCAATCAAAAGGGTCACAGCGGCGAAATCGAGCGGGGCAAAAAAGGCGATGCGATCAGTCCAAGTCATGCTGCGGTCATAACGCGCAGGCAAGGAACTTGCCAATCGCCTAAATTGGTAATATTATTTTACCAAATTGAAAGTCAGAGGATTCTGCTATGGAAATGCCTGTCCCATCCAAAACCGTGATCGCCCGCAAATCGCGTGTGGTCGAACGCTTGATGGAAGTCTTGCCCGCGGACAGAGTGATCCATGATCCGATGGAAACCCGCGCCTACGAATGCGACGCGCTGACCGCCTATCGCTGCCCGCCCATGGCCGCTGTGTTGCCCGAAACGACGCGCGAAGTGTCCGACGTTTTGCGCATCTGCCACCAAGAGGGCGTGCCAGTTGTGCCGCGCGGTTCAGGCACCTCGCTGGCCGGTGGCGCATTGCCCACGGCCGATTGCGTGATCTTGGGCGTGGCGCGGATGAACGACGTGCTGGAAACCAACTACCCCGACCGCTACGTGCGCGTCCAAACGGGGCGCACCAACCTGTCCGTCACCGGCGCGGTTGAGGAAGACGGGTTTTTCTACGCCCCCGATCCGTCCAGCCAGCTTGCCTGCGCGATTGCGGGCAACATCGCGATGAATTCCGGCGGCGCGCATTGCCTGAAATACGGCGTGACCACCAACAATCTGATGGGCGTGACCATGGTCAAAATGGACGGCAGTGTCGTCACCATCGGCGGCGCGCATTTGGACGCGGGCGGCTTGGATTTGCTCGGCCTGATCTGCGGATCCGAGGGGCAATTAGGCGTCGTGACCGAAGCCACCCTGCGCATCCTGCACAAACCCGAAGGCGCGCGCCCTGTGCTGGTCGGCTTTGACGATAACGAGGTCGCAGGCGCATGCGTGTCCGACATCATCAAGGCAGGCGTTCTGCCAGTTGCGATCGAATTCATGGACCGCTTGTGCATCGAAACAACCGAGAATTTCGCCAAGGCGGGCTACCCCGATTGCAACGCGTTGTTGATCATCGAAGTCGAAGGCTCAGAGGCCGAAATCGACGACCAGCTGTCCCGCATCGTCGAGATTGCCAAACGCCACGACCCCGTCGAAATCCGTGAAAGCAAATCCGCCGAGGAAAGCGCGAAAATCTGGTTGGGCCGCAAATCCGCCTTTGGCGCGATTGGCCAGATCAGCGACTACATGTGTCTGGATGGAACGATCCCTGTGTCGTCCTTGCCGATGGTTTTGCGCCGGATCGGCGAGCTGTCAGAACAGTTCGGCCTGCAAGTAGGCAACGTGTTTCACGCAGGTGACGGCAACATGCACCCGCTGATCCTGTTTGACGCAAACAAGGAAGGCGACCTTGAATTGTGCGAGGACATGGGCGCCGAAATCCTGAAACTTTGCGTCGATGCGGGGGGCTGTCTGACCGGCGAACACGGCGTCGGCATCGAAAAACGCGACCTGATGGGCTATCAATACGCCCCTGCCGACCTCGAGGCGCAAATGGCGGTCAAAGACGTGTTTGACCCACAATGGTTGCTGAACGCGGCCAAGGTTTTCCCACTGGCCTCGTCTCAAGAACGGCGCGCCGACGCTATCGCAGCAGAGTAATTTGAAATGACACAGATGATGACACCCAGCAGCGAAGCCGAGCTTGCGCAAATCGTGGGCGACGCCAAAGGCCCACTGACCATTCAAGGTGGCGGCACGCGTGGCATGGCGGTGGACGGCGACGTGCTCAGCACCGCTGGCCTTAGCGGTATCGAACTCTATGAACCGGGCGCTTTGACCATCGTGGTTAAGGCGGGCACGCCGGTGGCCGAGGTCGACGCCGCATTGGCCAAAGAACGCCAGCGCCTTGCGTTTGAACCGATAGACCATCGCGGTTTGCTGGGCACCAAAGGCACGCCCACGATGGGGTCGCTGGTCGCCGCCAACATCAGCGGACCCCGCCGTATTCAGGCCGGCGCTGCGCGTGATTTTGCGCTGGGCGTGCGGTTTGTCGACGGGCAGGGCGAGATCATCAAGAACGGTGGCCGCGTGATGAAAAACGTGACCGGTTACGATCTGGTTAAACTGATGTCGGGCAGTCACGGCACGCTTGGGGTGCTTAGCGAAGTGTCCCTCAAGGTGTTGCCGATGCCCGAAACAGAAGCCACGCTGATGGTTCACGGGCTCGACAATGACAGCGCGGTACAGGCGATGGCAGCGGCGCTCGGATCACCTTATGACGTCACCGGCGCGGCCCACATTCCGGGCGGAGACGCAGGCGTGACCATGATCCGTGTCGAAGGATTTGAAGCATCCGTCGCCTACCGCATCGAACAATTGCGCACGGCTTTGGCCCGATTTGGAACCGAAATGTCCGTGTCCGAAGATTCGAACGCCGCGTGGCAAGACGTGCGCGATGTGACCGCGTTTCACGGCGCAACTGGCGATGTCTGGCGGGTGTCGGTCAAGCCTTCCGCAGGCCCCGACATCGTTAAATCCTCAGGTGCCGAGGCGGCGTTATTCGACTGGGCGGGTGGGCTGGTCTGGCTGTGCACAGAGCCGGGCACAGATTTGCGCGCGCGCCTTGGGCCCATCGCAGGCCACGCAACTTTGGTGCGCGGATCAGGGCAGGCGCGGTTCCATCCCGAAGACGCAGGTGTGGCCACGCTTAGCCAAGGATTGCGCCAACGTTTTGATCCACGCGGCATTCTGAACGCTGGATTGATGGGCTCATGATACCCCTGATCCTGATTTTCCTCTTGGTGTTTGTTGTCGGCCCAATGGTGTTTTTCGCGCTGATCCGACCGACACCAACTTGGCGGCAATTTCGCGCGCTAATCGCGATCACAGCCGGGTGTCTGGGGATCGGCCTTGCCTTGCGGTTTGGCACCAACGGATGGGGGCGCGACCCTGTGCAAACCTTTGCCGGCATGACCCTGATGTGGGCCGCCTGGATCGCGATTTTGGCCCTGATGGTGCAACGGTTTCGCGCGATTGACCCCGGTGACGGCATGCGCCGTTGGACCGCAATTATCGGCGTGCTCTGCACAACTATTCCGTGGTTTGGACTGGCTTCGGCCCGATTGATGACAGTTTAAGGATTTCAGCAAATGCAAACGATGTTCACCCCCGCGCAGCTGAAAGACCCTGCAATCGAGCGTTCAAACGAGATTTTGCGCACCTGCGTGCACTGCGGTTTTTGCACGGCGACCTGCCCGACGTACCAAGTGTTGGGCGATGAATTGGACAGCCCGCGTGGCCGGATTTATCTGATCAAAGACATGCTGGAAAACGAACGTGTACCGGACGAAAAGACGGTCAAACACATCGACCGGTGCCTCAGTTGTCTTGCGTGTATGACGACCTGTCCCTCGGGCGTGCACTACATGCATCTGGTCGATCACGCGCGCGATTATATCGAACAGAACTACAAACGACCTCTTAGTGATCGCGCCTTGCGCTGGGTGCTGGCGCGAATTTTGCCCTATCCGATGCGGTTTCGTCTGGCGCTGTTGGGGGCTAAAATCAGCCGCCCGTTTGCGCGGTTCATCCCTGACGTGCGCGTGCGTGCGATGCTGGAAATGGCCCCCAAACACATCCCGCCGGTCAGCCGCAATGATGATCCGCAAACCTTTGCGCCCAAACAGCCGCGCAAAAAACGTGTGGCCCTGATGACCGGCTGTGCGCAAAAGGCGCTGAACACTGACATCAACGAGGCCACGATCCGATTGCTAACGCGGCTGGGTTGCGAGGTCGTTGTGGCCAAAGGTGCGGGCTGTTGCGGCGCGCTGACCCACCACATGGGCAAAGCCAGCGAAAGCCACGCGACGGCGGCCAAAAACATCACCGCTTGGGTTGACGAAATGGACGGCGACGGGCTGGACGCAATCGTTATCAACACCTCGGGTTGCGGCACCACGGTCAAGGACTACGGCCACATGTTCCGCAACGATCCACTGGCCGCAGACGCCGCGCGCGTGTCCGATATCGCGATGGACGTCAGCGAAGTTCTGATGCAGCTGGACATGACCGACGGGGCCGACAAATCGCTGACCATCGCCTATCACGCGGCCTGTTCGTTGCAGCACGGTCAGCAGATCAAAACCTATCCCAAGGACCTGTTGAAAAAGGCGGGGTTCACCGTGGTCGAACCCAAAGATTCGCACCTGTGCTGTGGGTCGGCAGGGACGTACAACCTGATGCAGCCCGAGATTTCCAAACAGCTAAAAGAACGCAAGGTGCGCAGCCTTGAGGCCAAGAACCCCGACATCATCGCGGCGGGCAACATCGGGTGCATGATGCAGATCGGATCGGCGATTGGCGTGCCGGTTGTGCACACGGTCGAACTGCTGGATTGGGCGACGGGCGGGCCACGTCCACCCGCATTGGATCGCGCAGAAAACCCGGCACCGCAGGTTCCTATCCTGCGATAATCCGCCGATCGGAAACGGTGCGTTTCAGATGCACGCAGCGATTGCCCTAATTTTGCCTTAAGTTGACACTAAAGCGGTCAGGTATTGTTAAAGGATCGGCTTGTGCGTCACTGGATGTCTCTTTCTATCATGGTGATTGTCGTTACGTCTGCCGCTTTTGCGCAGGACGCGCGCTTGCGCCGCTTGGACACGGGTGATGATGGCCGCGCCTGGGAAGCCGTCGGGCGGCTCGACATTGGCAGTTCCGGATTTTGCACAGGTGCGCTGATTGCGCCCAATTTGGTGCTGACCGCAGGACACTGCCTGTTCGACAAAGACACCAACGAACGCATCGATCCCGCCTCCATCGAATTTCTTGCCGGTTGGCGCAATGGCCGCGCGTCTGCCTACCGCAATGTACGCCGCGCCGTGGTGCATCCTGAATACATTTTTGACGGCGAAGTATCGTCAGAACGGGTGCGCAATGATCTGGCGTTGCTCGAACTTGAACGCCCCATTCGCAACACCACGATCACCCCATTTGGAACTGCAGCCCGCCCGCGCAAAGGCGATCAGGTTGGTGTCGTCAGCTACGCCAAAGACCGCGCAGACGCCCCGTCCTTACAAGAAGTCTGCACCGTTCTAGCCCGCCAAGACGGCGTTTTGGTCACGTCATGTTCGGTCGATTTCGGATCGTCGGGTGCGCCAATTTTCACGATGGAAAACGGCGAGGCACACATCGTTTCGATCGTGTCTGCCAAGGCTGAAGTCGACGGCGACAAGGTATCGCTCGGGACCGGATTAGGCGCGCCGCTGGCCAGATTGCAGGCCGAAATGGTTGCTGGAAAAGGCGTGTTTCAGAAGGTGGCAAAGACACCTCGGGTGCGCGTCAACGGCGCGCGCCACGACACGGGCGCAAAGTTTATCAAACCATGATGCGGTTTGGCCTCGTTGTTCTTTTGTGCCTGCTTGGCGTTACCGCACAGGCACAAACCACTGATTTAAAACGTTTAGGTACCGAAAACGAAGCGCTGAATTGGCAGGCGGTTGGCCGTCTGGAACTGGCGGGTCGTGGATTTTGTACCGCAACGTTGATCGCGCCGGACACGGTTTTGACGGCCGCACATTGCGTTTACGACAGCGCCACGGGGCGTGCGCTCGGCGCGGAAAACCTCGTTTTTCGGGCGGGTTTACGCGAAGGCCAAGCCGCCGCAGTACGCGGTATTTCGAAACTGGCCGCCCATCTGGAGTTTGATCCTTTGGGTCCGATGAACATGCAAAACGTGTCGCATGACGTCGCACTTTTGCGTTTGGCTGACCCGATCCCAAGTTCGGAACTGAACTGGTTCGCCCTGCACAACGACAGGGTCACGACAGGTCCCGTCAGCGTCGTTTCTTACGGCAAAGGGCGCGCCGATGCCCAGTCGCGCCAACGTGAATGTCAGATGTTGGAACGTCAAAATGACGTGCTGGCGTTCGATTGCGATGTGACGTTTGGATCCTCCGGCGCGCCGGTTTTTTCGCACCTGAACGGGGGCGGTCGCGTGGTGTCTGTGATCAGCGGGATGACGATGCACAACGGCAAAAAGATCGCGCTTGGCATGTATTTGCCGCCTTTGGTGGCCGAGTTAAAAACGATCCTGCGCACGGGATCAGGCCCTAAACCCACAGCGCGCATCAGACGCCTAAGTGTCGGATCAGGCAACGCCACGACAGGTGCAAAATTCGTCAAAGCGCCGGGGTCCTGAGAGCGTTTTCGCCTAGGTCTTGAACTGCAAAAAATCCTTCCCACATCATACTCATCGGTATGCCTGATTAGGGTGCCGACACCAAAATGGCCTGTCCGATCAGGAAGGTCCGAACGTAAAATTGCTCATGAATGAGGATGATAAACCTATGCGAACACTAGATTTTGCACCGCTGTACCGCGCCACTGTTGGCTTTGACCAAATCGCAGACCTGATGGATCGGGTCCTGACGAATGAGGGCGCGCAAAACAGCTATCCCCCGTATAATATCGAAAAAACGGACGACGATACGTACCGTATTTCGATCGCAGTCGCCGGTTTTGGTGAGGCTGATTTGAACGTCGAAGTCCGCGAAAATGCGCTGATTGTGACGGCCAAAAAAGCTGACGAAGAAGCCGCGAAAAAGTTCCTGCATCGTGGCATTGCCACCCGTGCGTTCGAACGGCGTTTTCATCTGGCCGACCATGTTCGTGTGACCGGCGCGGCCCACGCGGACGGCATGTTGCACATCGATCTGTCACGCGAAGTGCCCGAGGCGCTGAAACCGCGCCGCATCCAGATTGCAGGTCAAAAGGCGATCCAAACGGACGTGGTTGACGCCAAAGCCGTGAACTAACCCTCGTACCTTAACGATCTCAAAGGCCCCAAGTTTCCTCCCGGCTTGGGGCCTTTATTTTGTCCGCTGCGACGCGCGTGCGAACAGCAACGGCACCAGCACCGACAGCACCAGTAACCGCGCCAAATGGCAGGCCGCGACAAAGCCGGGGGTGATGCCCAACGCCACGCTCATCGCGACCATGGTTTCTAATCCGCCCGGCGCAAAGGCGATCATCAGGTGTTGGATTGGCAGGCCAAGCGCCCATGCGGTTGCGATGGCAAACCCAAACGCGATTGTCGCCGTGATCAGGGTCGCAAGCGTACCGACCCAAGCCGAGCGGCGCAAATCCGACAGGCTGACATTGCCAAAACGGGTGCCGATCAGCGTTCCCAAAATGACAAACGCGGGCAGCGCCATTTGATTGGGGGCTTGGCCCGGTGTGATGTCAAATCCGTGCCCGATCATCGACACCAACATGGCCCCGATCAGCAAGGGGGCCGGTACGCGCAAACGGTTCAAAACCAGACTGGCGAGATAGGCCAAGATGGCCAAAATTGCGATCATCCACAGCGCCATCGGGGTGCCTGTTGCGCCAAAAGTTGTCGGGGCATCGATGCCCATCGCAACGGCCGCCAGTGGCGTCAGCAAAGTCAGCGCCAGCAGCCGGATAGACTGCACAATCGCGATGCGCTGCACGTCCAGATCGTATTGCGTGCTGATGCTTAGAACAAAGTTGAGGTGACCGGGTGAGGCCGCCAAAAGCCCGCTTTGCGCATCGAACCCAAAGACACGTACCAACAGGCGCCACACCACCAGCATCGCAAGGATCGTGGATAGCGAAAGCGCCAGAAACACCAGCGGCAAACGCAGCAACATCTGCATGGTTTCCGCCGTCATGCCCGCCCCGATACTGATGCCCAGCACCACAAAGGCGATGTCGCGCAGCAGCCCCGACAGGGCAATTTGCATACCCCCAAGACCGGCAATGCTGACGGCCAAAGCGGGACCTGTCAGTTCGGGAATGGGAAAGGACAACAGCCGCGCCACCAACATGCCCAGCACACCAACGCCCAGCGTTCTGAGCGTGATCAGGGCGGAGGGTGGCAGCGCGACCAAGTGGCTTAGACCGACATGCAGATGTATTTCATCTCGAGGAATTCCTCGATGCCGTGGTGGCTGCCTTCGCGGCCTAGACCCGATTGTTTGGTGCCGCCGAACGGGGCGACTTCGGTGCTGATGATGCCGGTGTTGACGCCAACGATGCCGTATTCCAGCGCCTCGGAGACCTTGTAAACGCGGCTGAGATCCTTGGCGTAAAAGTAGGCGGCCAGACCAAAGATCGTGTCGTTTGCCATGGCGATCACGTCGTCAACTTCGTCGAATTTGAACAGCGGCGCGAGCGGGCCAAACGTCTCTTCTTGGGCGACCTTCATGTCTTGGGTGACGCCGGTCACGATGGTGGGTTGCAAGAAGCTGCCGCCCAAGGGATGCGGTTTGCCGCCGGTCAGGATTGATCCGCCATTGTTCAGAATATCGGTCATGTGGTCTTGGACTTTTTCGACGGCTTTGGTCGAAATCAGCGGGCCGGTGGTGACGCCATCCTCGAACCCGTCGCCGACAGTCAGCGCCTCGACCGCGACCTTTAGTTTGCCGGCAAATGCGTCGTACACGCCGGCCTGCACGTAGATGCGGTTGGCGCAGACGCAGGTTTGGCCGGCGTTGCGGAATTTGCACATCATGGCACCCGCGACGGCGTCGTCCAGATCGGCGTCGTCAAACACGATGAACGGTGCGTTGCCACCCAGTTCCATGGAACATTTCATGACCTGATCGGCGGCTTGTTTCAGCAAGATACGACCGACTTGGGTGGACCCCGTAAAGGTCAATTTGCGCACCGCGTGGTTTTCGCAGAATTCTTTGCCAGTCTCTGATGCATCGGACGTCGTGACGACCTGAAACACGCCAGCAGGAAAGCCCGCGCGTTCGGCCAGCACCGCGATGGCTGTTGCTGACAGTGGGGTCAATTCGGCAGGGCGCGCGATGAATGCACAACCAGCGGCCAGTGCCGGTGCGGCCTTGCGGGTGATCATCGCGTTCGGGAAATTCCACGGCGTGATGGACGCGGCAACCCCGATTGGTTGTTTCAACACGGTGATGCGCGCGTTGCGCAAATGGCCCGGAATAGTCTCGCCGTAGACGCGTTTGGCTTCTTCGGCAAAGAATTCAATGAACGATGCGCCGTAGGCGATTTCGCCCTTGGCCTCGGCCAGTGGTTTGCCTTGTTCGGCGGTCAGGATCATGCCCAGATCGTCCTGGTTTTCCATCATCAGGTTGAACCATTTGCGCAAAACCGCGCCGCGTTCTTTGCCCGTCCATTGTGCCCATTCCTTTTGGGCAACTTCGGCCTGCGCGATGGCCCCAGCCAACTGTGCGCGGCTAAGGTCGGCGACCTGCGCAATCACGTCGCCGCGGGCCGGATTGGTCACGTCAAACGTGCCTTTGTCACCATCCACAAAGCCCGACCCGATGTAGGCGCGGGGTTCCAGCAGGCTAGGGTCGTTAAGCATGGATTTCAGGTGTGTGGCTGTGTCGAGCATGGGATGTCCTTTGCGGCAATGTGTTGGGGAAACCCAAAGCAAGGAATTGACGATTTGTCCAGTGTGGCGGGAATTGCTTGACCCAAATGCACAGTTGGTTCTAAGGCTGGATGCACCTGCCTGATGGCGTCGCGCGGGGGTATCATAAATCTATGTCCTGAACGCCGGGACCTTTCTGAAAAGGAGGGTCTGACATGACCTCACGTCCAAATTTCCACCGTTTCCACAACGGGCAAAAAGCCCCGTTGCAATTTTCCGTTGCCGAATACGAGGGCCGCGTTGCAGGCTTGCGTGCGCGGATGGTGGCCCTCGGGTGCAGCGCCGCTGTGCTCACATCCATGCACAACGTGTCCTATTATTCCGGGTTCACCTACTGCGCATTCGGGCGGCCCTACGCGCTGGTTGTCACCGAAACCGAATGCGTCAGCATCAGCGCTGGCATCGATGCGGGCCAGCCGTGGCGCCGTTCGTGGTGCGACAACATCACCTACACCGAATGGGTGCGCGACAACTATTGGCGGGCGATCTTGTCGGTCACAGGGGCCGGTGCGGTCGTTGGCTACGAAAGCGACCACATTAGCCTGCTGCAAATGGCCAAGCTGGACGGGTTCATTGCGCCCGCGTCCAAAGTCGATCTGTACGAGACAACGATGTTGCAACGGATGCACAAATCCGAGGCTGAAATCACGCTGATCCGCGCAGGCGCTGCGGTTGCTGACGTGGGGGGCTACGCGGTGCGCGACGCGATCAAAGTCGGTGCTCGTGAAATTGACGTGGCCATGGCCGGGCGCGACGCGATGGAGGCCGAGATTGCATCGATGTTTCCGGACGCCGAATACCGCGACACGTGGGTCTGGTTCCAGTCCGGCATCAACACCGACGGCGCGCACAACCCCGTCACCGCGCGCAAATTGCAGCGCGGCGATATTTTGTCGCTGAACACGTTCCCGATGATTTCCGGTTACTACACGGCGCTGGAACGGACGCTGTTTGTGCAAGAGGTCGATGACGCCAGCCGCGCGATTTGGGAGGCCAACATCGGAGCCCACGAGCTGGGCATGTCGCTGCTGAAGCCGGGGGCAAGCTGCGCTGAAGTCACCGCCGGCGTGAACACGTTCTTTGAGGAACGCGACCTGCTGCAATATCGCACCTTTGGCTACGGCCATTCGTTTGGCGTGCTGTCGCACTACTACGGACGCGAGGCGGGGCTGGAACTGCGCGAAGACATCGACACGGTGCTGGAACCCGGCATGGTGATTTCGATGGAGCCGATGCTGACGTTGCCGGACGGGCAAGCGGGGGCAGGGGGTTACCGCGAACACGAAATTTTGGTGATCACCAAAGACGGGGCCGAAAACATCACGGGCTACCCCTACGGGCCGGACTTTAACGTGGTTGGCTAAAACAACGGTGCGGCGCGTGATCCAAACGAGGTGCGTGCCGCGCCACACTATGTTTGCAAACGCCATCCGGCGTTTGGTTTGGCGCTTGGGGCGGCGGGTCGGGATTTCCTGACCTTGCATCCCGCAGTGCCCCTTATTCCTTTTCAACCTTCCTTGATTTTGCAACACTTGTCTGGAAATTGGCTGTTGGATGATGTAAATCGACTTAACATTGCCTATATGCTAAGTAACAGTTTGAAAGACAGGAGAATTTGATGGCGAATTTTGACGCGCAGGTACGGGAATCCCAGACGCAGGTCGCTCAAGCGCAAAGCAAAATTGCGGAACTGACCAGCCGGATTGAAACGGCGCGCGCCAAAATGACGGCGGGCGACGAGGCGATGATCGACATTGAAAACGCCTCGCTTGAGGATGTGCATGCCCACACCGACGTAATGAACGCCAACATTGCGGAGTTGATTATGGGGCTGGATGACGTGACATCCGCGTTTTCCAAAGACTTTGACGAGATGCGCAACAAGACCGGTTGGGAAAGCATTGTTGGCATTTTTGCCAGCGCCAAGTCCGACAGCATGCGTCAGGAGCGTGTGCGCACCGCGTCTATCGACGACAAGTTGCAGGACCTGATCAGCAAATCCGACGTGATCGTGCAACTGTTGACCGGACAGCTGGCGATGCTTGAGGAACAAAAGATCAAGGTCGAAACCAACCTGACCGAAACGCTGGACGAGCGTGAATTTACGGTTCAGGAATTGTCGGCGTTGCAGGCGGATATCCAAGCGATGGATCCGAAAATCATCACGGTCGAGAACAAGATTTCGACCGAGCAAGATGCTGCTGCGCGCACCAAGCTGGAAACGGAATTGGCCGCATTGAACACCCAATACAACGCGATGGTGCAGGACGAACAGGTCAAGCTGGCCAATTCTCAAACGCTGGAACGCTACATCGAAAAGGGCAAGACCTGGATCGATTCACTGCAAAACCAGGCGGCGACGCAAATGGTGCTGATCAACAAGCTGGAAACCGACACCAAACAACGCGTGGTTCTGTATGACGCGCTGACCAAATCGTTGAAAACCGCGCAGCAACAAGACGTCGCGCACCGCATCAACGAGATCGGCGTGCAGACCGATCAAGAGGCGCAAACAGCGATGGCTGCGATTGGGTCGGCGACCAACAAACGCATGGCCGAAATGATGGAAGCGCACGAGGATCACATGGTTTTTGCCCGCGATGTGCTGGAGCAAAAGGCGAAGGCAGATGAACGCTTTGCCCGCCGGTTTGCGAAGATCATCGAGAAGCATGACAGCAATCAGTACGGTGGGTGATGAGCAAAGCAGAAATAAGATCGGGTTGCATGACTGGTTTCCTGTTTGCCGCATTATCGACAGTCATTTTTGTGCTACCGGTACTGATACCTGGACAGGGTACGTTAACGATCAGCGGTGTTCTGGGCGACAAGGCAATGGTTCTCGGCCCTGATTTCCAAATGGGGCACTTCTTGCTGCTCTTACCTGCAATTTTTACGGGTTTGTTTGGTGTGATTTTTGGAATTCAATTTCGTCGGTCTCGGCAACTACAATTCCTAGGCGCTGCCAATCCTAATGCACCGTTGCATTTGCGTGACCGCTACCGCTTAAGGTTTTGGGATCGGGTCGTTTACCGATTGAACTCTGATGGTACAGATGCCCAAAGGACGACTAAATAACGATGCCGCAAACCGATAATTCAAACCTCACTGACCTGTTCGCGTCGCGCCGATATTTCCGCAAGTTTGAGGCGATCTTGCTCCACATGGCGCGGGTCGCAGGCGTGATGGAGGTCGAGGGCCAGTTGCGCCGTGACGAGGTCAATATCCTGACGCGCTACGCCTCGGCGTTGAACTTTACCTTTCGTGCGCTCAGCTACAAATACCTGTTGGTCGGGCGCGACACGGGGCGATATTTTGGCTCGCTGAACATCGACACACGCGAGAGCGGGTTTCCGGCCTCAGACGAAATTCTGAGCATGGCAAATGACGCGCAGCAGGCCGAACGGCACCTCGCGCAGATGCCCTCTGAGGCCGATCTGAAATCGCAGATGGTCGGCGTCATTTTGGGCGAACGCAAAATCCCGACCAAGTTGCAATTCGCGCTGTCACAACGCCTCTATTACGAAGAACTGCTGCGCGGCGATCTGTTCTGGGCGCGCAATGATCCCGAGGCAATTTGGCAAGGCAACGACGACCAGCGCCGTAAATTCCTGATCCATTGGGCGGTCTACGATTCCCAGATCAACCTGCCGGTGATCTACATGATGGAGCTTGAGGACACTGGCAAAGTCGCCTTGCCCAAGGACCAACGCCGCTGGCCCGAAGTCCAAGCGCATCTGATGGCGCAGGGGCTGGCTGGGCTAAAGCTGATGACGATTGCCAAAGGGTTCGACGAGGATTTTGATGACCTGCATCCCAAACGCCTGCGCCGCTTTCACGTCGGTCCAATGTACTCGGATGCGTTCACCAAACAGTCCGGTCCGATGGCTGATGTGCTGTCGCAAGCGCGTGCGCCTGCGGGGCAAGACTGGGCGCTGGTTTGGACCGAAGAAGAGCTGCAAAGCGAGCGTGTGATCGAGGAACGCCAGGGGTGGTTTTCAACGGTGGAGCGCGAAGTTTTTGCGCTGGATCCGTTTGCAGGACGGGGCGCTGAAACCGGCGCAACCCGCATGGAACGCAGCATTATTTTGCCGCAACGCCCCTACCAAGCGCTCGAAGAATTGGACCCACCGGGGTTCGCGTCTGTGCGCAAGTTTGTGGTCAGTCCGCAGGGGCGTGTGCTGCGGTATTGAGCGTGGAATTTGAGTATTTTTGATCAAGACAAAATGCAAGCGTGTCGTGTTTGAGTTGCGTGTTTAAGGGAGACAGAAAATGAGCCAGACTTCGGACCAGATGGAGTTGCGCGAGAGCGACATTACCAAGCATTACGCGATGGCGCTGGCCATGTTGCAGGGGTTCGATCACGCGCCGCGTATTGGCAAATCTGTGGATGAAAAGCAGGTGGAGAAGTCTTCTGGAATTGGCACGCGGCGACGGTTTCGATCGACCACGCCGGGGTTGGTGACGCGTCGTTCTGCCCCTGCGGGTTCGGTTCAGGTGATGGCCCGGATTGAAGGTGCAGATGAGGACGACGCGCTTGTTTCCCCCTTGCAAGCGACCGTGATGAACGCGTTGCGCCGGGCCGTTTCCATCGCGATGGCTGTGGCCGAAAATTACGCAGAAGCGGCGGGTCTGGGTGATCTAAAGCGCGCGAATTTGGAGGGGTCGTTGGCGGAGGCGCGGCGGTCCGAGTTTTCAGAATTGCTGGCCGCTGAGGCGCTGATCACGTTGTATGTTTTCGGCAATGCCACGTCCTATCTGTTGTCATCGCATCTGTCCGAAGTCACCGTTGAATTGGGCGACATTGAAGAGGTTTTGACCGACAATGGCCAGACCGCGTTGCACGGCGCGTTGTGGGAATTGGATCAGGATATCGCCGCCTTTGCCAGCGACGATCCGCGGCTGGTTGCGACTGTCGCAGGCTTTGCTGAGGCGTTGATGGAAAAGGTTGCCTTGCGCGCCCAAACTGCCCCTCGGCTTGAGGCGTTCACAAGCGCGACTTGGCGGGTTGAGGCGGATGATTTTGCCGTCGCCGGTTTCTTGCCCGCGTCCAAGGCTAAGTCGACCAAATTAACGATGTCGTTCAAGAAACCCAACGAAGTTGTCGGCAACCACATTGCCAAATATCAGGCGATGAAGCTGTCCAAAATGCTGATGGCCTATGACTTTGATCGCCGCCTTAACCCGTTTGCCGAACTGGGTGGTTTCATCTTTACCTTTATGGGGGATGGCAAGCCGGGGACGGGTAAAACCACGCTGATCCAGATGATGGCGGGGCTGGTGAATGACTACTGCACGACCGCCGGTTATCCGTTTCGCTATCAAAACCTGAGCACCGATAATATCGACAGCTATCAGGGCAAATCGGGGCAAAATGCCAAGGCGTTCATCAACAATATCCTTGATCCATCGGTGATCGGGTTCGGCACAATCGACGACATCGACCAGCTTGCGGGCAAACGTGGTGATCGGCAATCTAGTGCTGGGCAACTCGAAATTACGGCTGTCTTGATGGAGAGTTTTGCAGGCGCAAACACCGTCGTGCGCGGCAACTGCACGTTCGGAATGTTCTCGAACTACCCTGAAAACGTCGACGACGCATTGCGCCAACGGGCAGGCGCGCGGTTCTTGGTGGACGGGCCACAAACCCGCGACGACTACATCGACATTCTGTACCTTTTGATGGGCAAAAACCACGACATCCCGACGGGCGCACACGAAGTTTTCTCGGCCCAAGAAATCAAATCCGCCGTTGCCAAATCGTTTGAATCCCACGCGCGCCCCCATGAAGAGGGCCTCGTCAAAGTGTTCGACCGTGTGTCGTCGGACATCGGCGAGTTGAACACGATTGCCAAGCTCGGCACGTACCTCAAGGGCATCCAAGAAGCAGACGAGCGGTTCACTGGCCGCGCGATCAAAAACATCACGGATGCGGTCAAAGTACGAGCGATGGATTTTGAATTGCCCGACGAATGGATGGAAAAACCCGACCTGTTCCTGTTCAAAGATTACGACACTAAAAAGGGCATGATATCCGAACTGCGCCAGCCGATCACGGTCGACATGGTGGTGCAAGAGATCAACCGCTATGCCGATAGCGAATTCCGGTATGCCGATAAATCGGATGAGGTGGCCGTGGAGGCAATGGTGCGGGATATGGGTAGGCAGGTCGAGGCGAAGAAGCGGTTTTTGTCGGAGGGGCAGGGGTGATAGCTGAAATCAATAGTTGGATAGTCGAACAACAAGCGATTGTAGTTACTGTTGGGTTACCAGCACTGACACTTATTGTTACCCAGTTGACGGAATACGATAATTTGATCGCAACTCGTCATCTTGACGACAGTCAGCTTTCAAGAATTCCTTATTTCATAAGCAGCTTTCAAATGAAATTAAATGCAGATGAGCCATTGGCTCAAGAATTAATTTCAACAATTGTTCATACGGCGGCTGTTGCATTTGATGAAGTTGAGGAAACAGATTCGAGCGTCCACAATGAATTATGTGAGGCATCGCAGAAGTTTCTTAAGGATGAGTGGGATCGTTTGAAATCTGACTTAATGCATGAAGACCAAGTTATGTCGCAATGAAACGCCTCATCCAACGCGGCCTTATGTTTGGCAATCTGTTCCACGTCTCCTCGCCCGCTTTGGTGGAACGCTACAATCGTGCGCTCAAACATCTGACGGGCAAGACCACCGCATTAACCGATTTCCACATCGACATTTCCGGCTTTGCGCCCGAGGTCGGGGATGAACTGAACGACCCTGCCTACCTGAACCACGCAGGGGTGAACCGTCAGTTTATCCTGCTGTCCACCGATCAAAAACGCGCGCCACTGCTCGATGCCAAATTCTCGACCTCCCGCACGATCCTGCGCCATTTCATCGACGAAAACGAGGCGCAGTTGTTCGCCCTGACCGCCCGTGACGCCGTGGCAGGCGAGTTGGTGAATTCGGTCTACGACGTCTCGACCCCCGCCCGCCTGTTCGACATTCGCGCGATCAAAATCGAGGCGGACACGACCACGGGCACCGTGCAATCGGCCAACGATCTGGCCACCAAAGTCGACACATTTCTGGAAAAAGAGGACGCGTGGTTCGACGACGTTTTGATCGCTGACATGATCAGCCTTGCCTCAAAAACCGGCGACACACGGCGCAATCCTGTGCGCCTGAAATCCGAAACGTTTGAGCAATCCAACTTTTGGACCGCGCATTTCGGCGGGCTGTACTTGTTCCAAGGCATGGACCACCCCGCGGTGATCGCCTCGACCTCAAAGGACGGGCTAGAGGATTTGCCGGTCAAATACACCTTTGATCTGAGCGAGCGAAATCGCATCGCAAAGTTCCTTGAATTCAACGATCTGGTCGAACCCATTGTCAAGGCGCGGGGCACCGATGCCGCCGCGATCCTATCCCAAAAGATGGAGTTCATTCTGATCGATACAATCGCCGATCAAGGCATTGATTTGACCGGTGCAACAGGGCGTGAAATGCGCCGCCTGACCCGCGAAAATGCCCATCTTTTGCCAGACAGCTATCACGCGCTGGCCAAGCTGGTGGCGTGGGCAAAACACGGGGGCACGTGGCCGAAAATCACCTCGGATCATCCGGCGTATTTCTACACTTTGCGCGCGGCAGATCACCCCGACGCCGACCTTGTGAACATGCTGCTGGCAGACCTGTGCCCCGCCGATATTCGCCAGCTGTTCATCTGCCACAAGGAACTGTTTTACCGGACCTACGCGCGCTGGCCGGATACCAAAAAAGACTACGTTGCCCGCTACCTTGAGGCGGAATACCAAAGCGACAAAGCAGGTGCGCGCGCCGCCCTGTTCGGGCATGCCCCAAATATGGTAGATGATGTTGCCCCGCCACCTCGCGATCTGATTGACCGGGTTGGACCTTGGGGCGCGGTAAGGAGGAAATAAATGTTTGCACTGGCCCGTTTGTTGTTCATGGGGTTCATCGTTTTGTCGGTGATCTACATCTGCCTGTCGCTCTATTCGCGCTCAAAACGCCGCGTCAAACTGGGCGTGGAATGGGACGAAGAAGGGATGGAAGGCGACCGCGACGCCTTTGTCCAAGAGGGGCTTGACGACTACGACGGATCACTGCGCCGCAAACTGATTTTGGGGGTGTATGTCGTGCCCTTCGTGCTTATGTGCGTGATCATCTACCTGACGAATTTTGCCTAAAGGGGCCTGAAATGCGCTACATTAAATGGGTCTTGATCATCACCTTTTGGGTTCTGGTGGCATCATTCTTTCACTACACGTTGCCGCAAAAAGACATCGTGCGGATCACCGACACCTACGAAAAACGGATTGATTTTGGCGAGAATTCGATCTTTTGGGCGACGGCGGATGTTGGGTCTGACGGGACAACAGCGAACCGCGATGTGTTCTTTATCCAGTCGCGCCAGGCCAGCAACGACCGCGTCATGGTCTACCGCAACGAGGACACGGGCTGGGGTTGGCCGCCCTACCTGAAATTCGACACATCCAACCTGCAGGCCGAAGCGGCAGATGCCAAATCAACCGCCGCCGCGCCGCAATACGCAATCGTCAAACACTACGGCTGGCGCAACGAATTTTTGTCGATCTTTCCCAACGCGATTTCCGTCACACCCGTCGACGGGCCAAACGCGTCCAAGGGCATTCCGGTCCTGAACATCTTTATTCTGCTGCTGTTTGCGATGGTCGTGTATTTCATCTGGGTGCGGTGGCGCCGGTTCCGCATGGCGCGAATTGATCCCGCGCTCGAGGAAATGCAGGACAATTGGGATGCGGCGGGTGACGCTGTCAGTGAACGTGGCGGGCGTGTGCGGCGCTGGATCAATACGTGGTGGGCGAAATAGCGATCAGTCCGAGAACAAATACTCGGCCTGCGCAATTTCGCGCCCTTGCTCAACGCTGATCGACAGGAACCGCGACAGCGCTTTGGCATTGTCGTCAACATCGACGCTTTCGCGCATGCGGGCGAAATTCTCAAAGCCCGCGTCGCGGATACGGTCGCTTTCAAAAACCATGTCGTTGCGAATGGTCGGCAACAGCCGGTCTAGCGTTTCGGTCGAGGTTTGATCCCCCGCAAGGCCCACGCGCATCGCGTGCCCGATCAGGTAATCCTCTGAGAAATTGCAGTCGATTTCCAGCATCCGCGTGACCGAACGATCCTCGACAAAATCCTTGAGCAATTCGATGTTGCCCGGATCCATACAGACGATCAGCTGGTCGGTTTCGTAATAATCAAACAGCATCCGCATCAAGGCACGCCGGTGCCGCGTCCGTTTGCCCAGCGTTTTCTGGATGCCGCCCAGATCGGGCAGCGGAGTGTCTTCTTCGTTGAACAGGTATTCGATGGCGGGCACGTTGGTGACTTGGCGGATGCGTTCCACCACCCGTTTGGCGACGTGCCATTTCTTGCAAATCACAATCATCAATTCGTGTTCACGGCCCAGCGTGCTTTCGGTTTCCCAGAACCGCGTGGCAAAACGGCGCCCAATGCGGCCACGCCCGGTTAGAAATTTGAACAGCCCCGCGCCCTCGTTCGAGATTTGGAACGGCACGCCTTCGGCCGCATACAGCAACCCCAGCCTTCGTTTCAGATCTTTGGCCTCGGCACTGATCTTGCGGGCGAACAGGAAATCTTGGGACAGCAACAGATCGTAGTGATCGTCGTAAAACGTGACCGGCATCCCGTAGTCGGTGAACAGCAAAAACGTCAGCGTGCGCGACCGGATTTCGCTTTCCGGCACCACATGGCGCACGATGGTTTGAAAGAACGTCTCGTCCGGGATCCAGGTTGTGCGAAAGAATCGCATCACGTCTTTGCGCTGGCGGGTGAATTCGAGAACCCATTCGACCGTGCGACGGCGCAGGCACCACCACTGGCTGCCGATCTGAACCTGAATGTCCGCGGGCACGTCGCGGGTGATCCCGAACTTGCGCTGGAAATTGAAGGACCAGTAGAACAGGCGTTTTTGGGTGCGTTCGTTGAACCAATGGCGATAGATCAGGCGTTCTTCTTTGAACCCCGTTTTGATCCAATCGCTGTCAAAATAATCAAAGCTTTCGACAAAATCGACGTCATTGTCGTCGAGAAACTGGTGGGTGTATTCCGCCGATTTGACGGCCATGCAGTCACCCGAAAGCATGTAAAAGTGGGTCGCGCGTGGAAATGCATCAACGGCGGATTCGACTGCATACAGCGTGGCTTGGACCAACGACCATTCGCCCCAACCGCATTTGATCCGTCGGTGGGCGTAGGTGACGTTTTCGTTATCCTTGAGCGCATCTTTGATTTTGGCGAAGTGTTCTGGATTTGCGCGGGCATCAAAGTGAATCGACATGTAGTCGCCAGCCGCAGTCAGCCGTTGCGCCTGCTTGATAATGGCGTCCGGATCCTTGTGACACAGCAATATGTAGGCGATTTTTGCCATATTGGAAACGAACTGCCCCTTTGCGTAAGATTGTTTACGTTGTTAAAGGTGAAGAGTGATTGAATAAACAGGATTTATTTGCTTTTTTGCGCCAAGACCAAACTGTTGCCGATAAAACAGTGCCAAAAAGCATCAAAGCGCGCGAACGTAGAGGACGAGTAGTATGGGTTTTCCCGGAACGTGGATGACGGAAAGTGAAAGCATGGTGTACCGCGTGGTGCCCAAATGCGCGTGTTCGACCATTGGTCAGATCATGCATTTTTCCGATCATGGCGAATTTTTCGACGGCGACATTCATGACGCCCAAGGCGGGCTGCACAAGTGGGCGCTTGAGAACAGCCAGGGGCCGATCACGCAGAATGTGCAGAATCACGAATCGTATTCGTTTACCTGCGTGCGCAATCCCTACACGCGGATTCTGTCGTCGTTCTTTGATAAAATTTGCGGAATTCAACGCAACGGTAAGCGCTATCGCGGTAATCTTGTGCCGCTGTTGGTTCAGAAATACGGGATCGAAGTGGGCGGTGATGATGGCAAGCAAGAGTTTGACCAGATCAAATCCTTTCGCCGGTTCTTGTTGTTTGCCCGTGACACCATTCGCTGGCGCCGTCCGATGGATCCGGACATTCACTGGTCCGCGATGTCGGGCCACGTCAGCACGTTCATCGTGAACGGCGGGCAGTACGACAAAATCATCTGGACGGAAAAGTTCAACGAAGGCATGGCCGATGTTTTGGGCGCAATCGAATCGCCGCATGCGGTTGATCTGGAAACGATCCCGCGGTTCAACGAATCCGAAGGGCATGGACCAAAGCGTGCGCATCCCGTCGAGGATTATTTCGACGATATGTCGATGCATCTGGTCTACGAGATTTTCAAACGCGATTTTGACGTGTTCAAATATGATTTTGAAAACCCGGCCAACAAGCTGCCAATTGGTGAGATTGACCTACACGAAGTGCACAAAAAGCTTGGTGACTGAGCTTTTGTTGTGATGCGGATGGGGGCGTTGCCCCCGTCGCTGTGCGACTCCCCCAGAGTATTTTGGATCAGAACAAGCGGCGAAGTGTGCCGTTAGTTTGCCGCGATTACACCGGCGACGCGTTGGCCGATTTTGCGGCTGGCCTTGACTGACGGATGGATGCGATCTGCGGCGTGGTAGGATTTATCGCCGCTTTTCACCATGTCTTTGACCGGCACAAACCACACGCCTTTGTCGCGCTTGGCCATCAGGGCGAGGCGGCGTTCCAGTTCATCGCCGTCATCGCGGCAGCTTTCGATGGGCGAGCCGAAGCCGGGTGAGCGCAAGTAACCCACGTAGATCACACGCGATTTTCCGCTGCGCACTTTGGCCACCAGTCTTGGGATCTCACCGCGTTTGCCGTCTTTTGAAATCAGCTTGTCCATTTTGCGCCGACAATCAGAGCAGCCGCAGCCGAGCCACAAGTCGTTGCCGCCGCCGTTCATCAAAACCCATTCCCATTGGCCGGGCCGGTATTGTTTTGAAATGTTGAACCCGAGGCTGCCGGACAGGGGCAGTTTGTAGATGATGCGGGCACCAGACACGGACCGGTTTTCGACCGGTCGTTTGAGCGCCTTGCCGACGATGTCAGGGATGGATTGGCCAGAGCTGCGATAAAACGCAAAGAACGAATCGCCCATCGCCATGATGCGCGCCTTTTCTTGGGCAGTGGCGGTGCTGGAAATTAGACAAATAGCTAAAATTTGCAGTAGAAATCGGATTTGGCGCATGTCGTCCTCAACTCATTACGTCGTCAATATTCGTCACACGATAACGACAAACTATGATCAAAACATGACCAATCCCGTTGATACCTTGCGCCTTTGCCAGACAAACCCTACATCCCAAAGTCATGTCACAGAACACCAAATCAGACCCAAACTACAAAGTGATCGCCGAAAACCGGCGCGCGCGCTTTGACTATGCCATCAGCGATG
The DNA here is from genome assembly GCA_029251465.1 of Ascidiaceihabitans sp. Taxonomy (GTDB): domain Bacteria; phylum Pseudomonadota; class Alphaproteobacteria; order Rhodobacterales; family Rhodobacteraceae; genus Ascidiaceihabitans. The sequence continues at coordinate 50,370 of JAQXDI010000037.1, forward strand.
ACATCGAATGCGGTATCATCCTCGAGGGGTCCGAGGTGAAATCTATGCGCGTCGGCGGCACCAACATCGCCGAAAGCTATGCGGCGGTCGAAGATGGTGAATTGTGGTTGGTGAACAGCTACATCGCGCCCTACAGAGGCGCGCGCACGTTCAAACACGTCGAGCGCCGTCGCCGCAAGCTGTTGGTTAGCCGCAAGCAAATGTCTGATCTGTGGACCGCGACGCAGCGCAAAGGCATGACGCTGGTGCCGATCGTGATGTACTTTAACCACCGTGGTCTGGCCAAGATCAAGCTGGGCATCGCCAAGGGCAAACAGAACCACGACAAGCGCGCCAACGAGGCGAAACGCGACTGGTCCCGTCAGAAATCCCGTCTGATGAAAGACAACGGTTAACCCTAGGTTACGGGGCCGTTTGCCGCATTATTCCCCTTATTTGGAAATCCAGTCTCTCTTAGGTTGTCCACGCAGCATAGGGTGGGGGCACTGGGCTGCACAATATAAAGACCTCCAACAGGGAATACGAATATGGAACTTATTATTGGTCTTTTGTCCGGTGCTGTCGGTGGCAACGCTGCGGGTAAACTGCTGGGTAGCTTGAACCAAGGCACCCTGATCAACTCGATCGCGGGTATTGTTGGTGGTGGTCTTGGTGGCACGATCCTGAGCGCGATTGGCGCACCTGATCTGGCCGGTGCCGCTGGCGAAGCTGGTGGCCTCGATTTCGGCGCGATCATTGGCCAAGTTGTCGGTGGCGGCGTTGGTGGCGGCGGTTTGCTGGCGCTGGTCGGTGTTGCCGGCAACATGATGTCCAAGTAACGATTTTTGGAATGGGTGCCGCCTCTGGTGCCCATTCCGTTTTAGTGGCCAAGTGTTTGGCCAAACGGTGCGGGAAACTTATGACCTTGCACCTTGCCTCGACCCCTTCATACCGTTAGCAAAAGGGCGTATTTCCACGCCGACGGAGGGACCGAGATGGCTGACACTGTTCTAGGCGACGATCCACGCACACTTGTATCGACGGACTGGCTTGCCCAGCACCTCAAGGACCCCGATTTGCGGCTGCTTGATGCCTCGCTGTTTTTGCCGGGCATCGATCGCAATGGCCGCGCCGAATATGATGCGGCCCACATTCCGGGTGCGCGGTTCTTTGACATTGATGACATCAGCGACGGGCGGTCTGATTTGCCGCACATGGTGCCTCCGGTCGAGAAATTCATGTCGCGGATGCGTGCGATGGGCGTTGGTGACGGGCATCAGATTGTTGTCTACGACAGCGCCGGATTGTTTTCGGCAGCCCGCGTTTGGTGGCTGTTCCGCCTGATGGGTCAGATGAACATTGCTGTGCTGGACGGTGGTTTCCCCAAATGGCAGGCCGAGGGGCGCGAAATCGAAGACATGCCCCCCGTCATTCGTGATCGCCACATGACCGTGCGGTTCCAGAACCATCTGGTGCGCGACGTCACGCAGGTGTCCTCTGCGTCCAAGCTGGGGACCAGCCAGATCGTTGATGCGCGTGCCGCTGCCCGGTTCCGCGGTGAGGCCCCTGAACCACGTGAAGGCCTGCGGTCCGGCCACATCCCCGGTGCGCGCAGTGTGCCCTACACCGAGCTGCTGAATGCCGACGCCACCATGAAATCACCCGATCAAACCCGCGCCATTTTCAAGGCTGCTGGCGTCGATCTGAAAAAACCAATCATCACCACCTGCGGGTCCGGTGTGACTGCTGCCATTCTTGCGCTTGCGCTGGAACGGATGGGTCATGACAGCTGGTCTTTGTACGATGGATCCTGGACCGAATGGGGCATGTTCCCCACCGTTCCTGTCGCAACCGGAGACGCCTAAAATGTTCGAAACGCTACAGTCGCAGCCCGCTGACAAAATCCTCGCGCTGATGGCGCAATATCGCGAAGACCCGCGCGAAAACAAGATCGACCTCGGTGTCGGCGTCTACAAAGACGCGACAGGCCTGACCCCGGTGATGCGCGCGATCAAAGCGGCCGAGCACAAACTCTGGGAAGAACAAGACAGCAAATCCTACGTCGGTCTGGTCGGCGATCCGGCGTTCGGCGATGCGACGGTGAAGCTGGTTCTGGACGATAGCGTGCCGCGCGAAACTGTGGCGGCTGCAGCGACGCCCGGTGGCACCGGTGCGATCCGCCAAGCGTTCGAGCTGATCCAGATGGCGCGGCCAGACACGCGCGTGTTTCTGTCGAACCCGACATGGCCAAACCACCCGTCGATCCTGAAATATCTGGGGATGGAGATCGTCGAATACCGTTACTTTGATGACGAAACCCGTGGCGTTGATTTCGACGGTTTGATTGCTGACCTCAAGACTGCCAAAAAGGGCGACGTGGTTCTGTTGCATGGCTGCTGTCACAACCCGACGGGTGCGAATTTGAACGCGGCGCAATGGCAAGACGTGATTGCCGTGTTGCTGGAAACTGGTGCGACCCCGATGGTCGACATCGCCTACCAAGGGTTTGGTGACGGGCTAGAAGCAGACGCCGCCGCCACCCGCGCCGTTGTGTCTTCGGTGCCGGAATGCATTATCGCTGCCAGCTGTTCCAAGAACTTTGGCATCTACCGCGAGCGCACGGGCATGTTGATGGTCATGTCGACCGACACGTCCGCCAAGGGGTTGAACCAGCAGACGCTGGCGTTCCTGAACCGTCAGAACTTTAGCTTTCCGCCCGATCACGGCGCACGTCTGGTCACGATGATCCTGAACGATGACGTGATGCGCGCCGACTGGATGTCTGAGCTGGAGGAAATCCGCACCAACATGCTGGGTCTGCGCAAGTCGCTGGCAGCGGAATTGCAGCGCCTGTCCGGGTCTGACCGCTTCGGATTTCTGGCCGAACACCGCGGCATGTTTTCACGCCTCGGCACCACGCCCGAGATGGTCGAAAAACTGCGCGTCGACGCGGGGATCTACATGGTCGGTGACAGCCGCATGAACATCGCCGGTCTGAACGCCCAGACCGTGCCGATTTTGGCCAAAGCCATCATCGACGCGGGCATCTGACGTCTGATTTGAGTACTTAAGATCAGGACGGGCCTAAGCAGGTTTGTTCTGAGATTTCTTGCCAGCTGTGACGGGGCGCGCGCGCTGTTTGCCGCCGGTTCCGTTTAGCTCTTGGTACCAGGTTGGTTTGTCGATCTGCTTGGTCGCCGGGCGTTTCGCCTTTGGCTTTTTGGATTTAGGCATTGGGTATCCTTTCCAGAATTTAGCCTGCTGTAAAAGGTTTGCGTCTGGATTGGAACCGGCAGTTCAAAATGAGGTCGGCGAAGTGAGGCAATAAAGTTCGGCTGTCTTGCGGAATTGGCCGAGTTGTCGGGGCGTGGTTTTGAAAACGGCACAGATTTCGCCGCAAACTGTGCAGTTGTGCCGAAACACCCCGAATTCCGCCCGATTTTGATCAGCGAAACTGTACAGAAATAGCCGGAATCTGTGCAGAATTCTGCCTGATGTGTCTGGATTTCGATGGTTTTGGTCCCCGTTAATCTGGCGAACGCCGCGTTAGACATGGAAAAACCCGGGCGCATGACACGCCCGGGCAGGAGTTTTTCTGATCGTCTTTAAGGGGGGAGAACCCTTAGCCGTTTGAGAATTCAGGATAGGCTTCCATGCCCATTTCCGACTTGTCGAGACCAGTGATTTCTTCTTCTTCACCGACGCGAATGCCGACTGTCATTTTCAGGATCATCCAGACAACACCCGAGGCCACGATGGTAAAGAGACCGACCACCATGATGGAATAAAGTTGGGTGCCCAGCGACGCATCAGGGTTGGTAAAGACCACCGCGATGGTGCCCCAGATGCCTGCAAAAAGGTGCACAGGGATCGCGCCAACCACGTCGTCGATTTTCAGCTTATCGAGGAACGGAACCGCAAAGACCACGATCACGCCACCGACGCCACCGATCAAAGTTGCCACACCCAAGGACGGCGTCAGCGGTTCGGCTGTGATGGACACGAGGCCCGCCAATGCGCCGTTCAGGATCATCGTCAGGTCAGGCTTTTTATACAGCAGTTGCGTTAGGATCAGAGCGACCAAAGCGCCACCCGCTGCGGCTGCGTTTGTGTTGGAAAAGATGCGCGATACGTCGGCCACATCGCCCACGGTGCCCATCGCCAATTGCGAGCCGCCGTTAAATCCGAACCAGCCCATCCACAGGATAAACGTACCCAAAGTGGCCAGTGTCAGGTTCGAGCCGGGCATTGGAATGGTGCGTCCGTCTTTGTATTTGCCGATGCGTGGTCCGAGGATCAGCGCGCCTACCAAGGCCGCCCAACCACCGACTGAGTGCACAACAGTCGAGCCTGCGAAATCGAGGAAACCCATGGTGTCCAAGAAGCCGCCGCCCCATTTCCAAGAGGCTTGGATCGGGTAGATGATTGAAGTCAGAACCACTGTAAATGCCAGGAAAGGCCATAGTTTTATGCGTTCCGCCAAGGCACCTGACACGATGGATGCGGTCGCCGCACAGAACATCAACTGAAAGAAAAAGTCGGAACCGGTAGAGGCGTAACCGTAATCGTCAGCGTCTGCTGCGGTGACGCCAACGGCCTCAAGAACGCCGGGGCCAAAGACGCCGGACAGGACGCCCTCAACCGACCACGTGCCCAGCGGGTACATCAGGTTGTAGCCGATCAGGTAGTAGAAAATCGTCGCCAGTGAAAACAGCGCCATGTTTTTGGTCAGCTGCATTGTCACGTTCTTGCCGCGCACAAGGCCGGCCTCGAGCATGGCAAAACCAGCAGCCATAAAGAACACCAAAAAGCCGCCCACAAGGAACAGCAACGAGTTCAGAATAAAGACCGTATCGGTCGCGGCATTCACGCCAGCGACGGGGCCGTCTTGGGCCAATCCGAGCGTCGGCAGCGCGGCAATCGCTGCGGCACCAACAAGAGGTTTGAGTAGTTTCATGTATCCGTTTCCCTATTGAGCGGCGCTTATAATGCGTCGTCGTTGATTTCGCCGGTGCGCACACGCACGGCCTGTTGAACGTCGAGGACAAACACTTTGCCGTCGCCAATTTTGCCGGTGTGCGCCGCTTTTGTGATGGTCTGGACGATCTCGTCTGCAGTGCTGGCGGGCACGACCAATTCCAGCTTGATTTTGGGTACAAAGTTCACCGCGTATTCCGCGCCGCGGTAGATTTCCGTGTGCCCTGATTGCGATCCGAAGCCTTTGATTTCGGTCACCATCATGCCGCGTACGCCTGCCGTGGTGAGGGCTTCGCGCACCTCTTCCAGCTTGAACGGTTTGATTGTTGCAATGATCAGTTTCACTACATTTTCCCCTATGATTGCCGCCGCGATCTTGCGCAACTTGTGCCTATTAAAAGGGCAAATCTGCGTGACGGCGTGAAGCGTTGGCGGTGGTTTTTGAGGCTGAAATTTAGGGCATGTGCATAAAGTTTGCGCAAAATGCTACAACTGCACAAAAGTTAGGCGAAATTCTCATGAGGAATTGCGAAATGAACGGCCTGTCTTTTCGCCTCAGCCACGTTAGTATGGGGCAACAACTATGAAAAACAGAGCCGGGCAGGCCATTTATGAGTGATTCCTCCAAGCGCAGGCGGCCTTTGGTCGCTGATAAACGCTATTCATCTGCGAAACCTAAACCTGCCGCACGCAAAAAGACGCCGACCAAAAAGCGGCGTACGCCAAAAAAACCGGCACGCGGCGGGATTTTGGGCTTTTTCTTGCGGGTCATCCGTTGGGTGTTTCGCCTGATCTGGAAGATCACGTGGCGCAGTGGTGTTGTCGCGATGTTGGCGCTGGCGTTGGCCGTCGGATACGTGTTCGTCACGTTGCCAGCCCTCGACAAATTACTAGACGGGCGCGCGCGTGGATCGGTCATTCTAGAGGATCGCTACGGCGATACTTTTGCGTGGCGCGGCGATCAATTTGGTGGGGCCGTGCGGGCAGATACCGTGTCGCGGCATTTGAAAAACGCAGTTGTCGCAACCGAGGACAAACGGTTCTACCGCCACTTTGGTCTTAGCCCGCGTGGCATCGCGAGTGCCGTGCGCATCAACCTTGGCGAAGGGCGTGGACCGCTAAGTGGTCACGGTGGATCGACCATCACGCAACAGACCGCCAAGCTGCTGTGCCTTGGTGTCGAATACGACCCTGCCGACTGGAAAAACGAGGCGGAATACGTTCGTGATTGCCGCCGTGGGTCGCTCAGCCGCAAGGCAAAAGAGGCGGTGTACGCGTTGGCGATGGAGGCCAAATACTCCAAGGATGACATCCTTTCGATCTACCTGAACCGCGCCTACATGGGTGGCGGGGCGTATGGGGCCGAGGCCGCGTCGCAGCGCTATTTCGGCAAATCTTCGTTGATTCTGAACGTCTCAGAGGGCGCGATGCTGGCAGGTTTGCTGACAGCGCCGTCGACGCTGGCCCCGACCCAGAACCTTGAGCGATCCCAGAACCGTGCCGCGACCGTCGTGCGTCTGATGCGCGAACAAGGCTACGTGACCAAAACCGAAGAAGCAGCAGCCCGGGCCAAGCCAGCCGTTCTGTCGCAAGCCGCCCAAGAACAGGCGGGTGGCTATTTTGCGGATTGGGTCATGGCGTCCGGCCCGGAATTTTTCACCCGCAACACCACCGAAGACGTGATCATCAGCACGACGCTGGATCAACGCCTGCAAAAAGCGGCTGAAGACGGGCTGCAATGGATTTTCGACAACAAGGTCCGCGAAGGATCTAAAGCGCAAGCGGCTATCGTCGTGATGAGCGCGGATGGCGCGGTGCGGGCCATGGTTGGCGGGCGCGAAACCAAAGTGGTTGGTGCGTTTAATCGCGCGACCCAAGCGTTGCGTCAAACCGGATCGGCGTTCAAACCGTTTGTCTATGCGGCGGCCTTGGATTTGGGCTATTCCCCGCTTGATACTTTGGTGGACGAGCCAACCTGTTGGGACACACCGGGGTCGGGCAATTGGTGCCCCAAGAACTACACCAAACGGTTTTCCGGGCAGGTGACATTGGCGGCGGCGTTAAAGGATTCACTGAACATTCCAGCGGTCAAAGTCTCCGAAAGCGTGGGGCGTGATCTGGTGCGTCGTGTGGCCTCAGACTTTGGCATCAAAAGCGATCTGGCTGTGGGCCCTGCGCTGGCATTGGGCGTGTCGGAAAGCACGTTGATCGAAATGACCGGGGCTTATGCGGGTATCCTGAACGGGGGGTCTGCGGTTGCACCCTTTGGATTGGTTGAGCTGCGCCTGCAGGGGGATGAGGAACCGTTGATGGGCACTGGTGGCGGTATTCAAGAACGGGTGATCCAGGAAAGCTCGGCGGCGCAGCTGATCTGGATGATGGAAAAGGTTGTCAGCGAGGGCAGCGGGCGGCGCGCGCAGTTTGGTGATCGCGAGATTGCTGGCAAAACCGGCACGACCCAAGGCGCGAAAGACGCGTGGTTCATCGGCTTTACGGGCGACTACGTGACCGGTGTCTGGATGGGCTACGATGACAACACCAAGTTACAGGGTGTGACAGGCGGCGGACTGCCCACTGACATCTGGCGCGAAGTGATGAAACGCGTGCACGAAGGTGTGCCGCAAAAGCCATTGCCGATGAGCGCGCCGATTGGTGCACGTGATCCTGCATTGGATCAAGGTACGCCAAAGCCGCGGACCAACGAAGGCATTATCGAAAATCTATTGCGGGAATTGCTGGGTGGTGGATCAGGCGGCAACGGCCCCTCACCAAGTGGCGGGGACCGTTGATAGTGTCTTAGGACGCTGATTTTAGGGCTTTGATCATCTTGTCGATGTCGCCGCCATTGCGGTCGATCAATGCGCCGACTTCGGTGCGTTCGGTCAGCAGCAGATTGATGCCTTCGATGTACATGTTGAAAAACAGGTCTTTGCCAGAACGGTCAGACACATGAAAAGTCACATCAAACGGTGACTGGCCTTGCAGCCTGGCCAAAGTCTTTACTTCGTACCATCGCTTGACCTTTTTGACGCTTTTGACCTCTAGCTGGCCACCGATGAATTCACGGAAACGGCTGCCGTATTTGCGCGCAATGTAGCCTTGGAACGCTTTGGAAAACGCGGACTTCTGCTTTGAGGACGCGCGGCGCCCGTCGTTGCCCATGGCATAGGCCGAAATGTAGGAGGTGTCGGAATAGCGCGCAAAGATCCGCTCGAATTCGCGGTACATTGATGGTTCTGATTTGCCGGATGCGATGACTTTGTTGATGTCAGCCACCAACGTGTCGATGAGGGTTTTAGCCCGTCCTTCGTTCAGGGCGGATGCCGCGCTTGACATGAACGGAAGCACGCCAAAGCTGGCGATTGCTGCACTGATAAAAGAACGACGTTTCATAATTTAGAACCCTTGTGTGTCCAGTTCGAATGGATCGATTTCGCTGTTTGAAGAGTCATCACCCAATTCAAACCGGCGGTTTTGCAGATAGATCAGACGCGCCTGTGCGTAGCTGTCAGCACTTTCATATAGGATCGAATCGATCGTTTCGGAATAGCGCCCCCGATCACTTAGGCGGGATGCCACGCTTGCGCCGGTGCCGTAGTATTTTTCAGGGCTGTCGACCGCATAGCTGAGGGGGTTGGTGAACAGATCGACGATCTTACCCGTCGTGTCGCGTTGTGTGGATGGGCCGAGCACTGGCAGTTCAACGTATGGCCCTTCGCCGACACCCCAAGTGTACAGCGTTTCGCCAAAGTCGGTAGAATGTTCGGGCATGTCGAATTCCGTCGCCGCATCAACAACACCGCCCAAGCCCAAAACAGTGTTTGTCAGGAAACGGGATGTGGCGATGCCTGCGCCCTTAACGTCGCCCTGCAACAAGGAATTCACGACAACACTAGGCTGGCCGAGGTTTTCGGCAAAATTACCTACAGAATCTTCGATTTCGTCGGGCAAAACCTTGGAATAGCTACGCGCCGTGGGGCGAACGATCGCCTTGTCCAAGCCGCGGTTAAAGGCGTGAACCTTACGGTTTTGCGTCTCGTATGGATCATAAATGCCATCTGGCGATCCCTCTGGCACTGCACATGCAGCAACAAACGCAACGGCGCTAAGAGGGGTTAGTCGGCCAAGTATGCGAAAAGCTTCAGTAAAATAGTTCAACAGACGTCTCCGAGCGAGCGATTTAACGCCTAAATAATACTTTACGTTGTAATGCCCATAGCCTTGGCATGTTTTTGCATCCATGTGGCACTTGCGTGACACGGGTCACGTAGGCACATTGCCATCAATTGTGCTAAGGTGCACGTATCACAGGCGAAAAGGTGCCGATGCAACATAAAATTATAGCTCAGGGGCTGACGGAATTGCGCAGCGCCCGCGCTCAAAGCCGTAGCCTGTATTGGACCGTGGGTCTTTTTAGTATGTTTGCGAACCTGTTGATGCTGACCGGACCGATGTATATGCTGCAAGTGTATGACCGCGTTTTAGGCAGTAAATCCGAAGAAACGCTGTTCGCGCTGTCACTGTTGGTGGTGTTTTTATACGGCATCATGGGGATTTTGGAATTCACCCGCAGCCGCATTATGGCGCGGGTTGGTGCGCGGTTTCAGGCCACGCTAGATCGCCGTGTGTTTGACGCTGTTGTCCGGAAATCTGCGATTGCGCCTGATCTGCAAACCCAATCGGGGCTGGGCGATCTGGAATCTGTGCAGCGTTTGCTGACCTCGCCGGTGCTGATGGCGTTTTTCGATTTGCCGTGGACGCCGATCTTTTTGGCCGGCATTTTTGTGTTTCATCCGATGCTCGGATTCATGGCCTTGGGCGGTGCGGTGCTGTTGATCCTGATCGCGCTTGCCAACCAATTGCTGTCAAAGCGCCCACAGCTTGAGGCAGGCGTTGCCGGTCAACGGGCTGGTGGTTTGTCCGAGCAAATCCGCGTCGAGGCCGAAATGGTCCAAGCGATGGGAATGCGGGATGCCGCCTTTAGCCGCTGGCAGATTTTGCGCAACAAAGCCCTTGAGGGACAAATCAAAGCAACCGACGTGTCTGGTGGTTTCTCGTCGCTGACCAAAACGCTGCGGTTGTTTCTGCAATCGGCAATGCTGGGCATGGGCGCATATCTGGTGTTGCAGGACCAAATGACTCCGGGTGCGATGATCGCAGGGTCGATCCTGTTGGGTCGCGCGCTTGCGCCTGTCGAGATGATGTTGAACCAATGGCCGGTTGTGCAGCGCGCCTCTAAGGGGTGGAACACGATGGCCGAACTGCTGGGCACTGTAGCACCAGAAGCCCCGCGCACGCCGTTGCCTGTGCCCAAAGCGCATCTTGTCGCCAAAGGGTTGACTGTGGTGCCGCCGGGTCAGAAAGCCGCTGCTTTGCGTGGTTTGAATTTCGATCTGAAACCGGGTCACGCCTTGGGTGTGATCGGTGCATCGGGGGCTGGCAAATCGACACTGGCACGCGCGGTTACTGGCGTTTGGCGCCCTGCGGGGGGATCCTTGCGTTTGGACGCCGCAGCGCTTGAGCATTACGAACCCGCGATCCTAGGCCAACACATCGGTTATTTGCCCCAGCGCGTGCAGCTGTTTGACGGGACGATATCTGAAAATATCGCACGTCTTGTGGCGCAACCGGATGCGGAAAAAGTTGTCAAAGCAGCCAAAGCTGCGGCGGCACACGAGATGATCCTCGAGCTGCCAGACGGCTATGACACCCGCGTGAATGCCGCACAGCACCGCCTGTCCGGCGGGCAAATGCAGCGGATCGGACTGGCCCGCGCAATGTACGGCGATCCGGTGATTGTTGTTCTGGACGAGCCGAATTCGAACCTTGATAACCTCGGCAGCGAGGCGTTGAACACGGCGATCCGCAACATCAAAGCCCGCGGAGGTGCGGTGATGATTATGGCGCATCGCCCTGCAGCAATTCAGGAATGTGACATGCTGCTGGTGATCGACAACGGCCAAGCCACAGCCTTTGGTCCCAAGGACGAAGTTTTGAAATCCAAGGTTCAAAACCACCAACAAATTCAAAAAGCACCCGCCGGTGCAGGAGGGGTGACATGAGCACGCCTGAAGACAGCAAAAAATGGTCGGCAAAGTTTCCGACATCCTTGGGGTTTTTTGCGCTTGTCGGATTGTTCGGCGGGTTCATGGCATGGGCCACGTTTAGCCAGATTGCTGGTGCGATCATTGCGCCCGGCCGTCTTGAGGTCGATCAGAATCGCCAAATTGTGCAGCATCAAATCGGTGGCACAGTTGCCGAGATTTCCGTGAGCGAAGGCGATGCGGTGAAGGCAGGGGATGTGCTGTTGCGGTTGGACGATCAGATCCTGACCTCGCAGCTGGTGATCATGGAAAGTCAGCTGTTTGAACTGCAAGCGCGCCGTGCCCGACTAGAAGCCGAACGTGACGGCGACGTTGTCATGGAATTCGAAGACGGTTTGCTGGCGGCAGCGGCCACCAATCCTGACATTCAGGAACTGGTCGATGGTCAGAGCAACCTGTTCTTTGCCCGCCGCGATTCCGTGTCGCGCGAAACCCAGCAGCTTAGCAAACGTCGCAGTCAGATCGGCAACCAGATCGATGGTATCGCGGCGCAGGAAACGTCGCTTTCGCGTCAGTTGGACTTGATCAAAGAAGAACTGCAAAGCCAACAAACGCTGCTGGATCGTGGGCTGGCCCAAGCAGGCACCGTGCTCGCGTTACAGCGCCAAGAGGCAAGTTTGGCAGGCCAAATAGGCGAGCTTGCTGCCTCTAAGGCGGAGTCCGAAGGACGCGTTACCGAGATCGACATCGAAGTGCTGAAACTGGGCACCGCACGCCGCGAAGAGGCGATTACGAGCCTTCGGGATTTACGCTATCGTGAATTGGAACTGGTCGAACAACGCGCAGCAACCAAGGTCGAAATCGACCAGTTGGACATCCGCGCGCCAGTCGCCGGCATTGTCTACGACATGAGCGTGCAGACGCCCCGTTCGGTCATTCGGGCGGCGGATCCCGTGCTGTATTTGATCCCGCAGGACCGCCCGTTGCTGATCGTTGTGCGCGTCGAACCTATTCACATCGATCAAATCGTGATCGGCCAACAGGTGAACCTGCGCTTTTCGGCGCTTGATCAACGCACCACGCCTGAATTGATCGGGCAGGTCACCCTGATTTCGGCCGACTCGTTCGAAGATGAGGCACGTGGCCTCACGTATTACCGCGCCGAAATTGCTTTGAACGCAGGCGAAGTATCCAAGCTGAACGAAGGCGATGTTTTGATCCCTGGCATGCCGGTCGAGGCATTTGTGCGCACGGCGGATCGATCACCGCTTGCGTACCTGATCAAACCTGTGGCTGACTATTTTAACCGCGCCTTCCGCGAATCCTAAATCCAGACGAACAAGGACATTTCTTCATGAGCATTGCATCCCGACTAACCGAACTGGGCGTCACACTGCCCGACGCCAGCGCGCCTGCGGGCAACTACGTGCCCTACGTGATCGTCGGTGACATGGTCTACATTTCGGGTCAAATTTCGGTTGGACCCACAGGTCCGATCGTCGGAAAACTGGGTGCAGACGTTGACGTCGAAGGGGGCGCTAAAGCCGCCAAAGCCTGTGCGCTGAGCCTGATCGCGCAATTGAAAGCCGCATGTGACGGCGACTTGGACCGCGTCGTCAAGGTTGTGAAACTGGGCGGATTTGTGAATTCGACCCCCGAATTTGACCAACAGCCTGCCGTGATCAATGGCGCGTCCGATTTCATGGTCGCGGTCTTTGGTGATGCGGGCCGCCATGCCCGTGCGGCGGTGTCAGCGGCGTCCTTGCCCTTTGGCGTTGCCGTCGAGATCGAAGGCACGTTCCAAATCAAATGACCGCCCCTGTGACTGGCCCTACGACCGGCCCTATGATTGGCCAAAAAACGGCCCAAACGATCCCGTATCTGCCGGCGGATTTTCTGCGGCTTCCGCTTGCGCATCGTGCTTTGCATGACGTGTCAGACGGGCGTCCGGAAAACAGCCGTGCGGCGATCCGTGCCGCAATTGCAGCGGGATACGGGATTGAGATCGATTTGCAGCTTAGTTCCGACAACCGGGCGATGGTGTTTCACGACTACGCGTTGGACCGGCTGACCGGCGACAAAGGGCCTGTCCGATTGCGATCTGCGCAAAATCTGGCAGCGATCCCGTTGACGGGCAGCGACGAAGGCATTCCTGATCTGGCCGAGGTTCTGGAAATCGTGGCGGGGCAAGTGCCGCTGCTGATCGAACTCAAGGATCAAGACGGCGCGATGGGCACCAACATCGGTGCGCTAGAACATGCCACGGCGGACATTTTGCGCGGCTACGACGGGCCTGTTGGCTTGATGTCTTTCAACCCCAATTCCGTTGGGATGATGGCCGATCTGATGCCCGATGTGCCGCGTGGAATTGTGACCAGCGCCTATGACCCTGATGACTGGCCGCTGTCCAAAGTTGTGTGCGATCACCTGCGCGCCATTCCGGATTTCGAACGTACCCGCTCTAGCTTTGTCAGTCACGAGGTCGATGACGTCACGCGCCCCCGTGTGCTTGAGCTTAAGGAAAGCGGCGCGGACATCCTGTGTTGGACGGTGCGTTCGGCTGCGCAAGAAACACAAGCACGCGAGGTTGTGCAGAATATCACCTTTGAGGGATATTTGGCGGCATTTCGCAGTTGAACCTGCTCCTGCGCGCTACACATACTAAGAAAATCAACGCGTAAGGTTAAGATGAGCCAGCAAGAAGTCGAAATCACGATTGTGCCCGAGATTGCACAGATCGGTCAGACAGACTGGGATGCCTGCGCGTGTCCCGAGGTTGCGGATGGCGGGCACCCGAATGATCCGTTCACGACCTACCGGTTCATGAGCGCGCTGGAAGACAGCGGATCGGTTGGTCCGGGCACCGGATGGCAGCCACAATATTTGATGGCAAAGCTGGCGGGCGAGGTGATCGGCGTGGCCCCCCTGTACGTCAAGCAGCACAGTCAGGGCGAATACATTTTTGATCACAACTGGGCGCAGGCCTACGAGCGGGCAGGCGGGCGGTATTATCCGAAATTGCAGATCGCTGTACCCCATACGCCCGCGACAGGTCGGCGGTTTTTGGTTAGGTCTGGTTTTGCCGAAACGGGGTTCGCCGCGCTGACCCAAGGGGCCACACAACTGGCCGCGAACAACCAGATTTCATCGCTGCACGTGACGTTCTGTACCCAAGCAGAGGCAGAACAGGGTGCCGAAATGGGGCTGATGCCGCGCATGACGCAGCAGTTTCATTGGCTCAATGACGGCTACGACAGCTTTGATGATTTCCTTGGCTCGCTCAGTTCGCGAAAGCGCAAAAACATCCGCAAGGAACGGGCACAGGCGCAGGCTTTTGGCGGCGAAATTGTCATTCTGCGCGGCGATCAGATTGAACCTGAACACTGGGATGCATTCTGGGAATTCTATCAGGACACCGGCGCGCGTAAGTGGGGCACGCCGTATCTGACACGTCAGTTTTTCGACATTGCGCAAGAGACATTGCGCGATGACTTGGCGCTGGTTCTGGCGCGACGCGACGGGCGATGGGTCGCCGGTGCGTTGAACTTTGTCGGGCGCGACACGCTGTATGGCCGCTATTGGGGCTGCAACGAACACCATCCCTGCCTGCACTTTGAATTGTGCTATTATGTGGCCATCGACATCGCTATTGCGGACGGGCTTGGAACGGTCGAAGCAGGTGCGCAGGGCCAACACAAATTGGCGCGCGGGTATTTGCCGACACAAACACACAGCTTGCATTGGGTGGGCGATCCGGGTTTTGCAGAGGCAATCGGATCCTATCTAAAAGCTGAACGTGAAGCGGTCGAAGAAGAGATCGAGATTTTGACGGAATACGGACCCTTTAAGCGGGCCGAAGTTGAGGAACAGGAATAATGGAACGCCTAAGCGAAGAGACACGCGGCACGCTGCTGGATCCTTTGGTCGCCACCGGTTGGACCGTGCAGGAAGACCGTGATGCGATTTTCAAGACTTTCAAGTTTGCTGATTTCGCAGACGCATTCGGCTGGATGACCCGGGTCGCGATCTGGGCCGAAAAATGGAAACACCACCCTGAGTGGGACAATGTGTATTCAACCGTGAATGTTGTTTTGACCACGCATGACGTTGACGGCCTAAGCACGCTGGACGTGAAAATGGCGCGCAAAATGGACGGTCTGGCAGAGCACGCATGATCCAGGACATTCTGAACTATCCGATTTGGCAGGGCAAACCGGTCTCTGACTTTCTGACGCTGGAAATGCTGGCATCAACTGCGGGATCGATTGTTGGCGCGGTCATGATTTTGCTGGTTGGCTGGATTGTGGCTGCGTGGCTGGGGCGTCGCGTGCGCAGGATTGGCCTGGGTCACAAATATTTGGACAATACGCTGTTCAACTTTTTGGGCTCGCTTGTGCGCTACATCGTGCTTGGGTTTACGGCGCTGATTTTGATGAACACGTTCGGCATTCAAACCACGTCGATTATTGCGGCTGTCGGTGCGGCGGGGCTGGCCATCGGGCTGGCGTTGCAAGGCACGCTGTCGAATGTGGCGGCGGGTGTGATGCTGATCCTGTTTAGGCCGCTCAAGATCGGTGATTTTGTCGAAGTGAACGGCAAGATGGGCACAGTCAAAGACGTGACGCTGAATTTCACGGAACTGGCCAGCGTCGGCAACGTGCAGATCATCATCCCCAACTCAAAGGTTTGGGGCAACACGATGGAGAATTACTCGGTCTATAAAACCCGCAGGGCAGAATGGACGTTTGGTGTTGGGTACGGCGTGAACCTAAAGTCAGCCGAAGATGTCATTCGCAAAGTCATTCTGGCGGATGAGCGCACCCATGCGGACCCCGAACCGTTCATTCAGGTCAACAATCTGGGCGAAAGTTCAGTTGATTTTATTGTGCGGGCTTGGGTCGATTCCAAGGATTACTTTACCTATCAGGCCGACATTAAACGCAAAATGAAAGAGGCGTTGGATCTGGATGGCATCGATATTCCGTTCCCGACACGCATGATGGTGATGCCGCCCGCCAAGGACGGTTGATCCAACGGAAAAAGGCCCCCGCAAGCAGGGGCCTTTTGCGACATTTTGATTTGGTGGCTACATCGAGGCCAGTAGGCCTTCGCCGCCCGATACGTCACAGACGCCAGGGTTTTCTTCTTCTTGCAGCAACGTCACGGTGCCGTCTTCGACCAGCATTGCGTAGCGTTTTGAGCGGGCCATCAGGCCGGCAGGTGGTTCCGAGAAATCCATGCCGATGCCTGTGGTAAACGCGCTTTCTGCATCGCCCAGCATCGTGATCCCTGCTTCGGTGGCACCGGTCACTTCGCCCCATGCCTTCATCACAAAGGGGTCGTTCACGGAGACGCAGATGATTTCGTCAACGCCTTTGGCATCAAACTGATCCTTGGTGCGGATAAAGCTGGGCACGTGCGCGGAATGGCAGGTCGGTGTGAACGCACCCGGAACCGCAAAAATCACAACTTTGCGGCCTGCGGTTTTGTCAGACAGCTTTACCGGAGAAGGGCCGTCCGCTGTCATTTCTACCAAAGTTGTGTCGGGAAGTGTGTCGCCTTGTTTGATCGCCATGGGTATTGCCTATCTGGGGAATTGTGTTTGTCTTGTATGACGATATAGAGTCCGTGACGTAAGCCGACCAGTGGTTTCGCCAAAGGTTTCACGACGAGGAGTTGAGAATGCACAAAGTTATTGTTGTTGGTGCCGGACAGGCGGGGTCGTCGTTTGTCGCCAAACTGTGCAATTCGGATTTTAAGGGCAAGATTACTTTGATCGGGGAAGAGCCTGTGCCGCCCTATCAGCGCCCCCCACTGTCCAAGGCGTATCTGCTGGGTGACATGACGCTGGAGCGGTTGTTCTTGCGTCCTGAGAGCTTTTATTCCGACAACGGTATCGATCTGCGGATGGGCGCGCGCGTGACATCGATTGATGCAAGGGCACAGACCGTTACGGTGGACGGCGACGTGATGCCGTATGACGATCTGGTGCTGACCACAGGATCAACGCCGCGCCGTTTACCCGCCAGCATTGGCGGTGATCTGGACGGCGTGTTTACGGTACGCACCCTGGCTGATGTGAATGCAATGGCCCCTCGATGTGTTGAGGGCGCAAAGGTGTTGATTGTCGGTGGTGGCTACATCGGGCTAGAGGCGGCGGCCGTCGCGTCAAAGCTGGGCCTGAACGTCACGCTGGTTGAAATGTCGGACCGCATTTTGCAACGTGTTGCCGCCTCTGAGACCAGTGATTTCTTTCGCGAACTGCACACCCGTCACGGCGTCGATATTCGCGAAGGCGTCGGTCTAGAGCGTCTGTTAGGGCAACAAACGGTGCGCGGTGCGCTGTTGACTGACGGCACCAAACTGGAGGCTGATTTTGTGATCGTCGGTGTTGGTATCGCGCCCTCAACGGGCTTGGCTGAACAGGCCGGTGTGGCGTTGGTGAATGGCATCAGCGTTGACGCCACCGGGCGCACATCAGAGCCGCATATTTGGGCGGCGGGGGACTGCGTGTCCTTT
Source organism: Ascidiaceihabitans sp. (assembly GCA_029251465.1). Classification (GTDB taxonomy): domain Bacteria; phylum Pseudomonadota; class Alphaproteobacteria; order Rhodobacterales; family Rhodobacteraceae; genus Ascidiaceihabitans. Next base: position 67,889 of record JAQXDI010000037.1, read on the forward strand.
CCGTATCAGGGCGGGCGAATTCGTTTGGAAAGCGTGCCCAATGCGATCGAACAAGCCGAAGTTGTGGCCGAGAACATCTTGGGCAATGCCAAAGAATACGTCGCAAAGCCGTGGTTCTGGTCTGACCAGTATGACGTCAAATTGCAGATCGCAGGTTTGAACATCGGGTATGACAACGTGGTGACGCGCCGCGTGGATGGGGCGACTTCGTTTTGGTACTATTCCGGCGACACATTATTGGAAGTTGATGCGATGAACGACCCGCGTGGCTACATGATTGGCAAGCGTCTGATCGAGGCGGGAAAATCCCCGAGCCGCGCGGCAATTGCGGACCCTGATACCGACATGAAAGCCTTGTTGAAAGCGTGAGGATCATCGCGGGAAAATGGCGCAGCACAGCGCTGGCGCAGGTCGGCAAAGGTGACGCAGTCGCGCATTTGCGCCCAACATCGGACCGCGTGCGCGAAAGCCTGTTTTCCATGTTGACCCATCTTGGTGTGATCAATGACGCTCGCGTTTTGGACCTGTTTGCAGGAACCGGCGCACTGGCGCTTGAGGCCGTTTCACGCGGCGCGCACGCTGGAGTCTTGGTCGAAAACGGACGGGTTGCGCAGCGCCTGATTTCACAGAACCTCGACAAGTTGCGGTGCCGCGATCAGGTGCAGGTATTGGGAATGGACGCGACCAAATTGGGCCCTGTTTCTGGCGACCCCTTTGATCTGGTTTTTCTTGATCCGCCCTACGGCAAATCCATGGGGCAGGCGGCACTAAATGCGGCATTCAAAGGCGGTTGGCTCGCACCGGATGCGACGATCGTTTGGGAAGAAAGCACACCAATGCAAGCCCCCGACGGTTTCGATTTGCGCGACCATCGCCGCTACGGCGACACGTATGTCACTGTGTTGGATTATGTGGGTTAGTCCACGGTCGGTCGCCGCATAAACCGGTCAAAAAATGCGGCCAAGCCAGCATGGTCATGCAGCGGCAAAACATGTGCAACATACTGGTCAGGACGGACAACAACCACGCAACCGGATGTTCGATCAATCCCGCGCAGATCAAAGATATCGTTGTCATGATCGGCGCAAAAGATCTTCTCGTAATCTGTCAATCCGAAACGTCCTTTTGAGGGCATCAGGATTGGTGGGATGCGCTCGGCTGTCAGGTCACCGCTTTGATAAATCGCGCGCAGGTCAATGGCACTGTCGCTGTCAGCACCCTTGGGGGTGTAGGTCTGGATCGGCGCGTGTGGGTCAGTGCCCAGCCAGTCGCACAGCCTGTTCAGTTTAACATTTTACCGGTCAGCAAAGGCAAAGACACGCCAGCGCCCATCCGCGACAACCGTGTGCCCAAGGTGCATGGGCTTGCCGTCGGAGAAGCGAATAACAGGTGCAGAATGAAAACGCATGCCGACGGGAAAACCGGTTGCGAGCTTTTGATGCGCCTCGTCGTCGCAAACATCAGACGAATAATACCGGATCGCAGTCCCTGCCGTGAACCGGCCCGCTTGGATAAATGTCCGCTCAAGTTCTTGTGGATCAACGCCATCTGGATTGCGATCCGATTTAACCGGAGCGCTAAATTGTCGGGCAAATTTGCGGTCAAAATCGATCAATTCCTGCGCCACTGTTTGGCGTTCTTGGGTGTAGGTGTTCAAGATTTCAGGGGCGTAGGTTCCACGTAAAACGCCGGCCAGCTTCCAACCCAGATTGAACGCATCACCCATGGAAACATTCATGCCCTGGCCCGCTTTTGGGCTGTGCGTGTGGCATGAGTCCCCGGCGATAAACACAGTCGGATCGCTGTCTTTGCTGCCATTATCGAACCGGTCACACAGCCGTTGCCCGATGTCATAGACCGACCACCACACCACGTCTTTTACGTCCAGTTTATGAGGGTTTAGAATGCGTTGGGCGGCCGCGATCAACTGATCAACAGTCACGTTTTGTCCTGAAACACGCTCGCCTTTGGGCAATTTTTCAAGCTCGATGTACATCCGTACCATGTACCCGCCTTCGCGTGGGATGATCAGGATCGACCCTTCGGATGCGGATTGCACCACGGCTTTGCGCCGAATGTCAGGGAAATCAGTGACGGCCAAAATGTCCATCACACCCCAGCCTTTGTTGGCTGAATCGCCTTGCAATCTACGCCCGATGGATTTGCGCACCGTGCTGCGCGCGCCTTCGCAGCCGATGATGTATTTGGCGGTCACCGTCTTGCGTGTGCCCGTTTGGGTGTGTGCAAAGGTGGCCGTGTTGCCCACGACGTCTTCAAGCTGTTGGCTGTAAACCGGCTGGACCGAGGCCGCGCCATTTCGCATCACCTCGAGGTAGAAATCGTGCACGCGGGCTTGGTTCAGGATCACGTGCGGGAATTCAGATAATCCGTCTTCTGTGTCCTTGATCGTGTTGGTGTGCGTGATGTTTTGAGGGGCGTCTGGATCGGGTTTCCAAAAGCAAGTTTCATTGACCCAATACGCCTCTTTCACGACCTTTTCAGCAAAGCCAAAGGCCTGAAACATTTCGATTGTGCGACAGGCGATTCCATTTGCCTGACCTACTTCCAAAGGACCAGATTTCTGATCGACAATGCAGGTCGTGATGTCTGGAAATCGCGCCAGATAGGCCGCGAGCGTTAGGCCCGTAGGACCGCATCCAACAATCAAAACGTCAACGGTTTCGGGCAAGGTATCAGTCGCGTCGCGTTGGTCCGAATGGATTGCCGGATCGCCAGACGTGTAGCCGTTCAAATGGTATTGCATGCGCGTCCCTTAGGTTGCGCGCACACTATCACCGAATTCAGTCGCGCCAATAGCCGTTGGCCTGCGCAACCGTTTGAAAGTTTGTCGCAACCACGTGGGACGCCATTGTCAGGCTGTCAGCGTTGTTGCTGTAATCCGGACGCATCCGGGCGCGCGCGGCATCATCGGGTTGGGTCATTTTGACAGCCATGCGTGATAGATTGAGGGCCAGATTGTAGCCGTCTTCGGGAGTGTTGGTGATCAGTGAGGGGAGCCAGCTCATGTCTTTTGATCCTTATCTATCGTTAACGATTAGGTCGCCTGCGATATGAATATGTGTGACTTGTATTTGAGTCAATCCATTTATATCGTGCGCGATGTAGTCGTGTGAATTTGGAGAGCTTAATATGACCGCTGAGCCGCTTCCGACAAAAGCAGATGATCTGATTTGCTTCGCTCTCTATTCGGCCAGCCACGCCGTCACGCGTGCCTATGCGCCGATGCTGCGTGATTTGGGTTTGACCTATCCGCAGTACATCGCGCTGACGTTTTTGTGGGTCGAAGATGGGCTTAGCGTTGGTGGATTAAGTGAGCGAATGAAGATGGAAACCAACACGCTGACGCCCCTGATGAAACGGCTAGAAGCGCTGGGCCACGTTACCCGTGCGCGTGGTAAACAGGACGAGCGGCAGGTGTTTGTGCACTTGACTGAACGCGGGCGCGCGATGCAGGTCCATGCGCCCGAAATCACCCGCTGCATTGTTGAGGGCACTGGGTTTGATCTGGCCGAGCTTGAGGCGTTGGTTCACTCCGTCACCCGGCTTCGCGACGCAATGACACGCTAGCCGTGCCCGATATCGAACCAAAGCCCAGCCATCAGGATCAGGGCATCACGGCACGTAGATTTCAGCACATGTTCGTTGGGCGCATGCTGGCTACAACCGCGATACGAATGCGGCACCCAAACTGTCGGTAGTTCCAAAGTCTCGGTGAAACAGGCGTTGGGCAGGGACCCTGCGAGGTTGGGCAGAATGTGCGGAATTTGCCCCGTGGTGTCAGTGATCGAGGCTGCAACACGCGCAACCCACGGATGATCAGGATCAAGGCGCGTGGCTTGGAACGCGCCCTCAGGTTCGGACACTTGAACACTTCCAAAGCCATGATCGATCAAGTGTTGGCGCAAAGCAGGCACGATCTGATCGGTGTCGGTGCCAACGACAAATCGCAGCTGACACCGTGTGCGCGCAATCCCGTTGATTGCATTTTGCGGGGCATTGATGTCGCCGCTGCTGATCGCCAGAACGGCAAAACTGTTCCACGCGTAGGCGCGCTCGGCAGGCGTCAGCGTTGCCTCGCCCCAGTCGGGGTAGATCTGCGGGCCGCTGTCCGACAGGATCGGCAATCCATCAAGCGCTGCGCGCACGGCGGGTGTCAGGCTGTCGGGTTTCCACGCTTCAATCTGCAACTGTCCGCGCGCATCACAAATGGTGCTGATGGCGTGCGACAATATTTGCACCGGATCGGCCAGCAGCCCACCCCAGTTGCCGGAATGATGCGCGCCCTCCCGCAGATCGACAGTCAAATCGAAATCGACGGCCCCGCGTGATCCCATGAACATCGTCGGTGTATCGGGTTGCAATCGCGGCCCATCCGAGGCGATCAAAACATCGGCGCTCAGCAACTCCTTGTGCGCCTCAAAAAACGCGCCAAGACCAGGAGATCCGATTTCCTCGGACATCTCCATGACGATTTTGACGTTGAACCCAAGCTTACCTTGGGACTGTAAAACAGCCTCCAACGCCGCAATATTTATCAGATGCTGGCCCTTATTGTCCGCCGTGCCACGCCCGTAAAATCGGTCCCCGTCTTGGGTCAAAACGAATGGATCCATTTCATTGACCCACTCCCCTGCCTGCCCATGCGTGACGTCGCCGTGGCCATAAATCAGAACTGTGGGTTTGGCGGTATCCTCAAGGCGCGTGGCCGTCAGGAATGGCCCACCGGCTGGATCGGGATTGTCGTGAAGCAGTACGTCACAGCCCATCGCCACAAGCCGTGGTTCTATTTGTTCTGATAAATAAATACTCAATCGTTCACCCGCTTCAGCCACTTGGCTGGTTGTCGGGTGGGCGACCATTGCGGCCAATTCCGTCTGGAATTGCCCGCTGTCGAAATACTGCGCGGCCGCGGCTGTGGCTGCCGCCTTACCCATATGTCGGGTGGAACGTGCCTGCGGGCGACAGGGTGAAAATTTCCACTCCGGTTTCGGTGACGCCAACGGAATGTTCGAATTGCGCGGACAGTGATTTGTCGCGGGTTACGGCGGTCCAATCGTCGGCGAGCGTCTTGGTTTCAGCGCGCCCCAAATTCACCATTGGTTCAATCGTGAAAAACATGCCGGGTTCTAGAACCGCGCCGGTACCCGGACGGCCGTAGTGGACCACATTGGGCGGCGCGTGAAACACACGGCCCAACCCGTGCCCGCAGAAATCGCGCACAACCGACATGCGATGGCTTTCCACGTAGGCTTGGATCGCGTGACCGATGTCACCAAAAGTGTTGCCCGGCTTGACGGCCTCAATCCCCAGCATCAGGGAATCGTGGGTGACTTGGATCAGGCGTTCGGCTTTTCGTGGCAATTTGCCTGCCACATACATGCGCGAGGTGTCGCCAAACCAGCCATCCACAATGACGGTCACGTCGATGTTGACGATGTCGCCGTCGTTCAGTTTTTTGTCGCTCGGGATGCCGTGGCAGACCACATGGTTCACCGAAATGCACGACGCGTGTTGATAGCCTTTGTACCCGATGGTTGCTGATTTCGCGCCCGCCGCGTCCACCGTGTCGGTAATGACCTTGTCGATGGCGGCAGTTGTTTGACCAACAAAGACATGCTCTGACATCGCGTCCAGAATCTGCGCGGCAAGCTTGCCTGCAGCCAACATTCCGGCGCTGTCGGAGGGGTCATAAATGCGAATGCCGTCTTTGGTCAGGCGGCCACGGTTTTCAGTGTTCAAAGGGTCGGCTCCGAAATTGTGTTGCTTTGTATTTAGCGCGCCTATGCGCAAAGGGCTAGATATCGATTTTCAGTGGGTCAGCGATTGTGATTTCATCAGGGCTGATGTGTGTGCCGATGCAGAGCGTTTCAACACCTGCTGCGCGCGCCGCAATGTAGGCGGCGTGGTATTTGGGATCGATGTCCTGCGCGAGGCCAAAGCGCGTGCAATCGGTGCGTTGCACCAGATACAGCATGACCGCACGGTGCCCCAAGGTCACCATATTGGCCAACTCGTTCAGGTGCTTGGCCCCGCGCGTGGTCACGCTGTCGGGGAATTCTGCCAACTGCGGTTCGCGGTTCAGCGTCACGGATTTCACCTCGACATAGGCATCTGGCAACCCGTCTTGGGTCAGCAGGAAATCGATGCGGGAATTCTCGCCGTATTTCACCTCGGGTCGTACGGTTTTGTAGGCGGAAAGCCCTTCAATCTCGCCGTTTTCCAAGGCTGTGCGCAGCGCCCGATTGGGGACTGACGTATCCACACCGGTGAAATGCCCGTTCTCGTGTTCAATCAACCGCCAGCCGAACTTTAGCTTTTTCTTGGGGTCATCATTGGGTTCCAGCCAAACTTTGATCCCTTCGTCTTTCATCCCCATCATTGAACCGGGGTTGGCGCAATGGGCGGTGATTTCACGACCGTCGTCCAGTCTGCAATCGGCCAAAAACCGTTTGTAGCGACGAATAAGGCGGGCGGGGACAAGATCGGTTTGAAAGCGCATGACCGCAGGCCTATACCTAAGGGCGAACCGTCTCAAGGAGTCTAATATGGCGAATCCCTCGGCTGCAATGCTTGTGATCGGAGACGAGATCCTGTCCGGCCGCACGCGCGATGCAAACATGCATTATCTTGCCGGACAATTGACCGAGGCAGGCATTGATCTGCGCGAAGTCCGCGTGGTCAGCGATGATCCTGCCGCGATCGTATCGGCGGTGCGCGCGCTGTCAGATGCCCATGAAACGGTGTTCACATCGGGCGGCATTGGCCCGACCCACGATGATATTACGGCAGATTGCATGGCCGAAGCCTTTGGTGACAAAATCGACGTGCGCCCCGATGCCCGCGCGCTGTTGCAGGCGCATTACGACAAGCAGGGCGTCGAGCTGAACGCGGCGCGCCTGCGCATGGCGCGCATTCCCGACAGCGCTGCGTTGATCGACAATCCTGTGTCCGTCGCCCCCGGTTTCACGATCAAGAACGTGCACGTGATGGCCGGTGTGCCTGCAGTGTTTCAGGCGATGGTGGCGACAGTTTTGCCGACCCTGACGGGGGGTGATCCGCTGATTTCCAAAACCTTGCGGATTGAACGGGGCGAAGGTGACATTGCGGGGCCGCTGGGCATGCTGGCCAAGGCCTATCCTGATTTGTCGCTGGGCAGCTATCCGTACCAAAAAGACGGCAAATACGGTGCGAACATCGTGATCCGTGGCACCGACGGCGTGCGTGTGGACACTGCGATTGCCGAACTGGCACAGGCGTTTCCTGTATGAGCGTGACGATGGATGATATCTATGCTGCGACCGACGCCACGTGGCCGCCTGCGCGGATCTGGCAAGACGGTCCGCTGACTCTGCGCGAGGGGCAGGGTGGCGGTGGGCGTGTGTCTTCTGCCACGCAAGACCAGCCTGTCACGGATTCAGATATCACAAACGCTGAACAGGCGATGCGCGCCCTTGGCCAAGGGCCGCGGTTCCAGATTCGCAATGGCCACGACGCCCTTGATGTGTTGCTGGAGGCGCGCGGGTACGAGGTGCTGGACGAGACGGTGATTTATGTCGTGCCCATCGACATGCTGACTGACATTGCGATCCCGCGCGTCACCACGTTTTGCGTCTGGGAACCACTGGCGATCATGAACGAGATTTGGGCCAAAGGCGGCATCGCGCCTGCCCGCCTGAACATTATGGCGCGTGCCAAAACCAAAACGGGCATCTTATCGCGTTGGAACGAAAAGCCTGCGGGCGTCGCGTTTGCCGGGCTGCACGATCGCATTTGCATGGTGCACGCAGTCGAGGTTTTACCCCACCAGCGTCGCATGGGCGTCGCCGTTTGGATGATGCGCCAAGCTGCGTTTTGGGGGCAATCTCAAGGTGCCGATACAATTGCGCTGATGACCACGCGCGCCAATGCAGGCGCCAATGCGCTGTACGCTGGATTAGGATTTAGTGAAATCGGCGGCTATCACTACCGCCATCTGCCAAAAGGATAATTGGATGAGTAACGCCAAACCCCACGCCCTTGATCTGCCAATGGCCGACCCGCTGCCCGAAAATACGCAAAAGTATTTCGACATCTGTCAGGACAAGCTGGGGATGATCCCGAATGTGCTGCAATCGTATGCCTTTGATATTGCCAAGCTGGATGCGTTCACGGCGATGTACAATGATCTGATGTTGGCGGAGTCCGGGTTGTCCAAGCTCGAGCGTGAAATGATCGCCGTCGTCGTGTCGTCGATCAACAAATGCTTTTACTGCCTGACAGCGCATGGTGCTGCGGTGCGTCAGTTGTCTGGTGATCCGATCTTGGGCGAACAGATGGTGATGAACTGGCGTGCAGCGGATTTGGATGCGCGCATGACGGCCGTTTTGGAATTCACTGAAAACCTGACCATCACCAGCGCGAAAACCACCGAAAGTGACCGCCAAGCCTTGCGTGACGTGGGCCTTAGCGATCGTGACATCTTTGATCTGGCGTCGGTTGTCGGCTTTTTCAACATGACCAATCGCGTCGCCAGCGGCATCGATATGCGCCCTAATGACGCCTATCACGCGCAGCACCGATGATCTCTGCAAAGGTCCGGTGCGGGCTGCTTTCACTTGCGTTGATGTCTGTGTCGCTGCCGGCTGCGGCGCTTGATCTGGTCTTGCCCCAGAACGCGCGGAAGACGATTGAACGAAACAGCAAGCTGGACAGCTATGCCGCCCCGATTGGTCCGTTTGAAAATGGCACGCTAGAAACCCGCCTGATCGAAGGTGCAGTTCGGCGATCCGCGTGGAAAATTGCATCCCCAGGATTGACGACATTGCAGGTCTTAGCCCCTTTGCGCGATCAACTGCAAGAGGCGGGGTATCAGGTGGTTCTGGACTGCGATCATCGCACTTGCGGCGGCTTTGATTTCCGGTTCGGGACCGAAGTAATGCCGGCCCCCAGCATGTTCGTGAACATCCGCGCTTACCGCTTTGTGCTTGGGATCAAAGGACCTGAGGCCAACCCTGATCAGGTGGTCGGATTGTTGGTCAGCGCGTCCGATACGGCGTCGCATGTGCAAATCATCCAAGCGGGCCAATTGGACGGCGACACCGGCCAAATCAAGACGGGCGCTAGCGTGCCGACCGGCGTCACACCCGATGGGACCAGTACGCCGTTCGAGACGGTTTTGCTGTCCAAAGGCTCTGTCGTGTTGGATGGATTGGATTTCGCCACAGGCACCTCTGATTTGGGCGCAGGCCCGTTTCCGGTGCTCAAATCCCTCGCGGATTTTTTGAAAACGCGTGACGATGTGCGGGTCGCGTTGGTGGGGCACACCGACAGTGTCGGTTCACTGGACAACAACATCGCCTTGTCCAAACGGCGGGCTGCATCAGTGCGCACGCGGTTGATCGAAACTTACGGGGTAGCACCTGCACGTCTCGACGCCGAAGGAATGGGCTATCTTTCGCCCCTAACATCCAATCTCGACAAGGCCGGGCGCGAAGCCAATCGCCGCGTTGAGGCGATCATTCTGCCCCTCAATTAACCCCCTGACGATACGAAAAAAGCCCCGATGCGAAATGAATGCACCGGGGTTTCAGTTGGTTTTCCGAGGGGAGGTTGGAAAAGCTTGTTCGGCTAGATCAGGACCAGACGGACGGGCCTTTTTCAGCGAATTCGTGTACGAGAAAGTCGATGAACGCGCGGACTTTTGGCTGTGTAAAGCGCCCGGGCGGATAGACCGCGTAGATGCCTTGGGTTTCCATCGGCAGTTCTGGAATGGCGTCAACAACCAGACCTTGTTCCATCGCATCAGCGTAAAGGTAGCTAGGCAAATAGGCGATCCCGAGACCGGAAATGGCCGCGTTCAGCAATGATTGACCATCGTTGACAGACAACCAGCCTGCGGTGCGCACTTGGCGTTTTTCACCGGACGGGGCCGTCAGTTTCCACATGTTGCCCGACGATTGGTTCGAGTAATGCAGCAGCTTATGATCATTCAGATCGTCGATCTTTTCAGGCCGCCCGTATTTTTCAAAATAGGCAGGTGATGCGATCATACGCTTGGTGGTTTCCGTCAATTTGCGGGCCCGCAGGGTGCTGTCTTCCAGCTCTCCGATGCGCACGGCCATGTCGAAACCTTCGGAAATCAGTTCAACGTAGCGATTGTTCAGCACCATGTTTACGGTGATGTCCGGGAAATCTTCTAGGAACTCGGACAGCGCGGGGGACAAATGATTGACCCCGAAATCCGTCGCAACCGAGATGCGCAACAAACCCGATGGGGCGGATTGCATGGACGTTACCAATGCGTCCGCTTCGCCGGCGTCATTCAGAACGCGGCGGGCACGGTCGTAATAGGCAAGGCCGATTTCGGTTGGCGACACACGACGTGTTGTCCGGTTCAAAAGGCGCGCACCAAGGCGGGCCTCAAGCGAGGAGACGTGTTTAGAGGCGGCGGACTTTGAGATGCCCATCTTCTTGGCCGCATCGGTAAAGCCACCTTGGTCTACGACCGTGGCAAAAGCTTCCATTTCAGTAAGGCGGTCCATTGGCCGTTCCCTTCAACAAATTCGATTAATGCTCGTTTCTTGGACCCTGTATCGCGGTCAATCTGGGCACAATCGGGGCGGGGGTGGGACAATGCCAAGGTTATTGCAGGGATCGTTCGTGGCACGGAAACAACGAAACGATCCGTTTCCAATGCCCGAGATTTGGCAAAAGCCCATAGAACACTTGGGCATTGGGCATGCGCGTTGGATGGGTGGTTGTGGCAGTCAGGCGGCTTAGATGTCGGACACAGTTCCGGCCCAAGCCTCGAACGCTTGTGCCTCGGATGCCGTGACATCACCTTGATCGCCGCCGATTAACAAGTAGGCCAAGCCGTCGCGGTTCCAGCTGGCTGCGGCCATGCCTTGGATCGTTTCGGGCACCATGGCTTTGGCATCGTTGGATTTGGCCGCAATGATGCACAGCGCAACCGGCGTGCCATCGGGGCGGGTAAAGGCAAGCTGGATCAGCGGTTTGCCGTTGAACCCAAGAACCTGCGCGCGTTTGAAATCCAACCCCTGAACCTGCGGCAATTGCGAAATGTCCGCACCCAAAGCGGCGGAAACGACGGCCAGTTGGGCAGAGGCTTCGGCGTCGCTGGGCGATTTCGCCATCAGCGTTTCGTTGGAATACAGCGATTGGTAGCTGGCAACGACGGCTTTCCAACCGGGGGCTTTGGGTTCTGCGGGCAACAGATCCGGCAGGAACAGCATCATCGCAACACCGGCGGCAATGCCCGTGCCGATCAACGCGAAACTGCCAAGAAAGCTTGGGCGCACGTTTTTGTTCGCGGCTTTGGTCGCCTGCTTTTGCTGCTTTTTCAGATCAGGCATCGCGGGGGCGTCATCCAGAACGGTGCTGAACAGTGTTGTCAGAGCAGATTTGTCGATATCCAACGCCGCGATCTGATCGGCCAACGCATCATTCGTTTCCAAGGCCGCATCAATGGCCACGCACAGGTTTTCGCCTGCTTCCCCGTCAAGGTAGGCGGTCAACTGTTCGTCCGTGAAGTGTGCCTCGTGTATCATTCTGCGGCCCCTTTGCCGGCGTCGGTCTTTTGGTCTTCATCTTTTGGCATCGCGGCAACAATGACGCGGCGCGCGGCAGCAAGGCGGCTCATCACGGTTCCGATCGGGATTTCCATGATGTTGGCCGCTTCTTTGTAACTGAACCCCTCGACGTAGACCAAAAGCACCGATTGGCGCTGGCCCACAGGTCGGGCGCTCACCTGAGATAACACGTCACGGGCAAATATATTCGTTTCTGAATCGGGTTTATCGTCGCGCAGGTCCACATCTTCGACCGGAACCACGCCTTTGCCGATGCGCACCTTTCGGGATCGCAACTCGTTTAGCCACACCCGTTGGGCCATGCGGAACATCCAGCGGTCCAGATGCGTGCCTGCCTCGAATTTGTCGGCTTGTTCGATTGCGCGCAGGCAGGTCGCTTGGGCCAGGTCATCGGCCCAGTCACGCTGTCCGGTCACGGCCATGCAATAGCGCCACAAGCGCGGGAAAACCGCGTTCATGTCATTGTGGACTTGGGCCTGAGACTCGGGTGAAATAGCGTTGTGTCCTTGATCGTTGGGCTGAGTGTTACCCGAGTGCTGCGGCTATATCCAGCGCAACCATCGCAGTGCGGCCATCAGGATCACGCCCAACGCGGCCATGCCCAGACACAAAAGGGTGAATGCCATCGGGCTTTTGACACCCGGCATGCCGCCGACGTTCACCCCAAAGACACCGGTCAAAAACCCAAGGGGCAGGAACACCGCCGCGACGATCGACAAAACATAGCTGTTACGCCCGTGCAGGGCACTGGTCTGGCTGTCGTGCAGGTCTTGCAAGGCCCCGACGTCCGTTCAGTGAATCGAGCTCTTCGACGTGCAGGATCGTCTGGTTCGCAACCTCGCGCTGGGCGGCACTGTCACCTTGCATCGCATCAGTTAGCCGCAACAGGGCGTCACGTTGCGGTCCCAGATAGCGACGCAGACGGATGGCTTGGCGGCGCAAATCGCCCACGTCAGCGGGCAGCGCGACGGCAGAACCGCCTTGGTCTTCTTCGATCTGCTCGACCCGATCGGCCAAATCAAACACCACATCCTGAACCCGGCGCGACAATGCGCATGACAGGACGTTTACAAAATCTGAGGGTGACGCGGGGGCCGTCCCGTTTGCGCAAGATTGGCGGATGTCACCCAAAGCAAAGACTTTGCGGACCCGAACCGTGACCACAGTTTTATCAGTGACCCACAATCGCACCGACACCATTTGGTCGGTTGGCCCATCGCTGTTCAAGTTCACGCCGCGCAGGTTCAGGATCAACCCGTCGGCGTAACGGTCACAGCGCGGGCGGGTTTGGGATTGCAACAAGGCGGCGGCGGGCAATTCGGGAACATGCGCTGCCGCCCAATCTGGCAAATCAGGATCGGTCAGATCAAAGTGCCACCACCGATAGGCGGCGTTGCCTGTGGGGGCGGTATCGTGAACCGCAGTGGCGGTCCCGTCGTCGGCAATATCAAAGGCACAAATCGGCATGGGCGAGATCCAGTTTTTGTCCCGCCCAGCTTGCCTGATTACTGTGGCGCTTACAACGTGGCAGCAAGGCGGGTACCTTGGTCAATTGCGCGCTTGGCGTCCAGTTCGGCCGCGACATCCGCGCCGCCGATCACGTGGCAAGACACGCCTTTGGCCTCAAGTTCGTCTGCAAGTGTGCGTTGCGAGATTTGACCGGCGCACATCACGATTGTGTCGACCTCGATCAATGTCGGGTTTTCGCGCGCCTCGCCGAATGACACGTGCAGGCCGGCATCGTCGATGCGTTCGTAGTTTACGCCGCCGACAAAATTCACGTCTTTCATTTTCAACGCCGCGCGGTGAATCCAGCCTGTGGTTTTGCCCAAGCCTTTGCCGTGCTTTTGCGCCTTGCGTTGCAACAAGGTGATCTCGCGGGCGGGCGCGTGGGGTTTTGGACCCTCCGGGGCCAAACCGCCACGGTGTTGCGCAGGGTCGGTGACGCCCCATTCTTCCATCCACAGGGGCAGGTTTTCTGTCGGGCTGTCGCCTTCGTGCGCGAGGAATTCGGACACGTCAAAGCCGATGCCGCCTGCGCCGATCACGGCCACGCGTTTGCCGACGGGGGCCTTGTGGCGCAGCACGTCGATGTAGCTGAGAACGTTTGCGCCGTCTTGACCCGGAATGGCCGTGTCACGCGGGATGACGCCCGTGGCGACGATAACTTCGTCAAAGCCGGTCAGGTCGTCAGCGGAAACTTCGCGGCCCAATTCGACCGTGATCCCCATGTCGGCAACCATCGTGCGGTACCAATCGACAAGGCCCCAGAATTCTTCTTTGCCGGGGACTTGTTTGGCCATGTTCAGCTGGCCGCCGATTTCGTCAGATTTGTCAAAAACAGTGACGGTGTGCCCGCGTTCCGTGGCAGCCATTGCCGTCGACAGCCCTGCAGGACCCGCACCCACGATGGCAATTTTCTTTTTGCCGCTGGACGGTTCAATGACCAATTCAGTTTCGTAACAGGCGCGTGGGTTCACGAGGCAGGACGAAATCTTGCCGCCAAATGTGTGATCCAAGCACGCTTGGTTGCAGGCGATGCACGGCGCGATCTGATCTGCTTTGCCCGCAGCCGCTTTGGCCACGAAATGCGCGTCAGCCAGCATCGGGCGCGCCATCGACACCATGTCGGCGCAACCGGTGGCAAGGACCTCTTCGCCGACCTCTGGCGTGTTGATGCGGTTGGACGTGATGACGGGGATGTTCACCTGACCCATCAGTTTCTTGGTGACCCAAGCGAACGCGGCGCGTGGAACGGACGTTGCGATTGTCGGGATGCGCGCCTCGTGCCAGCCGATGCCGGTGTTGATGATCGTGGCCCCTGCTTTTTCGACTTCTTTGGCCAGCTGGACAACTTCGTCGTGGGTTGATCCGTTTGGCACCAGATCAATCATCGACAGGCGGTAGATAATGATGAAATCGTCACCAACTGCGGCGCGCGTGCGCTTGATCACTTCGATCGGCAGGCGCATGCGGTTTTCGTAACTGCCACCCCAGCGGTCGGTGCGTTTGTTGGTGTGAGTGACCAGAAACTGGTTGAGGAAATACCCTTCGGACCCCATGATTTCGACGCCATCGTAGCCAGCTTTGCGTGCGCGGGCCGCGGTGTCTGCGATGTCCTGGATTTGCTTTTCGATGCCGTCTTCGTCCAATTCAGCCGGAGGGAACGGCGAGATCGGGGATTTCACAGGCGACGGGGCCACGCACATCGGGCCGTAAGCATAGCGCCCCGCGTGCAGAATTTGCATCGCGATTTTGCCCCCTGCTTCGTGCACACGGTCCGTGACGATCGAATGGTTCGCGACGTCTTCGTCCGTGGTCATCATCGCGGCACCGGGCAGAACGGAACCTTCCAAATTTGGCCCGATCCCACCTGTGACCATCAAACCCACATCGCCGCGCGCGCGTTCGGCGTAAAATTCAGCGACGCGGTTCCAATCTTTGGTTTCTTCAAGACCGGTGTGCATTGACCCCATCAACACGCGGTTTTTCAACGTGGTAAAGCCAAGATCGAGCGGGGCAAGCAGGTGTGGATAGGCGGACATTGTGACGGCTCCCTTAATTTCGAGTTATTAGGTAGATCGCCCAAAGCTGTTGTCGATGTCACGCACAACCTAACGTCATGGGTCAGCTGTGGGCGGCAGCGATCTGCGAAATGACCGTTAGCGCGTCTTGTTCGCGGCCATCCGGCACAAACAGGTGGTCGTGAAAGAAACCCGCAACCGGGTTCACGCCCATGTCCTGCTTGGCAAGTTCGGTGGCGATGTGGGCGATGAAACCGACAGCCTCAAGCGCTGAGTGAATGTTCAACGTGATCATGCGGCACGGAAATTCAAAGGGCAGGTCGTGTGCCTGCGCTTGGGCTTGCGTGAGGATCAAGGTGATTCCTTCGGCCTCTTGAAACATCATGCGCGGGGACAACCCGTCAGGCATCGCGCGATCCTTGAGGGTCACGAAAACGAACAGATCGTCGATCAGGTCGGCGCTCATGGTGCCCAGTAGCGTGTTCAAATTGGTTTCGCCGGTCATCTGCTGTCCTTTGGGTTTCTTCGTGTTACACGTCAAAACGCTAGCACGAGGAGCACGCCCATGACACCCGAAGAGATCGCCAAACTGCCCTATCGCCAAAACGTGGGCCTTATGGTTTTGAATGAACACGGCGAAGTGTTCGTTGGGCAACGCCGCGACAATGCGGTGGCCGCGTGGCAGATGCCCCAAGGCGGGATCGACAAAGGCGAAGAGGCCGAGGCCGCCGCCCTGCGCGAGCTAGAAGAAGAGACGGGAATTTCGCCCGATCTGGTGGATATCATCGCGGTCAGTGCGGGCTGGATTCCGTATGATTTGCCACGCGAACTGATCATGAAACTGTGGAAAGGGCGCTATCGCGGTCAAGAGCAAAAGTGGTTTCTGCTGCGTTTTAAGGGCACCGATGCAGATGTGAATATCCAGACCGAACACCCGGAATTTTCGGAATGGCGCTGGCTGAAGTCCGCTGATTTGGTGGATAACATTGTACCGTTCAAGCGCGATGTTTATGTATCTGTTGTGGAAGAATTCAAAGAGTACCTGTAATGCGCCTGTTTGCTATTGCCCTGTCTGTCCTTGTTCCGGCCCAAGCGATGGCCCTATCCTGCATCCCGCCATCGGTGGAACGCAGCTTTGGATATGCGCAAGACGCCGAGGAACTATACGTGGTTGTCAGTGGCGAGTTGACCTTTGATGAACGCAAAATCCCGCAAAGACCCAAGAACCCGAACAACGCCCCAAAGCTGACGTTGATCCCCGCGACGTTGTCGGGGCAATCCTTGTCCAAGGCTGGATTTGTGACGACCTTCGACCAACTGATCACGATTGAATTGCGCTGCTTTGGTCCGTGGTGCGGGTCTGTGACCAGCGGGGCCGAACACTTGGCATTTATGAAAAAGACCGACGCGGGATACACGCTAAACGTCGATCCCTGCAATTCTGCGGTGTTTTCAAAACCAACGCCGCAGATGTTAGACGCTGTGACCGCCTGTATGAACGGCGCAAAGTGCAGCTCTGAATTCTAAGGTCGAACTTCAGAGCACCGGCAAATGCGGTGCCAGGCTTGGGTTCCAGCCGTTTGATTTGCGCGGATCATCGAAAATCTCAATTTTCCGTTTGATCGGGACAAAACCGCTGCGCACGTAAAATTGCATCGCTTGCTGGCTGTCGCCTGTGCAGGTGTGCAGGTGAAACCGCGAGATACCCGCGGCCCATGCGGTTTCGATCGCAGTGTTCATCAGGAAACGGCCCGCGCCAGAGCCAATCAAAGCGGTCGTCAGTCCGAAAAACATCAGTTCGCATTCGCCCGGTGCGCGGAAATCCAGTTCTAACAGGGCTTCATCGACACCATCTTTGCTAAGCGTCCAGATGTGCACGTTCTTGTCGTGGATGATCGCGCTGAGGTCTGCGTCCGACATCACCGTGCGCGACACCCAAAGCCAATCCGCCCCAATCCGGGAAAAGATTGACCGGTACCACTCGAGGCTTGGGGTTTCGACCCGCCGCAGCGTGACACCTGACGGGGTTGGCACAGGCCGTGTATCGGCCCGCGCACGCATTTCCAGTTGGGTCACGACGACCGCCAATTTGTCATTTGCAACGTCGTGATACCCGTCCCTGAGCATGGTTTAGACCAGTCCTTTGGATTTGAAGATGTCCATCATCGACACCACAGGGCGCGGCCCGATGTGACTGATGACTTCGGCCGCGCAGGCGTTGCCCATCTTGCCACAGGTTTCCAAAGTTGCGCCAGTCGCGAGGCCGTAGATAAAGCCGGCGGCGAATTGATCGCCTGCACCGGTTGCGTCGACCGGAACGACCTTAGTCACGGGCACATCGACACGTTCGTCGCCGCGAATGATCGTCACGCCGTCGCCGGATCGGGTGCACACAACCAGCGGACACATGGCGGCGGTTTTGGCCAGCGCGTCTTCTAGATCGTCGGTTTCGAACAAGGATTTCAATTCGGCCTCGTTGCCCATCACGAAATCCAGCTCGTCGCCGATCATGCGCAGGAAATCGGCGCGGTGACGGTTGACGCAGAACGGATCAGAGATCGCGATGCCGGCCATGCCACCCGCAGCACGGGTTTGGCGCGACGCCTCAAGGAAGGCTTGTTTTCCTTGGTCTTTGTCAAAGAGGTAGCCCTCGAGGAACATGATGTTGGTGTCGCTGGCGACGCCGTCTGGCACATCGGCTGGCCCCACGTTTGTCGAAATCCCAAGGTAAGTATTCAACGAACGTTCGCCGTCCGGCGTTACAAAAATCATGCAGCGTGATGTTGGCAAGTCTTCGTCCGATACAGGGGCGTTGACGAATTCGGTGCCTTCGTCCGCCATGGATTTAGCGTAAAACAGGCCCAATTCATCGTCGCGCACACGGCCGATAAAGGCTGTGGGCAAGCCCAACGATCCGATGCCGGAAATCGTGTTTGCAACCGACCCGCCGGGGGTCTGCACGCGGTCGCCTGTCATCGCGCCAAACAACGCTTCGGACCGGTCTGTTTCGACCAGTTGCATGATGCCTTTGTCGATCTTGTTGTCGACGAGGAACGCTTCGGAGCACTGGGTAATCACGTCAACAACGGCGTTACCGATGCCGACCACTTGGTACTTAGTCATAGTTTTTGTCCTTAAAGTCGCAGAGATCGTGGATGATGCAGGTTTTGCACATCGGTTTGCGGGCCTTGCAGTGATAGCGCCCATGCAGGATCAACCAGTGATGGGCATGAAGTTGAAAATCGGCGGGAATGTTGTCTTCGACGGCGCGTTCGACTGCATCAACGGTTTTACCCGGCGCGATGCCTGTGCGGTTGCCGACGCGGAAAATATGCGTGTCGACGGCTTGGGCAGGCTGGCGCCACCACATGTTCAGAACCACGTTTGCAGTTTTGCGGCCCACACCGGGCAGCGATTGCAGGGCGGTGCGTGAATTGGGGACAATGCCGCCGTAGTCGTTCACGAGGATCTCGCTTAGCTTGATCACGTTCTTGGCCTTTTGGCGAAACAGCCCGATGGTTTTGATGTGATCGGTCAGCCCGTCAATGCCAAGGTCGAGCATTTTTTGCGGCGTGTCAGCGATCTGAAACAGCGCACGCGTGGCTTTGTTCACGCCAACGTCGGTCGCCTGCGCAGACAGGGCCACGGCCACGACCAAAGTGTAGACGTTCACGTGCTCCAGCTCGCCCTCGGGTTCGGGGTCATGCTGTTGAAAGCGCGTGAATATCTCACGAATACGATGATAGCCAAGTTGTTTTACCATGGGCCGTTCTATGCCTGTTTGCGCAGGCCCCTGCAAGCATTGTGCGATTTGCGCAAATATCGGGTCGCTTGGACGGGCTTGGCTGGTTAGATTTGCACTATGATACAGAATGATGAACAGACCAGCGGCTATCACTACGGCGTCATGGCGCGCGCGATTGAACTGATTGATGCGGCTGACGAACCGCTAAGCCTTGATGCCCTCGCAGCGCAAATGGGCATGAGTGCGCCGCATTTCCAGCGCGTGTTCAGCCGGTGGGTTGGGGTATCGCCAAAACGGTATCAGCAATATCTGACGCTGGGCCACGCCAAGGCGATGTTGGCAGCACAAGTCAGTACCATGCAAACGGCCCACGCGGCGGGCCTGTCGGGGTCGGGGCGCTTGCACGATTTGTTTCTAAGGTGGGAGGCGATGAGCCCCGGTGAATACGCCAAGGGGGGTGCCGGTTTGCAGGTTTTCGGAGGATGGTTTGACAGCCCGTTTGGGCGTGCCATCGTGATGGGAACCACACGCGGAATTTGCGGGTTGGGGCTGGCCGGAGAAATCGGCGAAGACGCGGCCTTTGCAGATTTGGCAAAACGCTGGCCGAACGCAGAATTTATCGAGGATGCGGATCGACTGCGGCCTTGGGTCGCTTCGGCTTTTGGACAGGTGGGGGAAAAGGCACCTCTGCATCTGATCGGCGCGCCGTTCCAGATCAAAGTGTGGGAGGCACTGCTGTGCGTGCCAACGGGGCAGGTCACAACCTATTCCGACATCGCCGAAAAGGTGGGCAACCCAAGGGCTGTGCGTGCTGTTGGGACCGCGATCGGGCGCAACCCTGTCAGCTGGTTGATCCCGTGCCACCGCGCCTTGCGCAAATCTGGCGCGCTGGGCGGGTATCACTGGGGGTTGCCGATGAAACGCGCAATGCTGGCCTACGAGGCGGCGCGCGCAGAGGCGTGACCTGATCCAATTGCCACCCCTGCCGGGGTGATACGATGCCTGTAATCTCTGTTCAGAGATTACGTTTTGCCGCGCGCTGAGCTGTTTTAAGCCGTAAATAATGTGGGCGGGATGTCGCCGATCCAAATTTCCCCTTATTTTGTGTCGGGCGCATTGCCATATAGAGTGTAATCACAACAAGGCCCGCCCGAACGGAGCCGCATGATTTGAAGGCAGTAGAAAATGAGACTTATGAAATCCCCTATTCTTTTTGCGCTGTGTGGCGCGATGGCGCTTGGCGCATGTACGGACCCGGCCTTCTTGGGTGGTAATCCGAACGATCCTAATCAAAAGACCAAACAAGGGGCCGCAGTTGGTGCCGCAGCTGGCGCGATTTTGGGCGTTTTGGTCAGCAACAAAGACGACCGTGCAAAAGGCGCGATTACCGGTGGCCTCGTGGGGGCCGGTGTTGGTGCTGGCGTCGGCTATTCGCTGGACAAGCAAGAGGCTGACCTGCGCCGTGATCTGGGCAACGACAACGTGACGATCCAGAACACAGGCGACCGTTTGATCGTGACCCTGCCACAAGACATTCTGTTCGCCTCTGGCAGCTTTGCTGTGCGTTCGGATTTGCGCCGGGATTTGGGCGCAGTGGCCAGCAATTTGCAGGCCTACCCGAATTCGACAATCCAGATCGTCGGACACACCGACAGTGACGGCGATGCGGCATCCAACCAACAGCTTAGCGAACGTCGCGCCAATGCGGTTGCCGATATTCTGCTGGACGCGGGCATCCCGTTCTCGCGCATTCAGACCTACGGCCGCGGTGAAAACCAACCGGTTGCAAGCAATCTGGATCCGGCAGGCAAATCGCAAAACCGTCGCGTCGAGATCGTGATTTTACCCAACGCGTCCTAATCGATGTGAAAATCTGCACACTCAGTGTGTGATCGAAAGGCCCCAAAGTTTCTTTGGGGTCTCTTGCTTTGTGGGGTTCGCGTTGCAAGGTTAAGGGCAGACGAGTTCAAAGAGGTAAATCAATGGCACAGCTGAAAATTCTGGGAATTTCCGGATCACTGCGCAAGGCGGCCACCAACGGGATGTTGTTGCGCGAAGCGGCGCGATTGTTTGGCGATTGCGACTATACCGAAGCCAGCATCGAAATGGCGCTGTATGACGGAGACGCTGAACAGGCGGATGGCGTGCCTGATGCAGCGCAACTGTTGTCGGATCAAATTGCAGCGGCCGATGCGGTGATTATGTCCACGCCAGAATACAATAAAGGCCCGTCAGGCGCGTTAAAGAACGCTTTGGATTGGGTCAGCCGGACGGACGGCGCGCCGTGGGCGGACAAGCCCGTGGCGATCATGTCTGCCGCTGTGGGAGGGTCAGGCGGCGAGCGTGCGCAAATGGTGTTGCGCGGGTTTCTGGTGCCATTCCGCCCTCGGATTTTGCAAGGTCCAGAGGTTCATCTGGCCGCCAGCTACGAGGCTTTTGACGCGGCAGGCCAGTTGACCGGTGATGCTTATGTCAAAGATTTGACGGCCCTCATGGCGGCCTTGCGCTCAGAGATCGGTCGCTAGCCTCGTGCCAATCTCGATCAGGTTTTGATCGGGGTCACGAAAGTAAATCGATACAATGGCAAAGCTGGCCCCGCTACGCTGTACGGGGCCTTCTGCGATTTGAACGCTTAGATCGGCAAGGTGGTTCGTCCATTCAGCGATTGGCGTTTCGCTCAGAAAACACAAATCTGCACTGCCGGGGGTTGGATGTGCAGCCTTTGGGTCAAATTCCGCCCCCGCTTGGTGCAAATTGATTTTTTGCGCGCCGAATTTTAACGCCTTTCGGGTTGATCCATCCGCGACTGAAAATTCTTGCACCTGCATCCCCAAAACGGTTGCGTAAAACGCGCAGGTTTTTTCAACATCGCGCACTGTCAACACCAGATGATCAAGGCCGGACAGCGAAGGGGATTGCCGCATGGTTTGGTTTTCCTTATCCAATTCTTATGAATTTTGATCCAACTGCCAGCTCAAGTCAAAGCGATGTGATGGACGTGGCCCGCGCCACGGCGATGCAGGTTGCCTTGGGGCAAAATCCGTCAATTGTGCAGGGCGATGTCTTGCCGCCGTTTTTCCACCAACTGTATTTCTGGACCCCACAACCGCCTGATCGACTGGGCCGTGACGGGCATCCCAAAGTCGGCGGTTTGATCCCTGACATGGGTCTGCCGCGTCGGATGTGGGCCGGTGGACGGCTTGCATTTCACACCCCTTTGCGGGCGGGTATCGCTGCGCGCCGTGTCAGTGTGTGTGAAAAAGCGGATCGTAAAGACGGGCGCACAGGGCCGTTGGCGTTTGTCACCCTGCGCCACGACATTTGGCAGGATGACGCGTGCTGCATCAGCGAATGGCAAGACTTGGTTTATCGTCAGGATCCGGCCCCGGACGCCCCGCGCCCCGTCGCCCCAATCGCTCGTACAGACGAGGATCAGGCCATCGAAGTTTCATTCGATGCGACGCTGCTGTTTCGCTATTCCGCGCTGACGTTCAACGGCCACCGCATCCACTACGATTTGCCCTACGCGCGTTCGGTCGAAGGTTACGACGGCTTGGTCGTGCATGGCCCGCTGTTGGCCCAGCATTTGATGCTGATGGCCGAAAGCGCACTGGGTCCGCTCAGTGACTTCACGTTCCGCGCCACGGCCCCATTGATGCATTTCGAAACAGCCACCCTGTGCCGCAAAGGTCGCGAATTCTGGGTGCGCGGACCTGATGGCCGCCAATGCATGCAAGCTACAGCGTAACGCCGAATGCCTCGGGAATCGTATTGCGGTTTTCCAACATCAGATCGGCCATGACTTCGGCCACTTTGGGCGCGATGCCGAACCCGATTTTGAACCCACCGTTGGCGATAAAATGCCCTTTTTGGTCAGGCCACGCGCCGAGCATCGGGGCGCGATTATGCGATCTGGGGCGCAAGCCTGCCCAGCGTTCAAGGACCGGCGCGTCGGCCAACACCGGCAAAGCGGCGCGCGTACGTTCGATCAGCGCATCCAACTGGTCGTCAGTGTCAAAGGGCGCGTCAAAGTACCGCTCGGTCGTGGATCCGATCCCGACTGTGCCGTTTGCATGCGGAATGATGTGCACGTTGTCGACGTAGATTTGCGGGGCTTCGGATGCATCAAATTGCAGCAACGCGGCTTGCCCCTTTTCACCGGCACCGATCAGACGGCCGTAGTTTCCGCTCATTTTTTCTAGGCCCTGAACACCCGTCGCCCACAGGGTTTGACCCTGATCCACACCGTCGGTTTTGACACGAACGCCTTTGGTCGCCAGCGCCGCCACCAGTGCTGCGCAGGCCATGCGCGGATGAATGCGCGCGCTCAGCGTGTCGTGAACCAGATAGCCAGTCGGGCTGGTCGGGCCCCAAGGTGGTTCTGAGCAAGGTAGTACCGACCACGTCGCGTGCGGCCCCCACAGTTCGGTTGCGTTTTGCCCGCGGGTCTTTGCCAATTCCAATCCGCGCGCGTTCAGGATCGGTTGCAATCGTCCTGTGCGGGCATAGCCGGATGCAGTGCCCGAGGTGTCTTCGACCTCGGACCAGAACGCCCGTGCCATCAGCAAGCTGTCCAACTGGAACTGCTTTTTCACGTCCCATTTTTCCGGCACATGAGGCGCCAATGCGCCCACGATGCCACCGCTGCTGCCCGACGCGGCACCGTTCGGGTCAATGATCTGAACCCGCGCGCCACAGCGCAAGCACGCCCATGCAATCGACAGTCCAAAGATGCCTGCGCCGCGCACAGTGATGTCAGCAGTTGTCAATCGTTTGGCCTTTCTGCACAGTCGCGCTGAGTTGCCTAATGATACAGAGGTCCGAGGTGCACAACCAGCGCGCAAAGCTAACTTGGACAGATGGTCGCGTGCCGGTGTCCGTGGATTTTGATGATCCGTACTTCAGCCTGAAAAACGGGTGGGAAGAAGCACGCTACGTCTTTCTGGGGGGCAACGATCTGCCCGCACGTTTTGCGGACGGGTTTCATGTGGCTGAACTGGGGTTTGGCGCGGGTTTGAATTTTCTGGCGACGCTGATGGAATGGCGCGCATCCGGGGCGCAGGGCGTTTTGCGTTTCACCAGTTTTGAGGCCTTTCCGATGGATTTGGACGACATGGATGCCGCCCTCGCGTTGTTCCCCGAAGTGACGGACGCGAGCAATGAAATGATGTCGGCGTTGCGCGCCGGCGGTTGGACACACGATTTTGGCGATGTCATTCTAGAGGTCATCATCGGTGACGCGCGCACAGCGTTGCCCGATTGGAACGGGCAGGCCGATGCGTGGTTTTTGGACGGGTTTTCGCCAGCCAAGAACCCCGAACTGTGGTCGCCCGACCTGATGCAGTCTGTCGCGGATCACACGACCCAAATAGGCACTGCGGCAACGTACACGTCGGCGGGTTTTGTGCGGCGCGGATTGCAGGACGCAGGTTTTGACGTCACACGTGCCAAAGGTTTCGGCCGCAAAATCCACATGACAGTGGCGCAGATGAAAGCAGGCACATGACCAACAACACCCGCCTCGGAATTTTGGTGATGATCGCCTCGACTTTTGTGCTGTCGCTGCAAGACGGGGTGTCGCGGCATTTGGCGTCGGAATACAACGTGCTGATGATCGTGATGCTGCGCTATTGGTTTTTTGCGACGTTCGTGATTGCGATTGCGATACGGCAGGCGGGGGGGCTGCGCAAAGCGGCGACAACGCAACAGCCGATCTTGCAAATCGCGCGGGGCGTATTGCTGGCGGCCGAAGTCTGCGTCGGCATTCTTGCATTCACTTATCTGGGGCTCGTCGATTCACTGGCGATCTTTATTTGTTATCCGCTGATTGTGGCGGCGCTGTCTGGTCCTGTCTTGGGTGAAACCGTTGGCTGGCGGCGCTGGGCGGCGATCGGCGTGGGGTTCATCGGCGTGATGATCATCCTGAAGCCGGGGATGGGCGTGTTCGATCTCGCGAGCATCCTGCCCCTGCTGTCCGCCGTGATGTTCGCAGCCTACGCGCTGATGACCCGTTTTGCGGCGCGCCAAGACAGCACTGCAACCAGCTTTTTCTGGACCGGCACGGTGGGCTGCGCGTTCATGACCGCGATCGCCGTCTGGATGTGGGAACCGATGATCCCAACCGACTGGATGTGGATGGGCGTGCTGTGCATCACGGGCGCAATCGGCCACTGGCTGTTGATCAAATGCTACGAGCTGGCAGAGGCGAGCGCGGTCCAACCCTTTGCCTATTTCCACCTCGTGTTCGGGACAATTGTTGGCGTCAGCGTCTTTGGCGAAGTGGTGGAATTGAACGTCGCCCTCGGGGCCGTCATTGTTGTGGCAGCGGGCCTATTCACCTTTTGGCGCGAACGCCTTCAAAGTTGAACCTTTGATCTCGTCGCTGAAAGGCACTGGCAACGGATCATTGCCCAATCGTGCGCGGTAGACCGGCAGACTTTCGGTGACGCGCATCACGTAGTTGCGGGTTTCGCGGAACGGGATCTGTTCGATCCAATCGATGACATCGACGTTTGCGGACCGTGGATCACCGTACAAACCCGACCAGCGGATTGGCCGGCTGGGCCCCGCGTTGTAGGCCGCAGACATCATCACAACGTTGCCGTCAAAACGACCCGCCAAGGTCGACAAAAACTTGGACCCAAGTTCAGCGTTGTAGACCGGATCACTGGTCAGTCGTCCGGTTGAATGTTCGCTGGACCGCCCCAAGCCTTGTGCGACTTCCTTGGCTGTGGCGGGCATGATTTGCATCAAGCCACGCGCGCCAACGCCGCTTTGGACTATCGGGTCAAATTCGCTTTCGCGGCGTGCGATGGCCAGCGACATTTCTGCGGCCATGGGCAATTTTGCCTGCGCCAAGGGGTGAAGCGCGTAGTAGGGCGCGGCCAGCGTGATGCCACGATAGGCGACCCGTTTGCCGATCATCACGGCAAGGTGCGGCTGCTCTGCGTCGATGGCGGCTTGGCCCAACTGAGCGGCGGCGCCTTCGTCCAATTGTTCGGCGTAATGCGTCCAGAACCGTTCGGCCACGTCCAATTCACCCGAGGCTTGCAGCAGTAATCCGGCCTCGAACAGTGGATCATTCGCCATGGCAGATGTGCGCCAGTCGGGGATTGCAGCGCGGCCTGCAAGGTTACTGTCGAACGGCAGGTCGGCGCGTTCGGCGGCCAGTAATCCGTAGAACGACGTCTGGAACTGCGCCCCGTCTGCATAAGCTTGATCGGCGGCCGCAATGTCGCCCATTGCCTCGTGTGCGCGGCCAATCCAGTACCCTGCACGCCCACGTGAAATCGGGCTTTCGATGACGTTGCGGTGGTTTTGAAAATGGGTCAGGGCGGTCTTTGGATCATCCAGTTTGCGCAGGGCGATGAAGCCCGCCAGCCATTCCAGATCAGCGTAGGCAGACCCGCCCGTCAGAAAGTGTTGCGAGGCGATCGTGTAGGCGCGTTTTGCGTCGCCGTCCCGCATTTCATCACGGGCCAAAGACCGGCGGCGGTTTGACCATTGTTCGGGCTGTCCGAGGGCCTTGGCGCTGGTCGACGTTGCGATCAACAAATCCTTGGCGGACGCACTGCGCCCCTTGCGCGCGCGCCACACGAACCGGTCGTATGCAAGGCCTGCATCGTTCTGCAACGCCTCTGGAACGGCATCAATCAACGCGTTTGCATCGCCGCTTAGGTTTTGCAAAGCAATCCGCGCACGGGCCAGTTTTACTTGGGCGGTGGGGATCAGATCGAACATGCGACGCACGTCGGTTAGGGATCCTTCCCACAGCATGTTGTTCGTGCGCCCTTCGTGATGGTTCAGCAGCACGTCGCTGTGCT
Source organism: Ascidiaceihabitans sp. (assembly GCA_029251465.1). GTDB lineage: Bacteria > Pseudomonadota > Alphaproteobacteria > Rhodobacterales > Rhodobacteraceae > Ascidiaceihabitans. The sequence continues at coordinate 94,590 of JAQXDI010000037.1, forward strand.
CGGCCATGAAACGGGCGTGGCTGGTGTCGTTCATCTCCATCGTGCGCCATGCCAGAACAACGGTGGCTTGGGCCTCGCCTGTTTGGCCGGCCGCAGTTTGCGCTGCCGCATAGGCCAGCACGCCGCGCGGCGTCTGTGGGGTTTGTGCTGCGAAAAACGCCAGCACAGCATCGTCACCTGCCTTGATCACGGCATCTTCGGATTTGCGGCGCAACAATGCCTCGCCGGGCCAATCGGTGCGACGGGCCAGAAAATCCCGAACATTTTCGTATGATCCAAGTCCCGCCCGCAAGCGGTGCCATTCGATAACGTCCGCGGCGACAGCCCCGTCCTTTGTGGCCAAAGTTGCCGCAGTGTCCCAGTTGCCTGCGCGCATTGCATCCATCGCCCACCCAAGCGGACGCGGGCGTTCTGCGACAGCGACGCTACAGAGGCCAAATATCAGGGCCAAACATAGCCAAAAACGGGTACCAAATCGTGAGATCACTTGCATTTCCTATCACAGCAAGGCTAGAGCCTGTCACCATATCGTTTGGAGCACCGTGTACAACTCACGACTTCTCTATCGGCGGTTTGACGACCCATTTGCCGCCCCTCGGTCTGGGGGGCTTTTTTGAAAACAAGGACGTGAAAAATGTTTAAAGGTTCTATGCCTGCCCTCATCACGCCGTTTCTCAACGGCGAACTGGATCTCGAAACGCTGAAGAAGCTGGTCGAGTGGCACATCGGTGAAGGCAGCCACGGGTTTGTACCCGTCGGCACCACTGGCGAAAGCCCGACGCTGACCCATGAAGAGCACGAGACGGTGATCGAAACCGTGGTCAAAGCATCCGCAGGCCGTGTGCCGGTGATTGCCGGTGCGGGGTCCAACAACACCGTTGAGGCGATGCGCTTTGTGCAGTTCGCGGAAAAGGTCGGGGCCGATGCGGCGCTGGTCGTGACGCCATATTACAACAAGCCGACACAACGCGGTCTGATCGCGCATTTCACAGCGCTGCATGACTGCGCCAACGTGCCGATCATCATCTACAACATTCCGGGTCGTTCGGTGGTTGATATGACCCCTGCGACGATGGCCGAGCTGGCAAAATTGCCGCGCATCATTGGCGTAAAAGATGCCACTGGTGATCTGGCGCGGGTCTGCGATCAGCGTTTGGCCTGTGGTCCTGATTTTGTGCAGCTGTCTGGCGAAGACGCGACTGCGCACGGGTTCAACGCCCAAGGTGGGATTGGCTGCATTTCCGTGACGGCAAACGTTGCACCGGGTCTGTTGGCCAAGATGCAGAACGCCTGTTTGGCGGGTGACTATGCGGCCGCACTTGCGATCCAAGACACGCTGATGCCACTGCACAAGGCGATCTTTACCGAACCAGGTTTGGTCGGCGCGAAATACGCCATGTCGCGCTTGGACTTGTGCTCGGACGAGGTCCGCTTGCCGCTGACATCGCTGTCGGATGACACCAAAGCACTGGTCGATGCGGGCCTGAAACACGCAGGTTTGTTGTAGGCTTGGATAAACGTCGCCTGACATCGATCTTTGAAATCACAGGGTCGCTGTCAGCGATGGTCTATGCGGTGTTGATCGCATCAAACACCGGCAACGAAATGATCGGTTTTTCGCTGTTGTTGATCTCGGCCAGCCTGTTTGCGGTTTGGGCTGTGATTGACGCACGCTGGACGTTTTTGTTGTTACAACTGTTCTACGCAGGCTCGGCTGTTTTTGGGCTGGTGCGCTGGGCGTAAACGGCGATCAAGAATAGAAAAAGGCGCGCGGAATGTCATGTTCCACGCGCCTTTTTTCGATTTTAGCGCTTGCCGTAATATAGGCCGACGACGTGCTCTGCCTCGGCAAAGAACAACCAGCGCGTGGCAAGAACACCCGCGATGTGGCTGATCACGGCCAGCAGCGCCAGCCAATGCGAAAAGAACGGCGCGGCCAGCAGCATTACCGGCAGCAAGACCATCAACAGCAGCGAAATGATCCGGAGTTTTGAGGAATGCTTGCGACCGACCACGTGGATGAATTCGCGCATCAGATAGTTGGTGCCGGTGTGCGGCGGTTCAAACGCGCGCACCTCGCCGATGTTGCCAAGACCCGTGGCAGTTGCCATTGTCGTGCCTGAATTTGCGAACGCTTTGTCGCCAACCACCCATGTTGCGATCTGGATCACGCCTGCCAGCAGGATCAACCACAGCGCGATGGCCGTTGATCCCTTAAGCAACGCGCCACCGGCCAATGCGAACGACAGATACATCGCTGGCGTGAGGTTGGTGTACCACCGCGGGATGGTTTTCATCTGCGCGTAGATCATCGACGTGGTGAACACAGTGGCCAATGCGCCGATTGCGCCAAGCCAGCCCAGCGGTTGCCAAGCTGTGTCGAAAAACACCAGACCAAGGCCGTACAGCCCCATCAAAACGAGGGTTGCAACGGCTGCAATGCCTTCGCGGCTCAGCCAGCTGGACCGCCACTGTGTGAACGCCTTGAGCGCACGTTCAGGGTGCCCAAGGTGGAACGTGGACGAGATCAAACCGCCGACGCCCATGACGTACGCGATCAGCCAGAATGCGAACGCCGTCCAGCCGGTGTAGGGCGTAGGATCGATCCCCAACCAGAACAGCAGGCCAAATCCGAGGCCCGAGAACGTGGTGAAAATAATAACTGACGGTGCTGGATGCATCAGAGTTTCTCCAGTGTTTTATCTAGCCAACCAAGGAAGCCCGTAGGCTCTTCGGCGATGGGTGCGAGGAACGGGGCGAGCACGTCAAATTCTGGCAGCGCATCTTTTGGACGTGGTGGCAGGTATTGGTTAACGGGCTTGGTGCCTTGTTCTGGCATCAGATCCATGCCGCCGCGCTCTGCGACCAGTTTGGACACGTCTGAATTTTCGTCGCCCAAGTCGCCAAAGTGGCGGGCACCCGACGGGCAGGTGCGCACACAGGATGGGACGCGGTCAACTTCGGGCAGGTTTTCGTTGTAGATGCGGTCGACGCACAGGGTGCATTTTTTCATGACCCCTTCTTCTTGGTCCAACTCGCGCGCGCCGTAAGGGCAGGCCCACGCGCACAAACCGCACCCGATGCAGTCACTTTCGTTGACCAGAACGATGCCGTCTTCGACCCGCTTGTAACTGGCCCCTGTCGGGCACACGGTGACGCAAGGCGCGTCTTCGCAGTGCAAGCAGGACTTGGGCAAATGGATGGTTTGGGCGGCTGGTTGTACCTTTTCCGAGGCCGCCAAAGGCTGCACTTCGAAAGAATGCACACGGTTCAGAAAGGTGCCCGAGTTGTCCGCGCCGTAGGCGTTTTGATCCGACAAAGGCGCGCCGTAGTTTTCGGTGTTCCAACCCTTGCAGGAAATCACGCAAGCATGGCAGCCAACGCAGGTGTCCAGATCAATGACGAGGCCCAGTTTCTTTTGGGTTTGTGTTGGTAGAGTTGTCATTTGCCAACCTTCCATGCGAGATTTTTGGGACCCGTACCAACCGGTGATTTGATCGGTGGCAAGCTGGGCTGTGATTCATTTGGTACCGCCGCTTTTTCGATGCGCACCTTCAGGTCGAACCACGCTGCTTGGCCGGTGATCGGATCAGAGTTGGCCCAGCGCAGACCGTCGCCTTTGGGCGGCAGCAGTTCGTGGATCAAGTGGTTGAGCAAGAAACCCTTGGTGGCCTCTGGTGCGTCCTCTTCCAAGGCCCACGCGCCTTTGCGTTTGCCGATCGCATTCCACGTCCAGATGGTGTTTTCGTTCAGCGCGGCCATTTCCAAAATCGGTACGGTGATTTCGCCGTGGGGCGAGGTGACCTTGACCCAGTCTTCGTCCTTAAGCCCATGTTCTTTCATCAGCTTGGTCGGAATATACAGCGGGTTGTGGCCGTGCAGCTGGCGCAGCCAAGCGTTCTGCGACCCCCATGAATGGTACATCGCCATCGGGCGTTGAGTCAGTGCGGTGATCGGATATTCGTCGCCTTTGTTGTCGGCATCGTTCGAATACCAGATCGGCAGCGGGTCCATTGTCGCTTTGATCCGCTCGCGCAGGTGGTCTGGCGGCTGGTGTTCGCCGTGCCCTTCGGCAGCCAGTTGGAATTTGCGCATCGGTTCAACATACAGCGAAAACAGGTAAGGTTGCGGGCTGTCGTAGATGCCCATGCCCACGGCCCAATCCTGATACTTGGTGTTCCACGGTTTGTAGTAGTTGGCACCCTCTGGAATGTGCTCAACAAAGAAACCACCGTTTTCGATGTAGTTATCAAGCTGGCTGGCGTTGACGCCACCACGTCCCGATTGCGTGCCGTTTTCACCCATGCGCCAGCCTGCAAGTGGGCCAATGCCAGGGCGGCGTTCGTGGTTGACGATGTAGTCGGCGTAGTCTTCGTATTTGGCGGTGCCATCGTCGTTGGTAAAGCCGGGGAGGCCCATTTTCGCGCCCAACTGGCACAGCACAGTTTGGAAGCCGCGCACATCGCGATCAGGTTCGATGACCGGCCAGCGGATCGCGTCTGCGGCGGCGTCTGCCTCGCAAATCGGGCGGTCCAGCAGGGAAATGCAGTCGTGGCGTTCAAGGTAGGTCGCGTCAGGGAAAATCAGGTCGGAATAGGCGACCATTTCAGAGGAATAGGCATCTGAGTAGATGATCCGCGGGATTACGTATTCGCCGGTTTCCTCATTCTTGTCGGTCAGCATTTCGATGACGCCGCGGGTGTTCATCGATGAATTCCACGACATGTTAGCCATGTACATGAACAACGTGTCGATCTTGTAGGGGTCACCCGCATAGGCGTTGGAAATCACCATGTGCATCAGCCCGTGGCTGGACATCGGGTTTTCCCATGTGAAGGCTTTGTCGATGCGCGCAGGCACGCCGTCTTCGCGGTAGGCGAGGTCTTCGGGCCCCTGCACAAACCCGAGGTGCGGGCCGTTTAGCGGCTGACCGGGGTTCATACCGGTGTGGGGGCGCGGGTGCGCTTTGGCGGGTTTCGGGTAGGGTGGTTTGAAGCGGAAACCACCGGGGACTTCGACTGTGCCAAGCAGGATTTGCAGCGTGTGCAAGGCGCGGCAGGTCTGGAACCCGTTCGCGTGCGCCGAAATTCCGCGCATCGAGTGGAAGGACACAGGGCGCCCTTTCATCGTTTTGTGGGTCTCGCCGCGGAAATCGGTCCATTCAATGTCGAGCTCGAATTCTTCTTCAAACGCCACACGCGCGATTTCTGCGGCGATTGCGCGGATGCGTGTCGCCGGAATGCCGCAACGATCTGCGACCGCTTCTGGCGCGTATTCGTCCGACAAATAGCGCTCTGCCATTTTGTGGAATACGGGGCGGTGGGTGACACCTGCGATGCGGTGCGTCGCGGACAAATCGGGTTTTACACCCGGCTTGTCGAAGGCTGTCAGCTTGCCGCTGACGCGGTCGATGACCAGTTCTTTGCCGTCTTCATCGCGCATCAACAGGCCGAATTCAGGCGATTTTTCATCGCAGTTCACCAGCACAGGCGCGTCGGTGTATTGCGCGAGGTAGTCTAGATCGATCTTGCCGGCTTTCATCAAGCAGTGGACCATCGCGAGGATAAACAAACCATCCGTGCCCGGCGTGATGCCAACCCAATCGTCTGCAACGGCGTTATAGCCGGTGCGGATCGGGTTCACACCAATGACGCGTGCGCCGCGTGCTTTGATCTTGCCGATGCCCATTTTGATCGGGTTTGAATCGTGATCCTCGGCGACACCAAACAGCATGAATAATTTCGTGTAGTCCCAGTCAGGCTGACCGAATTCCCAGAACGCGCCGCCCATCGTGTAGATGCCAGCGGCCGCCATGTTGACCGAACAGAACCCGCCGTGGGCTGCGTAGTTTGGCGTGCCAAAGTTTTGCGCCCAGAACGACGTGAACGATTGCGATTGATCGCGGCCGGTAAAGAACGCCAGCTTCGATGGGTCTTCTTTGCGGATGGGTTCCAGCCAGTCAGCGGCGATTTGCAGGGCTTCATCCCAGCTGATTTCTTCGAACTCGCCTGAACCACGTGGCCCGACCCGTTTCAGTGGCGCGCGCAAACGCGAGGGCGCGTTGACCTGCATGATGCCCGCCGAGCCTTTGGCGCACAGCACGCCTTGGTTCACAGGGTGATCGCGGTTGCCCTCGATGTAGGCGACTTTTAGATCCCCCAGCGGGTCCTTTTTCATGTGCACGTTGATCCCGCAGCGGCAGGCACACATGTAACAGGTCGTTTTGCGGATCTCGTCCGATACTTTGGGCGATAGATCAATTTTTGGCTGGTTCATGTGTGGCTCCCTAGCGACGTCAAAGGATGCTGCGGACCAGCGACACGGCCCCAAGGCCGATCAGCAAAGTCAAACAGGTTGGGCGGTAATAAGGTTGTAGGCGGGGTGTAAACAGGCGCTGTCCAATCAGGACACCGATCACACAAGGTAGGATAAACGCGAGGCCGCGCAGGGTGGATGTGGTGTTCATTGTGCCAAACCACAGGTGCATGCCAAACGACGTAAACGAGCCGATGAACAAAAAGGCGACCAGCGTGGCGCGCATCTTGGCGGGTTCATCGTTGCGGGCCAGAACGTACAGCGCCACGACCATGCCGCCGATGCCTGCAAGGCCGGTGACGACGCCGGCGATCAGGCCAGTGATCAGGGTGCCGGATTTGGTGCTTAGCTGTGGGATGCGTAGGCCGGTCAGTTGCAAAAGCGCCAGCGCGATCAAAACCACCAGTGCAATCTGCTGCGAGATGGCCGGATCAACGGATGTGGTCAGCGCAAGCCCCCCAAACAGCCCAAGGACCGACCCAAGCACCAGCGTCACAGCTGCGCGCGCATCTGCACCGCCCCAGCCGTGGCGCAGCATCACGAGGGACGTGGCCAGTTCCAACCACCACATAACGGGGATCAATTCGACGGGTGGGAGAATGAGGACGGCGAGCGCGAGGCCAAAGGCAGAAAGCGCAAAGCCGGTAAATCCACGGACCAAACCAGCCGCAAAACAGATCGCCGCCAAGGCGATGCCTTGGGACGGGGTCAATGTTAATGCGGCCCAGAAATCAGCCATGCGCGGCCTGAAGGGCGGTGACGGCTATCATGTGCAAGACGTCTTCGGCCACGCATCCACGCGACAGGTCGTTCGCAGGTTTTGCAAGACCTTGCAGGACCGGACCAATCGCTGTGGCCCCGCCGATGCGCTGGGTGATTTTGTAGCCGATGTTGCCCGCATCGAGATTAGGGAAAACCATGACGTTGGCGTGGCCTGCGACGGATGAACCGGGCGCTTTGCTTTCCCCAACTGATGGGACAAAGGCCGCGTCAAATTGCAATTCGCCGTCGACGTTCAGCTCAGGGGCTTGGTCGCGCACAAGGGCGGTTGCCTCGGTCACTTTGTCGACTTTGGGGTGGCGGGCTGATCCTTTGGTCGAGAACGACAGCATCGCAATTTTGGGTGTTTCGGCCAACAACGCCGCACAGGATGCTGCGGACTGTTGGGCGATGGCGGCCAATTCTTCGGCGGATGGATCAATGACCAGACCGCAGTCGGAATAGATCATGCCGCCACGACCGGACGGGTGACTGTCTGGCAGAACCATCAGGAAAAACGACGACACGAGTGGTGCTGTTTTGGATTTTCCGATGACCTGCAAGGCCGCGCGCACGGTGTCGGATGTGGTCGCAACCGCCCCCCCGACAGTGCCGTCAGCGTGGTCATTGCGCACCAGCGTCGCAGCGAACACCAGCGGATCAAGCGCTTGTTTTTCGGCGGTTTCCATCGACACACCTTTGTGCTGGCGGATGTCGAAATAGGTTTGTGCGACCTCGGCGGTCAGGGTGGATGTGGCGGGGTCTTCGATACGGATGGCATCGCTTGGCGCGGATCCAATATCAGACAATTTTTTGGTGATGTCGGCGGTTGGGCCAACCAGAATGATCGTCGCAATTCCCGCTGCTACGGCGGAAACGGCGGCAGCCACGATCCTAGGATCGTGGCCTTCGCTTAGAACGATGCGGGCAGGGGACTTGGCTGCGCGTGTCTGTAGATTGTCCAGTACACTCATGGCTGGTCTCCTGCCGTTATTTGTTCTTTTGCAGTCACTTAGACAACTTGCTGCTGCATGTCGTCTTTGTTGATGCCTGCAACTTCGACTGGGTTCTTCATCGCGTCACGACGGAACGGGTCACCCAATTCTTGGTTGATCATGGCTTCGATCAGCGTGGTGATGCCGTTTTCCATTTGATCTTTGATCGCTTGGGCTAGGGCCGCTGTCAGTTCGTCTTGGGTGCGGGCAACAACGCCTTTGAGACCACACGCGTTCGCGATACCGGCGTAGGATACTTGCTCGTCCAGCTCTGTGCCAACGAAGTTATCGTCGAACCAAAGTGTCGAGTTACGCTTTTCAGCGCCCCACTGGTAGTTGCGGAACACGATCTGTGTGATCGCAGGCCAGTCGCCACGGCCGATCGCTGTCAGTTCGTTGACAGAGATACCGAACGCGCCGTCACCAGCAAAGCCAACAACTGGCACGTCTGGACGACCGATTTTCGCGCCAACGATGGACGGCAAGCCGTAACCACATGGACCAAACAGGCCCGGTGCCAAATACTTGCGGCTCCCGTTGAACGATGGGTACGCGTTACCGATTGCGCAGTTGTTGCCGATGTCGGACGAGATGATCGCCTCGACTGGCAATGCTGCTTGGATCGCGCGCCATGCCATGCGTGGTGCCATCCAATCAGGTTTGGCTGCACGTGCACGTACGTTCCAGTCGGTGCCCGGATCGTCTTGCTCTTCTGTCATGGAGGTCAATTCCTGAGCCCATGCAGATTTGGTTGTCGCGATCATGTTCTTGCGATCTGCGCGGCCCGTGTCGCCTGCACCGTCAGCCAGTTTGGCAACGATAGAGTTTGCAACTTTGGCACTATCACCAACGATACCAACAGTGACTTTCTTGGTCAGGCCAATGCGGTCAGGGTTGATGTCGACCTGGATGATTTTGGCGTCTGTTGGCCAGTAATCCATGCCGTAGCCCGGCAGTGTCGAGAACGGGTTCAAACGTGTGCCCAGTGCCAGAACAACGTCTGCTTTGGCGATCAATTCCATGCCGGCTTTTGAACCGTTGTAGCCCAATGGACCTGCGTACAGCGGGTGGTTGCCCGGGAACGCGTCGTTGTGCTGGTAGCCAACGCAAACCGGTGCGTCGAGCGCTTCGGCCAGAACGCGGGAGGCCTCGATGCCGCCTTTGGACAGGATTGTACCCGCACCGTTCAAGATCACTGGGAACTTGGCAGAGGAAAGCAAATCGGCTGCGTTTTGTACCGCAACGTCGCCGCCCTGTGGCAATTCAAAGTCGACGATAACCGGCAGGTCGATGTCGATGACTTGTGTCCAGAAATCGCGTGGGATGTTGATTTGTGCCGGACCGGATGCGCGCTTGGCTTGCATGATCACACGGTTCAACGTCTCGGCGATACGGGATGGATCGCGGACTTCTTCTTGGTAGGCAACACAGTCAGCGAACAGGTTCATCTGTTCCATTTCCTGGAAACCACCTTGACCGATTGTTTTGTTAGCGGCCTGTGGGGTAACCAAAAGTACAGGAGTGTGGTTCCAATATGCCGTCTTAACTGCAGTCACGAAGTTTGTGATGCCCGGACCGTTTTGCGCGATCATCATCGACATTTTGCCGGTGGCGCGCGTGAAACCGTCAGCCATCATGCCGCCGGATGTTTCGTGGGCGCAGTCCCAGAATTTGATACCCGCGTCAGGGAAGATGTCGGAAATTGGCATCATGGCAGAGCCGATGATCCCGAATGCGTTGTCGATGCCATGCATTTGCAGCGTTTTTACAAATGCTTCTTCAGTGGTCATTTTCATGAGGAAACTCCTAAAGGATGTGATTTCGGGTGATTCACGAATTCTCGCAGACAGTACGGATTCGCGGGGCCGGTCGTTAGGACCAGATTCTATTTCCGGATAGCTCCAGATGTCTGTGCATCGCGTATGGCCTGCGCAACAATCGCGACGCCATCAGAAATGCGGGTTGCAGGGATGGACGAATAGGCCAGTCGGTAGAAGTGTTTTGGCCGGTCATCACCGCCGAAAAACGACTCGCCCGGTTCGATCAAAACACCTTGCTTTTGCAAGGTAGCAGCCAGCTGCACAGTGTCCACATTTTCGGGCGCGCGCATCCAGAATGACGATCCACCATAGGCCCCTTGGCCAGCGATTTGCAGGTTATTTTCCGCGATCGCGTTCTGCATGGTTTCGCGACGTTCGTGCAGGGCGGTGCCCATACGACGGATCAGCGCGTCGTAGTGGCCAAGCGATAGAAAATACGCGGCGGTGCGTTGGATATGCCCTGGTGGGTGGCGTAGAACCGATGCCCTAAGCGCGCGTGCTTCTTTGATAAATGGCTCTGACCCGACCAAGTACCCGAGGCGCAAACCCGGGAATAATGATTTCGAAAAACTGCCCACATAGATCACGCGCCCGTCCGTATCGAGGCTTTTGAGCGCAGGAGACGGTGGTTTCAGGAACGACATTTCGAACTCGTAATCGTCCTCGACAATCAGCGCGTCCATCTCGCGGGCACGGTCCAGCAAGGCGCGTCTGCGATCCATCGGCATGGTGCCGTTTGTGGGGCATTGATGGCTGGGTGTTGTGAAGATTACGTCGGCGTCGGGGGGAATCGCATCGGGGGGTAATCCGTCCTGATCGACCCGAACGGGTGCCAGATGACACCGCGACTGAGACAGGATGTCTCGCAATGCGTGATAACAGGGGTCTTCGAATGCGGCTTTGCGGCGCTGGGTCAACAGCACTTGGGTGGTAAGCCACAGCGCATTTTGTGCGCCAAGCGTGATTAGAATTTGCTCGAGACGCGCCGAAATTCCACGCCGTGGCAAGGTGTGGCGAGCAATAAATTCGATCAGCTGCGGGTCGTCTTGATCATAGTAATCCGTGGTCAGCGGGGTGAAATCGCGCTGTCCCAAAGCTTGCAACGCACACAAGCGCCAGTTGGCGTGATCGAACAATATCGGGTCTGCTTGGCCGTAGATAAACGGGTATTTGTACTGTGCCCAATCCTGCGGTTTGCTGGGGGTTTGCCCACCGGAATAGCGGTTGCCAATTGCCCGTGTCCAATCGACGGCGTCTGGGCCGGACGGGGCCGGTTTGAACGCAGGCGGGGCAGGGGCGTTGCGCGACACGTAATAACCAGACCGCCCGCGCGAGGTCAGATAGTCGTTCGACAACAGCTCTGTATAGGCCAGCGTCACGGTGATGCGACTGACGCCCAAGTGCAACGCCAATTTGCGGGTTGAGGGCAGCTTTTCTCCGCTTTGGAAACGGCCTGACAGAATCCCTTGGGCAATCATCTGCTGGATCTGGCTTTGCAGGGTTCCTTGATGATCTGGGTGCAGAAAGAATGTTTCGACGGGTAGAGCCATAACGGGCGTATACTTTGGATATATTGAGTTTGCAAACTGGACTTATAACCAGATGAAAACGCAGGGAAATTCCTGACAGTAGAATTACCCTAGCACACATTAATTGAGGCCTTATGTCTCAATTTCTATAAAAGCGGTAATATTTTAAATCCGTGCGGGCGGTTAAAGGGCCCCTTGGCATCCGAGAATACCTGATATTGCGGGTAAAGTGCGCAGATTCAGGCCGAATGTGTACACTTCTGACCGGAGCAAAAGGCCGAAATCCAGCCGAAAATAAAGAACTGTACAGTTTGGGGCGAAATCTGTGCTGGTCTTCTTTGGTCGACCATCCGGTAGCTGGACAAAGCAGGAAAATGGTTAAGGTGGCGCTTTTGTCGCAGGGCGGCGCGTAAATACGCATCCGCTCCATACTTGTGCAACGCGGGTTTGCCTGGTGCCCGAATATCTGCGTCACTGCCGTATGAGTAACAAAGTAATTGAAGCATGAATAATAAAGTAATTGATACACGTAGCGTCGGACTGGATGTTTCGCTTGGGTTGGTAAAGTGGCTCACCGGTTTTGAAAATTTGCACTATGGTTTTTGGGACGGATTAGATGTTTGCGCGGGCAATTCCGGCCCTGCGCAGATTGCCTACACGGACCGGTTGTTCAAGCTGTTGCCTGATAAACCTTGCCGTATTCTGGATATCGGCGGCGGCGCTGGTGAGACGGCGCGCAAGTTGATTGCGCTTGGTCATCAGGTCGAGATCGTCATTCCCAGTGCCTTTCTTGCCGGGCGGTGCCGCGAAAATGCGCCGGAGGCGATCATTCACGAGGCCACGTTTGAAGAGGCGGATGTGCAGGGTGTTTTTGACGTCTGCCTGTTTTCCGAAAGCTACCAATATATTCCGCTGGATTGGGGGCTTTCGAAATGCCTGACCCTGCTGGCGGCGCACGGGTGCATCGTGATCTCTGACTGTTTTCGATGCGAGAGCTATGCGCCTGACAATGTTCTATCTACTGTTGGCGGTGGTCATCCGATTTTGCAGTTCCGCGATCTGCTGAAATCGACGCCGGTTTCAATCACGCACGAAGAAGATGTGACAACGCAGGTGGCCCCGTCTGTCGAAATTGAACAAGGGCTGTTCAATGTTGTGGGCTATGCCGGACAACGGATCGATGGCGCGCTCGAGTATAAACGGCCGTGCTTGCGTCGAGTGATCCACTGGGTTTTGCGCCGCTTTATGAACGACCGTAAGTGGGCGCGACTGGATCAGCGGTTTAATCAACAGACCCGAAACGCCGAGGTTTTTGCAGCAAAAAATACGTATCTGATGATGGTGTTGGAACGGGTCTAGCCCAGCGGCTGCTCCTTGTTCTGGGCGAGTTGAAGCGCATTTATGTATGTCCACTTCTCTAATTGGGTGTTTGGGTCAAGCTCATTTTCCTTCTTTCTTTCGGGTCATTGTCACTCATCCGGGTCACGCTTCTCTTCGCAGTCTGGTTGATGCCGTGATGGCACCGCTGCACGCATATGTCGGATCGGACGTGGAGAGCCTTGCTTTGAGACGCGCTTCA
>JAQXDI010000038.1 GCA_029251465.1 Ascidiaceihabitans sp.
GAACTTCAACCTGCCGTAACTTCACGACAATCTCTTCGGGCTTGGGTCTCTTAATAGCCATTCTTGGTCCTCCGCTTTCCTAACTATAGGGGCGGACCACTTCAAAGGGGGAGGCTCAACCTTGCTTTTTTGCAGCCCGCGATCGCTACGATTTGATCGTTGGGCTGGCACATCAGCGGCGCAGACTCTAGTTTGGTGTTAACCAAAGGATTGCCGCTGATGAAATACTCCGTTCTTGACCTCGCGCCTGTTCCCGAAGGATCCGATGTGGCGGAGGCCATGCGCAACACCACCGAGTTGGCGCAGCGGGCCGAAGCGTTGGGCTATCACCGCTACTGGATGGCAGAGCATCACAACATGCCGGGCATTGCATCGGCCGCGACCTCGGTGTTGATCGGCCATGTCGCCAGCCACACTAAAACGATGCGCGTCGGGTCGGGCGGGATCATGTTACCCAATCACGCGCCGCTACAAATTGCCGAACAATTCGGAACGCTGGCTGCCCTCTACGGGGATCGCATCGATCTGGGCCTGGGCCGCGCACCCGGTGGCGATCAGGCAGTCTACATGGCGTTGCGCCGAACTGGCGGCGATAATTTCCCTGCAGATGTGGCAGAACTGATGGGCTATTTAGGCGATCCGATTGACGGTGCAACCGTGCGCGCGTTGCCTGGCGAAGGATCACACGTGCCAATCTGGATCTTGGGTTCGTCGTTGTATGGCGCGCAATTGGCCGCGCACTACGGGTTACCTTACGCCTTTGCGTCGCATTTTGCGCCTGCCGCTCTCGAGGAAGCGATTTATGTTTATCGCCGCGATTTCAAGCCATCAGCGCAGCTGGAACAGCCGTATTTCATGCTGGCCGCCAATGTGTTTGCAGCCGAAACAGATGAAGAAGGCGCGTATTTACGGACCTCGATGCAACAAGCCTTTGCGCGGATGCAAACGGGAACGCGGGGCAAATTACCCCGTCCAGTGACGGACATCGACGCTACAATTGGCGAAGGCATGCGCCGCGCAGTTGAGCCGATGCTCAAGGTGTCTGCGACCGGTTCGCCCGAGAGCGTTCGCGCAGATTTGTCAGCTATGATAACAACTTATGCGCCGGACGAGCTGATCTTGACGGGGCAAATTCACGATCATGCTGCGCGCGTTCGTTCGTTTGAGATTGCGGCGAAAGCGATGTGTGATCTGGAAGGTGCGCGGGCGGCCTGATCGTGACGTTTTTTTGAGTATTTTTTGATCAGAACAGGCGCGAATGAACACTACGTCGGCTACGCGTCCGGATCGATGAGACCCAAGCCACGCAAGTAAATCCCGATGCCGGTTTCCAGCAAATCCTCTGGTGGAAAAGGTGAGGCGCGACCAGGTGAATTCCGCGCGAACAGCTCGACCACGCCATGGCTCATAGCCCAGATATGCGCGCTGAACATGGACGCAGGCGGGCGTTTGTCGGCTGGGATGTGTTCGCTAAGATCCGTGGCGGCCTTTTCCAGAACGCCATTGGCGCGGTTGGCGACCATCGCCAAATCAGGGGTGCGGTTCACGGAAATGCCACTTTCAAACATCGCGATGTAGTGGCCGGGGTATTTTCGAGCAAAAGCAAGGTAGGCCCGGCCTGTGGCCTCAAACGCTGCAAGGGCTGAGGGTTGGCCGGACTGATAGGCGAATTCCATCAAATCGGCAAAGATTTCATAGCCTTGGCGGGCGGCCTCAGCGATTAAATCCTCGCGCCCTTCGAAGTGGCGATAGACCGCAGCAGGGGTCACACCTGCGGTTTTTGCCGCCTCGGACAGGGTGAATCCCGTCGGCCCTTTGGTTTCGATCAAGGTCAAAGACGCATTGATCAAAGCCTGCTTTAGGTTGCCGTGGTGATAGCCGCGTTTAGGCATGCCAAATGTCCGGTCCGCCGCAGATTTGCGCGTCAATCTTGCCAATGGCTTTGGTGTCTTTGTTTGCGTAGTCCAGCCCATGCAAAACCGTGCGAATGGCGTTCAGGCGGGCACGGCGTTTGTCATCGGATCGCACGATGGTCCACGGCGCGTGTGCGCTGTGTGATCGTTCCAGCGTTTCGGAAATCGCAGACGAATAGGCCTCCCATTTTTTGAGGCCCTCGACGTCGATCCAGCTGAGTTTCCATTGCTTGAGCGGGTCGCTTTCGCGCCCCAGGAAGCGACGCAATTGTTCTGCACGCCCGACATTCAGCCAGAACTTGAACAAGTGAATACCATCACCGGTGATCATCTTTTCGACGTCTTGCACTTGGCCGAAAAACGCCTCGCGTTGCTGAGGTTCGCAAAACCCAAAGACGTGTTCGACAACGCCGCGATTGTACCAGCTGCGATCAAAAAATGCCATGCCGCCGGTCGTTGGTAAGTGTTTGATATAGCGTTGGAAATACCATTCACCTGCTTCTTTTTCAGACGGCTTGGACAGCGCAACAACACGCGCGCCACGTGGGTTTAAATTTTCGCAAAAGCGCTTGATCGTGCCACCTTTGCCCGCAGCATCGCGCCCCTCAAAAACGATTGCAACACGTGCGCCGCTGTCTTTTTCCCAGGCTTGCATTTTGACCAATTCGATTTGCAAGGCTGCCAATTGGCGTTCATACACTTTGCGCGCCAAACGTTCAGAATGCGGATAGCTGGCATTGATAATGTCGCCCTTTTCGGTGCGTTTGATGGCGCTGCGCACATCATCTGGCGCGAGGTCTTTGAAAAATGCACTGATGCCGCCGTCAAAGGGAAGGGTCATGATGCGGATCCTTTTCGGAATTATGTGACTGCTCTTAACATCAATATGGGGGAGGGGCGCGGTTAACGCAAACCCGCACGCACCGCAGCGCGGTCAATTGCGGCTATGACCTCGGGGTGACTGACGTGTTGGGGCATGTGACCAACGCCGGGCAAGACCACCAGATTGGCCCCTTTGATGTCGTCGACCATGCGCGTGGAATGCACGTACAGGCCCACGGTTATGTCCGCATCGCCGTGCACGATTTCCACAGGCAGATCTAGCTTGCTGTATTTGCTGTGCAGCGCTTGCACTTGGGGGCGCAAATCATGGCGTTGTTGTGCGTTGGCGATCAGTGAATGTGGGTTCAGGATCATCGGAACACCGATGTGGGCACCGTATCCGGAAGGGGCCGATTGAGGGGCAAACACGCCTTCAATGCTATCTGCGACATAATCCGCACTGGCCCATGCAGAGATCAGGCGCGCGATAATCGGGCCCTTGATGGAATGTGCGAGACGGGCGTTAAACGCGTCCAATTCGCCTTCCCAAGGGTAGGTGGCACCGGCCATCGAAACGACAGCGCTGATGCGATCAGGATGGTTAACGGCCCACGCCATAGCGACCGCGCCACCAAAGCTTTGGCCTGCGACGATTGGTGTTTGCGCACCCAACTGTTGCGCTGCCTTTGAGAGCAAATCTGCCTGATCCAAAATCGTGACGCCAGAGCGTTTCAGCGGTGGTGTGTGCCCAAGGCCGGGGCGATCAAAAATGATCACGCGGTAGGATTTCGCCAACTTGCCTGCCAGATCAAAGGTAAAGTCCCGGGTGTTGCCAGACGCGCCGTGCAATAAGACCAGATCAGGCCCTGTGCCAAGTTCGACGTAGTGAACAGGGTGCCCGTCAACGTTAACGAACGTGCCGTCAGGTGGGAAATCGCGTGCGGCCTCAAGCTTGCGTTGCCCGACTTTCCACAGGGTCAAAGCTGTGGCGATCACCACAACTGCGATCAAGGCGATACTGGCTACTTTAAGCACCTATAAAATCCATATCAAACGGGGTCGATTGGTATATCTCATTGATCCAATTGCCATAAAGCAGATGGGCGTGACTGCGCCAACGGTTCACAGGTGCCTGCGACGGATCATCATCGGGGTAGTAATTTTGTGGCACATTGATCGGTGTGCCCTCGGCGACATCACGATCATATTCCTGCTTTAGCGTGTCGCTGTCGTACTCAAAGTGGTTGAAAAAATAAAGCGCGCGATGCTTTTGATCCTCAACAAGGCACGGGCCGACTTCGTCACTGCCAAGCAGGGTTTTGAGACCGCCTGACGCGTCAATCTCGCCTTGGCGCATTTCTGTCCAACGGCTGACCGGGATCACACAATCGTCTGAAAACCCGCGCAAGTAAGGTGAGGCAGCACTTAGATTTCGGTGTCTGAAACATCCGAATGCTTTGGCGTTCAGATCGTGTTTCTTGACGCCGTGGAAATGGTTAATCAACGCCATCCCACCCCAGCACACGCCAAATGTGGAATGCACGTTGGTTTGGGTCCAATCCATGATCTCGCGCAGCTCGGCCCAATAATCAACCTCGTCAAACGGCAAGTGCTCGATCGGGGCTCCGGTGATGATCAAACCGTCAAATTTTTCGTCGCGCACGTCCGAGAACGGGCGATAAAAGCTTTCCATATGCGCGGCGGTGGTGTTGCGCGCTTGGTGATCTGACATGCGGATCAAGCTCAGTTCGATCTGTAGCGGCGTCGCGCCGATTAGTCGGGAAAACTGGGTTTCAGTCTGGATCTTTTTTGGCATCAAATTCAGCAGGCCGATGCGCAAAGGGCGGATGTCTTGCAATGATGCCGTGTCCGCGTCCATCACCGACACACCCTCGCGCGTGAGCACGTCATAAGCCGGGAGCGTTGCTGGAATTTTGATGGGCATTGGGTCGTCCTGTAAATGAGGTCTCAGACAAATAGCGCTAGGTCGTAAAAGTTTCCAGAGTAGGGCGGGCGGAGCCGTTCACGACTGCGACACTCTTGTGTCAGGTCTGGGGTTAAGCGCGCGCAATGGCGTCTTCTATCAAGGCGTCAAAATCAGCGGTGGTCTTTAATTGCGCAACCTCATCGGCTGTGACCGTGACACCCCAACGCGACATCGCGGCATAGCGCGGTTGGCGGTGTGCCAGAGCCTTGGCATAAGTCCAACGGATGAAGCTATCTGGATCAACGTCGCCCTCTGACACGTTGTTTTCGCTCAAATATTCATCCCACATTCGTGCAAGAAATGCTGGTTGATAGGCCATCGGTTTGGGGGCTTTGTCAAAGCGGTTTACGAGTTCGGCGGTGTGTGCGTCATCACTTTTGATCCAGACCGGCAAGCAGGTTTGGCTGAGCGTGTTCATCAGCACATCGGCGTCATCATCGGCGTCAACCCATTCGCAGATCGACCCGCCCGTGTCGCAGATGAAATTCGGGTAACCATACAAGGCCTCGCCGCGATCCGCAAAATAAGCGGTGTCGTTCAGGGCTGCGATTTCAGCGGTGCGAAACTGGTCCTGACGGCGTTTGTATTCGTCAATGTTTTGACCGCCGCGCGCCGGATCACCCGGTTTGCCCAGATAGGTGGCCACAGGGGTCAGGTTCTCGAACGTGATGTTCGAGCCGATGTAGATGCTGTCAGACATCAACAAATCACGCAGAAACGGCACTTTCATCGCCTCGGCCTTGGCATTGTCAGCGATAAATTCACCCATGTAGCGCGTGCCAATGCGGTAATCGATGCTGTAGTGAAACCACTGGCCAGTGTCGCGCAACAGCGACGACATATGGGTTTTGCCAAGCCCGGACATCCCGTAAACCATCACTCGTTTCTGAGGGGCCGCGCGCCACGCGTTTGCATCTTTGTAAAGCATCGAAGTATTCCGCCGATTAGGTGTCGTTATGTCCTAACGGCGCGCTGCAAAGCGGTCAATTGCGGATGCGTTTCCACACGCGCCCATCCAGAATGATCATGCCAAGCGCCAGCAGACTAAATCCGACGTAGGCATTCGTGCTTAGGGATTCGCCTAAGACCAACGCGCCAAGCGTGATCGCAACCGGCGTGATCAGCAATGTGACCAGCATCAGATTGCCACTGCCGGCCATCGACAGGACACGGTAATACAGCAGATAGGCGCCAGCGGTCGCGATGATCGCGTAGTACCCGATGGCAACAATTGTGCGTGGTTCCAGATCAAGGCTGATGGGCCCGTCGATGACCCAAGCCAGCGGCACAGTGACCAGAGTCGATCCCGTCAGCATTCCGGCAGCGGCGACCTGAGGCGGCAATTCCCCCAGCATTTTGCGCGCCCAAACGCCGGCAATCGCATAGCTGATTGTACCGCCGATAATGGCAAGCTGCGCGAGGCTGCGCAGATCAAACGTGCGAAAATTGTCCAGACCGATGGCCGTCGCAACACCCAAAAACCCAAGCGTGACCCCCACGGCTTTGCGTGGCGTGATCCGTTCATCCGCAAAGAAAAGCGCGGCGGCAATCACGCCAAAAATGGCAGTAGCGGCGTTGAAAATCGAGGTCAGGCCGCTTTCGATATACAACTGACCCCATGTCATCAGCGAAAACGGGATCACGTTATTCAGCAGCCCCATGACCAGAAAGGAAAACCAAATCATAGGTTTGCGCGGAATTGGCAGGCGCCACACCAGAACGACAACCCACAAAACCAGCATGGCCCAAAAGGTGCGATGTGCAACGGCGGTCAGCGGGTTGATTTCATCCAACGCGATCTTGATAGACAGGAACGATCCGCCCCAAATGCAGCCCAGCAGCAGCATCTCGATCCACGCGCGCGATGATAGTGTTTTTTGTTCAATCATGACGCGACCCTAGGGCCGTGGTCGCGTCATAACCACCCGAATCTTGCGCCTTTTAGCTCAGAATGAAAATGCGACAGAGACGCCTGCGGACACAGCCGAATTCCCGTTAAAAGGAACGCTTGCGCCGGTTGTTGAGGCAATCGCATCGCCCAAATCCGTGTAGCGCACGCCGGTGGTGATTTTCATGTTGTCCTTGGTGTAGGTCGCGGCCAACCCAAGGCTCGCAAACCCGTTTGTCGGGGCCAAGGGCGACACCAGATTGTCGCTGCCGCCATCCTCATACCCCAAGATCACCGCGCCGCTCCAGGTGTCGGTGAACTTGCGTCCGATCCCGAGCGAAAACGTGGTCGCGCTGTCCAGGCTTGCCAGATTGAGGCCACCCAAACCTGCCGCAGGCACGATAAAATCATCGTAGTTGGCATAGCGAATGGACCCGAACAGCAGCGTGTCTTTGGCGATCCCGGTTTGAAAGGCCAAATTCCAACTTTCGGGTGTCGTGACATTTGTGGTGACGGCCCCGGCGATGCTGTCGATTGATGCAAAACTGTGGTCGATTTCAGAATTGTAGGTCAACGATACCCGCAGCGCGATGTCCGTTTTTTCGTATGCCACACCAGCCAGCCAGCCCACGCTTGTGTCGCGTGCCAGATCAAGGTTGTAGCCAGCGACAGGACCAAAGGCCAAACCGTTCAGGGTGACACCGCCTTCGGCTTGTTGGACACGCAGGCCACCGTGCACGGAAAAACCGCCATCAAAGCGGTAGTTCGCAACGCCGGTAATTGCGTTGGTATCGACGCTGGCGCGGGTGCCGCCAAAGGCTGATGCGGCCGGGTCTTGGGCATAGCTGGTGTTTGCGCCAAACGGTTGATCCCAGATCAGCGCAAAGGACACGCGGTCGCCAAAATCTGTTTTGTAGCTTGCGCTGTTGGTGCCAAATCCTTGGCCGACATCTGGTACACCTGCGCCAGACACGCGCGCATCTGTGGCACCAAAACTGAACTTGGCGACGGTGCCGACTGCAAAGACATCGGTGATGCTTTGACCGGACCGATCTAATCCTGCGGCGTTGGCTGTGGCTGTGCTTAGACCAAGCGTCATCGCCGCAATAAATTGCGTTTTCATACGGTTTCCTCCCATAATTACAAACCGCTATGGTCTGTCGATCATTAAGTCCTGAGGGGGGAAACGGCGTGCGCTCAAGCCTGACCTTAGGGCAGGTGCCAGTGCTGTGAAGCACTGTCAGAGCGATGTGAAATGTCGTGAACGATTTGGCTAGGCGCGGCGGGTTTCTGCAACAATGTTGATGTAGTTACCGGCAAAGATAATCGCGGCACCAATGAACACCCAGATGTCCACGGCCTCGGCGTAAACCAGCATCCCGATCACGGCAATCACTGGCAAGCGGATGAAATCGATCGGGATCACAACCGTGGCAGGCGCGATAGAGAGCGCGCTGGCGATGCAAAAATGCGCCAGCAATCCGCACAACCCGATCATCACCAACCACGGCAGGGTTGTGGCATCGGGCAGGGCAATGTCACCGTCGTATCCAGCCATTATCAGCCCAAAGACCAGTTGCAAAACCGTTAGGTAGAACAGGATGCAAGTGATCGATTGCGTGCGGGTCAGCCGCTTGGTGAACACGGTGGTAAGCGCGAAAAAGATCGCCGAGGCGGCGGCCATCAGAACACCGGGGTTGATGCCGGTCATATCGGGACGCGCCACAATCAAGATGCCGATGAACCCCATAACCGCGGCCAGTGCGCGCACAAACGTGATCCGTTCGCCCAGCAACAATGGCCCCAACAGGATCACCCAAATGGGCGAGGTGAACTCAAGCGCGAAAACCTGCGCCAGCGGGATCACCGTGACGGCGTAAAACCACAGATTTTGGCCGGTGAAATGCGCCAGATTGCGGATCAGGTGGGTGCCGAAACTGTCGGTGTTGATCTGTCGCCACGTGCCGGTGGCCCCTGCAATCGTACCGACAATCAGCACGCCCACAATCGAGCGAAACAACATGGTTTCAAAGGTATCGAGTGCAAAGCTCACCTCGCGTCCGGCCACAGCCATGACAGAAAACGACGCGATGGCCCCGCTCATGAACAGGGCGGCTTTGAACACAGGATTCATTGGCGCGGGGTTACTCCCACTCGATCGTGCCCGGAGGTTTCGAGGTGATGTCGTAGGTCAC
>JAQXDI010000076.1 GCA_029251465.1 Ascidiaceihabitans sp.
GGCAGGCTCAAAGATTGGCGACGCGTAGCTACACGCTACGACAGATCCCCAACCGTCTTTCTCTCCGCAATAGCTCTCGCAGCAACCGTTATCTTTTGGTTATGAGTCCTGACCCTAGCAAACCCGCGCTGCAAAGGGTGCCGATTTTCGGGCGTTTACAGATAAAAAAGGGCGAGGTTTCCCCCGCCCGATTTCACATATTCTCAGGAGAGAATTCAGATACCGATAAAGCGCTGCGCAATGCGGGGAATGATCCCTTTGAATTTCAGCGGCGCGTCGGTGACAGCCAGACAAATGCAATCGGTGTGGATGTCGGCAATCGGCGTGTGATGCAGATCGCTGTCCGCAAATTCGACGTCACCACAGGCGAAATAATCGTCTTCGTCCTGAAACGCGCCCTGCAAAACCATCGTCATTTCGATGCCTTCGTGGCCGTGATCAGGCATCGCAGCCCCGGCGGGAATGAACAGCAAACGTGAGCTGGCATCTGATGATGTTGGCAACACCGCTTGTTTCACGCCCAGCCCGATGGCGCGCCATTTCACCGATTCCAGATCGCCGCCAACGTAGTCTTGCAATGGTGACGGCAGCACGCCTTTGGGCCGCGCCTTCATCGTGATGGTCTCGGACGGGTGCGCATCAATCAGGGCAAACGTCGCGGCAAGGCTGTCCGCCGTCATCGAAGTGTGCGCAGATTTGGAGGTGTCCAACAATTCACCGCCAACCGCGTCAAAGCTTTCTGCTTGCGCGCGGCACACATCACACAGCGAAATGTGGCTTGCGACCATCAAGTTAAACGCCTCTGGCAATGTGCCTGCGGAATAGGACATCAGAATGTCGTCCGTCAGGTGGTGTTTGATTGTGTCTGTCATAACATGTTCACTTCATAACGTGGCGCAACCGTTCCAGTGCCAATCTAATTCTTGATTTGATCGTGCCAAGGGGCAGACCGGTTTGGGCGGCAATTTCGCTGTGGGACAGATCCCCGAAATATGCCTTCTCTAGCAATTCCCGCTGAGCGGACGGCAAGTCCTGTATGGCTTTGCGGAGTATTTCCGTTTCCTGCTGCAGCGCGATTGCATCGGCCTGATCAGGTTCGTGTTCGGGGCCCCAAGTCAGTTCTTCTGGCTCGGGACGGCGCTGCTTGCGCAGCAAATCAATTCTTCTGTTCCGCGCGATCGTAAAGATCCACGTCGCAACCGATGCCCGCGTTGCATCAAACATATGGGCCTTGCGCCACAACGTCGCCATGACGTCTTGAGCACATTCTTCGGCCAGTGATGAATCGGACCCCGACTTCATCAAAAAGCCCTTCACGCGCGGCGCAAAGTGCTCGTACAGCTCTGCAAAGGCTGCCCTATCCTGATGTTGACGGATGCGGATCATATGATCGACCCACAGGTTCCGTTTGTTGTCTTCTTGTTTCACGCGTCTCAGTTCTTTTGCGGCCGGTATAGGTACTGCCCCGGCAATGCGTCCGAGAAATAGCCTTGGATGACCATGTTCGTCAGTTGATAGACCCGTTAACATGATAGTGATACGGAGCACTTCAGCGGTTGGATCACTTGGTCGGTAAAATTAATTTATCCGCATTTGCATCCGGTTGCGGACATGGATCGTACCTATTGTACATCTGACAGTAATACAGGACGCACCAACTTATGCCATCTCATCAACTTACTTCGGCGAATTCGCGTATTGCGGTCATCGGAGCTGGAATTTCCGGTATGGGCGCTGCGTATCACCTCAGCACAGATGCAAGCGTTACACTGTTTGAATCGGAGCCGCGTTTGGGTGGTCATGCCCGCACCAAAATGGCTGGCAAACGTGGTGACCAGCCCGTTGATACCGGTTTCATCGTGTTCAACTACGCAAACTATCCACACATGGCAGCGTTGTTCGCCGAACTGGACGTGCCGGTGATCAAATCCAACATGAGCTTTGGTGCCTCGATTGGCGGCGGCAAGCTGGAATACGGATTAGCAGGGCTTGGTGCGATATTTGCCCAACGATCCAATGCCGTGAATCCAAAGTTTCTGGGCATGATCCGCGACATCATTCGGTTTAACAAAAACGCACTGCGCATTGCACAGGATCGCACCCTGACGGTTGGTGGCTTTTTGAAGGTGCTCGGCACCGGCGACTGGTTCCGCGACTACTATCTGCTGCCTCTGTCCGGTGCGATCTGGTCGACGCCGACGCAAAAGATCATGGACTATCCCGCGCATTCGATGATCCAGTTTTTTGAGAACCACGCGCTGTTGGGCGTGACCGGCCAGCACCAATGGTACACGGTTGATGGGGGCTCAGTCGAATATGCGCGCCGTTTGGGCGATGCGATGACCGCGCGCGGTGTCCAGATGCGCTTGGGCACAGCGGTGCAATCTGTGCGGCGCACGGCCCTTGAGGTTCAGATCAAAGCATGGGGGGGCGACTGGGAAACCTTTGATGACGTGATCTTTGCCACCCATTCCGATGACACGCTGGCCTTGCTCGCTGATCCAAGTGGTGCAGAAAATGCAGCCCTCGGCGCGATCAAATACCAACCCAACGACATCATTCTGCACGCCGATGAAACGATCATGCCAAAGCGACGCGCGACGTGGTCGTCTTGGGTCTATACCGAAGATGAAACCACCAGCAGCGATCAGATTGACCTGACCTATTGGATGAATTCGCTGCAACCGATCCCGATGGATGATCCGCATTTTGTGACGCTGAATACAAAACGCCCAATCCGCGACGAATTGATCTATGATCAAGTCACCCTGCGCCATCCGGTTTACGACAAGGCCGCTTTGGCCGCCCAAGACGACGTGCGCTCAATGAATGGCACGAACAACACGTGGTTCACAGGTGCATGGATGCAGCATGGTTTCCACGAGGACGGTCTGGCCAGTGCTGTGAACGTCGCCAATGCCATCAAAGCTCGCAACATGATCAAAGTCGCCGCTGAATGAACACAACCGTCGATCATATCCAAGGCCAGACGTTTCACGGACGCAAAGGCGACGTGAACAACGGCTTTCGCTATTCTATCGACTACGTATTGTTGGATGCGGACGCGGATGTGCAAACGCCGTCGCTGTTCGGTCGAAATGCGCGTGGTGCGATGTCTGTTCAGGATGTGGACCACGGTGGCGAAATCAAAGGCGGGCGCGGTGCTACGTGGGTGCGCGAAGTGCTGCAAACGCACCAAATCACCGGCGTTGTGCGGATCGAATTGCTGGCGCAGCCACGGGTGCTTGGGCATGTGTTTAACCCTGTCAGTTTTTGGCTGTGCCGGCGTGCCGATGACGCGATGATCGCTGTCATTGCTGAGGTCTCCAACACATTCGGCGTGCGCCACAGTTATCTGGTGCATCACCCTGACCTGCGGCCCATCGCGCCCACCGACCGTCTAAGCGCGCAAAAATTCATGCATGTTTCACCCTTCCAGCCGGTGAAAGGCGGGTACGTCTTTCGCTTTGACATTTCACCTGAACGGATCGGGATCTGGATCGACTACACCCGCGGCGACGGTGGTGTGATTGCAACGCTGACCGGCGCGCGTCGTCCGATCAGCAACGCCAGTATCTTGCGCGCAATGATCAGACGCCCGTTTGGATCGCGCCGCGTGTTGGGTCTAATCCATTGGCAAGCGGTCAAGCTGTGGATCAAAGGTGCCAAATTCCGGCCCAGCCCGACCCCACCTGAACACGACGTGACGCGCGGATGAGCACGACAATCATGGAGATAAAGGCACCCACACGGCTGCCTGCCTATGGTGTGTTCGCAGCGCTTTTGTCTGCGGCAGGACTGCCGATCTACATTCACGCGCCTAAATTTTACGTGGATGAATACGGCGTGTCACTCGTTGCGCTGGGCACGGTTTTGTTTGTGCTGCGCTTGCTGGATGTGGTCCAGGATCCGCTGTTCGGGCGTTGGTCTGAACGCTATCGGCACAACCGCAAAGCGATGGTCTTTGGCGGTTGTGTGGTGATCGGCGTAGGAATGATCGGGCTGTTCGCGATCCCGCCTTTGCTGCCGCCGCTGATCTGGTTTGGGGTGATGCTGACGTTGGTGTTTTCAGCGTTTTCTTTCCTGACGATCAACTTTTATGCTCAGGGGGTGTTGAAGGCCGATGATCTCGGCGCGCAAGGTCACTTGCGACTGGCGCGTTGGCGCGAAACCGGCGCGTTGTTGGGCGTGTGCGTCGCAGCGATCGCACCCGTCGTTTTGGGCAATTTTATGGGCGCACCATTTGCCGGTTTCGCCATTGGTTTTGCGGTTCTGGCCGTTTTGTCCGTGCTGCTGATGCAACGCGAATGGGGGGCTGGGCATGTGCAGGCATCAACCGGGTTCGCCACTGTGTTACAGGACAAAATCGCGCGCCGTTTGTTGCTGATCGCTTTGATCAACGCAGGCCCGGTTGCCGTCAGTTCGACCTTGTTTCTGTTTTTTGTAGAATCGCGCCTTGCCGCACCGGGTTTTGAAGGGCCGCTGCTGTTGGTCTTTTTCCTGTCTGCGGCCTGCGCGGCCCCGGTCTGGAGCCACCTTGCCGAACGTTACAGCATCAAACCCGTTTTGCTGACGGCCATGGCGATGTCGATCCTATCGCTTGGATTTGCGCTGACGTTGGGCGCTGGTGACTGGATGGCCTTTGCGTTGATTTGTCTTGCATCGGGGGCGGCGCTGGGCGCGGATCTGACCCTGCTGCCTGCGTTGTTTTCGGCGCGTATGGCCCGCATTTCGCCCTCTGCCGCCGAAGGGTTCGGGCTGTGGTCATTTGTGTCGAAATTCACCTTGGCTTTTGCCGCTGTGGCCCTGTTGCCGACGCTGCAATTCGCTGGTTTCCAAAGCGGAACGCAGGACAATCCAGAGACTGCGTTGACCACACTCACGATATTATACGCCGGCGTGCCTTGCGCGCTCAAAGCCATCGCCATGTTGCTGTTCGCAGCGACCAACCTAGAGGAGACCTAAGGGATGACCGGGTTTTTCTACATGCTTGCAGGGGTGGCTATCGTGCTGCTCTTGAACTGGGCGCGTTCGCGTTACGCCAGCTTTTCGGCGCAAAACCCCACGGATTATTCGGCGGACGCTGAACAGTTTGACGTGCGCAAACACCTGAACGGACCGATCGTATGCGAGGGCGTGATTTACGGGCCATTGGGGCGTGTCACCAGCCGGTTTGTTGGTGAGTTCGATTGCGAATGGACCGATGACTCTGGCGTGATGCGCGAAGTGTTCCGCTATGATGACGGTTCAATTCAAAACCGTGAATGGCAATTGGCAATCGGTGCTGACGGGCGGATCAAGGCCACCGCGTCTGATGTTGTCGGTATCGGCACTGGCGTTCAAAAAGGCGGATCGGTGCAGCTTAAGTACCGCTTTCAATTGCCCGAAAGCGCGGGTGGCCACGTATTGGACACCGTTGATTGGATGTATTTGGCCCCAAACGGATCCATCGTGAACCGGTCACAATTCCGCAAATTTGGGTTCAAAGTGGCCGAATTGGTGGCAACAATGCGCCCGGTCGAACAACACTTTAAAGAGGCCGCATAACCATGGAATGGCAGGGCAAACGGTATTGGTTGGTCGGGGCAAGCGATGGGTTGGGCAAAGCGCTGGCGCACATCCTAAGCCGCGCGGGGGCCGAGGTGATCGTATCTGCACGCGGTGAGGACAAGCTAAAAGCAGTTGTCGCCGAATTGCCCGGCAAAGCGAGCTATCAAACCATCGATATTTCGGACAACGAAAGCGTGGCAGCGGCGGCCGCAGCAGTGGGTAATATCGACGGCGTTGTTCTGCTCGCGGGGGTCTACTGGCCCTTTGGCGCAAAAGACTGGAACGCAGATCAAGCCACGGCAATGGCCGACATCAATTTCACCGGATTCGTGCGGATCTTGGGCCAAGTCGTGCCGCAGTTCGTCGCCAAAGACGCCGGCCACATCGTGATCACATCTAGTCTGACGGGCTTTCGCGGCTTGCCGGGCAGCATCGGATACACGGCGTCCAAAGCGGCGACAATGTCGCTGGCGGAATGCATCTACGCGGACTTGCGCAAGACCGGGATCAAGGTGCAAATTGCCAACCCGGGGTTCATCAAAACCCAGCTGACTGAAAAGAACGATTTCAAAATGCCGTTCATCATGGAAACGGATGTCGCGGCGCGCGAGATGTTTGAACACATGAATGACAGCGCCTTTAAAAAGAGCTTTCCACGCTTGTTTTCACTGGTGTTTCGCGGTGCACAATTCCTACCAGACTGGCTGTATTATCGTGTGTTCAGCTGACTGAAATATCTTTCGTGGCTGTCGCGAACGTTTCAAACGCGCGGCCCCAGACACCGCCCAAAAGGTCGCCTAAGGTCAGCAAAGATGGCAGCAACTGGCCTGCGTAATCTTCGGAACTTTCCACAGGCAGCAACGACGGCAGGTTGTCGATCGCGGTCACATCCAAAATCGGGTCATCGTGCACGCGCAGGGCAGGTGCGGCCCAGCTGGTCGTGCGGTCGTAGACTTTGATTGGTGAAAAATCGCTGTCCGGATCACAGGCGATATCGCCAATAACGCTGAGCATGCGGGGCGCTGTTTTTGCGGATGCGGGCACAAAAGCCGGTGTGCCGGGGCGCGCCAAAATGCAGTTCAAAAACACGTCCTGGTCTAGGATTTGCGGGAATGGGCCGCCGCTTGCGGTTTGCGCGATGTCCCATTTCGTGACGTCGATACCTAACGATGCGCACAAGTCTGCGGCCCCTGAACCAACGCGCCCCAATGCGCCAATGACGATGGCCGTTGGGGGATCCATCCCGTCTAATTCAGTGCTCAGATCGTCTAGGAGTGCGGCTGAACTGGGGTAGGTTTTGACGGCCCCTGCGATGTCACCGCGTCTTTGTGCCGCCCAGCATTTTAGGGCCACGGCCGCCCCTGCGTAGCCTGCCCAATAGCCAAACGCAGCCACACGGCGTCCAGTTTCATCGACCAAATATTCCAGATCATACAACGTCCCGCCACCCGCCTTGAACCGCTTTAGCAGGATTTGACCAACAGGTTGCCCTTTGAAGGCGTGCCCGAACAGGATGTGTTTGTGATGCAGGGGCGCGCCGTCTTCGGGCAGCTCTTTCAGGCCGAAAATGATCGCGTCTGCAGGGGCGTTTGGCCAACTGTTTTCATCCGCGACGGCGCAACCTGCGTCGATGTAACCTTGAATCGGGATGGCGCGGACGGAACTGTGTTCAACCGTGACTTTGATCCCGGCAGCGATCAGTTCAGCTGCGCCTGCGGGCGTTATCCCGACGCGTTCTTCGTTGTTGCGCTGTTCGGCGCGCACCCACAAATGGGTCATGCGAGAACGCCCGCCGCGCGCACGGATTTGACTGATGCACGGTCTTCCATCGCCGCCCTGAAGGCGTTGATTTTCGGGAAAACAGACAGATCGACACCGTCGCCTGCCAGCCAAGTGCAAACAACAAAAAGGTAGCAATCGGCGATGGAAATCGCGCCACCAACAAACAAATCCGTCAGGCACTCGTTTTCAACAAACGCGGCAGAGGTCGTCATCGTTTCGGGCACCTTGGCGGCCATGTCATCAAAGCTGGATTGTTGGTCAGCCCAACGTGTTCCACGCATCCGGTGGGCGTGGTTTACGTGCATCGTTGAGGCGACATAAAACATGACACTGCGCATTTTAGCGGCCTCAATCGGGTTGCTTGGAATCAGGTTTTTGCCCGGCGCGCTGGCCGCGATGTATTCAAGCAACGCGCCGGTTTCCGTCAACACCTGGCCATCCACAACCAAAGCTGGCACGCGTCCTTTGGAGTTGATGCCAAGGTAATCGGCCCCCAGCTGTTCCCCCTTGGAAAAATCGACCTTAGTTAACGTGTGATCCAGCCCGGCTTCTTGCAAGGCGATGGCGACGGCGACTGAAATCGTGTTGGTGGCGTAAAACAATTGCATGTGCATTTTCCTTAAACGTGGGTTTGGGCGTGATGGCGTGCGGGGGCCTCAAGGTGGGCGATATTGTTGAACATCACCGGCGACCAACGCGTCCCCCCGATCGGAAACAAACGGTGCATTGACGTGTTCATGATCCCTAGGGCCAGATGCGCCATGCCGTCTATGTCCAGTTTCAAATGTTGCCGCATCACCATCGAAATCAGCCCGCCCGACGTGACAACCAACGCCGGACCTTCGCCCGCTGCGATATCGGCAATGGCCCGACTGACGCGGGTTTCAAAATCAGCGAAACTTTCTGGCGCACCTTTGATTTCATCCGCTTGCCACGCGGCAAAAACACGGGGCAGGTGCTTGGTAAACTCAATCTGCTCGGTGGGAATCGGGATGCCTTGCTCGGCCTCGAGTGCGGCGGCAAGCGTGAAATATTCCAATTCGTTCAAACGCGCATCTCGGGTGGGTTCCAGCCCGGTGTCCATTCCGTCCGCCGTTTCGATGTGACGCTGCAAAGTGCCAGTGTACAGCCGGTGATGGTGCTGCAACGTGTCCTTTAGATGCAGCCCTAGCCACTGTGCCTGCTGGTGCCCCAATTCGCTCAGCCGGTCATAGCTGGCCTCGTCTTGCGCGCCGGAATTTGCCTGACCGTGGCGGATAAGGGTGATGTGGGACATGGGCGCTCCTGATTGGGTGTGCTGCTTTGATAGGCCAAGGCGTTGCGTGTCGCAATGGAGCGGATCGGAAACCAAGAGTGGCGTAAATTCGGCAATGGGTGTCGGGATTGAGAGTCCTGAATTGGCGCTGATTCTGCTAAGTGTCGCGCAATATTAGGGAGACGCAGGATGTCGGACATGGTGAAATTCACGCTGGATGGAAAAGAAGTCGAGGCCGAAGCCGGTCTGACCATCTGGGAAGTGGCCAATGGCCGCGGTCTGGTTATCCCGCATTTGTGCCACAAACCGGCACCCGGATACCGCCCTGACGGCAACTGCCGCGCCTGCATGGTCGAGATCGAAGGCGAACGCACTTTGGCGGCCTCCTGCATCCGTGAACCGGGCGAGGGCATGGTTGTCACGACCAATTCAGCGCGCGCCGAAAATGCCCGCAAAATGGTTGTTGAAATGCTGGTCGCTGATTTGCCAGAACGTGAAACCGCCCACGACAAATCCGCGCACATGTGGGACATGGCCGACTTGAACGGCGTCTCCGAAAGCCGTTTTCCGAAGTTGGAAGAGGGCCGCATTCCGCTGCTCGATGACAGCCACGTGGCGATGTCGGTGAACTTGGACGCCTGCATTTCGTGTGGCCTTTGCGTGCGCGCCTGCCGCGAAGTTCAGGTGAACGACGTGATCGGCATGTCCGGTCGCGGCGCGGACAGCTATCCGACTTTCGACATGGCCGACCCGATGGGCGATTCCACATGCGTGGCCTGCGGCGAATGCGTGCAAGCCTGCCCAACGGGCGCGTTGATGCCGGCCGCTGTAACCGCTGGCGCGGGCGTCGGCGATAGCAAGGATTTTGACAGCGAAGTCGATAGCGTTTGTGCGTTCTGTGGCGTTGGCTGCCAGATTTCGATCAAGGTCAAGGACGGCAAAGTCAAATACGTCGAGGGCATCAATGGTCCCGCAAACGAGGGCCGGCTGTGCGTCAAAGGGCGCTTTGGTTACGACTACATCCACCACAATCACCGCCTGACCAAACCGTTGATCCGTCGCGACGACGCGCCTGCAAAGGATCTGAACGTTGACCCGGGCAACTGGCAAAACGTCTTTCGTGAAGCAACGTGGGACGAGGCACTAGATTTTGCAGCGAACGGCCTAAAGGGACGCGGACGCGAAGTTGCGGGCTTTGGATCTGCCAAATGCACCAACGAAGAAGCCTACCTGTTTCAAAAGTTCATCCGCGAAGGGTTCAAGCACAACAACGTCGATCACTGCACACGTTTGTGCCACGCATCGTCGGTGTCCGCGCTAATTGAAAACGTCGGATCGGGCGCTGTTACGGCAACGTTCAATGAAATCGAAAACGCAGACGTGGCGATTGTGATCGGGGCAAACCCGATCGAAAACCACCCCGTTGCGGCCACCTATTTCAAGCAATTCACCAAACGTGGCGGCAAGCTGATTGTGATGGACCCGCGCGGCCAAGCCCTGAAACGGTTTGCCACGCACATGCTGCAATTCCGCCCCGGTGCAGACGTTTCAATGCTGAACGCGATCATGCATGTGATCGTCGAAGAGGGGCTGTACGACCAGCAATACATCGAGGCGTACACCGAAAACTGGGAAGCAGAAAAAGCGCACCTCAAGGATTTCACGCCCGAGAAAATGTCGGAGATTTGCGGTATCGACGCAGAAACTCTGCGGGCCGTCGCACGCACATTTGCAGGCGCTAAAGCCGGCATGATTTTCTGGGGCATGGGCATCAGTCAGCACATACACGGCACTGACAATTCGCGTTGCTTGATTTCACTGGCCTTGATGACCGGTCAAGTCGGTCGCCCAGGGTCCGGTTTGCACCCACTGCGCGGTCAAAACAACGTACAAGGCGCGTCTGATGCGGGCCTCGTCCCGATGTTCTTGCCCGACTACCAATCGGTCATGGACGACGGTGTGCGCTCTGCCTTTACCGAGGTTTGGGGATCGGGTGATTTTTCAAACGAAAAGGGCCTGACGGTCACCGAAATCATGGATGCGGTCCACGACGGCGACATCAAAGCAATGTATGTTCTGGGCGAAAACCCCGCGATGTCGGACCCCGATGTGGAACACGCGCGCGACGCTTTGGCAAAGCTGGACCACCTTGTTGTGCAGGACATTTTCATCACCGAAACGGCCAACTACGCCGACGTGATTTTGCCAGCCTCGGCGCTGTACGAAAAATCGGGGACGGTATCGAACACGAACCGTCAGGTGCAAATGGTGCGCCCAGCTGTGACGCCTCCGGGTCAGGCCAAAGAAGATTGGTGGATTGAGGTTGAATTGGCCAAGCGCTGCGGTCTGAACTGGACTTACACGCACCCAAGCCAAGTGTTTGCGGAAATGACTGTGAACATGCGCAGCCTCGACAACATCACATGGGATCGACTGACGACCGAAGCAGTGACGTACCCGTCGCTTAGCCCGACTGATCCGGGCCAAGCGGTTGTGTTCGGTGACGGTTTCCCGCGTCCGGATGGGCGGGCGCGCTTTACACCTGCCAGCTTGATTGCACCTGATGATACGCCGGATGCTGACTACCCGATGATCCTGACCACAGGGCGCCAGCTGGAACATTGGCACACTGGGTCAATGACCCGTCGCGCCACGGTTTTGGACGGGCTGGAGCCTGAGGCGAACTGTTCGCTGCACCCCTCAACGCTACGCAAGTTAGGGGTCGAACCAGGTGGCCACGTCCGTTTGACAACCAAGCGTGGGTCCATCGTGATCATGGCGCGGATGGACCGTGCGGTTGCCCCTGACATGGTGTTCTTGCCTTTCGCATATGTCGAAGCGGCGGCAAATATTCTGACAAACCCGGCGATTGATCCTTATGGCAAAATCCCCGAGTTTAAATTCTCGGCTGTTAAGATTGAGGCTGCCAGCGAAACGATTGCCGCTGAATAAGCGATGGGTGTGGGACACCCACACCTTACTTTGACATGAAAACTACGTAAGGTGGGCCTTGGCCCACCTTTTTCATTGGAGAGACCCCATGCGCGTCAATGCTGAACGGTTCTTGCACGACTTGGAAACCCTGCGAAGTTTTGGTGCTTCTGGTGTTGGAAAAGGCGTCGTGCGCCCAGCCTATTCGGCCCCCGATGTTGCTGCGCGTGCGTGGTTGGCGGACCAAATGCGCGATGCAGGTTTGAACGTGCGCTACGACGCTATGGGCAATCTGTTCGGCTTGGCAAAAGGTCAATCGCTCTTGTTAGGATCACATTCTGACAGCCAACCCGAAGGCGGTTGGCTCGACGGCGCGTTGGGCGTCATTGCCGCACTAGAGATCGCTCGATCATCACAAGAACAGGGCGGCCCCGCGGTTTCTGTGGTTTCATTTCAAGACGAAGAAGGGCGATTTGGCGTCACGACAGGCAGTGCGGTTTGGTCGGGTCAGCTGACCCTGCTGCAAGCGGATCAGCTAAAGGACCACGATGGCGTATCTTTGGAGCAAGCACGGCAATCACTGGGTGATATCGCGGGTCCTGACATCGATCCGGCTCAATTTACCGGCTTCATTGAAATGCACATCGAACAAGGTCCCGCGCTTGATAACTTGGACCTTCAGATTGGCGTCGTCAGTGACATCGTTGGCATACGCGACATGCGTATCACGTTTGAGGGCCAACAAAACCACGCAGGCACGACACCGATGGCGATGCGACGTGACGCGTTTCAAGCGGTGTCGCTGTTCAATACGCGCCTCAACGAAAGGTTGCGCAATGTCGTCACGCCGCAAATGGTTTGGACCATCGGCCACTTGGATTTGCACCCCAACGCGTCATCTATCGTGCCGGGGCGTGCCCGGTTTTCGATGCAATGGCGTGATGGTGATGTGGATCGCTTGGGTCGCATGGAACAGATCATTCGCGATACGGCAATCGCGGTCGCTGCTGACGGCGGGTTCGAGGTAAACTTTAGCGAGATGCTTGGGTTGGAGCCCGTGGTCATGGACACGCAATTGCGCGCAGCTTTGGAGCGTGGAGCAGAACAAATTGCGCCCCATAAGTGGCAAGTGATGCCGTCAGGTGCTTTGCATGATGCCACGAACGTGTCGCGTCTGATGCCGGTTGCAATGCTGTTTGTCCCATCGATCAACGGGATCAGTCATGCGTTTGAAGAAGACACCAAGCGCAGTGATTTGGTCGCCGGTTTGCAGGTCTTGGCCGCAGCTATCAGCGTGCTTTAACCGCGCTGATATCCACGATTTAGCGCGCGTTTGCGGTAAGTGTCTGCTGCGTGTGACGCTTCGCGCAGGTTGCCAAAACAGGTGATGACTTCGCGTGGGGCCCCGCCTTGCACCCCCCATTCGCGCAGCACCGAGACCTCGCAAAACAGGTTCATCGCGATCTCTACACGGTAGAAATGCGGGCGCGTTGCACGGCCAAGGCGATATAAAACGACGTCGAGCATGGATGCGATTCTAACAGCGTTTCTGGCGAGGTGAAGCGCTATTTCGCGGATCAGCGTGTAAGGTGTCCGTGTCGCACACCAAGGCTGCTTAGTTCCAACGCACATCGCCCAAAAAGATGTAGCCAGCCCCGTAAATCGTCTTGATCAGCTGGGGGTTTTTGGGATCTTCGCGCAGCTTGGTTCGCAGGCGCGAAATGCGCACATCCATAGCCCGATCAAAGCTTTCGCCTGCAGCGCCGCCCAAGCTTTCTTGCATTTGCGCGCGGCTGATCAGACGTTTCGGGCTGTCCAAAAACAGGCGTAATACTTCGCCTTCTGCGTGGGAAAAAGGCGTGTGTTCGCCTGCGTCATCCACCAGCATGTAACTGTCAAATTCTGCGCGCCAGCCGTCAAAATGTGCGGTGTTGGCGGTTTGGGCTGCGGGTTTGTTGCTGCGCAAACGGGCACGCACGCGGGCGACAACTTCGGCGGGATCAAAAGGTTTGATGATGTAGTCATCGGCCCCAAGCTCTAATCCCGTGACCCGATCTTGCACCTGTGCACGTCCGGAAACAATGATCACGATCGCACCTTGTTCCAGCGCCAGCCTGTGCACAATCGTCAGCCCGTCGGTGTCGGGCAGTGACAAATCGACTAGGCAAACGTCCGGCGTGTGCGATTGCAATGCCGCCTCGAATTCACGCGCGCGCCCAAAACTGAGTGTGCGAAACCCGGCCTCTTCGAGCGCGTCGGCCAGCATCGTTCGGATGGCAGGCTCGTCGTCCAAAATTGTGACAAGCGGGGCGTTCATTGCGCAACCTTCGGGCTTAGTGCCGCCGCAAGGTCGGCGGGTGAAAACGGCTTGTGTAAAACGAGTGTTGTCGCAAAGGCCATCCGGTGTAGCGGATCAGTTTCTGGCAGTGATGTCATTAAGATAACCGGCGCGCCAGTTTTTCGTAAATCGTTCATCAAATCTAACCCGGTGCCTTCGCCATTCAGATGGATGTCGGACAGAACCAGTTGAATATCGGGGATGGTTTCCATCAGCGCTGTTGCTTCTTGCACCGAAATCGCTTCGACAACAGAATGGCCGAGGCCGATCAGAAGATCACGGCAGTGCGCGCGCAGATCGTCTTCGTCCTCGACCAAAAGCACAAGGCCCTTGGTCCCGGTTGGGCTGTAGCGCAGGGGCAAACGCAGGCGAACCACGGCCCCTCCGCCGCTTTGATTGCCAAGCTGTAGATCGCCGCCCGCCAGTTTTGTCATGTCGTAAACCATCGGCAGCCCAAGGCCCGATCCGTCCTTGCCTTTGGTCGTGAAAAACGGATCGCATGCGTGTTCCAGAGCGTGCGCAGAAAAGCCTGCGCCCGTGTCGCTCAGCGTAAATTGCACCCAAGTGTCGTGCACGGTTTCGGCGCACAGGGTGATCGCCCCATCCGGTTGGCACGCGTCACGCGCGTTCAAAATCAAGTTCAAAAGTGAGTCTTGAAC
The DNA here is from genome assembly GCA_029251465.1 of Ascidiaceihabitans sp. Lineage (GTDB taxonomy): Bacteria > Pseudomonadota > Alphaproteobacteria > Rhodobacterales > Rhodobacteraceae > Ascidiaceihabitans. Next base: position 14,516 of record JAQXDI010000076.1, read on the forward strand.
GGTGCCGGAATCCAGCAAAACGGATGCGTCTGGCAAAAGGTCTGTGACCGTTAGGGTCATGCCACTTGGCAGCGACGGGCGGGCCAGTGTTTGCAAATCTTGAAGCAACACATGCGGGTCAGTCGCACGCGGGTTGGGCAGAGGTTGCCCGGTCATTTCGGCAATGCTGGAAAGCAGTTGACCACCTCTTTGGGCCGCCGACAACGTGGCGTCGATCAGCGCGTTCGCCTCCTTGGGGAGCCCGTCAATTCGCGCAAGACTGCTTTGCATACCCAGAATGATCGTCAACAAGTTTGAAAAATCATGGGCCATGCCGGATGTGACTTGGGCGGCCAAAGTGCGCCTGCGGGTTTGCTGCAAGGCGACACGAGCCTGCGTTTCTTGGGTCACGTCCATCGACAAAACATAGGCCCCACCGTTGCTGTCGGGGGTAAAGGCAACACGGATACGGCGCGCACTGTCGACGTCGCTGAATTCATGCACGGCCTCAAGCCCTGAGAACGCAGTTTGCAGGTGGTCGCGAACCTTGGAATAGACCGTTGGTCCAAGTGCGTCCGAGATGTGCAGCCCGACGATATCGGAGGGCCGGTTAGGGATCACACTAGACAAGCGCCGGTTGGAATAGGTGTAGTGCCCCGCCTCGTCCACATGCGCGATATGGGCGGGCATCATTTCGGTGGTCAGGCGGGTGCGGGCCTCGATTTTGGTGAGGTGGCGTTTGGTCTCTTCGAGGGTTGAAACGGTGGACGCGAGGGCGCGGTTGGTGCTGGCGAGTTCTTCGGTGTGGGCAAGAACCTGATCGTTGAGTTCTTCTGAGCGGGCGCGCAGCAACACTTCTTGTTGTTTGGTGCGGGTGATGTCGGTGTAAACGGTGACCCAACCGCCTTGGGGCAAGGGCGAGCCTTCGACGGAAATGATCGTACCGGTGGCGCGGGTCCGTTCCATGTAGTGCGCCTGAAACGCACGGGCTTGTTCGGCACGTTCGCGCACGAAGGCCTCGACATCATCTACTTCGCCATATTCGCCGCGCTCTGCGAGGTGGCGAACGGTTTCCTCGAAGGGGGCACCGGGCATGACGAGGTTGTCGGGCAAATCAAACATGCTTTGAAACCGGGCGTTGCACACGGCCAGCCGCAGATCGTTGTCATAGATCGTCAACGCTTGGCCGATCAGATTAAGACCGGCGGCAGTGAGCGTCTGGATAGCGGCACGGGTTTGGGGCACGAATTCAGGCCTTTGTCTGATCCAAAGGAGCGTGCTTGCGCACGCACGATATGTCCTCGGCTTGGCCTGTGGCCCATCCGAGTGCACGCACTGTGCGAGCGTTAGTCTAACAAGATCAAGCGTTGATGAGTGCCTGTTACAATTCGTTAGATTTGAGAAAACTTCAGGAAAAAGTTGACCATCAGGTTCAGATGAACATTCTTGTGGGACGAAGATTCGCGAAAGCGAGCGCGACCGGCCTGAGGAGAGGCTGGTTTGGGAGGGAAGAACTTTGGCTGACACGCTTAATGGGGCTGCCGGATTAGTATCCGTGCCAGCACTTTTGCACCGCAATGCGATGAAATTCGGATCTGCGCCTGCATACCGCGAAAAGGAATTCGGGATCTGGCAAAGCTGGACCTGGGAACAGACCTGTGAAGAGGTCGAAGCCTTGGCGCTGGGTCTGCTGGATATGGGCGTGAACGAGGGTGATTTCATCGCCGTTATCGGCCGCAACCGTCCCTATTTGTACTGGTCAATGATGGCCGCGCAAATGGTCGGGGCGATCCCTGTGCCATTGTACCAGGATGCGGCAGCCGAAGAGATGGCCTACACGATGGGCCATTGTGGCGCACGTTTTGTGATTGCCGGTGATCAAGAGCAAGTCGACAAAGTTCTGGATATTCAGGACGGTTTGGACACGTTCGAGGCGATGATTTACCTCGATCCGCGCGGTTTGCGCAAATACGACCACACACATTTGACGCAGTATAGTGCAGTTCAGGATGCGGGGCGGGCCAAGCGCGCGACGCTGGAACCCGAGATGAAAGCGCGCATTGCCAAGCAGAATTACGACAGCATCTGCGTGATGCTGTACACCTCGGGCACAACCGGAAAACCCAAAGGCGTCGTGCTGTCCAACCGCAATGTGATCGAGACATCCAAGTCATCGTCGGAATTTGATGATCTGCGCCAAAGCGATGATATCCTTGCGTACTTGCCGATGGCGTGGGTCGGGGATTTCATTTTCTCAGTTGGCCAAGCCTTGTGGACAGGGTTCTGCACGAACTGCCCCGAAAGCGCGGATACGATGCAATTGGACCTGCGTGAAATCGGGCCGACGTATTATTTTGCCCCGCCGCGTGTGTTTGAAACGCAGCTGACGAATGTGATGATCCGGATGGAGGACGCGTCCAAATCCAAGCGCCGCTTGTTTGACTATTTCATGGGGATAGCGCGCAACGTTGGGCCTTCGATTTTGGATGGAAAACCGGTCAGCCTGTTGGACCGGATCAAGTATAATCTGGGCGAATTGATGATCTACGGCCCGCTGAAAAACACACTGGGTTTCAGCCGTGTGCGCGTTGGTTACACCGCGGGCGAAGCGATCGGACCAGAGATTTTCGACTTTTATCGCTCGCTCGGGATCAACCTAAAACAGCTGTACGGTCAGACCGAAGCAACCGTGTTTATCACGGCGCAACCTGATGGCGAGGTCCGCTCCGATACTGTCGGTGTGACGTGCCCGGGCGTCGAGCTAAAAATCGAAGACAACGGCGAAGTCTACTACCGCAGCCCTGGTGTTTTTGTGGAATACTACAAGAACGCGGAAAGCACGGCGGACACCAAAGACGCTGAAGGTTGGGTTGCAACGGGCGACGCGGGCTTCATCGAAGAAGGCACGGGCCACCTGCGTATTATCGACCGCGCGAAGGATGTTGGCAAAACCGCGTCTGGCGCGTTGTTCGCACCTAAGTATGTTGAAAACAAACTGAAATTCTTTCCCAACATTCTCGAAACGGTGGTCTTTGGCAATGATCGCGCGCAATGCACTGCGTTCATCAACATCGATCTGACAGCCGTTGGGAATTGGGCAGAACGCAACAATATCGCCTATGCATCCTACCAAGAATTGGCCGGCCATCCCGACGTTTTGTCAACGATCCAGTCTCACGTTGAAGAGGTCAACGCCTCTGTTGCGCAGGATGAAATGTTGTCGGATTGCCAAGTTCACCGCTTTGTTGTGCTGCACAAACAGCTGGATGCGGATGACGGTGAATTGACCCGAACGCTAAAGGTACGTCGCCGGATTATCGAAGAGAAATTCTCGGATATTATCGACGCGTTGTACGATGGATCGACTGAAATTTCGACCACCACCGAAGTGACCTACGAAGACGGTCGCAAAGGCGCGATTTCGGCGACGTTGGAAATCCGTGAAGCGGCCGTTGTGGCCGTTGCCGCAAAGTTGGCGGCTGAGTGATGAAGGATACGCACAATGCTTGATCAAGCTGACGGATACCTAACCGCAGATGGCCGCCAGATCGGCCCTGTTGTCATGGAAATGCAAAACATCACCCTGCGTTTTGGCGGTGTTGAGGCAATCAAAGACATCTCTTTTGATATTCGCGAAGGCGAAGTGCGCGCGATTATCGGGCCAAACGGTGCTGGTAAATCATCGATGCTGAACGTGATCTCGGGGTTTTACGTCCCGCAAGAAGGTCAGGTTTTGTACAAAGGTGTGCCGCGCCCGCAAATGCGCCCCTATCAGGTGGCGCGCCAAGGCATCGCCCGCACTTTCCAGAACATTGCGCTGTTCGAAGGCATGTCAGTGCTCGACAACGTCATGACGGGTCGTTTGACCCACATGAAAACCGGTATGTTCGCCCAAGCGTTCTGGAAAGGACGTGCGGAAAAGGAAGAAACCGAGAACCGTGAAGTCGCTGAAAAGATTATTGATTTCTTGGAAATTCAGGCGATCCGCAAGACGCCGGTTTCCCGTCTGCCCTATGGCCTCAAGAAGCGGGTCGAGCTGGCGCGCGCCTTGGCTGCCGAACCAGAACTGCTGCTGTTGGACGAACCAATGGCGGGCATGAACGTCGAGGAAAAAGAGGACATGAGCCGCTTCATCCTGTCGATGAATGATGAATTTGGCACCACAATTGCGCTGATCGAACACGATATGGGCGTGGTTATGGACCTGTCCGACCGTGTTGTGGTCATGGATTACGGCAAGAAAATTGGCGATGGCACGCCGGACGAGGTGCGCAACAACCAAGCGGTGATTGATGCCTATCTGGGTGTTTCGCATGACTAAAGCCATTTTGGCATATGTTATAGCGATGCTTCCGGCTGCGGTCATGGCCGACGCGTGGGATGAGTTCGAGGCAAGGTGTTTACTGCCCTTCGAGCATTTTGCGCCTGTTGTCGCGGATGATCTGGAACGGCTGACTTCTGTTCGAGCGGCTGTATTTTTATCACCAAACGCGATCCAGTTTACCTTGCCAGACAACATGATTTTGTATTCGGACCCAGCACCTATTCAAAAGATAGGCGGTGTTTTTTTGCCTGAAGGTGAAGTCGAACGTTTATGTGGTGTGCAAGGCACGCGACGTGATGTCGACCAAGGACTGAAGGCTTGGATAGAACAGCAGCGTGAAGGTGCAAACTATGAAACGGTTCTGCAATCATATTCGGGTGGGTTCACGATGCTTGTGAGCGCAGAATGGATTGAACCGCGTTTGGTCTTAACGGTCAAACGAGACCAAGATACTGGTCGCGTTGATTACTCCATTATGGAGACAGATCTTGAAAGTTAAATCGAAAGGGGCGCGATATGCCTACTGATCTTCTATACGGGGCCGAGGTCGTCCTCAATGGTTTGATGGCAGGGGTGCTTTATGCCTTAGTCGCGCTGGGCTTTGTTTTGATCTACAAAGCCTCAGGGATTTTTAACTATGCCCAAGGGGTTATGGCGCTGTTTGCTGCCTTAACGCTGGTCGGAATCATGGAAGGTCAAATACCGTTTTCGCATCTGATCAACGCGATGTTTGGTAGCGAAATTCACCACTTTGGCTGGCACGTTCCGGCGTTCTTTGCGATTTTGCTGACGATGGTCGTGATGGTTGGCTTTGCCATTCTTGTGCAGCGATTTATCTTTCGCCATCTGGTTGGGCAAGAGCCGATCATTTTGTTCATGGCGACCATTGGTTTGGCCTACTTCCTTGAAGGAGTTGGCGATTTGATGTGGGGATCCGAGATCAAGAAGATGGCCGTTGGTCTACCGCAAGGCGGTAGCCTGTGGGTCGAGGAAAACACCCAATGGCTTGGCTTTGGCAACGAAGATTTCTACGGATTTTTCTTGGATAAGCTAGATATGGTGGCCACTGTTATCGCGGTAATTCTGGTTTTGGCGCTTGTAGCGTTCAGCCAATACACCAAACAGGGCCGCGCGATGCGTGCTGTTGCCGACGATCACCAAGCCGCGCTGTCGGTTGGAGTGTCATTGAACTACATCTGGATATTGGTCTGGTCTGTTGCTGGTTTTGTCGCGCTGGTTGCAGGCATCATGTGGGGCGCGAAATCAGGCGTGCAGTTTTCGCTGTCTCTGATCGCGCTTAAGGCGCTGCCGGTTCTGATGCTGGGTGGATTTACGTCGATCCCGGGTGCGATTGTTGGTGGTTTGATCATTGGTGTGGGCGAAAAATTGTTTGAATTCACGCTTGGCCCGGCTTTGGGTGGTGCGACCGAAAACTGGTTCGCTTATGTGCTGGCGCTGATCTTTTTGGTGTTCCGTCCGCAAGGTTTGTTCGGGGAGAAAATCATTGAACGCGTTTGAATTCCAAGGGTCGTGTGACCGCGTGTCGCTTTGCGCCACGACACCCACCCGCCCTTTGACCTCTGAAATTGGGAGCAGCTAAATGTTCTATCGTGAAGCTGGTGATTTCAGCACAACATACCCGCAGGACAGCCAGACGTTTCCGATAAGGTTTGATCGGATACGCTACTACTTTGTTCTGGCGATCGCCTTTTTGGTCATTCCGTTCGTTGTGAATGACTATTGGGTTAGCGCGATCTTTTTGCCTTTCCTGATCTATTCAATTGCGGCAATCGGGTTAAATATTTTGGTGGGGTACTGCGGGCAGGTGTCGCTCGGCACTGGTGGCTTCATGGCTGTGGGTGCCTTTGCCTGTTACAAACTTATGACAGCATTCCCTGAGGTGAGTATGTTTGTGCACGTTTTGTTGTCTGGCGCTGTCACTGCTGGCGTTGGTGTATTGTTTGGCCTGCCAAGTTTACGGATCAAGGGCTTCTATTTGGCGGTCGCGACTCTGGCTGCGCAGTTCTTTCTGGTTTGGCTGTTCAATCGCGTACCTTGGTTTTACAACTACTCAGCGACAGGTCAAATTTCATCACCTGATCGCGAAGTCTTCGGCATTTTAGTCACTGGTGCTAGCAAGCCAGCATGGGCGGCTTACCTATTCTGTCTGGTGTTCGTGATGTTCAGTGCAGTTGTTGCCCGAAATCTGACGCGAGGATCGTTCGGCCGCAAGTGGATGGCTATTCGAGACATGGATATTGCGGCTGAAATCATCGGAGTGAACCCGCTAGCCAGTAAATTAAGTGCGTTTGCCGTAAGTTCGTTCTTTATCGGGATTTCGGGCGCGCTGTTCTTTTCGGTCTATTTGGGCGCTGTTGAAGTGGGTGAGGTTTTTGGCATTCAAAAATCGTTTTTAGTGTTGTTCATGATTATCATAGGCGGCTTGGGAAGCATTTTTGGATCCTTTGCGGGCGCTGCGTTCTTGGTTTTACTTCCGGTATTGTTAAAGAATGTGTTGGTTGGCGTTTTGGGCTGGCCAACCGATATCGAAGCTCATTTTGAGCTGGTTATTATCGGCGGGCTTATAATTACGTTCTTGATCGCCGAACCGCATGGCATTGCCCAACTGTGGCGCGTTGCAAAAGAGAAACTAAGATTGTGGCCGTTCCCGCATTAGGGGCGCCACCAAGACGGGCAGGGAAAACTCTGACCTTATAAACGATCAAAAATCCATGGGAGGATAACTGATGAAAATGAAACTAGGTACAATGGCTGTTGCAGCCGTGATGGCGGCAAGCCCTGTGATGGCGGATCTCGTGTTCCCATCCCTAAGCTACCGCACAGGCCCATACGCTGCGGGCGGTATTCCGTTTGCG
>JAQXDI010000050.1 GCA_029251465.1 Ascidiaceihabitans sp.
CTTTGCAATTTGGCGCGCGACTTTTAAACCCGAGATTGGAAGAATTTACACCTGCATCCAATGTTTCTAGAATACTGCAGGACGTCGACCCAATCCAACTGACTTCTCAGTCTAAATCGTCCGTAGCGCGTTTACCCATTTCTGGACAAGCATTGAGTGATCAACCGTCCGCATCACAACGAGAAAGTCTGCAGGTGATACAAGAGCAACTGATTCAAGAAATCGGATCAGCTTCTTCGCGCGGATTGCTTAGTCCTGATTTAGTTTTTCGTCAGCCTTCCATCAGTCGCAAAAACCCCCATGTTGATGTCAGTATTTTCAATTCTTCCCATATTCGGCAAAACGAAACTGAAACCCAGAACAGACAAATTCGCATTACTTCCAGCGCCGACAATTTGTTTCCGGAAAACCCGATTGATGGTATCATGTCGTCTGGGCAAAAGTGCATAAATCTTGACCGCGTTGACATCAATGCTTGGAGTGACAATAGACCTTTCGAACAACAGTTGGGAGATCGTCGCCGCGCCATTTTTGGAGAGTTTGATCAAATTGACGAGAGCAATTCTATTGCTCTTGTGCGGTTGTACATCCATTTTGGTTTTGGTGCCGAAGCCAAAAACACTCTAAATTTGATTGAAGACGGGTTCAACAATTGGTCAGAATTGTTCGAGATTGCGCAGATCTTGGAATATGGCTCTGCTGAAGACGGGGGAGTTTTGCAGAAATATTCGGAGTGCGATTCCGTAGCAGCACTTTGGGCAGTTATGTCTTCGAGAACATTAAGTGAAGACAAAATTGTGAATACACAAGCTGTGCTAAGGGCGCTCGATTCCCTACCAGCCCACCTGAGAAAACTCTTATCACCAGATCTAAGTATGCGCCTTTTGAAATACGGAGATCAACCTAGCGCACAAACTGCAATGCGCAACCTTGATCGCCTTGGAACGCAACTTGATGGGCGTGCATTGTTGGCAAGCGCAGAGATAGAGATCTCAAAAGGGGAATCAGAGTTAGCAGAAAAAATGCTTACTGATGTAGTGAATTCAAACTCAGAATTCTCGGCTCGGGCTTTGATTGGATTAATAAAATCTGAGATGGACACGGGGCGTACCATAGACATTGCCACAGCAAGTTTGGTTGAAGCCTATGCCACAGAACTCAATGGCTCTCCCATTGGAGATGAACTAAAAAGAATACATATATTAGCTCTCGCGAAATCTGGTCAATTCGATAAAGCTTTTGATACAGTGAAAAAGCTGAGTGTATCTCAGAACGTGCAAGCCCTAAAATCAAATTTATTTGAGATACTATCTACTGAAGCCAAAGATGCAAGTTTCTTGCAAATTGTTTTTGCGCAAGTATCAAGCCTAGTAGAATTGGAAAACAAGGATAGCGTTTTTGAAGTCGCGAAGCGCTTGCAGAAACTTGGTTTTTCGGAAACATCAGAGCGGATATTGATTGATGCTAACGTTGGCGTGAATACGCCTGAACAAAAGAAGTTGCGTGCTGAAATTGCGCTAAACTTAGGCAGGCCAGCTGCAGCAAATGCACTCTTGATTGACCTTGAGGGTCACGACGTAATCAAATTGATGGCTCAAGCAAAAGAGAAAAAATCTGAATGGACTTCAGCCTACAACCTATATTCCCAAGTGGATGACTTCGAAGCGGCACAAAACAACGCTTGGCTCGCCGAAGAATGGCAATCTCTTACGGATCCGAGTATTTCTGGTTTTGGACAGTTACTCCCTGTTTCGAACCGGGCCCTGGATCAGTCAGAGGGGACGGCTGGTATGATGGCTAGATCTCAAGGATTATTGGCAGAAAGCTTGCAATCAAGGGAGTTGATTGATTCCATCTTACAAAATAATCTCGAATAATTCGGCACTCTTATGTGATGTTAGTTACTAAAAATAAACTGTATTTTCCGATACTCAACCGATCACAGAACGTGATTGGATTTTACATTGCTTCAAACTTCAAAATCAATTTTTGCTAATAGCACTGTCTTTAGAGTGCTTTCGCTATTAGTCAGTGCGGCATTTTCCGCCCCAGTGCTGGCATCCACCGAACAGGTTTGTGATAAAGCGGCTCAATTTGCAGCATCGAAAACAGATGTACCGCTTGCCCTTTTACGAACAATCACACGGGCTGAAACTGGGAGGCAAAAGGGTATAGGTTTCGTTCCATGGCCTTGGACGGTGAATATGGAAGGTACTGGAAAGTGGTTTGAATCGGAGGACAGCGCGCGCGCCTACGTTTTCCGCCACTTCAAACAAGGTGCCCGTAGTTTTGACGTCGGCTGCTTTCAAATAAACTACAAATGGCATGGTGATGCATTTTCTTCGATCGAAGAAATGTTCGATCCGGATAAAAATGCTTTGTATGCTGCGCAATTTTTGGAGTCGCTTCGCGCAGAATTGGGGTCATGGTCCGCTGCCGTTGGTGCTTATCATTCAAGGACACCAAAATACGCAAACTTATACAAAGCGCGATATGAAAAAATCCTTGCTGGATTGGGTAACGAAATACCTGATTTACCCATCGAAACAGCAACGGGACTTAATGACTATCCCTTACTCTCCAAGCAAAATCACGCGGCAATCTTGGGCTCTTTGGTACCGTTAAAACCATCTAGCATCAATGTTGATAGCACCTCTTTGATTTCAGGAGGATAGAGTTCAATGCTGATGAATTCCAAAGCCCTATTTAGTCCTACAGTTCTTCTTGCAGTCGCATTGATGGCGATCATCGTCATGATGATTTTGCCGGTTCCATCTGTAATTTTGGACATTGGTTTGGCGGCTTCGTTTGCTCTCGCGATCTTGATTTTTACGATTACCCTTTTCATCGAGCGGCCTTTAGATTTCTCTGCGTTTCCAACGATTCTATTGGCATCGCTGATGCTACGCTTGTCGCTTAATGTATCTTCAACAAAGTTGATTATCGGGCAGGGACATACTGGTACGCAAGCTGCGGGTGAAGTGATCGAAGGATTCGCCCAGTTCATTATGGGCGGTAGTGTTTTTCTTGGATTAGTCGTGTTCTGCGTTTTGTTGATTGTCAACTTCATGGTGATCACCAAAGGCGCTGCTCGCATGGCCGAAGTTGGTGCAAGGTTCGCTTTGGACGCAATGCCTGGCAAGCAGTTGGCAATCGATAGTGACATGTCAGCTGGCGCGATTGACCATCAAGAAGCCAAAGCACGTCGCGAGCGCGAGCAACAGGAAACGACGTTTTTTGGATCCCTCGACGGTGCGTCAAAATTCGTAAAGGGCGATGCAGTAGCGGGCCTGCTAATTACTCTCTTGAACCTCGTTGCGGGATTGATAATGGGCATTGCCGTCCATGGAATGCCAGTTGGTGCAGCGTTCGAAACCTATGCAATTTTGACGGTTGGCGATGGGCTTGTAACTCAGATTCCTGCGGTAATTATTTCCATCGCATCTGCACTGTTGTTGGCGCGAGGCGGTGCCCAAGGTGCGACAGACTTGGCTGTCTTTGCACAACTCGGTCGTCATCCAACTGCGCTGGCCACTGTAGCTGTTTTAATGGGGGGGTTTGCCTTACTTCCGGGTCTGCCTTTCCTTCCGTTCATGATAGGCGCCATCGGTTTAGGCACAGCTGCTTATTTCATTCGGCGCAATAATGCGACTGAGGCTGGAGTCGAACCAGAGACTTCAGAGGACTTACAGTCTCCAACTGAACGCCCATTGGGAGACATTTTGGAGCTGGACGACATTCATATCGAGTTTGCGCCTGATTTGGTTAACATGGTGTTGGATCCAGGAACCGGATTGGATGCTCGTATCGTAAACATGCGCACCCATGTCGCCTCTGTATTTGGCCTAATTTTGCCCGAGATTCGCCTTACTGATCATCCTGGTTTGGCAAGCGGAACATACATCGTCCGCATTCAAGGCGTGGAGCAAGCTCGTGCAAATGTTAGCCCGGATCAAATACTGGCACTTGTGCCTGACGGCCCCGTAACTTTGCCCGAAGGCGAAGATACGATCGAACCTGTTTATGGTGCGCCAGCGCGGTGGATCAATGATCGCGACCAAGAAAGCGCTGCGATGAACGGTATTACTTTGGTGACACCCACGGAAATTTTGGCAACGCATCTGCTAGAAGTAGTTAAGCGAAACTTCAGCAGGTTGCTTACATTGAAATCACTGCGCCGACTGATGGCGGAAATGGTTAACATAACAGATCCGGCACGCGCTGAAGCGAATAGAAAACTGCTGGATGAATTGATCCCTGACAAAGTGCCAGTTGATGTTTTGCATGCGGTCTTGCGACTCTTGTTGGACGAGCAAGTTTCGATCCGAAATCTGCCGCTAATCTTAGAAGCAACGGCCGAAGCGCGGGGTCAAAATGCGATGCCTGAGGCGATATGTGAACATGTTCGTCAAAGGTTGGGTTTCCAGTTAGTGGCTGAAGTGCGTCGCGACGATGGAACTGTTCCATTGGTGCAGTTGGCTCCGGAATGGGAGGACACATTTGCGACCTACCAAGTCGACGCAGATCGGGGGTTGGACATTGCGCTGCCGCCAGACATTTTCAATTTGTTGGCAGACAATGTTGCGGCAAAACTGCAAGATGCGAACCAAAATGGTGTCTTTCCGGCGATAGTTACCAACACACGTCGCCGAAGATTTCTGCGGACAGTTATGCGGGCAAAGGGTTTGACTGCGCCGGTATTGTCATTCGAGGAAATTGGTGTCGATGCGCGTCCTGCGTTAGTTGGTGTCGTGCCAGCATAATGGAAAATTTGGCCCAACTGTCTGATCTAACAAATGTCTACTATTGGCATGGGTTTACAGTTTTCCTGCGTGTTGGTGCCGTGGTTTCCCTTTTGCCAGCATTTGGCGAGGAATCAGTGCCAATGCGCGTAAAGCTGGCGGTCACTATTGCGTTTACCATGATCGTTGCAGCGGGCGTTCCAGTCTCTTCAATTCCCAACGGCTTAGGGGCCGTTTTGACAACGGCTTTGTCAGAAACTATTTCAGGGCTTTTGATTGGCGTAGGTATCCGGTTGTTCGTTTTGGCCCTGCAAACGGCTGGTGCGATCGCCGCTCAATCAACGTCGCTATCTCAATTGCTGGGTGGCGCTGCAATCGAACCATTGGCCGCTATTGGGTATGTTTTAACCATCGCAGGTTTGGCGCTCGCGGTAATGATGGGGTTGCATGTTAAGGCAGCTGAATTGATGATTTTATCTTACGACATTTTGCCATCCAACTTGTTCATTGGTGGAAGTGATGTAGCGGAATGGGGAGTCGCGCAAGTCAAACGTGCTTTTGAATTGGCCTTTACATTAGGTGCACCGTTCATCCTTTTGTCAGTTCTCTACAACCTAACCTTAGGCGCAATAAACAAAGCCATGCCGCAACTTATGGTGGCGTTTGTGGGCGCACCTGTCATTACGGCAGGCGGATTGTTCCTCTTGTGCGTTGCGTCCCCATTGATGCTCAAAGTCTGGTTGGACGCTTTAGATAGCTTTATGGCAAATCCCTTTGTGTTGCTCCCATGAGTGGTCAGGATGACGATACCGAAAAGTCGTTTGATCCGACGCCAAAGAAGCTTGAAGATGCTCGTAAAAAGGGCGAAATTGCCCGGTCAACGGATTTAAATACTGCAGCCAGTTATGCGGGGCTGTCGTTGGCGTTTTTATTAGTCGGGGCGACAGTTGTGCAAAATCTGGGCACAACATTAACGACATTGCTCGATCAACCAGGAACGCTGTCCAAATTGGTTTTTGAAGGCGATGCAGCAACTCCAATAGGGGGCATCGCAAAAGGCGTCGGTTGGGCTGTTTTGCCGATCTTCTTGTTGCCTGCACTTGCTGTGCTAATGACGATTGCGGCACAAAACGGGTTCGTTTTCGCCCCTTCAAAGCTTGAACCAAAGCTCTCGAAAATTTCCGTTATCTCAAACGCTAAAAACAAATTTGGTCGCAGCGGGCTGTTTGAGTTTGCCAAAAGCTTTTCAAAACTGGTCATATTTTCCACCTGTTTGGCGTTTTTCCTTAAAGGCCGTTTGCCCGAAATTGTGACGTCTGTGCAGTTATCTCCTGGGATGATCGTTACGTATTTGGCCGAATTGTGCATCGCCTTTTTGTTCGTGGTTGTTGTTGTGGCTGGCGCAATGGGTGCGATCGATGCGTTTTGGCAGCACTCTGAACACATTAGGAAAAACCGTATGTCTCGCAAAGACATGACTGACGAGAGCAAAGAGTCAGAAGGTGATCCACACCTTAAGCAAGAACGACGCCAGCGGGCCCAGGCTATAGCCATGAATCAGATGATGGCTGATGTTCCTGACGCTGATGTGGTGATTGTTAATCCTACTCACTACTCAGTTGCTCTAAAATGGAGCCGTTCATCCGGATCAGCGCCAATCTGTGTCGCTAAAGGCCTAGATGAAGTGGCGGCACGCATTCGTGAAGTAGCACAAAGCAACGGTGTTCCGATTCGCAGTGATCCACCAACAGCGCGTGCCCTATTCGCTGTCGTCGATATTGGAGTCGAAATTCCGACTGACTTGTATCAGTCAGTAGCGGCTGCCATTCGATTTGCCGAAGATATGCGTGAACGCGCCAAACAGCAGGTCTAAATATGTCGGATTTCAACAGACTTCATAGCATCACGGACGCGATGTATCTGAAAGCACAACAATCCTTGCGTGCCATCTTGCAGCGTGAAGCGCATTTACGTGGTGAGCTCAGAAAGCTGGATAGCAATGCCCAAGCAGCTCGCACAGATCAAACGCCTACAATCGGAGACATGCGAGCAATTGGTGCAGACCTGTTGTGGGAAGGTTGGCTCGTCAAGACCCGCGCACAGCTGAATCTTGAGCTAGCACGGGTCTTAGTCCAAAAAGAGCAGAATATTGGAAGAGTGCGGAAGGCGTTTGGCAAAAAAACGGTCAGTGAAAAGCTATTTCAATTGGCCTCCAACGAAAAAGCCAAGGCTGCTCGGCACCGTGCACTTGATCAAGCAATCGGGCATTCTTTGCAGAGTAAAGATTAGTAATCTTGCCGAGCAATTTCCATAATTAGAACGTCGGAAATGCCGTCTTCCATGTGCTTTTTAGCAACTTCACGAAGAGCATTTCGCAAGATATCCAAATTGTTTGCGTTGGTGAATTCGCCTTCAAAGCCACCTAGGTTTGCATGATCAAACATAACTTGCAAAAATGCGTCTCTTAGTTTGGGCTCTCGCGCAAACACGGCATCTTTTCTACCTGCTGGTACTTCGAGGCTCAGCGATAGCACGACAAGTGCGCTTACGTGATCTTTTGCGACGATCGGGACGACGAACTGGTTGTTCATTTTGAAGTATTCAAAGTTCGCAGCTTTTTCCTCGGCCGCCATTTCCATTTTTTCCTCCTTCTCCTGCACCAGTTCGGCTTCTGTCTTTTCGACAGGAGGAGGCCGCAAGAACACTCCTGCGCCAACTCCGGCACCCGAACCAACCAACAAGAGAATAAGTGGAAGTAATTTTTTCATGTGACTAAGGCCCTAAAAAGGTAAAATAACATCAAGCACTTGCTGTCCCAAGCGCGGTTGTTGAACATCAGTAATTTGCCCACGCCCACCATAAGACACACGTGCTGATGCGATCTTGTCATAAGTGATTTCATTTTGGCGCGAGATGTCTTCGGGTCGCACATATCCAGTGACCAGCAGTTCGCGTAACTCAAAATTCACGCGCAGTTCCTGTGATCCTGAGATAGACAGGACGCCATTTGGTAAAACATCGACGATTGTGGCTGCGACCCGCAAGGTTAGCTTTTCCTTGCGTTTTACTGATCCGTTGCCCGATGAGGTGCTGCTTGAGTTTATTGACACCAACTCCGATGCTGATGCCCCTTCAGGCAATGCGTTATCAAGTCGCTGCGACAGCCCCCCCAATTGCGGAATGCCTAAACTTTCCGCGCCGGATCGTGATCTGCCTGTAGCGTTTGAAATTTCCGCCTTTTCGTCAATTTCGATTACGACCGTCAGAATGTCGCCGCGCCGAATTGCGCGCCTGTCACCTAACAGCGATTGCCGCTCTCTGCTCCAAAGTGAGGCTTGATCAATTGGCCGTTCTGGTTCGATCCGGGCCGGCAACCCTGCAAAAACCATTGCGGAATGCTCTGCTGTTTCAGCAGGGGGCGAGAACGAAGGGGCTTTGCCAATGTGATCGCTTCGTCCGCATGCGGTCAGTGCCAAAATTCCGACAAGTCCTGAGACATAAAATACACGCATAATCTTACCTTTACTGTGTTACCGCGACGCTTCCGTCTGCTTGGACGATGCCAAACAAAGTGGTGCGTGAAGAAAGATTCATAATCCGGACCCGATCCCCAATTCCGCCGCGTTCTAGTGATCGTCCATCGGTGGTGATCATCAGGCTTTTTCCAGAATATCGTAGGGATACGATTTGATTTCGGTCGACCAACGCAGGCGGTCCGATTTGATCGAAATGGATTGGTCGATTTGGGTACAAGGCCACGCGTGCTTCTTGTCCGACAACGTCCCTCATTCGGTCGTAGCTGTCGGTTCGTTCGCCTGTCTTTATTCCCAAATCGGATTCCGAAATTAGATCGCCGGGGCGCAATGTCCGCGTCGTGACGACAATGTCTGCGACGGCTGATTGTGCGCACAACAACAAGGCGAATGAGGTCAACCAATGTTTCATCGGATTTGCGTCGTCGCGCTCATCATTTGGTCAGCAGCAGAGATGACCTTGGCGTTCATTTCGTAACCGCGTTGTGCCTCGATCAGTTCCGTGACTTCACGCACGGCATCGACCGAACTGTCTTCCAAATATCCTTGGCGAAGTGTGCCTAGGCCATTTTCTCCAGGATTTGAAATCAGCGCGGGTCCGGAAGCCTCTGTTTCTGAAAACAAGTTGCTGCCGAGCGCCTCGAGGCCTTTTGCATTGGTAAAGCCGGACAAAGTGAATTGTCCCAAAAGTTGCGCTTCGGATGTGTCTAGAAAATAGGCGTAAACTTCGCCATCCCCGTTGATGGAAATACTGCGTGCGTCAGACGGAATCACAATTTCGGGTGCAACAGGATAGCCGTCTGATGTGACGATCAATCCTTCGCCTGTCCGTTTCAATCCGCCGTCGCGAGTATACGCAGATGCGCCAGAAGGCAGTGTGATTTCCAGATAACCATTGCCGTCAATGGCGACATCCAGATCGGCGCCAGTTGCAGATAGGGAACCTTGGGCCAAATGCATCGAGACGGCCGCGGGTCGCACCCCAAGACCAAGCTGCACACCCGTTGGCAAAACAGTTCCATCAGACGCGTTTACTGCGCCGGCCCGTGCGCGTTGTTCGTAATGCAAATCGGCGAATTCCGCACGACGGGCATTGTAGCCCGTGGTGCTCATGTTCGCGAGGTTGTTCGAGATCGTCTCGACCCGTGTTTGCTGCGCTGCCATACCTGTGGCCGCAATTTGAAGTGCTCGCATGTCTGCCTCCTATCGGGAATTATTTGGTGAGTGTTTCAAGCGCGGATCGCACACGTTTGTCTTCGCTTTCGAGAAAGCTTTGGCCCATTTCATAGGCGCGTTGGACTTCGATCATCCGCGCTAATTGTGAGACGGCGTTCACATTGGAATTTTCGACAAAGCCTTGCAGAACGCGCGCGTTTTTAGCCGGTTCATACCCATCGTCTGCGCGGAACATGACGCCGTCTTCGCGGATCATATTTAACGGTTCGGTGGGTTCGACCAATCCGAGCTGGCCAACCAAATTGCCATCCGCACTTAGCGTGCCATCGCTTGACACAGCGATGCTACCGACACCGGGCGGAATAAAGACTGGGGCACCGCCGGCATCCAAAACTCGAAACCCGTCCATGGTGACCAGATCACCATCCGCATTGGGTGAAAATGCGCCGTTGCGGGTCAATCGTTCGCCTTGGGGCGTTTCGATTAAAAAGTATCCATCGCCTTCAACCGCAAAGTCAAACGTTCCGCCTGTTTGTGCCAAAGTGCCTTGCAGGTAGTTCGTTTTTCCAACGTTCCCTTGGCCCATTGATAGAGACGGCCCATCCCGAATTGCTATGACATATTCGGAAAAAATAACACCTTCTTCGCGAAAACCTGTGGTGGCTGCGTTCGCAATATTGTTCGCGACAACCTGCATTTCGCGCATCAAACCTGATTGGCGTGTTATCGTTGTGTAACCTGTGTTGTCCATTTTATGCTCCGATAATCAGCGGGATGATGCGTTCGTGGAAAAACGACACGAGCGTTTGCGTCATGAACCCCATCGACATCCAGAAAACGACGATGATGGCGGCCAGCTTTGGCACAAACGTCAGCGTCATTTCTTGGATTGAGGTTAATGCTTGAACGAGGCCAATTGTGACGCCGGCAACAAGAGCAACAACGAGAATTGGGATCGAAATAACGACCGCAACCCACAAGCCTTGGCGCAAAGTATCAAAAAAGATGACCTCGTTGAGCATCAGACAGGCATCCGCAAAATTTCTTGATAGGCTTCGACAACCTTGTTGCGGACGGTCACTGCTGTTTCCACCGCCAGTTCGGTTTGCGCCAAGGCTTGGACCAATGCGTGAGGGTCTGCATCGCCGATCATGGCTGTCTTGGATGTGTTTTCACCGCGCGCCAATGTTTCCGCGAAATCCATAGCTACGTTGCCAAGAACGCCGCCTGGCCCACCCGCTGCGGGGTCTGTGGCAGGTTTAGATGCTGCGTACTTTTGTACGGCTGAAATTGCATTGATATCCATTCTGGATGTCCTTTCTGTTCCCAAATCTGGGTTGTGTTTATCGGCGGAGGAGTTCCATCAAACTGCCCGACATCTTGCGGGCTTGTTCGAACATTTTTAGATTTGCTTCATAGCTACGTTGCGCTTCTCGCGCGTCGGCAAGCTCAATTAAAAGATCAACATTCGATCCATCATAGTGACCTGTGTCATCTGACAATGGATGCGCAGGGTCATAGATTCGCTCTAGATCTGTGGTGTCCAAATTCACGCGGCCAGTTTCAACGCGAGATACTGAATCACCTGCACCGAAAGCTGTCTCAAATAAAATGGTCTTACGACGATATCCCGGCGTATCTGCGTTTGAGATATTCTCTGAAAGGTGCCGCAGTCGTGCAGCCTGCGCTTGCAATCCGCTTGATGACACACTGAGTGATTTTGAAAATTCGCTCATTTGATTTCCTATCTGCGGCCAAGCGCGGAACGAAGAATGCCCAGCGATGACTTGTAGATCGCAAGAGCACGATCGTGTTGACGAACGGTATCGGTGGCCTTGAGCATTTCCTGTTCAATGGACACGGTATTTCCATCGGGCGACGCCATAGCGCGCTGATCTATCGGGGTTGAATTGCCATTCGCAGAAACACCGTTCAAATGTTTGCTGCGGGTTGCCCGTTGCAAACTAGATCCGTCGTTTTCATAGGCGGCTTTGAACGCAGGAATATCACGTGCGATATATCCTGGCGTATCAGCATTCGCCACATTTTGCGCAATCAATGCTTGGCGTTGACCAGCATGTGTTGCCATGGCGTGCGATATCTTAAAGACATCTAAGTTTTCAAACATCGGGGCTTCTCCCTCGAGCAATCTCAATCAAGGCTTAACCCTGATTCCTTTAGAAAGAGTGTGAGATTTGTGGAGGATTGTAATGAATCGCGAAAACACCTTATTGACGATGCGATCACAGTTGACGCGGCTAAGGCCTGTGCGTTCGGTCGGGCGCGTATCTGGCGTCACAGGCGGTGTCGTCATTATCACCGGCTTGGCAGATCAAGCCTGCATCGGTGATCGCATTAAAGTCATGCGTGAAGATGCGGAAGTCTTGAAAGGCGAGGTGGTTCAGCTTGCGGGTAGCACCTTAACAATGCTTCCAGATGGCGAATTAGAAGGGATCGCATTGGGTGATCGTGCGACTGTGCACAGTGCAGCGATGGTTGCGCCTTGTGATGCCTGGATTGGTCGTATTGTCGATCCGGATGGGCAACCATTGGATGGGCGAAACTTGAGAAACGGATTTGCTGCGCGCCCGTTGCGTGCATCCCCTCCACCACCGGCACAAAGACGAGCGATGGGCGAGCGGCTGTCGACCGGATTGGCCGCATTCAATACTGTCTTACCCATTGTGAAGGGGCAGAGAATTGGGCTGTTTGCCGGCTCAGGCGTTGGGAAATCCAGCCTGTTAGGCGCGCTCGCTCAGCACATGCAGGCAGATGTCGTTGTAATTGCAATGATTGGTGAGCGGGGGCGTGAAGTACGTCATTTTGTTGACAGTGTCCTTGGCGAAGAGGGTTTAAAAAGATCAGTTGTTGTTGCCGCGACATCTGACCAATCCGCTTTGGTGCGACGACGATGCGCTTGGACAGCCATGGCGGTCGCAGAACATTTCCGCGACGAAGGTAAATCCGTTCTGTTCCTCGCAGATTCTATCACCCGTTTTGCTGAAGCGCACCGCGAAGTGGCAGTGGCAGCAGGTGAAGCGCCAGTTTTGCGAGGGCACCCACCATCGACGTCTCACTTGATTATGTCACTTTGTGAACGCGCTGGGCCCGGCACCGAAGAGCAAGGAGACATAACAGGGGTCTTCAGCGTTTTGGTTGCGGGATCGGATATGGATGAGCCAATCGCAGATGTCCTGCGCGGCGTTCTGGATGGGCATGTTGTCCTGGATCGTACGATTGCAGAGCGCGGGAGATATCCTGCCGTGGATTTGTTGAAATCTGTTTCACGCAGCTTACCGGCTGCAGCAACACCTGAGCAAAACGAAACCATCCAGAAAATGCGAAAAATTGTAAGCGTTTATGAACGAAACGAAATGATGATTACGGCTGGTCTGTACGCCCAAGGGAGTGACCCAGAAATCGATTTAGCTATCCAGTTATGGCCTGAGTTTGAGGGATTTCTCGCAAAATTAGATACGCAAGGAATCGATCATTGTTTCGATCAGATCAACTTGATTCTACGCAGGGCTCAATCGAAGAGTTCGCAGGTTTTGACGCGTTGAGATTGAAGAAACGAAATCTAGCTTTGCAATAAGGTCAACGCAATCGCAGCTGAAGATGCCCCAGTACCGATTGAGTTGATTTGCGCCCTTGCCAGATATTGAGTAACCAAGTTTTCGACTTTTTCGGGGTCGGTGAATTGCGCTGCACTCGAGCTCCCAAAAATCGATTGCGCTCGATCTTGGAAAATTTCCAACTGTTTGTCGATGTCAACTTGGGCGACAGCGCTTGGCAAACCCAATGCGGTTTCAAACAATGATCGGAGCGGTGGTTGACCCATGATTGTAAACCACTTTTGCGCTTCAGATCCTTCTTCACTCACCACTTCCACCAACTCACGTTGTGCGTAAAGCGCGATGCGCATGCTCTCGTCTTGGACACCAGTAGCAGCTTCAAATTGGTTGACTTGGTATTTTTCGATAATTTCGTCACTAAATAACGAGATCCCAGTACGTGTGACTTCTGAAGGACCAAATCCAAAAGCAGCAACTAATTCACTATAGCGGGTATCAGTGAAGCGGTTGGCTAAAGCATCGTCAGCAATGCTACCTTCTTCGAGCATTTTTTTGATGAAGAATTTGTTGTCGATATCATCGCTCAACCCGAAAGCCCCGAGCGCGACGGTTAGCAACTGCCTATCAGCGACTAAGTCTTCGGCTGATGTGATTTGAGCGATCTTGTCTCTGAAATGATCAGTTTCTCGCTGAATTTGGGCGGATTGGCCAAAGGTCTCGAGCTGCGTATCGTAAGTGCGTTGCAAGAAACGCCAACCTGCAACACCACCTGTGGGAATAACTGGTTGAAACATAACTAGACTCTCGTAGCCAAAAGCCGATCTTCACGTGGTAGCAAAGAACGCAGGGCCTTGAGGCAGTGATAATGATCTTCTTTGACTAAAGCGCTGGAAGCGGCATCAAGATGTCGACGACTGTCTAAATCAACAAAAATCTGACTGAGTTCTTCAATGTTTCTGAGCAATGGGAGACGTGCATCTTCAACTTTTGTGTCACCTGTAAGAACCAATTGAACTGCATAGCACACACGTCGCACTGGCGTTTTGGCATCTTCAGGATGAATGGCATCGCGTAGTCTTAGAATGTTTGCTGCAGGTGTCATAATTGTCATACGGCTTCGCCGGTCACCATTTTCGATAACGGCACCGTTTATCAGAATCCGTTCTTTTGGACTAAGTTTGATGATGAGCCCGCTCATGCGACTGCTCCTTCATTTTTCAAGCCACGTAAAACGGCCATATTGATTTCTAGCAATGGCATTACGGATGCTTTTTCACGTAAGATTTTTGAGGTGTGTTGTGTCGTAAATTCAGACAAATAAAACACCCTTGCTCGCAGTGCTTCCGGCAATTCATTGTCGGCATCGGCAACATCTATGGCTAGTGTGCTCCAAAGTTTTCGGTTGTCATGCAATGCTTGTGCGTAGTCAGAATAATGCAGGTCGGCAGTTTGAGCGGTTGCGCGTAAACGATGTGTGAGTTTTGCAATCAAAGCGTATTCCGCGCGCCGCCCTGTTTGGGTTGTTTCGGCATTGGCGGCATATCCGCGTTGAGCTGAAGAAAATGCGTTCACGATGCTACTTTCATAATGATGAAATCTGAATGTCGTGGGTGTAGCTGGGACGCGCTATGACGCCCCAGCCAAGCTATTTTAACGGAACAAGGACAACAGAGTTTGTGGTGCTTGGTTCGCGATAGAAAGCGACTGAACACCCAACTGTTGCTGTGTTTGCAACGCTTGCAAACGTGCAGAGACTTCTTCCATATCCGCATCAACCATTGAGCCGATACCAGATTTAAGAGAGTCGGTCAGCTTCGAGATGAACTCACCCTGAGTTTGGATCCGACCTTCAACGGAACCGAAGGCTGCTGATGCGTCAATTGCGGTATCAATCAGTCCTTCGATCGCACCCAAAGCTGCGATTGCATTAGGGCCTGTAGACACGTCGATTGTGTCCAAAGCACCAAGACCACCAGCGCCTGCGTTTGTGAATTGGCCGCTGATGCTCAGCGAGCCAGTTCCGGTGTTGGTGATGTCCAACTGGCCTGGTGATGCACTGTCGTAGTCCACGGTAACGTCTGCATCTGTCGCCTCGATGGCTGTTTTCAGACCGATTGCGACGATGTCCTCGGTGGTTGAAGACGCAGCATCTTTGGCTGTGACCGTGTAAGATACACTAAAGTCGCCAACCGTCATGGAAACCTTGTCACCAGCCGCATACGTAGGATCAGCGATGACCACGACACCTGCGTCGTCGGTACCACCAGTCGCATCCAGGGAGAAGCCGAACGTGTCAGCAGCATCTGCTGATACGCCGTCAGAACCGGTAAAGGCTGCTTTAGCCGTGTACCCACCAGTAGACAGATCTTGCCCGTCGACCGTAATCGAAGAGGCCGTCACGGTGCCTGCCGCATCCCGATCCAAAGAGGACAGGACATTTGTCGAAGCGAGGTTGCCATTAACAAGGTTCAGACCGTTGAACTGAGCTGCACCGACAACCGAAGCAATTTGATCTTTGAGTGCAGATACGTCGTCGTTGATCTTGCCGCGGTCAACGTTGTCTTCTTGTGCGGCAACGATCTTGCCTTTCATCTCTGTCAACAGATCGGTGATAGATTCGGATGCGTTACGTGCAACCGATACCGATGCTTCACCCAAAGACAGGCTGTCAGAAATTGCCTTAAAGCCTTTGACGTCTGCTTCCATGACTTTGGAAATCGCCCAGACAGCAGAGTTGTCTTTTGCGGAAGCGACAGATTTACCTGTCGAAATTTCGCTTTGTGTTGAAGACAAGCTGCTGTTGATGGACTTTAGAGTTTGCAGTGCAACCATTGCACTGTTGTTTGTAAGAATGCTCGACATTTGCATTTTCCTTTTTCGCGGCGCTTTGCGCCAAGTTGGTTTCTCGCCTCTGTAAGGCGAACAAGATGTCGTTCTGACCGATACAAATTCCGGGTTTCCGGTTTTGTGCCACTCCAATCAGAGTGCACCCCAACTTTAAGTGTGCAAATGCTAATGTTTTCCTAAACCTCTTTCCTGCTTTATCGCAGATTTGAATCAATCCGAGATGACCGCGAGTTACGCACGACGTTCTACTGTTTGCTCTTGGTGTAGAACGATGCTGTTTTTGCGACCTTGTGCATCATAGGTCTCTAGTGTCTTGCGAATTCGGCGCATCGTGGCCAAGCGTCGTGCAACCGTACGAATACCATCTAGAGCTGAATGTAGCAGCTCCTGATTTCGCTCAACTTTCGAATTCAAATTCTCTAATTCCGTGCGATCGACGGCCTCTTGGTCATTGAGCGTATCAATGAGCGATTCTTTTTGCGCCATAAGCCGGCCAATTTGGTCGATGTCTCCCGTCAATAAGGCCGCGCGCTCAGCATCTAGTAGGTCATCTAGCGAATCGATCGTATCTTGAATCATATCATCCATTTTTCTGGTGCTCCTTTAGGGCATTAAATAGCGATTCAGAAAGCCCGATTCCTCCGGCCTCCACCATCGCTTTGGCTTGTTCTAAAACGAGAAATGATGCGAATTGGTCCTCGCCTGATCCACCGCCAAAACTCTCGCGGGATTGACCGAAGCCTGCAGATTTCAACATCTCCGCCAGAAATGTTGCTTCCAATTCTTTGGCCGCCGCTTGCAATGCATCATTGCGATTAACAGGTGCAGGTTTAACCGCCGTTTCGGCGGACAGCGCGTTGATCATGTCGATTTCCTTCAATTCGATGTATTTTGTCGACCATGCCCGCAAACCGGTAAAGAACTGGTAACCACCAATCAGCATAGTGCACCCAATCGAGGAAGGAATCCCAGAGTACACTATGCAAATTACAGACTCTATTATGGCTAGAACGCAGCCGAGTTCACCAGCGATCGAGCGTGCGGCAAGCGTTGAAAAATCGCAGCATTCACAGGGATTTTGTCAAGTTTTTGATGAATTTGACGATCGGGAAACTATGATTTCCGGTCGAGAAGAATCAGACTCTGATCCGACGATTTTCCCTGAAAATTCTGATCAGGACGATCAGGATCAAGTGGAAATCGACGATTCGGATAACGAAGTGATGGATTCAGATACCGTCTTAGGCGGTGAGTCCGACTCAGACATTCCGATCAATGCTTATGGACGGGAGCTTCCCGCCGGAGATCATGATGAGTCAACGCAAGGCCCCTACGGACTTGGTCCAAAAATAAACAATTTTGACTCCAAAATTGATGAAACTGACCTTCCAAAGATAACGAATAACGTAGGTTCGAATGGGGAAGAACAAGTTTCCAAACAAAGAATCCTGTCCTCAATTGAAGCAGCGCTGATAAATGAAATGCGTACGGATAGTTCCGGCAAATTGGATTTTTCAGGTCGTGCGGAAACCGCTTTGTACCCAAGAACACCTGAAATCGCGGCAGTAGGTGAAATTACGTTACCTAATAGCTCAATAGCAGCCAGCGAAAATACTTCAACAAAGTCGGGTAGGTCTGACAGTACTTTGATGCTTTCTGCGACACAGAATGACCAGGATGTATTAGCGGCACCCGCATCCAACTCAGCCGCTAAGAATCGGGAACTTGGATCTGGATCGCAATTGTCTGGCCAACCTCATGTAAAATTTCCACAAGAACTTGGCACAGGTTCAATTTCAGTAGAACCATCCTTGCGACAAACTATGTTCCAGTTAAATCCAAGGGAGCCAGTGCAATCAGAGTTTACTCAAAATGAGGTTCGATCACCCTCAAACACTGTGGCGGAAACGGTCTCTTTGATGCGAAATGCTGTCCAGAGCAACCAGGAAATTCCACGCCTATCAATGAAGGCTGAAGAAGGTTCGAAAGCTGGCCTTGAACAGTCTTTCGAAGCCCGTCACGAGGCCCGCTTCGCAAATGTATCAACTGCTGCCGCGCCCAGCATTCGCCAAGAGATGAGCCAGACCGTGATACGTCAAATGACGGACGCAGTTCGCGCGCAAGTAACAGCGGAAAAGACTGTTGAAATCGCATTACGGCCAGCTGAATTAGGGCGTGTGCGAATCGCTTTTTCTCCTGCGGAGACCGGTATGGTTGTGACCGTTTCAGCGGAACGGTCAGAGACATTGGAATTGATGCGGCGAAATATTGATGATTTGGCGCGCTCGTTTGCTGAAATGGGCCACGAGAACCTGTCATTTAATTTCGAACAAAACGGTGCCCATGATCAAAAAGATGACCGTCAGCTTGGGGCGGATCACGTGGTCGAAAACCCGCAGAATGACTCCATTTCAAATCTCGAAAATCCAGCTCAAACCCCGATTTTGCGGACGCAAAGTACAGGCGTCGACATTCTAGTTTAAGGAAATAAACGATGGACATTTCATCCCTCACATCAGCGGTACAATCGGCGTCTACGCAGGGCGTAAATCAGGCAAGCTCGGTATTGTCATCTGACTTTGAAACTTTCCTACATATGATGACGACGCAGGCAAAGTACCAAGACCCACTTGAGCCTATTGATTCGTCTGAATACGCGGCACAGTTGGCGCAATTCTCGATGGTAGAACAGCAAGTGAAATCAAACGAATTGCTCTCTGGATTGGCCGCTCAGCTTGGCGCTGGGAACATGGCAAGTATGGCGGGTTGGATCGGCATGGAGGCACGCACAACCGCACCTGCATTCTTTGACGGGGCACCTGTTACTGTCGAACCACGCCCCTTGGCAGCAGCGGATCAAGCATATTTGGTGGTGTATGACGAAACCGGAGAAGAAGTGCAGCGCACATTGATTGCTGTTTCTGCCGAGCCAATTGAATGGGCCGGTGTTCAAGATGACGGATCACCGTTTGAAGAGGGACAATATTCGTTCTCAGTCGAATCGAGGTCCAACGGCGAGCTGATGGACCTCTCTCCGGTAGAAACATATTCTCGGATCACCGAGGCAAGGATCGAAGCGGGTGCCGCTGTTCTTGTCCTTGAAGGCGGAGCGCTAATCACCACCGCGCAAGTCAGCGGTCTACGTGAAGGGGCCTAACGTTTAATTCCATAGTCTTCGCGACCGATAGAAGTGTAGGCCACAAATCCAGCGCGTTTGGCGTCTTTCTGCGTATAGATGTTGCGCAAGTCAGCCATGACAGGTGTCGCCATTCGATTGGCGACACGTTTTAGATTCAAGGCACGGAACTCGTTCCATTCTGTCAAAATCACGACAGCGTCGGCGTTTTGAACGGCTTTATACGCGTCATCCATCCAGTTCACACCAGGCAGTAACTCTTCGCCTTCGCGCTGTCCTTGAGGGTCAACAACACGTACTTTTGCGCCGCCACCAACCAATGCAGGGACAATCGTTAGAGCCGGCGCGTCACGCATGTCGTCGGTGTTCGGTTTGAATGTTACACCTAACATTGCGATGATTTTTCCGTTCACTGACCCGCCGCAAAGATCGATAATCTTGTCGATCATCCTGCGTTTCATTTCTTCGTTCACTTTTATGACGGCTTCGGTAATCTGCATGGGCATGGAATGATCCTGCCCAATACGCGCCAAAGCTTGCGTATCTTTTGGAAAACAGCTGCCACCGTATCCAGGACCGGCATGCAAAAATTTGTTCCCGATACGCCCGTCTAGACCCATCCCCTTGGACACCATTTTTACGTCCGCACCAGTACGTTCGCAAAGTGCAGCAATTTCGTTGATAAAGGTAATCTTGGTCGCCAAGAACGTGTTGGCCGCGTATTTTATCATCTCCGCGCTTTCCAAATCAGTGGTCATGATGGGTAAATCGCGTAGATACAAAGGTCGGTACACGTCCGTCATGACTTCGGCGGCGCGGTCATTTTGAACGCCAACCACCACACGGTCCGGGTGCATAAAATCGTCAATCGCGGCGCCTTCACGCAGAAATTCAGGGTTTGATGCGACGTCGAATTCAGCCTTGGGGTTCGCCTTGGATACGGTGTGCTTGACCTGACGATTTGTCCCGAGAGGTACTGTCGACTTGGTCACAATCACTGTGTAGCCTGTCAAAGAATGCGCAATTTCTTCGGCCGCAGCCATAACATACGTCAGATCAGCATGGCCGTCGCCGCGCCGAGTTGGTGTTCCAACTGCAATAAAAACAGCATCCGCACCATCAACAGCAGCAGCCAAATCGCCTGAAAATGACAACCGTCCTGCAGCGACATTTTTGGCCATCAATGCATCAAGTCCGGGCTCATAAATTGGCACCTTGCCAGCTTCGAGCATTTCGATCTTGGCAGGATCCTTGTCAACGCAGATCACATCGTGCCCGAAATCCGAGAAACATACACCAGACACCAGTCCTACGTATCCAGTTCCGATCATTGCGATTTTCATCTGCTCACCTTTTTTTATCGTTGGCTTTGATATCGAAATGGTGGATGGGACTGGTTGTGTCAACAATCGCGATCAAATTGAACTATTGTTTACGCCGTGTCGCGGCGATTCGGGCACAAGATTACAGATCAGAAACTGCGTAACCGGCATAAACCGGTGGCATCAATAATCGACGCGCTTTGCCAAACGGGAATGTCGCAAGCGGTTGCCGCATCGCCTTTGGTAAAGCCCGTTCATTCTGATGCAGAACGAGATCGGCAAGACACGCCCCGCTGAAACTGCCCATCGCGACACCATTTCCGTGATAGCACAGCGCCGTATACACGCCGGGTTGCTCCGGAATGGGGCCGACATATGGCAAAAGATTTCGCGCGACACAGACCATCCCAGACCAAGAATGTGTCACATCGATCTGCGCCCAAGCCGGAAACATTTGCTTGAAATCGTGATGCGTTTTTCGCCGCGATTGCGCTTCTGATCTGGGTGATGATCGCAGTCCGCCGCGCATCCCAAAGAGAAATCGGCCATCGGGCATTAGCCTGAAGTAATGGAGCAGATTGCGTGAATCGAATGCCATTTGCGCGCTGCTCCAACCTTGTTCGGACTGCTCTGCTTGGCTTAGGGGTCGCGTCACTAACACGCTGGATTGTGCCGGCATGTAGCGTCCGGACAACCAGTTTGGGACAGTTTCACTGGAATATCCGTTGGTTGCGACAATCACATTTTTGGCAGTTGCACGGCCTAGTTTCGTCAGAATGGTTGTTCCTGAGATGGATAAAACCGGTGAGTTTGAAAAAATGCGTCCACCCGCCTTTACGACTGCCCGTGCCAAGCCGACAATGTATTTCCGAGGGTTAAGACCAAACCCAATCGGTGTTGTTCGTGCGCCGTGAAACGGTCCGTTCAATCCGGCATCGCGCAATTTGTCTTTGGAAGTGAAATCTGGCGTGACGCCATAGTTTTCTTCTATTGCCGCCGCTGTATCCACCAAATCGCGAAAGACACGAGGATTATGGGCCAATTCGGTTTCGCCGTTAGAATGTTTGTCGACGTCCAGTTGAAGGCGGTCAATCAAGTTTTGAACGTGAAAAACAGCTGCTTTCTCAGCCGCGCGATACGCCAGCCGTTCATCTTTGCCAAAGCGTCGATCCAATTGTGCGTCGCTGATTTTTCCGCCGCCTAAACAACAAAAGCCACCGTTGCGACCAGAGGCACCCCATCCAACGGTTTCGGCATCGACCACGATCACGTCGACGCCTGCTTCGGCCAGGCGAAGTGCGGCGTTTAATCCGGTGAATCCTGCGCCGACGATCGCAACATCACAGTCGATATCTGAATCCATCACCGGGTAGTCGGGCAGGTCACAGGTGTCATCCCACCAACACCCCGCGCGCGGTCCGTCGCTATACGCAAAATCAGGAAAAATCCGCGTCATTGCGCCCGTTCGGCGGCTCGTTCTTCGCGCTGCATTCGAACCAAATTGCGCTTGGACACAAGGGACGCAGTGATGACGCCTGTCGCGACCAACCCGATCAAAATCGTGGAAAGTGCGTTGATTTCAGGTGTCACACCAAGGCGCACAGAGGACCAGATTTTCATCGGTAGCGTTGTGGCCGAAGGGCCCGTCACAAAGGTCGCGATCACCAAATCATCCAATGACAACGTGAACGCCAGCAACCAACCTGAGACCACGGCGGGCGCAATGATTGGCAGTGTCACCAGTCTGAATGCGGCGAAGGGGGTGGCCCCTAAATCGAGTGCTGCTTCTTCGAGCGATCGGTCAAATGTGGATAGGCGTGACGACACAACAACCGACACAAAGCACATCGAAAATGTGGTGTGTGCGAGGATGATTGTCAGGACGCCGCGGTCTAATCCGATGCCGATGAAGAGTAATAGTAGCGACAGGCCGGTGATGACTTCGGGCATGACAAGTGGGGCGAAAACCATGCCCGAGAAAAGCGTGCGCCCGAAGAACCGCCCGCCACGCACCAGCGCATAGGCCGCCATCGTGCCCAAAACCGTCGCGATGGTCGAGGATACAACTGCGACTTTCAAAGTGACCCAAGCCGCGTCCAAGAACGCTTCGTTTTGCATCAACTCGCCATACCATTGCGTTGAAAAACCAGCCCAAACCGTGACCAGTTTTGATTTGTTAAAACTGTAAATGATCAAGATCAGCATCGGCAAATACAGGAACGCAAAGCCCAAGGTCAACGATACGGAATTGAACAGGCTCAGGCGTCTCATTGTTCTGCCTCTTGTGCGCGCTGTTGGTTCATCTGGAACAAAACGATTGGCACGATCAAAATCAGCAACAAAACGACGGCGACGGCGCTGGCGACTGGCCAATCGCGATTAAAGGAGAATTCTTCGAACAACACTTTGCCGATCATCAAGGTGCTTGATCCACCCAGAAGCGACGGGATCACGAATTCACCTAAGGCTGGGATGAACACCAGAAAACAGCCCGCGAACACACCGTTTTTAGACAGTGGAAAAGTGATCAACCAAAAGGCTTTGAATCGGGAACAACCCAAGTCTTCGGCGGCTTCGATCAGGGATGCATCCAAACGGTCCAAAGCGGCGTAGATTGGTAAGATCATGAACGGGACGTAGGTGTAAATGATGCCGATGTAGACGGCAGTGTTGGTGTTCAAAATGGTCAGCGGTTCGCTAATCACGCCAATGCCCATCAGAAATTGGTTGAGGAATCCGTTGGTGCTTAGGATGCCGATCCATGCGTAAACGCGGATTAAAAAGCTTGTCCAAAACGGCAGGATCACCAGCATCATCAGGGTTGGGCGCCATTCTTCGGGTGCGCGGGCCATGGCGTAGGCCACAGGATAGCCGACCATCAAGGTCAAAACTGTCGCGATGAATGCGATTTTCAGACTGCTCAGATACGCCTTCCAATAGAGATCGTCGGTGGTCAGAAACAC
The DNA here is from genome assembly GCA_029251465.1 of Ascidiaceihabitans sp. GTDB lineage: Bacteria > Pseudomonadota > Alphaproteobacteria > Rhodobacterales > Rhodobacteraceae > Ascidiaceihabitans. The sequence goes on from JAQXDI010000050.1 coordinate 23,295, forward strand.
AAAGTTTTCGAAATCCAGCTGGCTGATCAGCTCGCGAAACCCGTCTTTCATGGTCGGGCCATAAGGAGGGATTGCGAGGATCGCATCTGACATGGAAATCTTGAACACCATAAAAAACGGGATCAAGAAAAGCGCCAACAGCCAAAGGTACGGAACCGCTATGAGAACCGCGCGTCTCATTGATCTAGCAACACGCCGGCCGTGGCGGTCCAGCTGACCCAAACCGGGTCTTCCCACGTGAATGTGCGACGGGAAATTCGGCGGGTATTGGCGCTTTGGGCTTTGATAATTTGGCCGCCGGGCAGTTCAACGTGATAGGTGCTGAGATTGCCGAGATACGCGATATCGAGGACCTTGCCCTGCACTGCGTTGTCAGCACTTGGCCGTTCCGCGTGGATCGCCACCTTTTCTGGGCGGATCGCCAGATGGCAGGTTTGGCCGTCTGAAAATGGTCGGACGCTAGAGGCAAAAATCGACCCTAACACAGGTACTTCGATCTCGTACGTGTCTTGGCCGGTTGCCTTTGCCTGTCCTGTCAGAAGGTTCACATCGCCAATAAAGTCCGCGACGTAGACAGAATTTGGTTCTTCGTAGATGTGTTCGGGCGTGGCGACCTGAATGATCCGACCCTCATCCATGACGGCAACCCGAGAGGCAACAGTCATCGCCTCTTCTTGGTCGTGGGTGACGATCACGAATGTCGTGCCGGTTTTTTCCTGAATGTCCATCAATTCAAACTGCGTGTCCTGACGCAATTTCTTGTCCAAGGCACCAAGCGGTTCATCCAGCAACAGCAGCTTGGGGGCTTTCGCTAGCGAGCGGGCAAGCGCCACACGTTGCCGTTGTCCGCCGGAAATCTGATGTGGTTTGCGACGGGCGAATTTCTCGAGCCGCGTCAGTTTTAGCATCTCGTCGACACGGGCGTTCAGCGCGTCTTTGAACATGCCGTCGCGTTTCAAACCAAAGGCGATGTTTTCCCAAACCGACAGATGCGGGAACAACGCGTAGGACTGAAACATCATGTTCACGGCGCGTTGGTTTGGCGGCACGCCCGCGATGTTTTTGCCAGACAATGAAATCGCGCCGCTCGACGGGTTTTCAAAACCCGCCAGCATTCGCATCATCGTGGTTTTGCCGCAGCCCGAAGGGCCAAGCAGGGCAAAGAATTCTTTCTCAAAGATATCAAGCGTCAAATCGTCAATCGCCACGAACTCACCGAATTTTTTGGTGACGTTTTGAAAGGTAATCAGCGGGGTCGCATCCGCATCATTCCAAGGGGCGAAAACAGGCTCTGACACTGGCGTTCTTTCTGAATATGAGGTGGGGCGCAGATCGTGTCCGCGCCCCGAAAGTCGGCTTAGGTACCCGACTTGATTTTGGTCCACAGGCGCGTGACGACGCGTTGTACTTTTTGAGGGTACGGTGTGGTGGTGTACAGGTTTTCCAGCGTCGCCTCATCTGGGTAGATCGCTGTATCGCCGATCACGTCCTCGACCAAGAATTCTTGCGAAGCCTTGTTGCCGTTTGCGTAATAAACGTAGTTCGACGCGTCGGCCATGTTTTGGGCGTCCAAAATAAAGTTCAGGAACTTATGGGCCGCGTCTGGGTTTGGTGCATCCGCAGGAATCGCCATTTGGTCAAACCACATCAGCGCACCTTCGGTCGGTGCAGTGTAGGCAACTTCGACGCCGTTTTCAGCCTCGGCCGCACGATCACGCGCTTGCAAAATGTCACCGGACCAACCGAACGCGACGCAGATGTCGCCGTTCGCCAGCGCGTTGATGTATTCAGAGCTGTGGAATTTCGTGATGTAGGGGCGCACGGCCATTAGCACGGCTTCGGCTTTGGCGATGACGTCTGGATCGTGGCTGTCTGGGTCTTCGCCGATGTAGTTCAGCGCGGCAGGGATCATTTCGGCAGGCGCATCAAGGAAATGCACGCCGCAATCAGCCAGCTTTTCCATGTTAGCCGGGTTAAAAACCAATTCCAGCGACCCCATTGGCGCATCTGCACCCAAGGCTTCGGTCACTTTGCCGACGTTCACGCCAAGGCCGGTTGTGCCCCACATGTAGTTGATCGAATGCGCGTTTTCAGGGTCATACTGTGCGGTGCGTGCTTCGATCACGTCCCAAAGGTTGCCCTTGTTTGACAGCTTGTCCATGTCCAGCGGCTGGAACGCACCCGCGGTGATCTGGCGCTGCAAGAACGTGCCCGATGGCACAACAACGTCATAACCAGAGGACCCGGTCAGCATTTTGGTTTCCAGAACTTCGTTGCTGTCAAAGACGTCGTAGATCAGCTTGATGCCGGTTTCTTCTTCGAATTTGGTCAGCAATTCTTCGTCGATATAATCGGACCAATTGTAGACGCGGACTTCTTCGGCGGTTGCAGCGGTCGCCAACAGCGCCAAGCTGGCAACTGTGCCAAGCATTACGTTTCTCATAAATCTCTCCCGTGGGTGGTTGCCGAGTTTGTCCCGGTCATCGGTGTATAGAACCAAGTTTTAAGGGCCACGGCAAGAAGATGGTGCGTTCGCGGCGATTGACAGCACTTGAAATGCACATAATGTCGGCGCGTTGACCCGTATCCTAAGGACCGATCATGCCAGCTATTACAAATCACCTGCCGACCGCCGAACTGCAAGCGCTGGATGCGGCCCACCACATGCATCCGTTTACCACGAATGATGAACTGGCGGCCAAAGGGGCACGCATCATCACGCGGGCGAATGGTGTCTATTTGCAAGATAGCGAAGGCAACGAAATTCTCGACGGAATGGCGGGTCTTTGGTGCGTTAACATTGGGTATGGGCGCCACGAACTGGCCGAAGTCGCCGCACGCCAGATGAAGGAGCTGCCTTACTACAACACGTTTTTCATGACATCCCACGCGCCTGTCATCGCCTTGGCAGCCGAGATCGCCAAGCTGGCCCCAGCGCACTTGAACCACGTGTTCTTTGCAGGCTCAGGCTCTGAGGCGAACGACACAAACATCCGAATGGTGCGCCATTATTGGGCGATCAAAGGCAAGCCGACAAAGTCGATCATCATCTCGCGCAAGAATGCGTATCACGGGTCTTCCGTGGGGTCCGGCAGCCTTGGGGGCATGACGCCGATGCACGCGCAAGGCGGGATGCCGATTCCCGATATTCACCACATTGACCAGCCGTATTGGTGGGCCGAAGGTGGCGATCAAACTCCCGCTGACTTTGGTCTGGCCCGCGCACAGGAATTGGAAAAAGCGATTCTTGCGATGGGCGAAGACCGCGTTGCCGCGTTTATCGCAGAACCGATCCAAGGTGCCGGCGGCGTGATTGTACCACCCAGCACCTACTGGCCGGAAATCCAGCGTATCTGTGACAAATACGAAATCCTGCTGATCGCCGACGAAGTCATTTGTGGATTCGGGCGCACAGGAAACTGGTTCGGATCCGAGACCGTCGGCATCAAACCGGACATCATGACCATCGCCAAAGGCCTGTCATCTGGCTATCAACCAATCGGTGGATCCATCGTGTCGGATGAAGTTGCCGAAGCGATCAACAGCGACGAATTTAACCACGGTTACACGTATTCGGGTCACCCAGTTGCGTCCGCCGTCGCACTTGAAAACTTGCGTATTCTACAAGAGGAAAACATCCTCGATCACGTGCGCGATGTGGCAATGCCGGCCCTGCACGAGATGTGGCACGGGCTGGCGGATCACCCGTTGGTCGGCGAAGCAACGATCGTCGGCATGATGGGGTCTATCGCCCTGACGCCGCACAAGGAAACCCGTGCCAAGTTTGCCGCTGATGCTGGCACTGCCGGTTTCATGACGCGCGAACGTTGCTTTGCCAACAATCTGATCATGCGCCACGTCTATGACCGGATGGTGATTTCGCCGCCGCTGATTATCTCGCCAGAAGAAATTAAAATCATGGGTGCGCGGGCGCGAACCGCGTTGGACGAAGCCTACGTACAAATGAAAGAACTTGACCTGCTAAAGGCGGCGTCTTGATCAAATCAAACACGATCAGCGAGTGTTTCAAGCATCGAGATGCAAGCCGCTAGCTGATCGATTGCGATGAATTCATCCGATTTGTGGGCCTGCGCAATGCTGCCGGGCCCGCATACGACGACGTCCATCCCCATTTTCTGAAAAAGACCGGCTTCGGTTCCGAACGAAACGACGTCCGCCCCGTTTGATCCCACCAATCCCGCGATCAAATCACGCGTTGCATTTTCGGACATTGGCTCCAGTCCCGCGACCTCTCCGATCACTTCGGTTCGGATGTCCGCCTTTGGATGAACTCTGCGCATGGCTGGCAGTAAATCAGTCTCTAAATATGCCAAAATCGTATCTTTGACTAAGGCATGGTCGCTAGGTTGAACAGGGCGCATCTCCCAATCCACTTCGGTTTTTCCCGCGATCACGTTGTGCGCCACGCCCCCTGATACGCGTCCGATGTTGATCGTTGTCCAGGGGGGGTCAAACCGGCTGTTGGCAGGTGCGCGTGCGATCAAAGTTGATCGTATTTCAACCAATTTAGAGACGTATTTGACGGCATATTCGGCGGCATTCACGCCTTGATCGGGGTCTGATCCGTGCCCTTCTAATCCCGTGAAATGTGTTGTGTATTCACAGCAACCTTTGTGCCCCTCGATAACGCGCATTTCTGTTGGTTCGCCGATTACGGCCATGGCTGGTTGGATGCCGCGTTTTTGCAATTCAGGCACCAACGCACGTGCGCCAAGACAACCGACCTCTTCGTCGTAGGTAAATGCGAAATGCACCGGTTTTTTAGCCCGCGCAAATAGTGGTGCCATCACAACTGCGGCTGCAATGAACCCCTTCATATCGCAGGTGCCACGACCGTAAAGCAGCCCGTTTTCTTTGCGCATGATAAAGGGATCACTGCTCCAATCTTGGTCTGTTACTGGAACCACATCCGTGTGACCCGATAGCACCAATCCGCCCGGACCCTCGGGCCCGATGGTGGCGAACAAATTGGCTTTGGATCCGTCTTGCAGGACCTCGACCCGTGCGCCTGCGGTCTCTAATCGATCCCCCAATTCGGCGATCATGCTTAGGTTACTGTCCGCAGATACGGTAGGGTAGGCGACCAGTCGGCCCAGTAAATCAACCGTCGCCTCAAGGCTCATGGTTTGACAAACATCTGACGTGGACGATTGCAGAAAGTTTCGGCGGAACCTTCGTGACGAATGCGGATGCTTTCGGTGATCTCAAGCCCCCAATCGGCCATCCAAAGGCCGGGCATAAAGTGAAAGGTCATGTTGGGTTCCAGCACGGTTTCGTCTTCTGGACGCAGTGAAATTGTGCGTTCGCCCCAATCTGGCGGGTAACTAAGGCCGATGGGATAGCCACAGCGCGCGCCGCGTTCGATGCCTGCTTTTTCCAAGGGTGCCGCAAGTGCGTTGGCGATGTCGCAGGCGCGGTTGCCGGGGCGGGCGGCCTCTAGCCCTGCTTCTAACCCTTCGATCAAGGCGGCCTCGGCGCGCTTCAGAACATCGGGCGGTTTGCCTAAAAACAACGTGCGGCAGAATGGGGCGTGGTAGCGGCGATAGCAGCCCGAGATTTCGAAAAATGTCGCCTCGCCCGTTGCGAATGGCCGTCCGTCCCATGTCAGATGTGGTGCGGCGGCGTCGGTGCCGGAGGGCAACAGCGGCACGATTGCGGGATAATCGCCCCACGCGCCGTCAACGCCACGGATCGCGTCACGGTAGATTTCTGCGACAACTTCGTTTTTGGGAACGCCTGGTTCGACGCGTTCCAGCAACCCGTCCACCACCTTTTCCGAGATCAACGCCGCTTTGCGCATGAACGCGATTTCTGGGTCAGATTTGATCGCGCGCTGCCAGTTTACCATGGCTGTTGCATCCGCAAACCCGACGTTGGGCAAGGCTTGCAACAAAACGGAAAACGCCTTGGCCGAGAAATAGTAGTTGTCCATTTCAACGCCGAGGTTTTCGACGCCGATGCCGTCCAAATGACGGGCCAAGTCCTCCATCGGGTGCATTTCGGTGGATTGCACGTAGTTGTCGTCGTAGCCCAGCACGCAATCATCCGCCATCCAGACGGTGCGTAGCGCACCGTTCGTGTCCTGTCTGCGCCCCCACCAGATCGGATCGGCGTCTTGCAGAACGATCACAGCTTGATGCACGTAAAACGACCAGCCGTCGTATCCGGTGATCCATGCTTGGTTTGACGGATCAGTGACCAGCAGCGCGTCCAACCCCGCGATCGCCATCGCTGTGCGCACCATCGACAGACGTCGATCGTATTCAGCTTGCTCAAAGGGTAGATGCTTGGCTGTCATGGTGTGTCCTCCTGCCAGACCACCCTGCGAAAGCGCGGGCGAACACGCAAGCCTTCAATCACAAGCCCTATCGCCTTGAATTCGGTCGAATTACCGTAAATTCGCCTGCATTGGTCGGAATCTGGACTTCGACTGTTGTAATGCTTGTGTTGATTGGTTTTAATTCCGTCAACAAAGCGGGAAAAACCGCCAAAGACAACCGGGGAGCCTGAATTGGCCAATTCTACTAGTGATGCGGCGTTCGTCGAATTCGAACGTGTGCAAAAGAGTTACGATGGCGTGAACCTCGTCGTCAAAGACCTGAACCTGTCGATGCCCAAGGGCGAGTTTCTGACAATGCTAGGACCATCGGGGTCTGGCAAGACGACCTGCCTGATGATGCTGGCGGGTTTTGAAACAGCTACGCACGGCGATATCCGTCTGGATGGTGTGTCGATCAACAACATTCCACCGCACAAACGCGGCATTGGCATGGTGTTTCAAAATTACGCGTTGTTCCCGCACATGACGGTTGCTGAAAACCTCTCCTTTCCTTTGGAAGTGCGCAAAATCGGCAAATCCGAGCGGGAGGAAAAAGTCATGCGCGCGCTGGGCATGGTGCAGATGCAAGATTTTGCAGGCCGCCGTCCGACGCAATTGTCTGGTGGTCAGCAACAGCGGATCGCTTTGTCGCGTGCCTTGGTGTTCGAACCGGAACTGGTGTTGATGGATGAACCGCTTGGCGCTTTGGATAAGCAACTGCGCGAAACTTTGCAGTTCGAGATCACAAACCTCGCGCACGAGTTGGGTATCACCACGGTCTATGTTACGCACGACCAAACCGAAGCGTTGACGATGTCAGACCGGGTTGCCGTGTTTGACGATGGTCGCATTCAGCAGTTGGCCCCGCCGGATCAACTGTATGAAGAGCCGGAAAACAGTTTCGTTGCGCAGTTCATCGGTGAAAACAACACGCTCGAAGGTGTGGTCAAAGAGATCAAAGGCGGCGTGGCGCTGGTGCAGCTCGACAATGGCGATCTGATTGATGCCAAGCCCGTCAACGTAACCGAGGCTGGCCAGCGCACACGCGTTTCCATCCGTCCGGAACGGGTCGAAATGGACCCGACGCGCCTGCAAGAAGGGGCGCATACGTTAAAAGCCGAAGTGCTGGAATTCATCTACATGGGTGACATTTTCCGCACGCGTCTGCGCGTCGCAGGCAAGGACGATTTTGTGATCAAAACCCGCAACGCACCAGATCAGGTGCGCCTGAAACCGGGCCAGCAAATCGAAATTGGCTGGCTTGCAGAGGATTGCCGCGCGCTTGATGCATAGCGGTACGAGATGTCGCGTTCCAAACACCTAGCGCGATGAAAAAGGGAAGGGGATCATGCCCGTTATAACCTTCCTAATCATTCACACGGGCAACACTTGGGAGACTACCTAATGAAACTTTCCAACCTCTTGGCGGCCTCAACCGCTTTGACGCTGGTCGCCGGTTTGGCAGCAGCTGAAGACATGACAATCGTATCTTGGGGCGGTGCTTACTCTGCGTCTCAAAAAGGAGCCTATCACGACCCGTATTCCGCCAACACTGGCGTCAACATCATCAATGACGACTCATCTGCCGAAGCGGTTGCAAAACTGCGCGCGATGAACGAAGCGGGCAACGTAACGTGGGACGTTGTTGACGTTGTTGCAGCAGACGCGATCCGCTTGTGCGACGAAGGCCTTGCGCTGGAAATCGACGCCGACACAATGCTGGCAGATGCGCCAGACGGCACAAAAGCATCTGAAGATTTTGGTGACCTGTTGGTTTCCGACTGCTTCATCCCACAAATCGTGTATTCCACAACATTCGGCTACCGCACGGATCTGGTTGGCGACACAGCCCCAACATCCGTTTGCGCAGTCTTTGACACGGACGCCTACCCAGGCAAGCGTTCTTTGGAAAAGCGTCCAATCAACAACATGGAATGGGCTTTGCTGTGTGACGGCGTTGCAAAAGACGCAGTTTATGACGTTCTGGCAACCGAAGAAGGCCAAAACCAAGCGTTGGCCAAACTGGACACCATCAAAGACGACGTAATCTGGTGGTCTGCTGGTGCGGATACGCCACAGCTGTTGGCCGACGGCGAAGTCATCATGGGCTCCACGTACAACGGTCGTCTGTTCGCAGCGATCGAAGAGCAAAAGCAGCCAATCGGCATGCTGTGGGACGCACAAGTATTTGACCTTGACGGTTGGATCATCCCAGCGGGCCTAAGCCCAGAGCGTCAAGCACGCGCACTGGACTACATCATGTTCGCCACAGACACACAGCGTCTGGCAGATCAAGCACAGTACATTTCGTACGGTCCTGCACGTAAATCTTCCGCACCACTGGTCGGCAAGCACAAAACATTGGGCATCGACATGGCACCACACATGCCAACAGACCCAAACAACGCAAAGAACACGTTCTTGTATAACTACGAGTTCTGGGCAGATTACCGCGACGATATCGACGCGAAATTCCAAGCATGGTTGGCGAAGTAATTCGTAGACCTCGGGTGGGCAGCACTGCCCACCCAACCCCTCTGATTTAAAGAGACCAAAGATGAGCGATATCACAGCAGACGGGCCAGTTTTGGCCGCAGATGGCACGCCGCTAAAGCGCAGTTTAGCCCGTGCGATGCGACGCCAGAAACTACGGGCTTTGATGCTGGTTGCCCCATTGCTGATCTTTGTTCTTTTGACGTTCATTTTCCCCATCGTGAACATGCTGTCACGGTCGGTGCAGAACGACATTGTGGTTAACACGCTGCCTGAAACGGTGCGCGCGCTAGGCAGTTGGGATGCAAGCAGCGGCCAATTGCCAGACGAGGCAGTCTATGCTGCATTCACCCGTGACATGGCCGTCGCAATCGAGGCCAAGAAACACACGCGCCTTGGTGGCCGGTTGAACTACGAAAAAACGGGTTTTTCATCGATGTTCCGCCAATCGGGTCGCAAGATGAAAAAGCTTGATCCAGTGGCAGACGCGCCGTTCAAGGACAAGCTGATCGACATCCACAAAGGGTGGGGTGACGTCGAGACGTGGAAAGTGCTGCAAACCCATTCCGGCATCTTTACATCCGGTTATTTCCTGAACGCGATTGATGCACAAAAGACACCTGACGGGGTTGCCTGGCAGCCCGAAGAAAAGCAAATTTTGCTTAAGCTGTTCGGGCGAACATTGATCATGTCGCTGATCATCACGGGGTCTTGTATCATGCTGGGCTATCCGGTTGCTTGGTTGCTGGCGAACTCGACTGCGCGCACTGCCAACTTGCTGCTGATCCTTGTGTTGCTGCCATTCTGGACCTCGCTGTTGGTGCGGACATCAGCGTGGAAGGTGATGTTGCAGCAAAACGGGGTCATCAACGAGGTGCTCGTTTGGATTGGTCTGGTGCCCGACGCGGATCGCCTGATCCTGATCAACAACCAATTTGGTACGATTGTGGCGATGACGCATATCCTGCTGCCGTTCATGATTTTACCGATGTACTCGGTGATGCAGACCATTCCGCCTAGCTATCTGCGTGCGGCGAAATCACTGGGCGCGACCAACTGGACAGCGTTCTGGCGCGTCTATTTCCCGCAGTCCGTTCCGGGCATTGGCGCGGGATCGATCCTCGTGTTCATCCTGTCGATTGGCTATTACATCACGCCGGAAATCGTCGGCGGAACCAAGGGCGTCTTTATCTCGAACCGGATCGCCTATCACATTTCGTCCTCTCTAAACTGGGGCTTGGCGGCCGCATTGGGGACAATTCTGCTGGTCGTGGTTCTGCTGCTCTACTGGGCCTATGACAAAATCGTCGGCATCGACAACGTGAAATTGGGATAAGAAACATGGCTGCTTTGACACCGATATCACGAACACCTTTGTCCTTTGTATTGCCTTGCGTTGCCTTGGCCGGGGCCTTTGTTGGCCTGCTGGTCGGCACCGCAAACGGGGCTGGTCCGATGGGTCTGGTCGCTGGTGCAATCATCATGGCCACGATTGCGTTTGTCCTGATTATCTCTGCGAAATACGAAAGCTTCACCCGGGGTCTCACCATTTTTGGCTTTGGGGCTGCAGGGTTTTTGTTTGGCGGTTTGCCAATCTTGATCCTTAGCGCACTGGCGGGGTGGTTTTTCCACTGGTTCACATACTGGCTATTTGAAGGGCGTTATCGCGCCCGCTTGTTGCCTTATCTTACGGGTGGCCAAGTGCTGTGGCACTATGCCTTCCGCATTATTGCTGGCGCTGTTTTTGTGTTCCTGATCACACCGATTTTGGTGATCATCCCACTTAGCTTTAACGCGCAGGACTTTTTCACCTACACGCCGGAAATGCTGCGGTTCGATCCTGCGGGTTACTCGCTCAAGCACTACCAGGATTTCTTTAACAACAACGAATGGCAACGCAGCTTGAAAAACTCGCTGACGATTGCGCCGATTGCCACGATCATTTCGGTGTCTTTGGGCACACTGGCCGCGATCGGTCTGAGCCAATCACACATGCCGCTAAAGGGCACGATCATGGCGATCCTGATTTCCCCGATGATCGTTCCGCTGATCATTTCGGCGACGGGCATGTTCTTTTTCTACTCGGACCTTGGGAATTTCATGGAAAACAGCCTTGGGCTGGGCAAGAATTTCGTCGGCTACGTCAAAGTCATTTTGGCCCACGCCGTGCTTGGTATTCCGTTCGTGATCATCACCGTGACAGCGACGCTTGTCGGATTTGATAACTCGTTGACGCGGGCAGCCGCGAACATGGGTGCGAACCCTGTGACGACGTTCTTTCGGGTGCAAATGCCGCTGATCTTGCCGGGTGTTATTTCCGGCGGATTGTTCGCCTTCATCACCTCATTCGATGAAGTCGTCGTGGTTTTGTTTGTCGGTTCAGCTGGCCAGAAAACGCTGCCATGGCAGATGTTTACAGGCCTGCGCGAGCAAATCAGCCCGACAATTCTAGCCGTTGCAACACTGCTTGTGATCATCTCGATTTGCTTGCTGACCGTGGTCGAAATGCTGCGTCGTCGCTCTGAACGCCTGCGCGGTATGTCACCAGCTTAGCGCTGCAATCGATTGACCAAAGCAGGGGATGCATAACCGTCGGGGCGCAATCCTTCGCTGACCTGATAGGCGCGCACGGCGTTGACAGTCTTGGGTCCGATTTTGCCGTCGATTCCGTCTGTGTCGAACCCTTTGGCGGTCAAAAGGCGCTGCATGTCTTCGCGTTGTTTCAACGTCAAAGCGTTGTCGTCAAACGGCCAACCCGATTTGATCGCCGCACCGCCTTTGATCCGGTCGCTTAGATGCCCAACCCCAATCACGTAGGCGTCCGCGGTGTTGTAGCTTTCGAGCACCTCGAAATTCCCAAAGATCATAAAGGCAGCACCGTCGCCGCCCGCAGGCAGCAAGATCGAGGCGGGGCCATAGTTTTTGATGGATCCATGCGTCCCGGTAATACCCAAATTCGCCCACTCTTGCGGGGATTTCGCGATGTCCCGGTTGGCCAGAAGGTAGTCGAAACTGTCAGGGATCGTTACTTCGACACCCCAAGGCGTGCCTTTTTCCCAGCCAAAATGTGCCAGATAGGCAGCGGTCGATGCGATGGCGTCTTGGGGGTCATCGGACCAGATATCGCGCCGCCCATCGCCGTCAAAATCCACAGCATGGGCCAAGAATGACGTCGGGATGAACTGCGTATGCCCCATGGCCCCAGCCCAGCTGCCGGTCATGTTTTGCGCGCTTGTGTCGCCGTTTTGCAGGATTTTTAGGGCGGCAATTAACTCTCCTTCAAAGAACTCTCCGCGGCGGCCGTCGTAGGCCAATGTTGTCAGGGAACGAATGACACTGTCGCTGCCGCGAAACGTGCCGTAGGCGCTTTCCAAACCCCAAATTGCGGCGACAAATTCCTTTTCGACGCCGTATTTCGCCTCAACTTGTTCAAAGATTTCGGCATGCTTTTGCAGTGCCGCCTTGCCGTTTTTGATCCGTAAATCCGAGACTGCTGTGCTTAGATAATCCCAAATTGTCTTTGTGAATTCAGACTGGTTGCGATCACGTTTGATGATTTTTGCATCATAGTTCACGTCGCGCAGCGCCCGATCTAGAACAGACAAATCAATACCTTGCGCGACTGCACGTGGTTTGAATTCAGTGATCCACAACTGCAATCCCGCATCTGATGACACCGTTTGTGCTTGCGAGGGAACCTGCGTCCGAACTGGCGGGCGCGCATCAAAGGAAACCGGTTGCGCCGAATTTTGCGCCGAAATCTTCAACGGCGGACGCGTTGATGCGGACATTGTGTTCGCTTGTGCCGATTGACTGACCAAAGACAGCCCCGCCGTGATGGCGCATACTCGTAAAACCCACATGATGTGCCTCATTGAAAACTATGTTGTTTCCAATTTAGCGACAATCACTGATTTTAGAAAGGCGCGCGACCTACGTCTTGCGAAGCTTTGCCGATGATTCCACATTTGCGCGGATTGCAGCCAGATGATCACGTAAAAGAGCAACGCAGTGCGGCCTAAAGCTGTCGCTGGTCACATTCAGGCTGCGCATTCTATCCAGCCGGAAAACGCGAAAATCTTGCCGTAGTAAACACCACGCCAACAGCGACGTATTGTAGTCCATGTAGGCAATTCCCAGAGGCTTAACAGTACGTTGCGTTGCAGCCCCCACCGCATCGACATAGTCAAATTACACGCACACTTCATCCCATGTGGCCTGGCGCAGCGCGGCAATATCGATGACTGGTGGCTCGGGGCGATGAAACCGGTGAGCATCCAAAATAGCATGTTTCAGACGGTCAGCCTGACGTGGTGGCACGCGCGCTTGGATTTTTGCCAGTGCCGATGTCGCCGCCTTGGCCAATGCCGGATCACCAATGATTTCTACGTTTCGCAGTCCCAAAACCAAGGCTTCAAGTTCGTCATTATCGAATCCAAGCGGTGGCAAAGCCGCGTCTTCGATCAAGGTAAACCCAAAACCTGCCTCGCCATCAATGACCGCACCCAATCCGCGCAACGCGTCAACGTCGCGGTAAATCGTGCGCAGTGAAACGTTCATATCATTCGCCAGCTGCGTGGCGGTGACGGGCGGGGGCATGCGACGCAGCGACTGCATCATTTGGAAAAGGCGGTGTGTTCTGCTCATAATTCACCATTTCATCACATGCTGACAGAAATTGACAAGATGGGTGCATATGAAGCTTTCGAATGCATAATTTTGGAGCTGAAAATGATCACACTTATCACCTTTCCCCCGACCTTTGGCGAACCTAGCGCGAGTTCGTTTTGCACCAAGGCGATGTACCTTCTGAACATGGCAGGGGTTGAGTGGCAGCGCCATGATACCAATGATCCGCGCAAATGGCCCAAGGCAAAATTGCCTGCGATCACTGTTGACGGACGCACGATCGGTGACAGTAATCGCATTCGGGTGTACTTGGAAACGCTAGGGGTTGATCTGGAACCGGGGCTGTCGGATTTAGATAAATCTACCGCTGTATCAATCATTCGAATGGCCGAGGAACACATGTACTTTCATGTGGTTATGGACCGTTGGGGCAACGATGATGTGTGGCCGATAGTGCGGGACGTGTATTTCAAGGACATCCCAAAACTGCCGCGCCTGATCATCACCAAAGGTCTGCGCAAACAACTGATGAAAGGGATGCACGCGCAGGGATTGGGCCGCTGGACACCCCAAGAACGGATGGAACGGCTTGAGCCTGATTTGCAGGCGATCACCCAGCGATTGTGGCACGGACCCTATCTGTTTGGTGCGGTACCCAGCGCCGCAGATGCCAGCGTCGCGCCTGTGTTGGCCTCTATGCGTTCAACGCCGAAACCGACAGCGCTTCGTCGTCGCATTGAAGACGACAAGGTGCTGTCCGGTTACATTGATCGCGTGGCAACAGCCTTGGGCTAGGGGCGAGAACGGTGAACTTTCCGCTTGGTCTTGTCGGTCTTGCGCTTGTGCGAGGCCGCCTTGCGACGTGGCGCGCGACCTGCAGGTGATCGACTGCCACGCACGACCTCCACGCCTTCAACGGTCAGCAATTCCAGCGCGACGCCGCCGGTCAGTGCCTCAGCTTGCGCGAGCTTGGCGGTGACGCGTTGCCCGATCCGGTAAACGACCCCGGTATCGGCACCTTCAAGGGTGCCCACATCGCCGTCGAAATGGAAATATTCATTCCCCAAAGTGCGGATAGGCACCAGCCCGTCGGCGCCGGAATCGTCCAGTTTCACGAACATGCCAAACTTGGCGATGCCGTTGATTTTGCCGGTGAATTCTTCGCCAACACGCTCGGACAAATAGGCCGCCAAATAACGATCAGTCGTGTCGCGCTCGGCCATCATGGACCGGCGTTCCGTGTCGGAAATATGCGTGCCGGTTTTTTCCAAATCATCGACGTCCGCAGGGGTTAAACCATCGTCACCCCAACCGTGTGAGGTGACCAATGCGCGGTGCACGATCAGATCGGCGTAGCGGCGAATGGGCGACGTGAAGTGCGCGTAAGATTTTAGCGCGAGGCCAAAATGCCCAAAGTTATTCGGGCTGTAATAGGCCTGCGTCATGCAGCGCAGCGTCGTCAGATTGATCAATTCGGAATCATCGGTATTGGCAGCCTGCGCCAACAGTCGGTTCAAATGCGAGGTCTGCAAAACTTGCCCTTTGGCCAGCGTTAGACCCGCCGCACCAGCCGTTTCGCGCAGTGCGTTTAGCTTTTCAGGCGACGGTTCTTCGTGCACGCGGAACAGCAAGCCGGTCTTCTTTTCGATCAGCGTTTCAGCGGCGGCGACGTTGGCCAGCACCATGAATTCTTCGATCAGTTTGTGCGCGTCGAGACGGTCTTTGAAATTGACCGAATGGACCTTGCCGTCATCCCCCAAAACGATTTGGCGTTCTGGCAGGTTCAGCTCAAGCGGCTGACGGCGCCCCCGTGCCTCGACTAAGGTGGCGTAGGCTGCGTAAAGCGGGGCGATAACAGGCTCTAACAAGGCTTCGCAGCGCTCGTTCGGGTTGCCATCCATGGCGGCCTGCACCTCTTCGTAGTGCAAGGATGCGGGCGAACGCATCAGGCCACGCACGAATTCGTGGCGTAGCTTTTCGCCGGTCGCATCCAGCGTCATTTTCACAGCGATACAGGCGCGCGGCACCCCTTCGTGGAGGGAACACAGATCGCCAGACAAACGGTCGGGCAACATCGGCACAACGCGGTCAGGGAAATAGGTGGAGTTCCCACGCTTGCGCGCCTCGCGATCCAACGCGGACCCCGGCGTGACGTAGGCGGCAACGTCGGCAATCGCGACCCAAATGATATGGCCACCTGGGTTCGCCGGATCATCGTCAGCTTGGGCAAAACACGCGTCATCGTGATCACGCGCATCGGACGGATCAATCGTGACCAACGGCATGTCGCGCAGGTCAACGCGGCCTTCGAGCTCTTTGGGTTTTTGCGCGTCGGCCTCGGCCACAACGTCGTCAGGAAACGCGTCAGGAATGGCGTGTTGGTGGATTGCGATCAACGACACGGCTTTGGGCGCAGAGGGATCGCCCAACCGTTCAACAATACGCGCCAGCGGGCGGCCCATGCGACCCTTTGGTCCGGATTGTTCAGCCTCGACCAGCTCGCCGTCTTTTGCCCCGCCGGTGGCACCTGCGCCAACGATCCATTCGCTGTTGCTGCCTTTGTCGATGGGCTTGATGCGCCCGCCTTCGGCGCCGATGCGAAAGATGCCAACGATGCGTTCAGGGTTGGCCCCGATGCGGCGGATCAAACGACCTTCGAATTGGTGGCTGTCTTCTTTGACTTGGGTCACGCGGGCTAGAATGCGGTCGCCTTTGCCCAGCGCCGGATCGCCAGATTTAGCGATAAACAGCACAATCGGCTCAGGCCCCGTGCCATGCCATTCGGCAGGTCGTGCAAACAGATCACCCGCATCGTCGGGGCCTGTCACAACCAGCACGCTGACGGGGGGCAAACGATCGGGATCAGAATAGCTGCGCTTGCGCTTTTCCAAATGCCCCTCTTCCTCAAGCTCCTTCAGGAGTTTCTTGAGGTCAATGCGGGCAGCCCCCTTGATGCCAAACGCCTTGGCGATGTCACGTTTAGAGGTCAGGGTCGGATTGGAGGTGATCCAATCAAGAACTTCGGGCTTTGTGGGAATACGGCTCATGCCGCCTCAGGTATCATGGCCTGTCGGAAAGGTCATGTTCAAATCTGCAACCGTGTCGACATCGCGCAGAGTGTCGCAAAACGCGGTTTTGTGGGTGGGCAAAGTCGCAATTGTGTCGCTGAGCGCATCGGCGCTGGACCAACGCACATTTTGGAACAAACGCGTCGGCATCGGGGTCGTGCGTTTCAGCCCGATCAGCCAAAATCCACCGTCTGGTGCAGGTCCGAACACCGCATCGTTTTGACCAAGCAGACCAAAGGCCCGCGCGATGCGTTGCCGGTTGATGCCTGGAATGTCAGCGCCGATCAGACAGACCGGGCCAGCGTTTACGGCCCCCATCATCCGCGCCATACGGTCGCCTAAATTCCCGCGACCTTGCGGAATGCGCTGCAAATGCGCGGGCCACACACGGTTGGCCATCGCGGCATTATCCGGGGCGACAGCCAGCACAATTTGCCAACGCGGGTCCTGAATGTTGCGCAGCAAACGGCGGACCTGATGACGAAACCACCACGCGGCCGCGGTCATGCCAATGTCGCGCCCAAGGCGGGTTTTGACGCGACCAGCGCGGGGTTCTTTCAGCATGATGATTAGAGTTTGACGCTTCACAGTTCGATTTCCATCGCTTGGTGGTCGATACCGGCGTCGTCAAAAACGGGGCCGTAAGCTGAGAAGCCCAATTTTTCGTAGAACCCCAACGCGTGGGTTTGTGCGCCCAACGATGCACGCGTTACACCCGACTGGTTGGTGGCAGTGCGCAAACACGCGCGTATCAAATCGGCCCCAAGCCCCTTTCCACGATAGGGTTTCAACACGCAAACTCGCCCGATCTTGGCCGAGGACCCGTCGATCAAAATGCGTGCGCACCCGACAGGTTCGCCATTATCAGTGGCCAGTAGATGCAACGCTACATCGTCGAATTCATCGATCTCGTCCGCCTCTGACACGCCCTGTTCATCGATGAACACAACGCGGCGTAGCGCGCGGCACGTCACGATGTCGCGGGTTTCGATGATCTGCACCGTCATGCGAAATAGTCACTCAAGATGCGGCTGTAGATCGATTTCAGCTGGTGGATATGGGCGACAGTAACGTGTTCATCAACTTGATGCATCGACTGCCCGACAAGGCCAAACTCCACCACGGGACAATGATGTTTCACGAACCGCGCGTCCGACGTACCACCACTTGTGCTAAGTTCTGGCACGATGTTGGTTTCGGCCTGAACGGCAGCGCTGACAAGATCAGACAACCCACCGGGTGGCGTGATAAAGCTTTCGCCAGAAATCTTGACGCGCATGTCGATTTGTACGTTGAATTCGGTCGCGACGGCGTCGACTTCGCCTTGCATCCATTCGGTTAAGGCCGCGCCACTATGCAGGTCGTTGAACCGGATGTTCGCGGTGGCTTTGCACTGTGCAGGGATCACGTTGGTCGCAGGATTACCGGTGTCGATTGTAACCACAGCCAAGGTTGATGCGTCAAAATGATCGGTGCCTTGGTCCAGTTCATGACTGGCGAGCCGATCCATCAGGCGGGCGATGGCAGGCAGTGGATTATTGGCGCGGTGCGGATAGGCGGAATGGCCTTGGGTGCCAGTCACGGTAAAGAACGCGGTCATCGATCCTCGCCGCCCGATTTTAATCATCTCGCCCATCTGATTTGGGCAGGTGGGTTCGCCGACAAGACACACATCCATCGCCTCATTTTCCTGATCCATGTAAGCAAGCAAGGCGGTTGTGCCGTCAATCGCGTCGGCCTCTTCGTCGCCGGTGATCGCCAGAATGATGGCACCGTCGGGTGGTGTGTCTTTGACAAAATCAATGGCCGCGGCAGCAAAGGCAGCGACGCCTGATTTCATGTCAGTGGTGCCGCGACCGTACATGATGCCGTCTTTGATCTCTGCCCCGAACGGGTCCATCGTCCAGTCGTCAGGGTTGCCGATTGGAACCACATCCGTGTGACCGTTAAATCCAAAGGTTTGCGCGTGTCCTTTGGCCCCCCAACGGGCAAACAAATTGCGAATACCACCGCGATCTGCCCACGCTAAATCAAAACCGGCATCGCCGAGCAGCTGTGCAAGGATATCCAAGGCCCCCGCGTCAGCTGGCGTAACCGACGGGCAACGCACCAAATCTGCGGTGAGAGTGACAGGATCGATACCAGACATTGTGTGCTCCTAAGCGGTTTGGGATGTCGTCTACAGGAATGTGGCGAAAATGGCGCGATGCCAAGGGCTAAGACGTGCAAAACCATTAACAAATGCGCGTAAACCGTGTTAACGTCGTGTTAATAATATGACCCGAGGCAGGGCATTCGAGCAATACGCCGTCAATGAACGGCAATTCGTACCAACGATGTACGTTTGAAAACGCGGGGTAAACCCGTGTGGCTGCGCGTGTGATCTGTCCTCTGAAAACAAGGGCAGAGGCACATGGTAGCAGCATCAGAACTTCCCATCGATACGACCGCTACGGCGACGCAAATGGCGGAAAACATCTTTGGCAACGGCGTCCAAGTGACCGGCGCGACGTTCTACGGTGACAATGATTCATCGGGTATTTACACCAACGGCGACACCGTTTCACCGGGCGTCACGCCGGGCGATACAGGCGTCATTTTGTCGACTGGTGATGCCGAGGATTTCACAAATAGCGGTGGAAACGGCAACGGCAATGGGAATGGCAACAATGGTAACGGCAATGGGAATGGCGGCCAACAGGCAAACCAAAGCACCAACACATCGACCAACACGAGCGGCATAAATAATTTCGGTCAATACAACTCAGCGGCCGGCACAAACACCTATGACGCTGCAGTTTTGGATGTGGATTTCATCCCCGATGGTGATTTCATCACAATGCAGTTCGTCTTTTCGTCTGAAGAATATCCAGAATTTCAAAACTCAGTCTATCAAGATTTCGTCGGTGTTTGGATCAACGGTAGCTACGTCGAAATGCAAGTGGGCAATGGCGAAACTGACCCTGGCAACATCAACTCGACGAACAACGAAAACCTATACATCAGCAACTCCAACAGCGACTACAATACGGAAATGGATGGTTTTACCGTCACCATGACCTTGACGATTCCTGTCAATGAAGGTGAGACCAATTCGATCCGCATCGCAATCGCGGACGTGTCGGACAGTAACTATGATTCCAGCCTGCTGATCGCAGGAAATTCTGTGCAATCGCAAGTCATCGCCTTTGCTGATGAGACGCACCTTGATCCCAATGGGTCCAAGGATCTTGATGTACTTTCCAATGATCTCAATTTGGGCGGCGGTACACTGACCATCACGCACCTGAACGGCGTGCCAGTAACGGTTGGTGTGCCAGTCACGCTGAACACCGGTCAAACCATCATGCTGAATGCTGATGGCACGATCAATTTGGTGGGTGACGGCGATACCGAAGATTTCAATTTTACCTACACAGTTGATAACGGCACCAACACCGACATTGGCGTGGTTAACGTCAGTTCGATCCCTTGCTTTGTCGCGGGTACGCTGATTGCGACCCCTGACGGGCAACGACCGGTGGAAACCTTGTGCTTGGGCGACATGGTCGTGACCAAAGACGACGGGCCACAACCTTTGCGCTGGATGGGGTCGCGCACCGTTCAGGCCCAAGACAACTTTGCCCCGATCCGTATTCGTGCCAACACCTTTGGCCAGCACGACGAATTGTTGGTGTCACCAGAACACCGCGTGTTGATCCGTGATAGCGTGGCCGAGCTGTTGTTTGGCGAACAAGAGGTGCTTGTCGCTGCCAAAGACTTGGTAAATGATCGGTCCGTCACTCGACGTGTGGGTGGGCAGGTGACCTATGTGCACCTGATGTTTGATCGCCACCAAGTTGTCTATTCCGAAGGGCTTGCCACCGAAAGCTTTCTGCCCGGCCCGCAAACCACCAAAAGTTTCGAGCGCACGATTGTCGACGAAATTTGCACGCTTTTCCCTGAAATAGACCCTGATACTGGGTTGGGATACAGCCCTGCAGCGCGACGTGTACTTAAGCATTTCGAGGCCAAGCTGCTTCGCAAAACCCAAGACGCGGCGTAACGCGACATGACGTGGATCGCTTCTGCTGATCATCTTGAGGGACGGTTTTCGCCCCATGGATTGGGCGTGGATCGTCAGGCTGAACCGCAGCTGACGGTCGACCCATCCAGCTTGATGGTGCGCGGAACAATCATGCTTGAAACGCGAATGAGCCCGAACGGCAAACCGCAGGTTTTGTTTGGCTACCAACGTGATTTTCCTTGGGCGCGCAGCTTGTCGATCCAGGCTATACCCGGCGGTGGTATCGCGCTGGTGCATGAGCATGGTGATGACGTCAAACATGCGGCCCTGCGCTGGAAAGGCACGGGGCGTGCTGACATCGTGCGTATCACATACGCATGGGATGCACCGCGCGGATGGGGTCGATTGTCGCTTGAACGGCCCGAAGATTCCACCGTTACGTCGGTCAATATCGTTAATCCAAAACCACTATTTACCCAAGATTTGCATGACGTGATGTTGGCCAAAGGCGGGCGCACCTTGGCAAAAGACGCCGTATTTGTCGCTCTGTCTACCAAGATCGAACCGGTTGGTCCGATGCCAACGCTGTGCCCCTCCACGCCGATTTTGACCCCCTGTGGCACGCGGACTGCCGGCGGTTTGCAGCGCGGCGATACCGTTTCTACGCCCGATGACGGAGCGGTTCCAATTCTGCACAGCATCCAACGCACCGTGCCAGCGCTGGGCAGCTTTGCCCCCATTCGCCTACGTGCGCCCTATTTCGGATTGCGCCGCGATATCATCGCCGCGCCCGATCAACGGTTGGTCATTCACGGATCGGATGTGGAATATATGTTTGGTCAGGAATCCGTGCTGGTCCCTGCGCGCCACTTGGTTAACGGGTACGCCGCCCGGTACGAACCAACAGGCGGAACGGTCACATACACCCATCTTTTGCTGCCTGCACATCAAAGCTTAATGGTGGCAGGTGCCGCGCTCGAAAGCCTCTATATCGGACGTATTCGCCGCAAAGAGGCTGATTTGCAGGCTAGTATTTTGGCACCGCTTGATCGCAATA
Organism: Ascidiaceihabitans sp.; assembly: GCA_029251465.1. Taxonomy (GTDB): domain Bacteria; phylum Pseudomonadota; class Alphaproteobacteria; order Rhodobacterales; family Rhodobacteraceae; genus Ascidiaceihabitans. The sequence goes on from JAQXDI010000050.1 coordinate 44,888, forward strand.
GCTTGCCAGAGCATGGTAAACCGTTCTTTCCTATGCTCAAAGCGTTCGAAGCGATTGCGCTGGCTGCACATCGCGCGGCCTAAGCACTGCCACCGATTGATCAAACGAGACTGACACCATGTTCAAATTCATCGCATCTGCCATGTTCGCAATGGCCCTTGCCATTCCCGCGTTTGCCCAAGATTTAACGGTATCCACCGTAACCAGAGCCCCGTTTTCGATGGAAGAAAACAGTTCTGATACCGGCTTTTCAATCGAACTGTGGCGCGCTGTTGCCAAAGATTTAGGCCGTGATTTTCAGCTGATCCGCCATGAAACCTTTGGTGAAATGCTAGAAGCGGTCAAATCTGGATCGTCCGATGTCGCCATCGCTAACATTTCAATCACGTCGCAACGTGAATTGGAAATGGACTTTACCCATCCGATTTTTGCCTCGGGTTTGCGCACGATGATCCCGCGCCAATCTGCATCTAACTTTTCTATTTTGTGGTCGCTGGCATCGTGGGATCTGTTTTTTGCGATCATGCTGGCATTTGGATTGCTGTTGTTGGGCGGCATGCTGATGTGGTTGTTTGAGCGCGACAAACAAGAATATTTTGACCGGCCCGCATCCAAAGCTGTGTTTCCCGCATTTTGGTGGGCTCTCAATCTGGTGGTGAACGGTGGATTCGAAGAACGAATGCCACGCTCGTTCATGGGCCGTATCTTTGGCGTGCTTTTGGTGATCTCATCACTGTTCATCGTGTCCATTTTTGTGGCGCGGATCACAGCGGCAATGACCGTCAGCGCTATCGAAAGCTCGGTTGGTTCTGTGAATGATTTGTACGGGAAACGCGTTGGCACAGTCACCAACAGCACAGCGCAATTGTTCCTGGATTCCCGCGATATTCGGTCCCAAGAGTTCACTGGTTTTCAGGCGCTTGTGAAGGCATTTGAGGAAGAAGAAGTTGACGCAGTTGTCTTTGATTCACCAATTTTGGCGTATTATGTGAACACGGATGGTGCCAAAATCGCAGAGCTGGCAGGTCCGATTTTCCAGCAAGAAAATTATGGAGTTGCCTTGCCCACGGACAGCCCGTTGAACGAGCCGATCAATCAGTCACTGCTTAAGCTGCGTGAAAACGGAACCTACGCGACGCTCTACCGTAAATGGTTTGGTGAATCGCCTTAGGCGTCAGTCAAAAAACGGGGTCATCTGCGCGATGATTACCGAATTCTCGTCCAATGCGCGCTGCATCAGATCGCGTTCTTCGTCGTCGATTTCGTGACCTTCGGCCTCGCGTTCAGCCAAGGTGCCGTAGCCTGTCACGTCCAGCGGCGCGGTGTCCGCCTGTTTCAGGATCGCAACTGTTTCGCGCACGGCCTCAGCCTCGTCGATGCCGCTGGCAAAGCACATCAACGCAGCACCCGTCGCCTTGGGTGGCAAGCCATCACCATCCTTGCGGCCGATTTCGACCAGCAGGGTATAGACCTGCTGGCGCGACGGCTTTTTGGGCTTAGGCGTATTTTGGGGCGTATCAGTCACGCAACAGCTCGTTGATCGAAGTTTTTGAGCGCGTTTTTGCATCAACCCGTTTTACGATGACAGCGCAATACAGATTCACACCGTTCTTGGATGGCATCGTGCCTGAGACTACGACAGACCCAGCTGGAACTTCGCCGTAAGTCACTTCGCCGGTTTCGCGGTCGACGATTTTGGTTGACTGACCGATGTACACGCCCATGCCCAACACGGCACCTTCGCGCACGATCACGCCTTCGACAACTTCGGAACGCGCGCCGATGAAACACCCGTCTTCGATGATTGTCGGCCCTGCTTGCATGGGTTCCAGAACGCCGCCAATGCCGACGCCGCCAGACAAGTGAACGTTCTTGCCGATTTGGGCGCAAGACCCGACAGAGGCCCACGTATCAACCATGGTGCCTGTGTCGACGTAGGCACCCAAGTTCACAAACGATGGCATCAACACAACACCGGGCGCGATGTAGGCGGATTTGCGAGCGATGGCGCCTGGGACTGCGCGGAAACCCGCAGCGGTCCATTCGTTTTCGCCCCAGCCGTGGAATTTGCTGTCGACTTTGTCGAACCAGCTGACGCCTTGCGGGCCACCGGATTGCATTTCCATGTCCTTGAGGCGGAAACCCAACAACACGGCCTTTTTCGCCCACTGGTTTACGTGCCAATCGCCATTGTCCTGACGTTCGGCAACGCGCAAACCGCCGCCGTCCAGCGCGTTCAACGTGTCCATGATCGCGTCACGGGTTTCGCCGGTTGTTGCTGGCGTGATTGTGTCACGTGCGTCCCATGCGGCTTCGATTGCGGTTTCAAGCTGTGCGTTTGACATCGTATTTCCCCTCAAAAACTGTTGGCGCGCTTAGACAACAAACTGTGCGTTTGTGCAATCATATCTGGGCAAGGCAGTCAGCGCAGGTTACGCCTGTGTCCAAACATAATGAGGACGACAGTAATGAGCAAAAAACAAGCACATCCGTTTCGCGATGCACATACCGATCGCACAGCAGCCAAAGGGGTTCCCGATACGCCGCAAACGCGCGCGTCGGCTTATGCCTTGGCCTTTGCGGATGATGATTTCATGTGTCGCGACGAACTGCGTCCGGTGCGCTTGCAATTGGAATTGCTCAAGCCCGAAATGCTGCTGGACGAAGCAGGGATTCAAAGCACGATTGTGATGTTTGGCGGTGCCCGTATTCCTGAACCTGCTAAAAAGGAAACTGCCCGCACCAAAACACTGGCTGACCTGTCAGTTTTCTACGACGAGGCGCGTGAATTTGCGCGTCTTATGACGCTGAAATCTATGGAAAGTGGCGGTACTGAAGACGTCATCGTGACCGGTGGTGGCCCCGGTGTGATGGAGGCGGGAAACCGCGGCGCTGTCGAAGCGGGTGGTGCGTCAATCGGGCTGAACATTGTGCTGCCGTTCGAACAGGCACCGAATGCCTATGTGACGCCGGATTTGTGTTTCAACTTTCACTACTTTGCGATCCGCAAAATGCATTTCCTGATGCGTGCCAAGGCGATTACCGTATTTCCCGGCGGCTTTGGAACGCTGGATGAATTGTTTGAAGCGTTGACCCTTATCCAAACCGGTCGCATGCAGCGCGTGCCGTTTTTGCTGTTTGGCAAAAAGTTTTGGGATGGCATCATCAACTGGGATGTGCTGGCTGATGCAGGCACGATTTCTGCCGAAGATCTGGACCTGTTCCGCTTTGTTGACACCGCCCAAGAGGCGATGGACCTTATCGACAACTGGGAAGTCGGCGAGATGCGCAAGGAAATTCCGGGCCGCTAAAAATCGCGTTTTGCCTGTGAGGCTGAGTGAAGTGCAGAACCGTGCTGCTCAGACGCTCAGTTCAGCAGGCAATGCGCAAACTTCTACGTGATGCGGCAAAGTTTCGATAACCTGACCGGCGTCTGTTTCGCGGATGCCATAGCCAAACCCGGCCAGACGGTGTTTCCATTCGCGCGTTGACAGCGCTTTGTTGCGTTCAGTTGCGACCAGCTCGACCACTTGTGCTGTGATGAAAGCGTCTTGGTTCATGATAATAGATATTGTTTTGCTCCAATTCGTTTGTTGTTCGAGATGAACTTGCCCGCGCAGCACGGCAGGAAACGTACTAAACTGGGGCCATTAGGCGGCAAATTACGCACAATGTGGCAAGGTTGACTGTATTGAGCGAAAATCTGCAACAATCAGACACCCAATATTGTTGCGAAATCTTAACCAAACTGTTTACGAAACGTGCTTAATTGAACCTAACGTAGCCACATTTAGTAAATAGGTTACTTACAACCATGTGTTTTTTGAGGAAAATGAAATGACCTTTGTAACAGATTATACTGCACTACCCATCCTATGCGCCGGGCCGCTGGAATGCACAGGCTGATGTCGGAACGCAGACAATTGTTACCTACAGTTTTACAGATTTAGCTGATCTGCAGTCATTAGAGGACTACGACCCATACGGGGCGACGTCCTACTGGTCCTATTCGGAAACGCAGCGCACGTTGTTCCGCGAAGTCATTGCCAAATACGAAGAAGTTGCAGGCGTTAAATTCGTCGAGGTCCAAGGATCGTCCATGATCAACGTCTTTGGTGCCGAAGTATCAGGCGTTGGTGGCTGGGCGAATATTCCGTTCTCGACAACATACGGTGACAATCCGACCGGCAACGGTAACTTTGTGAATGCTTATCAAAACATGGGCGAAGGCGACTATGGATACCAAGTGAACCTGCACGAACTGGGTCACGCCATGGGCTTGCAACACCCGCACGAAGGCGACTTAACGCTGGACCCGACACTTGATACCCAAGCCAACACTGTCATGACTTACAACATCGAAAACCCTTACGTGACCGAACTAGAGATCTTTGACATCCAAGCCATGCAGCACATTTATGGCACGGCCGATCAAATCGACAACTGGCGCGTTTCCGTTGATGCCAACGACCTCATCACGATCAAATCCTCCAACCAAGCCGAAGTCGTTTTGGCCACGGATCAAGACAACCTGATCTTTACCTATGCCGGCGACGACGAAGTTATCGGGCGTGAAGGCAACGACAAAGTGTTCTCTGGCGGTGGCAGCGATACCATAACGGGTGCCAAAGGCGACGACAGCCTGTATGGCGGCGCAGGCGAAGATACCCTGTACGGCGGCGATGATGACGACAGCCTGTTTGGCGGCGCAGACGACGATTATCTTGATGGCGGCAACGGCACGGATCGACTGTTCGGCAGCGGCGGCAACGACGACGATTTCGTCGTGGGCGGCGATGGTGCCGATCTGCTGTACGGCGATATTGACGCGAACCCGTATTCTGGCAATGCGACCAGCCATGACCGCGTGTCTGGCAACAATGGCAATGACACAATCTACGGCGGCGAAGGCAACGACTATCTGATTGGCGGCAATGACGATGATTTGGTCGAAGGCGGCTATGGCAACGACACGTTGATCGGCAACTCTGGCAATGACACTCTGCGCGGCGGTGACGGATCCGACCGTATGTTCGGTGGCGGCGGGTCAGACACCTTTGTGTTCGACGGGGCAGATGCCAACGAAAAAGACTACATCTTTGGCTTTGAATTCAATTCAGACCTTATCGATATTTCGGCCATCGGCTTTACCTCGATCAACCAGCTGACGATCACGCAGCGTGGCGCGCACACTGACATTTCGTACAGCGACTGGTTTGAAATCACGCTGGCCAGTCGTGACGCGTCACTGCTGGATGCGAACGACTTTGTGTTCGCCTAAATTTACGAGATCCTAGGGTCAGGACCCATTAACTGATTGAGCCTGTCGTGTTGTTATGATTCACGACCCCTAGTTGTAGGGGGATATGATGAGCAATTTGTATTGGCTGACTGAGGCGCAGATGCAGC
>JAQXDI010000057.1 GCA_029251465.1 Ascidiaceihabitans sp.
AGGTTCCACCAGAAATCATAATGCTTGTCTTGTTTGCCGCGATCCATCTCGTATCGGCCGATGATTTCAAAGGTTTCGCAGTCCATAATAAAGATGCCGGGCGGACCATCTGTGCCATCGACACCGCCACCACCAAGACAGGACACATAGATGCCTTCGGGCCCACAATGGATCGTGTGCGGGCGGGAATAACCGGTTTTCGAAAACAGTTCTTCTGGCTCGATTGTCTTGTGGATATGGGCCTTTAGCGGGTCTTTGACATCGATCACATAGATGCGCGACGACCGGATGCCGGGCACGATCAGATAACGACGCTCAAGGAAAGCATGGCCAGACATTGGCGACAAGGACGACGAACAAGCGTTCCAGCCAAAGTGGTGAAATTCGTCGCCTTTGTTGGGCACAATCACTTGATGCACGATTTCGCCGTAGGTGTCTGAACCGGGCTTTAAATCGATCACGGCAATACCGTCCGATTGCGAACCATCCGGGCTCAGCATCACGGTGAAAGCATAGTTTTCAGCGGGGGCTTGCATGGCCAGTTTAGGTGATGCGTGGAATGTGGGGTCAGGTCTAAGCGTCATAACGGTCCTCCAAATTAAAATGTCCGCTTTGGCGGGTCTTATTTGTGGGCCTGCGGGGCCAAATTTATTGATGCTCTGATTTTTATGATGGGAAGAAATGTTCTGAAAAAGCAGGGTAAAGTAGAATTTCTTCCGCACGAATATTTGTGCGCGGGCTTTGCAAATTGAAAACGGGGCCAACCCAAAGGTACCCCCGTTCCTGGTCATATCTAGTTGTTGTTTAGGCGACAGCGTGGGCAATCGCGCATTGTTTCCAAAGCGACGTCAGGGCGGCCACCAGATGGGCAACGTCCGCATCGCTGTGCAGCGGCGACGGGGTAAAGCGCAAACGCTCAGTTCCTTTGGGTACAGTCGGATAGTTGATCGGCTGCACGTAGATGCCCCATTCGTCCATCAGATAGTCCGCCAGCATTTTGGTTTTGACCGGGTCCTTGATCATGACCGGCACGATGTGGCTTTCGTTGTACAGGTGCGGGATGCCGGCGCGATCCAAACCAGCGCGCAGTTTGGCGACTTGTTCGCGCTGCTTTAGGCGTTCGGTGTCGGACTGTTTGAGGTGCGCGATGGATGTGCGGGCAGCGGCGGCAACGGCTGGGGGCAACGCGGTTGTAAAGATGAAACCGGAGGCAAAGCTGCGGATGAAATCGCACAGGGCGGCGGAGCCTGTGATGTAGCCGCCAACGACGCCATAAGCCTTGCCAAGGGTACCTTCGATCAGAGTGATGCGGTCCATCAGCCCCTCTTGTTCAGCAACACCGCCACCGCGCGGGCCGTACAGGCCAACCGCGTGGACCTCGTCCAGATAGGTCATCGCGCCGTATTTTTCGCAGACCTCAACGATCTCGCGGATCGGGGCGATGTCGCCGTCCATGGAATAGACCGACTCAAATGCCACGATTTTCGGGGCGTTGGCGGGCAGGGCGCGCAATTTCGCCTCAAGGTCGGCCAAGTCGTTGTGGTTCCAAATCACCTTTTGCGCACGCGAATGGCGGATGCCTTCGATCATCGAGGCGTGGTTGCCGGAATCCGACAGAATGATGCAGTCTTTGATCCTTGATCCCAACGTCGACAGCGCCGCCCAATTCGACACGTACCCCGAGGTGAACAGCAATGCGGCTTCCTTGTGGTGCAGATCCGCGAGCTCAGCCTCGAGCAGCAGGTGATCGTGGTTGGTGCCGGAAATGTTGCGCGTGCCGCCAGCGCCCGTGCCGGTGCGCTGCACTGCCTCGCACATCGCGTCGATCACCAGCGGGTTTTGTCCCATCCCAAGGTAGTCGTTTGAGCACCAAACCGTCACATCGCGCACTTCGCCGTCGACATGGTTTGCCGCGCGTGGGAATTTGCCGCATGTGCGTTCCAGTTCGGCGAAATAGCGATAGTTGCCTTCGGCCTTTAGCGCGTCGAGCTGTTCGTTGAAAAGCGTGTCAAAGTTCATGGGATTTTCCTTTGGTCGTGGTGGCTAGGTGTCGCGGCGGCCGGTAGTATCCAGCGCCATAATTTTGCATCTGGCAGTGGGATGACCATCAGCCAGTGTTCGAGTGCGGCCAAGGCGGCAAGGGCAGTGAGCAGGGCGAACCCCACCGTTGTTGCGGGTGCGTCTGACGCGAACAAGCGTTCAGCAAAGCAGGCGGTCGTGAGGCTTAGAAAGGTCACGCCGATGGGAAATGCGACCGTCACACCGGCTTGGCGAAAGTATGATTTCAAATGCTTAAGCGGCACTGGAACGAATTCGGTGTTGATCCGCGGGACGCCGAAAAACAGGTTTAGCTTGGCCGAAATACGGGCACTGAACAGCACCAGATAGACCCAAAACCCAAAGGCGTTTTCCGCCCCGGCACTGATCACTAAAACGATCAGTAAAACCGCAAGCAAGAGCAACTCGTGATAGGCCAGCGTGTTGAACGCACGCTTGAAACGGGCCCAGCCGGATAAACCTGTCGGGCAGGGTCGCGTTTCGGGACCGGTGACAATGCCGGCCAAAAACGCCAGTTCGATCCAGCCCCAAATCATCAGAACTGACAGGAATGCCACGTAGACGTTCATCACGCTGAGTGTGGCCGAAGACACGACCAAACCAGCAAACCCCAAGGCCAACACCGGCACGCCCAGCAAAACTGAACGGGCATGGGCAACGCCGTCACCCGCATCAGATTTGCGCACGACCAGCAGGATCAGCCCGGTGAAAAACCACCAGGCAAACACTGCGATAATCGCTGCTATCCAAGGCGAGGTTGGCATCAGTACGCAGGCTCCATCACCGGGCTGTCGGGGACGTCATTTGGGATCGCGGGGATCGTCAGGACCGACACAAACGACAGACCTGCCGTGGCCATGCCCGCAAGACGCGACACCATTCCGAACAGGCCGCCGCGTTGTTTGGCCTGCGCGATCTTAACCGAGGCACGCTCCATCCGGTCCAGATTTGGACGCCAGCGCGGGTGGTCGATGTCGACCGTGAACGGGAACACTTGCTTGGTGATTTCCGACGTTTTGCGGAACACCTCGTGACCGTACCACGTGACGTCGACGCCAAGTGCTTCGTGGAACAAGGGGCGCTGATGGTCGCGCACCCACATGGTGGAATAAACGGCCGTCAGGAAAAACTTGATCCACATTTTGTTCATGCGGGTTTGCGTCAGCTTTGGGTCGGTTTTCATCAGCAGGGCAAAGGCCTCGCCGTGCGAAAATTCGTCATTGCACCATTCGCGGAACCATTTGAAAATCGGATGGAACCGCTTGTCTGGGTGTTCCTCGAGGTGGCGAAAGATCGTGATGTAGCGCGCATAACCGATCTTTTCGGACAGGTAGGTCGCGTAGTAGATGAATTTTGGGCGGAAATACGTGTATTTTTTCTGCTGGGTCAAAAAGCCCAAGTTCACCCGAATACCAGCCTCACGCAGTGCGTCGTTGATGAACCCCGCATGACGCGCCTCGTCGCGTGCCATCAGCTGGAACAGCGTGGTGATGTCGGTGTTTGACCCGCGACGCTTCATCTCCTTGTACAGCACACAGCCCGAAAATTCGGCGGTACAAGACGAGATCAGGAAATCGATGAATTCGGCCTTCAGCTTTGGCTCCATCCCGTCCCAATTGGCGTCCCAATCGTCGTTTTTCTTAAAATGGCCCTTGTTGGGGTCCGACTTCATGCGTGCGATCAGCTTGTCCCAATCGGCGCGTACAGGGGTCACGTCAATCGCGTCCATTTCGTCAAAGTCGGTGGTGTAAAACCGAGGCGTCAGCAGCGTGTTTTGCATGGCAACTTCGGTCGCCATTTCTGACGTCATTTCGGGGCCGTCATCAAGGGCGTCTTGCGCGGCAATCGCTTCTTCTGCGGTGTTGGCGTAGGCAGAGTGGACGGGTTCATCAACATGCTTGTTCATGACATCACCTCTTCGCTGAATGAAAATTCACACAGTTCCATGAATTCGAAATCGCCGGTCCAGCGGGTCCAGATCTGTTCGATTTTGGAGGCGCGGATGATCGTGGCGGTCCGGTGTTCCTCGACGATTTCACCGTAGCGGGCCATGATTTCGCTGCCGTGCACCAAGACGCTATCGCCCGGATTGACGACGGCACCGTTGTTGAATTTGACGTGTGCGGATAGCTCCTCAAAGCGGTGCGATATCGTCACCGTGCAGGGGGCGGTTTCTTTTGATCTTGTCAGAAGTCCCATGTTTTAAGTCCCTTTAGCTAAAGTGGTTCAGTCGATCAGCCTGGCGAAAGCTGCGACATTGTCTTGGCCGTATCCGATCAATTCGATCTTCCAGCCGGTTGTATCGTCCAGAACGGCAACGTGGCCGTTGGCGCGGCGCACAAGGCGCAGCGGTGCGTCGGATGGCACGTCTTGCACCGTGCGTTCGCGATTGACCGACACCCAGATTACGTCGATGAACCCGGATTTGTTGGTGCCGGAATAGGCGATTTCGCGGCCCATTTCGTCACGCACATAGACGCCTTCGTTGCGGGTGCCATCAAGGACAATGGCGCGTTCTGCAACGATGGGGCTGTCTGGTGCGACGCCCATCAGCGGCTGGTTTGTAACTTGGTCAAAGGTGACCAAAGCGAGGGTCGCCAGCATCAATGCGAACATCGCGACAACCAGATATTTTGGCACAAATTCGCGGTCTTGGTGCTTCATCTCGTTGGACAGTGTGGATAAACGGTTCATCGATTTACTCCGCTGCAACGATGCCGATTTGACCATGATCTGGATCAATACGGCTGACTTTGGGTTCAGACAAACGGGTTTGTGCAGCGTCGGCAAAGATTGCAGCGACACGGGCGGCATCAGGGATCGCGCGGAACGCAGGCTGCGTGCGGCTGAAATACCAAGGGCGCACGTGCGGCCAGGTCATCAGATACGACAGGCGCGTCTCGCCGCTGAGCTGAAACGTAACAGTGCCAAGCCCAGATTTGCGCACAGCCGCTTGGGCTGATCCGATGCAAACATAAGGCAGGTTCAGCGTCATGGTCAGGGCCGCGCCAATGCGCATGCAAACGCGTTTGTTGGTAAGCGTGTAAACGGTGGATCGTGCTTGGATGGTCGCAATGCCGATCAGCAAAAGACCGGCGATCAACCCTGCGATCAAAAACGGAATGCCGTGACCCATCGCTGCATTCAGCGGCAGTTCAACGGCAGAAACACCAACGCGCCAGATGGCCAGCACCACGAAATATCCGATGACCCAATTCAGGCCCAAAGCATCCTTGGCCAAACGCATTGGATTGGGGCTGCCTTGCCAAAGAATTTCTTCGCCCGCAGGCAATTCTTCGGGCAGGCCGCGGATCGGTTCGAATTTGAAATCATCGTGGTTCATTGGTTTGGTGTCCCTGTTGTTTGGACCGGACCCTGTGGTGGCTAAGCCTGCGGGTCCGGTTGGTTTTGTGTTAGATCAAAGCAGCGGCTCGGCGCGTTTCGCATCCGCATAAAGCGTGCCGCCGCCAAAGTAGGCCATGATCTTTTCTTCTTCCAAAAGCGTGATCTCGTCCGCGTTTTTGATCGTCGGAATGTCCGCAAAATGTGTGCTGTAAATCGAGCGTACTGTGACGCGGTCGCCTTTGATGCGGGCAAAGTTCATCGGGATCAGACGCGTTTGACCAGACCCTTCGGGGTTCACGTCAATGGTCAGGTAGCGGACCATTTGCTCTGGCACGTCGATCCACATATCGATGATGCGTCCGATCACTTCGCCGTCGCCTGCAACCACAGGTTTGCCGCGTGGGTCCATCCCCGCCGAAACGTGGAAATCAGGCAGTGCCGTCATTGGTTTGATCTTGGCGTGACCATGCGCGTCCAGTTCGGCGTGGTCGCTGCGTGGGGCCCATGCGCCGGGACCAACGCCGTCTTTCATCGGATCACCGGTCGGCACATAAGGCGACCCGGCAGCGGCTGATGATTGCTCTAGTGCCAGATCATCGCGATCACCACGTTGCCCTGATGGAACCGTCAATTCACCGCGCCCGTGTGGCAGCAGGAATGTCTTGTCTGTTGGAACCGGGAATGGGCCTTGGTTTGCGGCCTCGCCCCCGTCATCTGATTGCAAAGGATAGCCTTCGCGCATGTTTTCGGTTTGCAGATAGTAGATCAGCAACCCAAAGAAGATCCAGAAAAGCCAGATCGCAGCGCTGGCCAGATCGAAGTTTCCAAAGAATTCAGTTCCAAGCATTGTGGTGTCCTCCGTCGTGGTCGGTATTGAATGTTGCGTGTGTCATGTCGGGAAATCCGCAAGGCCGATGGGGCCTTTGGTTTTGGATGTGATGGGGCGGGTTTTGACCAAAGGGCCAAGGGCGATCAGCGTGATGAACAGGGCAGCGATTTCAACGTGGTAGACCACGGAATATCCGGTTGCCGGTGAATTCAACGCGTCGCCCAACTGACCGCTGGTTGCAGCGGCATTGATCACGTCGCGCAAGGCCCCGCCGATAAAGATCGACAGGCCTGCCGCTGTTGCTTGCGCCGCACCCCATGCCCCCAGCGCGAGGCCTTTGCCTGCCACGCCTTTGGTGTCCAGCGTCATGGTTGCCGTCAGGGTTGCGACGGAAAACAATCCGCCGCCCAAACCAATGCCAAAAGCCCCGGCAAAGAACATGACCGGGCTGTTCATCGGGGCGGCAAAGATCACTGCGCAAAACGCAACCAATCCGAACAGAATGCCGCGGGCCGCCAAGCGATGCGGATCGATATTTGATTTCAACCACTTCGCGGCCAGCCCGAAACCCAGCAGCGCGCCACCGGCCCACATGGCCGTCAGCAAGGTCGTTGCCGACACGGAAAGCCCAAGGATTTCGCCGCCGTAGGGTTCTAGCAGCACGTCCTGCATGTTGAACGCCAGCGTGCCAAGGAACACGACGACCAGCAGGCGTGCGGCGTCGCTGCCTGCGGTCAGATCGGCCCACGCATCGCTGAAGAACGGACGCGGTGCCTCGCGTTCTTCGCGGCTCACCGGGGTGATTTTCTCTTGTTTCCAAAGCGCGATTACGTTCAGCACGATGGTCACAACGGCGGTGCCTTGGACCACTTGCACCAAACGCAAAGCGCTAAAGTTGTGCAGCAGTGCGCCGACGATAATTGCGGACACGGCCATGCCGATCAGAAACATCACATACAGCAGCGCAACAACTTGGGGGCGGGTTTCTTCGGTGGCGCGATCAGCGGCCAGCGCCAGACCCGCCGTTTGCGTCATGTGCATGCCAAGACCGGTGAAAAGGAACGCCAAAGCGGCCCCAACTTCGCCTGCCCATTCGGGGCCAGCAACCTGATCGCCGGATAGAACCAACAGGCCCATCGGCATGATGGCAAGGCCACCGAACTGCCAAAGCGACCCAAACCAAAGGTAGGGAATGCGCTTCCACCCGATCGCGCTGCGGTAGGTGTCAGAGCGAAACCCCAACAGCGCACGAAACGGTGCGACCAGCACAGGAATCGCGATCATGATGGCGACGATCCAAGCGGCGACGCTAAGTTCGACGATCATCACGCGGTTCAGCGTGCCCAGCAACATGACCGCAGCCATGCCGACGGACACCTGGAACAACGACAGCCGCAATAATTGACCCAAAGGGAGCTGTTCGCTGACCGCATCCGAAAACGGCAATGCGCGCAGCGTCAGGTTCTGGATCGTTTTGCGGCCAAGCATCATGGGCGGAACTCCAACGCATTCGAAATGTAAAAGCCCGAAGTCACACGTTCGATATTGCGCAATGTGCCGCGCGAAATGGCTTTGGACAGGCGTTCGGGACTGTGCGGCACCATCGTGGGTGAACGATCTGCGCGCGGAAACAGTTTGCCAACGCGCCACATCGCCATCAGCAATGGCGTGCGCGGGGCGACTGTGAACACCATGTTGCCGCGAATGCGCGGGGCGATGTTGTGCAAGATGCGGGTGATGTCGTCTTGGGAATAATAGATCATCGAATCCATCGCCACGACGTGATCAAAATGGCCCAGCGAGACATCCAGCATGTCACCGGCGCTGAATTCCATCGAACCTGTGACTTGTGTGGGGCGACGTTTTTCGGCGATGTCGATCAGTTGCGGCGAAATATCAACGCCGACAACATCCGCGCCGCGTGCGGCCAGTTCAAACGCCAAAGCGCCAGTGCCGCAGCCCGCATCCAAGATGCGTGCGCCGGTCAAATCACGGGGCAACTGCGCGATCAGCAGATCACGCATCCGGTCACGTCCAGCCCGCACGGTGGCACGAATGCCAGACACGGGCGCGTCTGATGTCAGGCGCTCCCAGGTCTTGGTGGCGGTGCGATCGAAATAGGTTTCAACGTGCTGGCGTGTGACCTCGTAGGACATCAATCAAACCCTAGCAATTCAAAGATTTCGCGATCAGGCAGTGACGCAGGGGCCAATGGTTCGGTTCCGTTCCACAGGGTTTCGGCCAGCTTGATGTATTCTTTTTGAACCATCACGATGTCCTCATCTGCGTCCATCTCGAACAGCGTCTTTTTCTTGAGGCGCGAGCGACGGATGGCATCCAGATCGGGCATGTGCGCGATGCGGTTAAAGCCAACGGTGCGGCAATAGCGATCAACCTCGTCCGTGTCTTTGGAGCGGTTGGCGACGCAACCGGCAAGGCGTACTTTGTAGTTTGCAGACTTGGCTTGGACGGCGGCAATGATCCGGTTCATCGCGTAGATGCTGTCGAAATCGTTGGCCGTCACGATCAACGCACGGTCCGAATGTTGTAATGGCGCTGCAAATCCACCGCACACCACATCGCCTAGAACGTCAAAAATCACGACGTCGGTTTCTTCTAACAGATGGTGCTGTTTCAGCAGTTTGACCGTTTGACCAACCACATATCCACCGCAACCTGTGCCCGCTGGTGGGCCGCCTGCTTCGACGCATTTGACGCCGTTGTAACCCTCAAAAACGAAATCTTCGGGGCGCAATTCTTCGGCGTGGAAATCGACCTCTTTCAGGATGTCGATGACTGTCGGCACCAAGGTTCCAGTCAGCGTGAACGTGCTGTCGTGCTTGGGATCGCACCCGATTTGCAAAACGCGCTTGCCCAGTTTGGAAAATGCCGCGGACAAGTTGGACGAGGTCGTCGATTTGCCGATCCCGCCCTTGCCGTACACGGAAAAGACCTTGGCCCCGGTGATTTTTGAGGTGTCATGGACCTGAACAGATCCTTCGCCGTCGCCCCCCAAGTTGGGGATGCTTTTGTCGAGTGGGCTCATGATAATTCCCTTTTCATTTTTGTCGGTTGGGTCATTCGGCTGCAATGCCCTCTAGTTGATCTTCAATGGAGTCGGCTGCATTTTGCAGGGCTGCCAACGTGTCTTCGTCTGGTGTCCAGTAGTCGCGATCCGAGGCTTCGAGCAGGCGGTTCGCCATTCGCATCGAGGCTTGCGGGTTCAGATCGGCGAGGCGTTGGCGCATGGTTTCGTCCAACACAAATGTCTCGCTGAGGCGCTGGTACACCCACGGTTCAACCGTGCCGGTTGTCGCTGACCAGCCAACGGTGTTGGTGATGCAGGCCTCGATTTGGCGCACGCCTTCGTGGCCGTGTTTCAGCAGTGGCTCGTAGAATTTCGGGTTCAGGCTGCGGGCGCGAGTTTCCAAGGCGACTTGGTCCTTCAGGGTGCGCACCTTTACCCCGCCGCGGGTTTGATCGCCGATGTAGACCGGTGTGTCATCCGTGCCTTTGGCGCGTTTGACTGCGGCCGCAATGCCACCCAGCGTGTCGAAATAATGATCGACTGTGGTCACGCCCAGCTCGACCGATTCAAGGTTTTGATAGGCCAGATCGACGTTCTTCAGCGTGTTTTGCAACAAATCTGCCTGTTGCGATGCTTCGCCGTCAGTGCCGTAAGCAAAGGATTTGCGCGCCTGATAGGCATCCGCCAATTCGCTTTCATCCTCGAACGCCGAACTGTCGACCAATTGGTTCACGTTAGATCCATAGGCCCCCTCGGCATTCGAAAACACCCGCAACGCGGCGGTGCGCATGTCGCAATCTTGGGCCTTGGCAAAATCCAACGCGTGGGCGCGGATCGGGTTCATCTCAAGCGGCTCGTTCGCCATCGCGCATTGGTAGGCGGCATCGGCCAGCAGCTTGGTTTGCAACGGCAACAGATCACGGAAGATACCCGATAGGGTCATCACCACGTCAACACGCGCGCGCCCCAAGATTTCCAGCGGCACCAGATCCGCGCCGCACAACCGTCCGTGCGCATCGAAACGCGGGGTCGCACCCATCAGGGCCAACGCTTGGGAAATCGGGCCACCATTGGATTTGATGTTGTCGGACCCCCACAGAACCAGCGCCACAGTTTTTGGCAAGCTG
The DNA here is from genome assembly GCA_029251465.1 of Ascidiaceihabitans sp. GTDB lineage: Bacteria > Pseudomonadota > Alphaproteobacteria > Rhodobacterales > Rhodobacteraceae > Ascidiaceihabitans. The sequence continues at coordinate 10,388 of JAQXDI010000057.1, forward strand.
GTGTGCGTTTCGATCAATTCGTTTGCTTGTTTGCGCCCGTCTTCCATCGCGAAGGCGGTCGGCATGCGGAACGGATCAAAGGCGTGAATGTTGCGCCCTGTCGGCAGAATTTCTGGTGCGCGGATCACGTCGCCACCGGGAACGGGCGCAATGAACTGGCCGTTCAGCGCACGCATCAAGGCTGGTAATTCGCTGTCGGTCGACAGATGAGTACGCGCCGTTTCACGGGCAGCAGGTGTGCCAAATTCCATCTGCGCAAGTGTGTCGTCAATCTTGTCTGCGGTTTGTGGTTTGCCAACGATGTGCAGACCATCAGGGATCAGCGCGTCTTCGGTTTCCAACAGGCGCAACCATAGCGCGCTTAGGTCATCCGCGTTCAAATCCACCGCTTCGGCTTGGGCACGCACAAGGTCAGCCAGATCATGGCGGCTGGTGTCGCTTTCGGACAGGCTGCGCCATTTTGTCAGGCTGTCTTTCAGATCGGCCAACCCGCGATACAAACCCGAGCTTTGCAAAGGCGGCGTCAGATGCGTGATCGTGACCGCATTGGCGCGGTGCTTGGCCAAGGTTGCCTCGGACGGGTTGTTGGCGGCGTAAAGGTAGACGTTTGGCAGGTTGCCCATCAGGCGTTCTGGCCAGTCGTTCCCGCCCAATCCGTTCTGTTTTCCGGGCATGAATTCCAACGCGCCGTGCATGCCAAAATGCAGCACAACGTCGGCTTTGAAATCGTGTTTCAGGTATTGATAGAACGTGCTGAACGCGTGCGTCGGGGCAAAGCCTTTTTCGAACAGCAGGCGCATCGGGTCGCCCTCGTAGCCGAACGTTGGTTGCACGCCGACAAAGACGCGTCCGAAATGTGCTCCCAAAACAAACACTTCACGCCCGTTGGACTGGATGCGCCCCGGTGCCGCGCCCCAAACGGCTTCGATTTCATCGAGCCACGGAGTTGTCGCAACGATCTGATCCGCACTGATGCGTGCGGCCACGTTTGCCTCTTGGCCAAAGGTTTGTGCATTGCCGCGCAAGACCGCCTCGCGCAAATCGTCGACGGTGGCGGGCGGGGTCACATCGTAGCCGTCGGCCTGCATGCGGTGCAGCGTGTTGAACAGCGATTCAAAGACCGAAAGATACGCGGCCGTGCCAACAGCGCCAGCATTTGGCGGGAAGCCGAACAAGACGATGCCAACCGATTTTTCAGCGTTGGTTTTGCGGCGCAGATGCGCGAGGTGCTCGGCTTTTTCGGCCAGTGCCTCGACCCGCTCAACACAGGGTGCCATTGCTTTGATGTCGCCGTAAGCGTTGCATTTGTAGGCACATCCAGCGCAGCCTTCGGGGCTGTGGCGACCTGCAAAAACCGTGGGGTTTGTGGCCCCGTCGATTTCGGGCAAAGCCAGCAACATGGTCGCCTCGATCGGGCTAAGACCTTGGCCACCCATCGCCCATTGATTGAGGGTCTGAAATTCCAGCGGTTGCGCGGTGATGTAGGGGATGTCCAGATCGCTAAGGGTCACCACGGCGGCGTCACTGTCGTTGTAGGCAGGGCCGCCAACCAGGCTGAAACCGGTCAGAGACACCAGCGCATCAACGCGTCCTTTCATGAACTTTTCGATCGCAGGACGCCCGTCAAGACCACCCGCAAACGCGGGGATAACGCGCAGCCCGCGTGCCTCAAGTGTGCGAATGACGTGGTCGTAATGCGCTGTGTCGGCGGCCAGAATGTAGCTGCGCAACATCAAAACGCCGACAGTTGTCGTCGCACCATTGTGCGGCAATTTGGCCAGATCGGTGGTGATGTGCTGGCCTGCCAGATCAGGGTGATACAGGCCAACCTCGGGGTATTCCACGGGCGCTTGGGCCACGACCTTGTTCCACATCGGATCGGTTGCATAGCGCGAGATCAGAAAGCGGATCATGTTTTCAATGTTGTCGTCGCTGCCACCCAACCAGTACTGCATGGACAAGAACCAAGCGCGCAAATCTTGAGATTTTCCGGGGATCAAGCGCAGGATTTTTGGCAAGCGGCGCAGCATTTTCATCTGACCGGCGCCGGATTTGCCGCTGGATTTAGACGGCTTGAGCTTCTTCAGCAAACCCATCGCACCGGTGGCGGGTTTGGACATGTCCAAATCGCCCATCTTGGTCAGCTGGGTGATCTCTTGGTCCGAAACGACGCCGATCATCGCATCACAGGCATCGCGGCGCGCAATCAAATCAGGCAGGATGGCTTTGATGTGATCCTCAAGGAAAATGACGCAGGTGACGACAATGTTTGCAGTCGCGATGTCGTCCTTGGCCTGCTGCAAGGCGTTCGGGTCTTTTTCCCATTCGGCAGCGGCGTGGATTTTGACGTTCAGGCCCGGGAAATCCATCGCCAAACGGGGTGACACACGGGCGGCAGGGCCAGCGGCGTGCCGGTCCAACGTCACGATGACGAAGTTATAGTTTTGTTCAACTACCTCATCGCGCATAATGTGCTTTCGCCTCGTACAGAGTGTCGATTGAAATTTCGCCCAAGCCCTTTTCGGCGGCGTATGTTTCGGTGTTGCGGCGGGCTTTGCCGCGCACAAAAAACGGGATTTTCCTAAGTTCTTTTTCCGCATCCGACAGCCAGATCACGTTGTCTTGCGCGTCGGCGATGACAGCTGGCGGTGTGTCCGCAACAGGCTTGGGCGCGTGCCCGCCGTGGTGGCTAGCCCCCGCTTCGTCATTGAATTCAAAGTCGTCGCGGAACATGTGCAGCAGGTGTTCTTCGAGGCCCATGACCAGTGGGTGAATCCACGTGTCAAAGATAACATTTGCACCCTCGAACCCCATCTGCGGGGAATAGCGAGCGGGGAAATCCTGCACGTGAACGGGGGCAGAAATCACGGCGCAGGGGATGCCCAGACGCTTGCCGATGTGCCGCTCCATCTGGGTGCCAAGGATCATCTCTGGTTGCAGCGCTTCGATCGTGCGCTCGACTTCTAGGTAGTCGTCGGTGATCAGCGCCTCGAGGCCGTATTCCTTGGCGGTGGCCCGCACATCGCGCGCCATTTCGCGGTTGTAACACCCGATGCCTGCAACCTCGAAACCCAGCTCGTCGCGCGCGATCCGTGCGGCGGCTTTGACGTGGGTGCCGTCGCCAAAGATGAACACGCGTTTGCCCGTCAAATAGGTGGAATCCACGGATCGTGACCACCACGTCTGGCGCAAACGGTCGGTGTCCAACTTAGTTGTGGAACCCGTCAATGCGCGGATTTCGGCGATGAAATCGTGGGTCGCGCCCGCACCGATTGGCACGGTTTTGGTGTAGGGCTGGTCGAAGTGTTTCTCGCAGTAGCGCGCCGCCTGTTCGCCCGTTTCAGGGTAGAGCAGCACATTGAAATGCGCCTGACCCACCTTGGCAATGTCGGATGGTGTTGCGGTCATCGGGGCCGTGACGTTGACCTCTACACCCAGTTCGTACAGCAGGTTTGTGATCTCTTGAATGTCGTCGCGGTGACGGAAGCCCAAGGCCGTCGGCCCCAGCAAATTGCAGGTGATCCGCGTGGTTTTTTCCATCGGTTTTGCAAGATGACGCACTATTTGAAAGAATGTCTCGTCCGCGCCAAAGTTTTCTTTGCGTTGATACGATGGCAGTTCCAGCGCGATGACCGGAATGCCCAGACCCATTGTTTCGGCCAAACCGCCGGGGTCGTCCTGGATCAGCTCGGCGGTGCACGAGGCCCCGACGATGATCGCCTCGGGCTGAAAACGATCAACTGCATCTTGGCACGCGGCCTTAAACAAGCCAGCTGTGTCAGACCCCAAATCGCGGGCTTGGAACGTCGTGTAGGTGACAGGCGGACGGTGATCGCGGCGTTCGATCATCGTGAACAACAGGTCGGCGTAAGTGTCGCCCTGGGGGGCGTGCAAAACGTAGTGCAGACCTTTCATGCCCGTGGCAACGCGCATCGCGCCAACGTGCGGTGGGCCTTCGTATGTCCAAACCGTCAGCTTCATTCGGCAGCAACCCCCAGAATGGATTTGCGACGCAGTGGGCGCGCAAACAGGGACGCTAGGTCGCCGGCCTGTTCGTAGAAATGCACCGGCGTGAACACCAATTCGATCGCCCATTTGGTCGACAGACCTTCGGCCTCAAGCGGGTTGGCAAGGCCAAGGCCACAGACCGTCAGATCAGGGCGTGCGGCGCGGCAGCGATCCAGCTGCAGATCAACATCTTGGCCCTCGGCGATTTGTGGACCGGCAGGCAGCAGATCCAGATCGGGACCGTGCAGCGCGTCGTGAATGTAGGGTGACCCGACCTCGAGAGCTGTCATGCCGCATTCACGGGTCAAAAACCGGGCTAGCGGAATTTCCAACTGGCTGTCGGGGAAAAAGAACACGGACTTGTCGTTCAGCGGCGCGTTGGCTTGCGCGATGGCTTTGCGGGCGCGGGCGCGCGGGGCTTCGGTGACGCGTTCGAACAGGTCTTTGGATACGCCGAATTCTGTCGCGATGGCCGCAAGCCAGGCTGTCGTGCCTTCTTCGCCGAACGGGAACGGGGCCGCGATGTGGCGCGCGCCGCGGCGTTCAAGGGCTGCGTGCGTGTCGCCTAAAAACGGCTGCGTCAGGGCAAAGACCGTGTTGGGGCCGACGCCCATTTCAGATGCAATGTTGCGCGCGGGCAGGACCGTGACGGGGTCGATCCCCAAATCGCTAAGCAAGCCCAGCATCTGATCCTCGACCACGTCGGGCAGCGCGCCGACAACCATCAATTCGCGCGCGTCCGTGCTTGGCAACACAGGCACCATCGAAGCGAGACAAGCGTCCTCGCCTTGGGTGAACGTGGTCTCAATTCCGGAACCGGAGTATTCAAGGACACGCACTTTGGGCGCAAATTCTTGGGTCAAACGTTCGGCGGCGCGATTCAGGTCCAGCTTGATTACTTCGGACGGGCAGGACCCAACGAGGAACAACTGGCGAATGTCAGGACGGCGGGCCAACAGCTCGGCCACCGTGCGGTCCAGTTCGGCATGCGCGTCATTCAGGCCGGCAAGATCTGACTCTTCGAGAATCGCTGTGCCGAATCGCGGTTCCGCAAAAATCATCACCCCAGCCGCGCTTTGCAGCAAGTGCGCGCAGGTGCGCGATCCGACAACCAAAAAGAACGCGTCCTGAATTTTGCGGTGCAGCCAGATGATGCCGGTCAGGCCGCAGAATACTTCGCGTTGGCCGCGTTGCTTTAGGACGGGTGACGTGCGGCATCCGAGCGATGGTGGCGGGGTCATCAGGTCGCTCATGCGGGCACCTCGGATTGCAGGCGCGCGATGCGCAGTTTCCACAAGAATTGACCGGCGTTGACCACGTAGGCGGCGTAGGCGGCGAGGGCGATCAACATCAGCGATTGAGGCGCGATCGCACCGCTCAAAAGCCCATAAATATATAGGGTGTGCAGGGCGATTACCCCAAAGCTGAAAACGTCTTCCCAGAAGAACGCAGGCGCAAACAGGTACTGCCCAAAGACGACCTTTTCCCAGATCGCGCCGGTGATCATAATCAGGTACAGCGCGCCGGTTTTCAGCACCACAGACGCGGTCGCGATGGCGTATCCGTCACCCGTCGCGAGGTAGCGAATGACCAGCACCAAAGAGACCAGAAATACAACGAACTGCACCGGGGCAAGCACCCCCTGAACCAGCGTCCAAACAGAGGCATCACGGCGCGCGCGCTGCTCTGTTGTGTACAGGCTGTTTGGTGCTGATGGACGCGTGTTTGCGTCTGTCATGGTGTCCCCCAACGCGATCAGTGTTGGTTAAAATCTGGCAGTATCTTATCAATGTGTCAACTTTGATTTACACAAATTTAAAATGAGATGCGCGCCAGGAAATTCAATTCTTGCCATTAAAACATACTGTTTCGATGGAAATTGCTCAAAAGTGTCAATTAGATTTGACATATTGAGAGTCATATTAGACGATAGGGGGCAATTACGAGTTCACCAGTCACACCTGTCAGAGGCTCAAAATCCAAGGGGGATTGCGAATGACAGATAGTTCCGATTGCGACCCAAGAGATCGCACGCTTGAAATGGGCGGTGTTGTATTGCAGGCGCTGAACGTTTTGGCGTCTAGCGTGACCACCAAAATGAACGCGGCACCGAGCGGGCTTTGGCCCGATTTTCTGGACCGTATGTCGGCGGCTGTACAAAGTGCGGATCGCACGCTGGTTCAAGATGTTGTCGATACGATGCTGCGCGAAGGCGTTAGTGGCCAAGAGATCGCAGGCCGCTACATTCCGTCGGTTGCACGCTATTTGGGTGAGGAATGGCTGGCTGATCGGGCAAGCTTTGCCCAAGTCTCGATTGGATCCGCGCGTTTGCAAGGATTGCTGCGGCATTTGGGCCCGGATTGGTGCGGCGAAGATGTTGTGCCAGCGGCTGATGCGCCACGCTGTTTGGTGATGGTTCCAGCCGCCGAACAACACACATTGGGGGCGACTATTCTGGCGGGGCAATTGCGCAGCAGCGGGTTGTCAGTTCAGCTAGAGCTAGATTTATGCCCGAACGCGGCGCGATCCTTGATTTCGGACGGCGATTTCACGGCGCTGATGATTTCGGCAACTTCACGGATATCGCTTGATTCCCTGCGGTTCCTCGTTGATACGGTCAAGGCAGTTACGTCAAACATGCCTATTTTGATAGGCGGCAGTGTGCTCGATCATGGCATCGACATGAAGGCGGCCATAGGGGGCGATGTTGCGACAAGTGACTGGAATACGGCGCTTCGGGTTTCTACGTCGAAGGCTATGGAAATAAGGACCGCATCTTGCGGTAGTAGGCACTGATAAATGTTGTTGCTGTTCGAAATTCGGGGCGCCGCAGAGTGATGTCCCACAGTGAGATGACATGGTCTAGCGGCCTGATCCCGATGATAGAACCGGAGATCGTCACTCAAATAATCTCAAGCATTTCCGACTTGGCCGTGGTGTTGAACACTGGCGGCCAAATCTTGGGCGTGATGACAAACCCGAGGTTTTCCAGCGCGGATGATTTCAAACGTTGGGAAGGTGACGCGTTTCGCGATCATTTGACCATAGAAAGTATCGCCAAGTTCGAGCCGCGTTTTAAGGCTTTTGTTGAAACCGACGATCCGGTGTTGCCGGTCGAGTTGAACCATCCAGGCGCGCAGCCCGATACCAGTTTTCCGATGCGCTATACGTTTCATCAGATTGGCACGGACGGTGCGATTTTGCTTTTGGGTCAAGATTTGCGTCCGGTTTGGGATATCCAGCAGCAGTTGGTTGCAGCCCAAATTGCGCTTGAAAAAGACTATGAGGCGCAGCGCCATAACGACACGTTGTTCCGCGTGCTGATGGCATCGACAGACGAGGCCGCGGTTTTTGTGGCGTTGTCATCGGGCGAAGTCTCCGATTGCAACCCGACCGCGTCAACGTTGTTTGGCAAGCATCGCAACGATCTCAGGGGGTCCTCATTTGCATCTGCGTTTGATGCGAAAGACGGGCGTGATCTGATTGACCGGCTTGCGGCGATCGGTGCGGATGCAGACGCTAAATCGATGACTGTGTCGACACGATCGCCCAAGCGTGACGTTGTGATCCGACCGACTTTGTTCCGCGTCGCAGGCGAGCAAATGTTGCTGTGTCGCGTGTCACTGGCGGACGGCAACCACGTGCAGGCGGACACACTGAACAGCAACCTGATTGGGCTGTTTGAAAACGGCATTGACGGGATCGTTTTTGCAGCCAAAGACGGCCGCATCCTAAGCGCCAACGAAGCATTTTTGAACCAAACCGACGTTACCAACACCCAAGAGCTGAAGGGGCGCGCAGTCTCTGATTTCCTGGGGCGTGGCAGCGTCGATATGAACGTTATTTTCGAGAACGCCAGCCGCAACGGTGCCATGCGATTGTACCTGACCAAGCTGGTGAGCGAACATGGCTCTGAACGGTCGGTCGAAATTTCGACCAGTTCGTTGCAAGCAGGCAATGACGCGGCGTTTGTTTTGGTGATCCGCGATGCAAATCGGGTCGAGTCGTCAAAAGACGCGCGTTCTCAGGCGACGGATGTGGACATGGTTTCGCTGATCGAATTGATCGGCAGCCAGTCGCTCAAAGATATCGTCGCGCAAACCACGGATGTGGTTGAAAAGATGTGCATCGAAACGGCCGTCGAGATGACCTCGAACAACCGGGTCGCTGCGGCCGAAATGCTGGGGCTGTCCCGTCAGTCGCTGTATGTGAAGCTTCGCAAATATGATCTGCTGAAAAAAGATTCGTAGCGCGGTCTAGCTGAGAACCTTCAAGTGATCCGTAATGAGTGCCGCAACGTTAGCTGCGTCCTCTTCATGCGCCAAATGCCCCAATCCAGGCAGGCTGACCGTGGTGCAATTGGGGATGCGCTTGGCCGCCTGTTCAGAGGTCATGGGCGGCACGGCCCGATCTTTGTCACCGGTGATCAACAAGGTTCGCGAGGGGTGTGTCGACAGGCGTTTCAACAACGGATCAAGCTGCCACTGCGCCATCATCGCCAGCGTCGAATCCACATGCGTGCGATCACGAACCAAGCGTCGATAGTATTCGATCTCGTGCTCGGGCAGGATCGATCCGGTGCCGTCAATCAACCGCTTTGCCGAAGCCGGGCGCGCGGCAGAAACGGTGAATAAATCAGCGATCAACGGCATTGCGGCCAAAGCTTTTGCCATCAGCGGAAACATAACGCCCGCCAGTCCTGTGAAATTTCCTAGCGCCGCATTGATGCCGATAACGGGCGGTGGATTGGTCATCATCTCTGCCATGCGCAGCGCGATTGCTCCGCCAGCGGAATGCCCAATCAGAGCAACGGGATCCCAGCCTTCGTGCGTCGCAAGCGATCGCAAATCCTCGCTCATGTGATCCAGACCACAGCGGCGTTTGGACCCAATTTTGGTGAACCCCTGACCCGGTAAATCCACCATGATCACGCGGTGGGTTTGCGCCAACAAAGGGGCCAGATGCCGCCAGCTTTGCGTGGCCCCGCCCGCGCCGTGGATCAGCAACACTTGCGGTCCGTCGCCCAGTTCTTGAACGTGCCATTGGTGCGGCAGATGCCGGACAAACCGCGAATGCTCTGCCAAGGGCCAGTCGTGGGAATGTTTTGCCCAGTCCATGTTATTGGTCCAAATGGGTCGCGACCGCTACGGACAATCGCTGCGCATTCGCGCGCGGCAAGGCAACGTAGGCTCCACCCAGTCGTTTGGACAAATCAGCGAGGCTACGTTCAGGCCGGTTGCCTGTATCGATCACAACGGCGTCGGTGCCTTGCAGGTTCAGGGCATCCGCCATTGCTGTGGCATCGCTGGCCGCCTGTGCGCGACTTGGGGTGCCGTCCAGCGCGATGTTACTGCGTCCGTCTGTCAGCAAAACCACGGTTGGCGTTAGGCCTTTGCGCTTGGCGTGATCTGCCATGTCGATGGCCGCGGACAACCCTGTGGCCAAGGGTGTGCCGCCACCGCCGGGCAGAGACGCCAGTTGCCGTTTGGTTTGAACCAACGAACGTGTGGGGTGCAACAACACCTCGGCGTTTGTGCCCCGAAAGGCGATCAAGGCCACGTGATCGCGCCGCGCGTAGGCTTGGGCCAGCAGTAATTCCACCGCACCTTTCGCTTCGCCGAGGCGGGCCAACGCGGCAGAGCCTGACGCATCAACCGTAAAAATTAGCAACCGATCAGAGTGCTCCTGATAGCGTTTGGCGCGTAAATCTGACGGGCGGATGATCGCGCCTGCATGATCCGGCAGGGCGCGTTTGCGCAATGTTTGCCAAGGAATTCCCGCGCGCAATGTCGCCATCAAATCGATCCGCGAGCCGGATTTTGCAGGCGTGTCGCGCGCAGGCATTGGACGCCCGCGCCGATTGCCAATACGCCGTTTGCCACTACCAGCACCCTTGCCACGTTTCGCGGTACCATTGGCCAAATTCGCGAGAACATCAGGGGGTAGCGCAGCCTTGATTGCCTCTAGCAAAATCTCCTGCGGAAGCTCGGTGGTGTTTTCCTGTTGCTCCTCGGATTGCGTCTCGGGTTCGGGCGCAGGCGGGGTGTCGTCGGCAGCCTCTTGCGGCAAGCGCGTTGCACGATGCGCAAAAACCAACGCAACGGCGATTTCAATATCCTCTGATCGCACTGTGGAATCGCTGCGAAACAAGGCATGCGCCTTGGCTGCACGCAGAGCAAAGATCGGGGCGCGTAAGCTGTCGATGCCAAGCCGGGCTGCAAGGGTCACGAGGTCATGATGCAACGTTTCAGGGAAATGTACGCCACCGTATGTTTGGGTCTCTGACGCATTTGGCCCAACCCCTATATCGCTGATCGCTAACCCGTCAAAATTCACATGGAACGCCAGCCGGTCAGCGAGCGATGCAGGCAAGGTTTCGCCCTCGCTCGCGCCTTCGTCCAGTGCGATCAAACAGGGGCTATCGTCCATGTCCAACCGTTGCGCGAGCAGGGTAGTGAATTGCGGATCAGCCCGCTCGGCCATGCCGAGAACAAGCAACTTTGTATCACGATAAAGCAACCCGCGCTTGCGCTTCAACGCTCCGCTCTCAAGCGTGCTGGCCAGATCAATTCCGCCGATCAGATCATCGGTGGCCATTGCCGGATGTAGCCGCGTGTGGGGCTTGGGAATATGGTTAACAAATGCAGTCCGCGCGGGGCCGGAGCGGGCGCGCAATGTCATGCCACCCAAACCTGCGGGATCAATCGCGAGCAGGGCGCGCGCTGTTTTTGCACGGTCCCAGGGTTCCATCATGCGCCCAAAACGTCCTCGACAATGCGGGTCACGCGCGTGCCTGATCCCGCTTCGTCCAGCGGGTCGCGGCGCAACCGGTGGCGCAACGCAAGGGCCGCAACATCGCGAATATGCGAGCGAGTCAACGCTGTGTCGTCGCGGTAGGCGGCATAGGCGCGCGCGGCCTTGAGCAGGGTTAACTCGCCGCGCAATCCGTCAGAGCCCAGCTTGACGCATAACTCGGCTACATCACGCAGGGTTTTGTCTGAGGTTTTTAGCTTGGTCAGCGTTTTGCGCGCCGAAATGATCCGGTCACGCAGGGTCGCGTCCTCGGCCTGCCAGCGTAGCATGAACGCGGTATAATCGGTATCATAGGCATCGCGCCGTTTGATGACCTCGACCCGTTCATCGATGTCTGTGGGCGATGCCACATCAACAGAAAGACCAAAGCGATCAAGGAGTTGTGGGCGTAGCTCGCCTTCCTCCGGGTTGCCTGATCCGACGAGAACAAACCTTGCGGCATGACGGATCGACAGCCCTTCGCGCTCAATCACGTTTTCACCGGATTGGGCGACGTCCAGTAGCAAATCGACGATGTGATCCTCAAGCAGGTTGACCTCGTCAATGTACAGATAGCCCCGATTGGCCTGGGCCAGTAGGCCGGGTTGAAACGCTTTTTCGCCCTTGGTCAGCGCCTTTTCGATGTCCAAGGCACCGGTCACCCGATCCTCGGATGCGCCCAATGGCAGGTCGATCAGCGGTGTCGGAATCTCATGGGTTTCTTTGGTCGTGACATTCGCCCACTCAGGACAATCCGCAGGCACGGCACTGTTCACAGGGCAGGTTTTTACAGCCGTAATCGGGGGCAACAGCGCCGCAAGCGCGCGCACCGCTGTCGATTTGCCGGTGCCGCGATCCCCAAAGACCAAGACGCCGCCGATGGACGGGTCGATGGCCGTTAAGATCATCGCCAGTTTCATGTCGGATTGCCCGACAATTGCGGAAAATGGAAAGGGCTGTTTCATGCGTGATCCAGTTCGGCCAAGGGTGACGTCCCGCCCCAAGTGCCTTCGTCAGACAAGAGCGAGAAACGGGCGTAGAGTTCTTCGGTAAACCAACCTTCATCGCGCACGGCGCGGATCGCATCGGCGTGTGGGCCAGTGCGGGCAAAGTTGGCCATTGTGGCCGCATCCGGCCAGATCGAAAAGGTGACTTGATGCAGCCAAGGCACTTCGCCGATGCCGATTTTGAACACGACGTTGGGGTCTTTGCCGATGGTGTGCGAAATATTCGGAACCCGCGACCAAAAGCGCGCAAGGATGCTGGGCTTGATCGTTGCACGGGTCAGCGCCGCAAGCGGTCCACCGGTTTTGCCGTCAGATACGGCAAACGGGGTTTGACCTGACCAAGCCCCGCGTGCGACGTCCGTGGACATAAAGACTGTCCAATTTTCGCAGGCCTTGGCGCGGTAGCGGCCGTAGATCGCGCTGCTTTTCACTCGCAAGCGGGCTGTTTCGGCGTCAGGCCACGTCGCAAGAATCGCGTAAACGCCCATGTTGGGCAGCGGAGTGAACCCTTCGCCGGTGCCAGAGCCGCATAATTTCCAAAATTCGATGTCCGGAATTTGCCCCATCGGCCTACGTGCAAGGCCCATCATGCCCAACGCCCATAGGCGAGAGCCAAATGACCCAAAGCGGAAAAAGCTGAGGCTGACAACCTGCGACACTGTTCATGTTCTCCCAAAGTGTAAATGTAAGCTTACATATTCATGCGCATTTGGGAAGATGTGAACAAGAGGATTGTAAACTAAACTAGACACCTTTAGCCTTAAGCCATGAAGACAGATTCCTCGCATACACCCACCGACAACCATGCCATTGTGATTGGCGCGGGCCTTGGTGGTTTGTCTGCCGCCATGCGTTTGGGTGCAAAAGGGTACCGTGTCACGGTGCTGGATCGATTGGATCGCACAGGCGGGCGTGGGTCTTCGATCACGCAAGACGGTCACCGTTTTGATCTGGGCCCAACCATCGTCACTGTGCCGCAGGTTTTCGAAAAACTGTGGGCGGATTGCGGTCGTGATTTCCGCGCCGATGTGGATCTACGCCCGCTTGATCCTTTTTATGAAATTCGCTGGCCGGATGGCACTAAATTCGAAGCCTGTTCGGATGATGAACGCATGTTTGCCGAGGTCGAAAAGATCAGCCCGCGCGATCTGAAAGGGTACAAACGCTTCCTCAAAGACAGTCACGTCCGTTACATCGTGGGTTTTGAGGGGATGGTTGCCAAGCCGATGCATAGGCTTTGGGAGACCATCAGAGTGCTGCCGAAGTTTGCACAGCTGCGCGCAGATCGTTCGATCTATGGGCACGCAAAAGCCCGCGTGAAGGACGAAAAGCTGCGCATGGCGTTGTCGTTTCATCCGCTGTTTATCGGTGGCGATCCTGCGCATGTGACGTCGATGTACGCCTTGGTTGCGCATCTCGAAAAAGAATACGGCGTGCATTATGCGATGGGTGGCGTGCAGGCGATTGCTGATGCGATGGCAAAGGTCGTGCGTGCTCAAGGCGGCATGATCTGGCACACCGCTGTCGTTGATGAAGTCCTGATCGAAAATGGCGCTGCTACAGGGGTGCGCATGGACGATGGATCGATGATTAAGGCATCGTTGGTTGTCAGCAACGCAGACGCCGGTCACACTTATGACCACCTTTTGCGCAATCACAAAAAGCGACGCTGGACGACGCAGAAGCTGAAAAAGAGCTGTTGGTCGATGGGTCTGTACGTCTGGTATTTCGGCACCAAAGGCACGGCGCAAAACTGGCCGGATCTGGGGCACCACACAATCGTCAATGGCCCGCGTTTCACAGGGTTACTGCATGACATATTTATGAAGGGCAAACTGTCGGACGACATGAGCCTGTACATTCATCGCCCCTCGGTCACGGACCCGACAGCGGCGCCGCAAGGTGATGACACGTTTTACGTGCTGTCGCCGGTCCCGCATCTGGGCTGGAACGATAGCGTGGATTGGGGCGTCGAAGAACCGATTTACCGCGAGAAAGTTGCCAAGGTGCTTGAACAACACATGCCCGGTTTCCGCGACAGTGTCTCGACAGAGCTGGTGTTCACACCAGAGACATTCCGCGATCGGTACCTTAGCCCGCTCGGCAGTGGATTTTCCCTAGAGCCGCGTATTTTACAAAGTGCGTGGTTTCGCCCACACAATGTCAGCGAAGAGGCCAAAGGCCTGTTTTTGGTGGGTGCAGGCACGCATCCGGGCGCTGGTTTGCCCGGCGTTGTGTCCAGCGCCGAAGTCTTGGCCAAGCTGGTTCCCGACATGCACGTTGACGCGAAAGAGCCAAGGATGGCAGCCGAATGATTGACCCCAAAGACCTCGAACATTGCCGCAACGTGATCCGCACTGGGTCACTTTCGTTTCATGCCGCATCCAAGCTGTTGCCCACCTCGGTGCGCGACCCCGCACTGGCGCTATACGCGTTTTGCCGACTTGCAGATGACGAAGTTGATGAGGGCGACAACAAAGGCCGCGCGGTGCTGGAATTGCGTGACCGTTTGGATTTGGCCTATGCAGGACGCCCGCGCAACGCACCCGAAGACCGCGCGTTTTGTGCGATCATCGAACAGTTCGACATGCCGCGCGCCTTGCCCGAAGCTTTGCTTGAGGGGTTGGCGTGGGACGCGGTTGAACGCCGCTACGACACGCTGTCCGGCGTGCGCGATTATTCTGCACGCGTGGCCAGTGCCGTGGGTGCGATGATGTGCGTTTTGATGCGGGTGCGTGACGGCGATGCTTTGGCTCGTGCCTGTGATTTGGGTGTGGCGATGCAGCTGACGAACATCGCGCGCGACGTGGGCGAGGACGCGCGCGCAGGGCGCATTTACCTGCCGATGGACTGGATGGACGAGGCGGGCATCGACGTTCAAGCGTTCCTTGCCGATCCGAAGGCCACCCCTGAAATCCGCCGTATGGTGCGCAAACTACTGGCCGAAGCGCATAGATTGTACATCCGATCCGAAGCGGGGATCGCGGCACTGCCCGTGTCTGCCCGCTCTGGTATTTTTGCAGCGCGCCACATTTACGCAGGCATTGGCAGCGCGGTGAAACGCAACGGCAACGACAGCATCACGATGCGCGCCCGCACGACAAAGCCTCAGAAACTCGGCTTGATTGGCCTGTCTGCACTGCGCGCGGCCAGCACGATGGTCTTGCCGAAATCGCCTGTGATTTACGCGAAACCGCTGGCCGAGGTCCGGTTTCTGGTGGAGGCCGCAGCACGGACAGCCCCACGTCAAAAGGGGCGCGCTGAAACATTGATTGCGGTGCTTGCGCAACTCAAAACCCAAGAAGACGCGGCCTCCACCGCCGCCGAGTGACACGCCCCCCAGCCGCTTGTTAGGCAGCCTCATGGACATTTATCTTTTCTTTATTTTCTTGGCGGCATGCGTTGGCGCAGGTGCGACTGGTGCGGTTTTCCCACCAGGCGAGTGGTACAAAACCCTGAGAAAACCCGACTGGACCCCACCTGACTGGGTGTTTCCGGTGGCGTGGACCACAATTTACCTGTTGATTTCATTCGCGGGCGCACGTGTCGGCATGCTCGAAGGCAGCGCTTACGCCTTGGCGTTTTGGGCCATGCAAGGGGCGTTCGCCACCCTGTGGTCGCCGGTGTTTTTCGGATTACGTCGTATCAAGGGCGCACTGCTGATTATGGTGCCGCTGTGGATTGCAGTCTTGGGCGCAACCATCTCGATGTTCAAATTGGACATCTTGGCGGGTTTGGCGTTCATGCCCTATTTAGTCTGGGTCACGGTAGCTGCTGCGTTAAATGCCAGCGTTGCGCGCCTAAATCCCGACGTTGTTCCTGTGGACTTATCCAAAGCTTAAAACGTCCAGTTTGCCCGCCTTGGCACCCGCACAGCCAGCATTGGTTTCAACACGGGCGAACGGTATCGGTTCAGGTCCAACGCCTCGTGCACGCCCTGTACGACCTCACCATTGATCTGCGTTTGAACAACCGAGCGCGAATAGAACGGCGCGTCCAACATCGGCTTGATCTGGTGCGGCATTGTTCCCGCATCCGCCCGCGTTTCACGACGTAAAGCCCACAGAGTTCGTTTGAACGGGGTCGCGGGTGGCGCGTCAATCTGCGTGGCATTGCCCGCAGGATCAAAGGCAATGGCCGCATCTAACGCGGTCCCGTCACGCCGTGCTGCGTCGTAAAAACACGTAGCCCCCGCCGCCGTCGGATACCGCCCCCACGTCCAATAGCTAAAGTCGTGTTCTAACGGTCGTGTTCCGAAATTCGCGTCAAAATAGCCGTGCCCGTCAAACTGCCAGCCCTTGGCCTCTAGCTGAACCGAGATGCGCGAAGACGGTGCAAAAGGGCGCCAAACGTGCGCACCATCTTTGGTCAGTGGCAGTTCAACATTTGTGATTGCGTCAGGCGTCACGATGATTTGGCCGCGCACGCGTGACACCATCGGCAGCGATGAAACTTCGTTGATGCTGATGGTCAATGACGCGCCGTTCCAGTGCATGTCTGACGGCCCAACACGCAACGTGTCGTTGGCGCGTTGCAGCGCGGATGCCCCACGGTCCGTCATCGTGAACCGCCCCCCAGGGCCATAGGTCGCCACGTTGATGCAGCAGTTGTTCGCCGGATCGCCGCGTCCCGACCAATGGTACCACGGCGAAAACACCGATCCAATAAAGCCGATCACAGAGACCGCGCGCGTGCCATCGTCGCTTACACCGTCGACATACCACCACGCATATCCGCCTGCCGGGACGTCGAGGTCAAAGTTAGGTCCTGCATGATCGCCCCTGCCGCGTGCTGTGCGCAAAGTGTCGCCATCGGAACGCCCGCCCCCGGATGCGCCCCGCCCCCGACCAGATACAGACCCTTTAGCGCCGTGCGTGCCGTCGGCCGTTTGAACGCCGCCATCATCCCATGTGGGGATCGTCCGTAAAGTGATCCGTTCGAGGCCGGAAACATCTGTGCGAAGTCGGCTGGCATCGTCAGCGTTTGATCGGGTGGTTGGGGCGTGAACGTCAGGCCGAAGCTGCGCAGCCTGTCCAAAATCTGGGTCTGGCATTGTTGTCTCTCTTTCGGGCTGTGGGTGGTGCCATCTGGCACGGCAGGGGCATTCATGATGATTTCGAACCGTTCAAGATCGCTTGGCATCGATCCGCCAAAATGGTCCTCGGCGCAGATATACAATGTGGGATCGGTTTGCGGCTGCCCTTTGGCCAAAGGCGTGTATTCTGCGCGTGGATCATCCGCGAACAACACGTTGTGGGCCGCCAACGGCAGGCCGTGGGCCCGCGCGGCAAAGCTAAGAACATTGGCCGACAGGCTGCGCGGTTCAGTCGCGTCATTCGGGATTGCCGTGATGGGCGTTTGGCCAAGATGCCCCTGCGCCAACGCGCGCGGATCGCCGTTGAACAACACCACATCGGTGGGAATTCGCCCGTCGCGCGTCTGCACCGCACAGACACAATCGTTCTGGGTTTCGATACGCTCAGCATGGGTGTTGTAGCGAAATTCTGCTCCGAATTTCACGGCTAGTTTTTCGATGGCGACGGCCAAAGTGTGCATGCCGCCTTTGACCCGCCAAACGCCTTGTGCCTCTGAATGGGCGATCAAACCTAGGATCGACGGGGCCTTGTTCGGAACGCCACCCACGTAGGTCGCGTAACGGGCAAAAAGCTGTGCAAGACGTGGATCGCTGAAGTGACGATGCACCGACTGCGCCATGTTCAAATGCGGTTGCATAGCCAAAATCAGCGATGGATTTTTCATCACATGCCCAATCAGCGCGGCCTGAGTCGGAACCGCAGCTTGCATCATTGGTTTTTCAAATGCATCGAACAGTTTTTGCGTTTTGACGGCGAATTTCTCAAATTCCAGCGCGGATTTTGCGCCAAAGACCGCCGCGATATTTTCGCCGCTTTCCCGCCTATCAGCGGTCAAATCCAACTGCGCACCATCGGGCCAGAAATGGCGGGCTAGGACGTGTTCAGGTTCTAACGTGACGTGGTCCTGGAGGCGGGCACCAACTGCGGCAAACAGATCATCAAACACCGGTTTCATGGTTAAAACCGTCGGCCCAGCATCAACCGGGCCTGCGGGTGTTGGCAGCGTGCGCATCTTGCCACCCGGTGTTGCAGCGCGTTCCAGCACCGTCACGCGCAGGCCGGCATGTGACAGGCGCAGGGTCGCAGCAAGGCCGCCGATACCGGCCCCGATGATCGTCACATTTGGAGTTGGCTGCACCATTGATCGCGCCTCCTTTGCGCTGAGAATCCGGTTTTGTTGACAGCGATAGTGTCTAACTTAGTTGACACATGCGATGTCATCAATACATTACACTCCTATCGACCACATAGATTCACGGAGAACAGCATGGGTTTCAGTTCGCGAATAGATAGCGCTATCTCCAGTGCTATACGTGCGGGGCAGGCTGCTCCGTCGCCGGGCAAGCTGGCCTCTGCTTTGCACTACACCGTGACGCCGGGTGGCGCGCGCATCCGTCCGACAATTTTGCTAAGCGTCGCAGCTGCCTGTGGTGATGATCGCCCTGAGTTGGCAGATGCGGCTGCCGCAGCGCTTGAGCTGATGCACTGTGCGTCGCTCGTGCACGACGATCTGCCATGCTTTGATGACGCTGATACCCGCCGTGGGAAACCATCAGTGCACCGTGCGTTTGGCGAACCTTTGGCCGTGCTGACGGGTGACAGCCTGATCATCATGGCGTTCGAAATTTTGGCGCGCGTTGCCCACCTCGATCCTGCCCGTGCAGCGCAGATTATGCTGGTGCTCACCCAACGCTCTGGCATGCCAAACGGTATCTGTGCTGGGCAAGGCTGGGAAAGCGAACAGGTCATTGATCTGTCGGCCTATCACCGTGCCAAGACCGGTGCGTTGTTCATCGCGGCCACGCAAATGGGTGCCGTCGCAGCAGGCCAAGACGCAGAGCCGTGGGAAGAACTGGGTGCCCGCATCGGCGAGGCCTTTCAGGTCGCAGATGATTTGCGCGACGCGCTCTATGACGAAGAAACGCTGGGCAAACCGGTCGGTCAGGATGACTTGCACGGACGCCCCAATGCGGTGACTGAATTGGGCATCGATGGCGCGATCGGGCGGATGCGTGACATCCTAAGTGGCGCGATTTCTTCGATCCCGAAATGCCCGGGCGAGGCGATGTTGGCCAAGATGGTGACCGCCCAAGCCGAAGTGTTGACGCCGATCAAATGGCGCCAAGCGCAGGCGGCAAAAATCGCGGGTGAATAAATGACAGACGTACCTGCAGATGTTGCCTTTGCGACGCCCAAGCGGCGCCGTTTTGGCAATTGGCAGGCACGTCTTATGGCGTCGCGAAAATTCCAGAAATGGGCCGCCGGCTTTCCACTGACCCGCGGTCTTGTGCGGCGCGAAGGCGAGGCAATGTTCGATCTGTTGGCGGGATTTTGCCACTCGCAGGTCTTGATGGCCTTGGTTAAACTCAAGATACCTCATGCCTTGATGGACGGGCCTGCGACGGTGCAGGAACTGGCTTTGGCCAGCTCAGTCCCGCCTGAGCGGATGGAGATTTTGCTGCGTGCGGGTGTTGCCCTCAAGCTGTTAAAATACAAACGCGCTGGCCGGTTTGGATTGACCCGAACGGGGGCCGCGCTGGTCGGTGTGCCGGGCCTTGTGCAGATGATTGACCACCACGATGTGCTGTACCGCGACCTGTCTGATCCCGTGGCGTTTTTCCGCGGAGAGGTCGAAACCGAACTGGCAGATTTCTGGCCCTACGTTTTTGGCGGCGACATGGATCCGGCCGTCGCTGCGACCTATTCTGACCTTATGGCTGACAGTCAGGTGTTGGTGGCCGAAGACACATTGCGCGCGATTTCACTCATGGGCGTTCACAAGCTGATGGACGTCGGCGGCGGGTCTGGTGCGTTCCTAAGGGCGGTTGGGCAAGCGTACAAAAACATCGATTTGACGCTGTTTGATCTGCCCGAAGTTGCCCCTGCCGCCACGCACCGGTTCGCCAATGCGGGCATGGAATCGCGGCTGACTGTTCAGTCCAGATCGTTCAAAACGCAGGCTATTCCCTTTGGTGCCGACGCGATCAGCTTGATTCGGGTTTTGTACGATCACAGCGACGAAACTGTTGCTGATCTGCTGTCTAAATGTTTTGACGCGCTGCCTTCGGGCGGTCGTTTGATCATTTCCGAACCGATGCTGGGGGACACTAAACCCGAGCGGGCAGGGGACGTCTATTTCGCGCTGTACACATTGGCGATGCGCACAGGCAAGGCGCGATCCGCAGCCAGCATTGGCGAAATGTGCCGTGACGCAGGTTTTTCACAGGTGACATTTCCCAAAGCGTCGCGCCCATTCGTGACCCGCTGCATCGATGTCCGAAAAGTCTGACAGTTAGCACACAAGAAAGTGTCTAAGTTTATTGACAGATAAAAGTGTCAGGTTTACCTTACAGTTAGTACAAAGTGTCGCAGCCGAGTCTTCCTTGGGTGTGACCGCGAAAATCCAAAGCGGGGGAACGCCTTTTTGCAAGCCACAGCCGTCATATTAAAAGGCCCACGCGATTTAGGGCTCGAGGCGCTGAACGTGAACGCGCCCACTGACGGTGATCTTGTGATCGAGGTGAGCCATTCGGGCATTTCAACGGGCACGGAAAACTTGTTCTGGTCCGGAAAAATGCCGCCATTTCCTGGCATGGGGTATCCTTTGGTTCCCGGTTACGAGGCGGCAGGCGATGTGGTCGAGGCCACATCCGGTTCCGGTTTTAAAACTGGCGACCGTGTCTTTGTGCCCGGCGCGAATTGCTACGAGGGCGCGTTTGGCCTGTTCGGTGGCGCGTCTAGTTTGCTCGTCAGCGACGCCGCACGGGTCATCAAAATTGACGCCGCGATGAGGGCCGAGGGCGCATTGCTCGCGCTGGCAGCGACTGCGCGTCACGCAATTGCAGGTCCGGGCAAAGCGGTTCCTGACTTGATCGTTGGTCACGGCGTTTTAGGTCGATTGCTTGCACGCCTGACGATTGCTGCGGGCGCACCTGCCCCAACAGTTTGGGAAATCGACCCCATCCGCACGGCGGGTGATTTCGAATACAATGTGGTGCATCCCGATGCCGATCCGCGCCGCGATTACAAATCTATCTACGACGTGTCTGGCAACGCATCGATCTTGGGCGACTTGATTGGTCGTTTGGTCAAAGGCGGCGAGATCGTCCTTGCTGGGTTCTACACGGACCCGATCAATTTCGCCTTTCCGCCAGCGTTCATGAAAGAGGCGCGCCTGCGCATCTCTGCGGAATGGACGCCCGATGATTTGACAGCCACGCGCGCATTGATCGATTCAAACGCGCTGTCTTTGGACGGTCTGATCACACACACAGCAAAACCGACGGACGCAGCGGTGGCCTATGAAACGGCATTCACCGACAAAAGCTGCTTGAAAATGATCCTCGATTGGAAAGGTCACGCATGACACTGGATATCCCGAATCTGCACGGCGAAGGATCGATCAAGGATTTTGATCAGCGTTTGCGCGACGAAGCGCACGAAGATCTCGCTGACATCATCAACGAAGAACCGACGTCCAAAACCCAGATCATCGCGATCTACGGCAAGGGCGGTATCGGCAAATCCTTCACCTTGGCGAACCTCAGCCACATGATGGCCGAGCAAGGCAAACGCGTTCTGCTGATTGGTTGCGATCCGAAATCTGACACGACATCGCTGCTGTTTGGCGGCAAAGCCTGTCCGACGATCATCGAAACATCCTCCAAGAAAAAACTGGCGGGTGAAGAGGTCAAGATCGGCGATGTTTGTTTCAAACGTGGCGGCGTGTTCGCGATGGAACTTGGCGGCCCAGAAGTCGGGCGCGGTTGCGGCGGACGTGGCATCATCCACGGTTTTGAATTGCTGGAAAAACTCGGGTTCCACGACTGGGATTTCGATTATGTCTTGCTCGACTTTCTCGGCGACGTGGTGTGCGGCGGCTTTGGCCTGCCCATTGCCCGTGACATGGCGCAAAAGGTGATCCTTGTTGCATCGAATGATTTGCAGTCACTGTATGTGGCCAACAACGTGTGCTCAGCAGTTGAATATTTCCGCAAGCTGGGTGGCAACGTTGGTGTAGCGGGTCTTGTCATCAACAAAGACGACGGCACAGGCGAGGCTGCGGCCTTTGCCAAAGCCGTCGATATTCCGGTCCTCGCAGCGATCCCGCAAGACGATGATTTGCGCAAGAAATCGGCGAATTACCAGATTGTTGGCACCTCTGAATCCCAATGGGGCGCGTTGTTTGCCGAACTTGGTGATGCGGTTTCAATTGCCCCACCGGTGCGTCCGGCCCCGCTGGATCAGGACGGTCTTTTGGGCCTGTTTGACGCCAAAGACACGGGCGGCGATTACACGTTGGTTCCAGCCACAGCCGAAGACATGCGTGGCAAATACGGCATGCCGGTCGAAAGCCTGGAGGTCGTGTACGATGAAGTGTGACGTCGAAATGATCATCCAGCAAGTGTTTGATTCAATTGAGCGAAACTCGATGTTTAATCAGCTGAATAGCGACAAATGCAACCGCGAATTTGATCCTCGCTGCAAATCTGGACCCATCGCCAAAGGCAATACGCAAAGCATGTTCACGACAGGGCACCAGTTTTGAATGGTCCAGTCACATATGACGACGCGGACGCGGTAGCGGTCGAAACCGGCACGGAAGTCGAAGGCCACGATGCGCCACTGCCTGAAGGCGGTTTGGGCTGTCACGCCGGGTCCGAAATGGCCCACGCCGCGCGTATGGCCGGCAAGTCCGAAATTCTGGATCAATACGCCAAAGATTACCCGACAGGTCCGCACGACCAGCCTCAATCCATGTGCCCTGCATTTGGATCATTGCGCGTTGGCTTGCGGATGAAACGTACAGCCACGATCCTGTCAGGGTCGGCCTGTTGCGTCTATGGGCTGACGTTCGTGTCGCATTTTTACGGCGCGCGCCGATCTGTTGGCTACGTGCCGTTCAATTCAGAAACGCTGGTCACAGGCAAGCTGTTCGAGGACATCCGCGAGGCGGTTCACGACATTGCCGACCCTGAAAAACTAGACGCCGTTGTGGTCACGAACCTCTGTGTGCCGACCGCGTCAGGCGTGCCTTTGCGCCTGCTGCCAGAGCAGATCAACGGCGTGCGGATTGTCGGCATCGACGTGCCGGGTTTTGGCATTCCGACCCACGCCGAAGCCAAAGACGTGTTGGCCGGTGCGATGCTGAACTACGCGCGAAAAGAGATCGAGGCAGGTCCCGTGCCAATGCCCGCCTCTGGCAAATCAGACCGCCCGACAGTCAGCCTGCTCGGCGAAATGTTCCCGGCTGATCCGATGATGATCGGGCAAATGTTGGCCCCGCTTGGGCTAGCTGCGGGGCCGGTTGTGCCTTGCCGCGAATGGCGTGAACTTTACGGCGCGCTGGATTGCGGGGCCGTGGCTGCGATCCATCCGTTCTACACCGCATCGGTGCGTGAATTCCAAGCCGCGGGGCGCCCTGTCATCGGTTCTGCGCCCGTCGGTCATGATGGCACGGCTGCGTGGTTGGCCAGCATCGGGGACGCGTTTAACATCCCCACAAGCCAGATTGCAGAGGCGCAAAACCAATTTCTGCCAGCGATCAAAGCGGCCCTTGCGGCCAAGCCTGTCAAAGGCACGATCACCCTGTCAGGCTACGAGGGCAGCGAATTGCTGGTCGCGCGTTTGTTGATCGAAAGCGGCGCTGACATTCCTTATGTTGGCACGGCTTGTCCGAAAACACCTTGGTCAGCGGATGATGCCGCATGGCTTGAGGCGCGCGGCGTTAAGGTTAAATTCCGCGCCTCGCTTGAGGATGATTGCGCCGCGATGGAGGCGATCAAACCGGACCTTGCCATCGGCACCACGCCCGTTGTCCAGAAGGGCAAAGAGATGGGCATTCCGTCCCTGTATTTCACCAACCTGATTTCCGCGCGTCCGCTTATGGGCGTCGCGGGGGCTGGTTCGCTCGCCGAAGTTGTCAACGGTGCCATGGCCAACAAAGAACGCATGGATCACATGCGCGAATTCTTTGAGGGCGTCGGGCACAAAGACACTGCCGGTGTTTGGGAAGGTTCCCCGAACCTGCAACCGCAATTCCGCGCGCAAAACGCCAAGAAACTGGAACGTGCCGCTAAGGCTGCCAAAGCGGCGGAGATGATTTAGTGACTGCGAGAGATCATAATTCTCGCAGCGTGCGAGGCAGCGTATCCAAAGGATGCGCGTTCGCACCCCGTCGTAATCCGGGCGCGGGGACCGCATCATGCTAGTCCAGGATCACGACAGAGCAGGCGGATACTGGGGCGCGGTCTACGCGTTCTGTGCCGTCAAAGGCTTGCAAGTTGTGATCGACGGCCCAGTGGGCTGCGAAAACCTGCCCGTGACTTCTGTGCTGCATTACACCGACGCATTGCCCCCACACGAGTTGCCGATAGTGGTAACGGGCCTTGGCGAAGACGAGATGGGATCGGGCACCGAAGAGGCGATGAAACGCGCGTGGGGTACCCTTGATCCCGCGCTGCCAGCCGTGGTCGTAACCGGATCGATTGCCGAAATGATCGGCGGCGGCGTGACGCCCCAAGGCACCAACATTCAGCGGTTCTTACCACGCACTATTGATGAGGATCAGTGGGAATCCGCAGACCGCGCGATGACGTGGATCTTTACCGAATTTGGCATGACCAAAGGTCGTATGCCGCCCGAGAAAAAACGCGAAGAGGATGCCGCCCCACGCGTCAATATTCTCGGTCCGATGTACGGCACGTTCAACATGCCGTCTGATCTGGCTGAAATTCGGCGTCTCGTCGAAGGCATCGGCGCTGACGTCAATATGGTGATGCCGCTGGGCGCGCATGTGTCTGAAATGCGTGGGCTTGTGAACGCGGACGTGAACATCTGCATGTACCGTGAATTTGGGCGTGGCCTGTGCGAGGTGCTGCAAAAACCGTACTTGCAAGCGCCCGTGGGCATCGTTTCAACCACAAAATTCCTGCGCAAGTTGGGCGAGATGCTGGGGCTAGACCCAGAGCCGTTTATCGAGCGCGAAAAGCATTCGACGATCAAGCCGGTCTGGGACTTGTGGCGCTCTGTCACGCAGGACTTTTTCGCCACCGCGTCATTCGCGATTGTGGCCAATGAAACCTACGCGCGTGGCATTCGGAACTTCCTTGAAAACGATCTGGGTTTGCCCTGCGCCTTTGCGGTCGCCCGCACGCGTGGCAAGAAAACCAACAACGACGAAGTGCGCGCTTGGATGCACCAAAAGCGGCCCTTGATCGTGTTCGGGTCAATCAACGAAAAGATGTATCTGGCCGAGATGAAAGCGGGCTTTGGCCCCGCGCCGGCCTTTATCCCTGCAAGCTTTCCGGGGGCCGCCATTCGGCGCGCGACGGGAACGCCCTTTATGGGCTACGCGGGGGCGACTTATTTGGTCCAAGAGGTCTGCAATGGCCTGTTTGACGCGCTGTTCCACATCCTGCCACTGGGCACGGATATGGACGCCGCCGAGGCCACACCAACGACTTTGCGCCGCGACTTCCCTTGGGATGGCGATGCGCAGGCGATGCTCGATGAACTCGTAGCAAGCCACCCGATCCTGACACGGATTTCCGCCGCCAAGACCCTTCGGGATGCCGCTGAAAAGCGCGCGCTTGACCAAGGGGACGAGCGGGTCGTTCTGGAAACCGTTCAGGGACTTCAACCAGCTTTGGGAGGAACCAAATGACTGATTTCACACACGAAGCACCAACACGTGAGCGTCGCAGCCATGCCGCGCCGATGCGGGAATACTACGCGTATTTTACCGTCATCTTTGTGGCCACTTTGCCGCTCGCGTTTTTGACGTGGGGCCTGTCGGCTGCACGTCGCATGGAGCTGCCGGAACGCGGCCCCATCAAAGCTGCGTGGAGCCAAGCGCAGATCATCACGCCGAGAATATTCTCAGCGTAAATCGAATTCAATCCGTCGGGTCGAGACGATGGGTTACATCAAATTCGCCACTCCCCCCCGGAGTGGTGGATTAGGGCAAGGGATGAACCTTTGTCGTAGCCCAGCCGCGGGGGGAGCGCGGCGTCAGTACATATTTTCAGGAGAAAAAAATGGCTGATAAATCCGACTTGTCTTTCACAGGTCTTTCAGACGAACAAGCGCAGGAATTGCACTCCGTCTACATGAGCGGTCTTTGGATCTTCACGACCATCGCGGTTGTGGCTCACGCACTGACGTATTACAAACTGCCTTGGTTTGCTTGGTAACGGAGAGGAATTAACATGGCACAGTTCTACAAGATCTGGCTGGTTTTCGACCCACGTCGCGTATTCGTGGCACAGGGTGTGTTTCTCTTTTTGCTGGCAGCGATGATTCACCTCGTCCTGCTCAGCAATCCTGAAACCAACTGGTTTAACCGCGCCTTTGGCGTGGCAGAAGCTGGCGAATAATTCGGCATAGAAATCATGCTTGGGGCGGTTCCGGCCGCCCCTAGCAAACCTCACAGATTTATTAAAAACGACGCGCGCCCGTGTTTCTGTTTTCGACAGGAACCGCGCACTAAGGAGGATGAAGATGGCTCAGCTCAGCTTCGAGAAAAAATACCGGGTCCGGGGCGGGACTTTGGTTGGCGGTGATCTGTTCGACTTCTGGGTGGGACCCTTCTATGTCGGCTTTTTCGGCGTCACGACGTTCTTTTTTGCCGCCCTCGGTACATTGCTGATTTTCTACGGTGTAGCCCTTGGCGACACCTGGAACCCGTGGTTGATTTCGATCAACCCACCCGCACTCGAGGTCGGTTTGGGTGCTGCCCCTCTGGCCGAAGGCGGACTTTGGCAAATTATCACCTTCTGCGCGACCATGGCCTTTATCAGCTGGATGATGCGCGAGGTCGAAATCTGCCGCAAGCTGGGCATGGGATACCACGTACCGTTTGCCTTTAGCATCGCGATTTTGGCCTATGTGACGCTGGTGATCATCCGCCCTGTTTTGCTGGGCGCATGGGGGCACGGATTTCCGTATGGCATCTTTAGCCACCTCGATTGGGTGAACAATGTGGGCTACGCCTACGGTAACTTTCACTACAATCCGGCCCATATGATCGCGATCACGTTCTTCTTTACGACGTGTTTTGCACTGGCCTTGCACGGCTCGCTGGTTCTGTCCGCGGTCAATCCGGGCAAAGGCAAACAGATCGCCACACCGGATCACGAAGATACGTATTTCCGCGATCTGGTCGGCTATTCGATCGGGCCACTCGGTATCCACCGCTTGGGTCTGTTTCTAGCCCTCAGCGCGGTTGTCTGGAGCGCGATCTGCATCGTGATCTCGGGCACCATCTGGTTCGACCAGTGGAGCGCGTGGTGGGATTGGTACGCTGAATTGCCCTGGTGGGCTGACCTGTAGGAGGGGATGAAAAATGGCTGAATATCAGAATATCTTCACACAGGTTCAAGTTCAGGGACCGCCGGAAATGGGTCTTGACCCGAACGGCACGCTTGATCGGGAACGCACGAAATCTGCGACCTTTTCATCCCTGGCGGGTCTCTTTGGCAACGCACAATTGGGGCCAATCTATCTGGGACCATTCGGGCTGGTTTCGCTGGCCACAGGCCTTGTATGGTTCTTTATCATCGGCATGAATTTCTGGGCACAGGTGGACTATTCACCAGCTCTGTTCATGCGGGATCTGTTCTGGCTGTCGCTGGAACCACCTGCCGAAGAATACGGGCTTGGCATGGCACCGCTAGACGAAGGCGGCTGGTGGGTCATCGCGTCGTTCTTCTTTCTTGTGTCGATCATGGCGTGGTGGGTCAGAACTTACCGGCGCGCCGAAGAACTGGGCCTTGGCAAACACGTCAGCTGGGCCTTTGCATCCGCCATCTGGCTGGTGCTTGTGCTGGGCTTGTTCCGTCCGATCCTGATGGGGTCGTGGTCCGAAGCTGTGCCTTACGGCGTCTTCTCGCACCTTGATTGGACCAACCTGTTTTCGCTGACCTACGGCAACCTGTTCTACAACCCGTTCCACGCGCTGAGCATTGCGTTCCTCTACGGATCTGCCCTGCTGTTTGCGATGCACGGCGCGACCATTCTGGCCGTGTCGCGCTATGGCGGTGAACGCGAAATCGAACAGATCGTTGATCGGGGCACCGCCTCCGAACGCGCCGCATTATTCTGGCGCTGGACGATGGGCTTCAACGCCACGATGGAAGGTATCCACCGTTGGGCGTGGTGGTTCGCAGTGCTGACGCCATTGACTGGCGGCATCGGTATTTTGCTGACCGGCACGGTTGTCGACAACTGGTTCGTCTGGGCGCAGGTCCACGGCTACGCACCGCTTGATTAACAAAGGAGAGCAATCATGAGTGATAACAACGACTACCTGAGAACCTCTTCAGACCCCAGTTTTCGCCTGCGCGCCGATGTCTTGGCGCTGATGCTGAAAGGGGCGGGGTACGCTGCTGCATTCTGCCTCGTGCTGGTTTTTGGAATTTGGACTTTGTACGGCATCGGCAATCTGTTGCCCGATGAATCCCGCGAGACCGAAGACCCAACGCCGTTCTCGTTCAACCTGACGGTCAAAGACACCGAATTGGTCTAAACTTTTGGGCGCTTGGGCGATCTGTTTCGCCCCGCCCACCCCAGATTAGGAAACCCGGTCCCTTGGGTGCCCTGATACGTCGGAGGCTCGACACCCCGACACTCCTGTTGGCTACGGGAGACAGATGTCGCCAGCTTTAGGGCGACGCGTCATCTGTTCCCCGGCCATCAGGCCTAGCCACAACCCATCTTATGCAGATGAAAGGACATCCCATGTCCCGTCCCAACACCCCGATCCTGGACCGCGTGAGCGAACAGTCAGACATGAAATCACTCAGCGACGCCCAACTGGGCCAGCTCGCGGATGAACTGCGCGGCGAAGTCATCAATGCGGTTGCCCAAACGGGCGGTCATCTGGGGTCATCCCTTGGGGTGGTTGAATTGACGGTTGCGCTGCACGCTGTTTTTGACACCCCACGCGACAAGATCATCTGGGATGTGGGCCACCAATGCTACCCACACAAAGTGCTGACAGGACGCCGCGCGCGCATGCCAACCCTGCGCCAAGAGGGCGGACTGTCTGGCTTCACCAAACGCAGCGAGTCTGAATTCGACCCGTTTGGAGCAGCGCACAGTTCGACCTCGATTTCAGCCGCGTTGGGTTTTACTGTCGCACGCGACATGGGTCAGCCCACCGGCGATGCGGTTGCCGTGATCGGCGACGGGTCGATCAGCGCGGGCATGGCCTACGAGGCACTGAACAACGCAGGGGCCGAAGGCCGGCGTATGTTCGTGATCCTGAACGATAACGAAATGAGCATCGCGCCGCCCGTCGGTGCCATGTCGAAATATTTGTCCGGTTTGTACGCCTCACCGCTGGGCGAATTGCACACGATGGCCAAAGGGTTTGAGACAGCCTTGCCCGGCCCCTTGCGCGACCACGCCCGCCGCGCACGCCAACTGGTGACTGGCGTCACAGGCGGCAACGGCACGATGTTCGAAGAACTGGGGTTCCAGTACATCGGTCCCATCGACGGTCACGATCTGACACAGGTTCTCAGCGTTTTGCGCGCTGCACACACCCGCGCCACAGGCCCGGTTTTGATCCACTGCTGCACGGTCAAAGGGAAAGGCTACGCCCCCGCCGAAGCATCCGCTGACAAATACCACGGCGTTGCAAAATTCGACGTGGCCAGCGGTACACAGGCCAAGAAACGCGCGAACGCACCGTCCTACACCAAGGTGTTCGGAACCGCGTTGACCAAACATGCCGAGACGGATTCCAAGATCGTCGCAGTTACTGCCGCGATGCCGTCGGGCACGGGGCTCGATATTCTGGCAGACCGATTCCCCGCGCGCGTCTTTGACGTTGGCATCGCAGAACAACACGGCGTGACCTTTGCGGCAGGCCTTGCTGCTGGTGGGTTACGTCCGTTCTGCGCGATCTATTCGACGTTTTTGCAACGCGGCTACGATCAGATCGTGCATGACGTTGCCTTGCAAAACCTGCCGGTGCGTTTCGCGATTGATCGCGCCGGTTTGGTCGGTGCCGATGGGGCCACGCACGCAGGCGCCTTCGACGTGGGTTACCTTTCTGCCCTGCCAAACATGACCGTGATGGCCGCCGCAGACGAGGCTGAACTCGTGCACATGGTCGCCACTGCAGCTGCGCACGACAGCGGTCCGATCGCGTTCCGCTACCCACGCGGCGAAGGCGAAGGCGTTGAAATTCCTGACATGGGCGAGGTGCTGGAAATCGGCAAGGGCCGCATCATCCAAGACGGATCAGACATCGCCATTCTGTCGTTTGGCGCGCATCTGGGGGAAAGCCGCAGAGCCGCCAAAATGCTTGAGGCCAACGGGATTTCTGTGACCATCGCGGACGCACGTTTTGCTAAACCACTGGATCACGCATTGATCCGCCAGCTTGCCAAACAGCACCGCGTGTTGATGACGGTTGAACAAGGCGCGCAAGGTGGTTTTGGGGCGATGGTCTTGCACTTCCTTACCAACGAAGGGCTGTTGGACGGTCACCTTGCGGTGCGCACAATGACGCTGCCGGATCGTTTCATCGACCAAGCAGCACCAGATGCAATGTATGCGGACGCGGGTCTGACGGCGACAGATATCGCTGCCAGCGCGATGCAAGCAGCCGGTCTTGGGACATTGCTGGAGGTGTAGCGATCTTAGGACGCGAGCGCGTCGCCAAAGATCAAATCGCTGTGTTTGGCAAGGTAGATGCTAAGCCACGGTGTGAACTTTTCAGGCTCGCGGTGCACCTCGGCGATCAGTTCGTGATAATCGACCCAGCGGGTGTTCATGACCTCGTCCGGGTTCAAATCTAGCGCCAGATCCAGCGTGGTTTCGGCCAAGAAAACTTGGACAACTTCATGCTCGATCAAACCGCCACCAACGTCCGCACGGTACTCAACTTCGCCGCGATGAACAGGGGTTAACCCCTTGATCCCAAGCTCGTCATCCAGACGGCGCACGGCACAAACGGTCATGTCCTCGTTCCAAATCGGGTGCGTGCAGCAGGTGTTCGCCCACAGGCCCGGCGTGTGATATTTGCCCAACGCGCGTTGCTGGATCAGCACCTTACCTTGCGCCATCACAAACACCGAAACAGCCATGTGGCGCACGCCTTGTTGGTGCGCCGCCAGCTTTTCAAAGGGTTGCAATTTGCCGTCAATCCAGGCGGGGATCATGATCGTCATTAGATGCGCGTCTCGGATACGATGCCTGTCAAATGGGCCAGGTTTTTGATCCCGATTTTCAGGTGTGCCAAGGGGCGGGCTGCGACCAGTTTCTTGTTCATGTAGGCCTCGAACGTCAATTTCTGCACATCCACATCGTGGCACAAGGACACGAACCGTTCGCGCCGCGCATCACTGCGGTAGTAGGCATTTTGCATGGCTCCGAGCACTTTGAAAACACCTTTGTGTTCGCGCATGAACAGTTTGCGCGCCAATTGCAAGTCTTTGACCCGCCCGCTTTGCAAACACGCGGCCGCCGCCGTTGCCGCCACGCGCCCGCCGACCATCGCGTAATAAATGCCCTCGCCGGACGACGGGGCGACGACGCCAGCGGCGTCACCAGCCAGCACCACATCGCTGCCGTTGTCCCATTTATCCATGGGGTGCAGTGGGATAGGCGCGCCTTCTTTGCGGATGGTTTTGCAGTCTTGCAAGCCAGACGCAGCGCGCAATTCTGCCGTTGCTTTCTTTAGATCAACGCCGTCGATGCCAGTGCCCATGCCAACACTCGCGGATTTGCCGTGGGGGAAAACCCAACCGTAGAAATCCGGCGAAATCGCGCCGTCGTAGATCACGTCGCACCGCAGTGGGTCGTATCCTTCGCGCGCGTCGGGGGCTTCGATGATTTCATGATACGCGATGACATACGGGATTTTTTCGCAGCCGGGGACTTCGGCTTTGGCGACGTTGGATCGTGCGCCGTCTGCGCCGATGATCAGCTTGGTTGCGAGCTCCATTTGATTGCCGGACGCTTTGTCGCGGTAGATGACTTTGGTGCCATCCGCGTCACGATCAATGCGGATGAACGTGCCGGTGAACCGATGCGCCCCTGCGCGGTGGGCGCGGACCCGCAGGAATTCGTCGAAATGTTCGCGGTCGACCATGCCAACGTAACCGTTTTCGATCGGAATATCGACGTGGCGTTGCGAGGGCGAAATTATGCGCGCGGTGTTGATGCGGGCGACGATCTGGCTGTCAGGAATGTCGAAATCCTGGATCAACCGAGGAGGAACTGCACCACCGCAGGGTTTGATCCGCCCATCGCGGTCAATGAACGCGACTGATTTGCCTGATCGCGCGAGATCTTCGGCCGCTGTGGCCCCTGATGGGCCACCTCCGATAATAACTACGTCATACATCGCTATTCTCCCGGTACGAGCGCGGCGTGTGGCTGCGCTGAATTTTCCATAACCCGTGCGGCCATGATCGCGGCGGCAAGGAACAATGCGGCCTCTGCCGCGAACACAATTCCAAAGGCGGGGCCGTCTGCCCAAAACCCGCGTGCAACATCGACGGCTGCGGCCCCTGCAAGCCCGCCGAAACCAGCGGCCATTGCTTGGGCGGCACCCCACAGCCCCATGCGGGTGCCTTCGCGCTGGCCGCGTCCTTGGGATGCGAGGCTCATCATTGCGCCAATCGCTGCGACTGCGAACATGCCGTTAAAGAACCCGAGCGCCACCACAAGGGCGGTGAACGGAACCGCTGTGCTGCCAAGTCCCGCCATGCAGATCATGCCAAGGACGGCGGCAGAGCCAAGACAACCCGCCACGACCCAACTGCGCAGCGCGCCGATCTTGAGTGCTGTGCTTGCAATTCCGACGGTCAGCATACCGACAAAAACACCACCGTTTTGCGCACCGCTTAGGGCTGTGGATTGGCCAGGCGTAAAGGCGAAAACGAGGCCGGCAAATGGTTCAAGGATCAGTTCCTGCATGAAATAGGCGTTCATCGACAGGAACACGAACAACGTGAAATTGCGGGTTTTCGGTTCGGCCCAAATCTGCGTCATGCCTTCCCAAAACGGCGTTGGCGTTTGGGTTTCAGGTTGTGCGTGCACATGCCGTTCGATCCGCCCCACGGCGACAATCGTCAGCAGCATGGCGGCGGTTACAACAACTGCGACAACGCTTAGCAAACGGGCAGGCGTAAAAGGGTCCAGAAAGCTGCCGGAAATTCCAGCGGTCATCGCGATCCCAAAGATCATCATCAGCCACGTGATCGTTGCTGCCGCCGCGCGACGATGCGGGGCGGTGGCGCTTGCCAATAACGCCAACAACGACGTGCCAGAGGCCCCGACGCCAATGCCGATCAACGCGTAGGCTAGCACGGACAGGGCGATCCCGAGACCAAAGCTTTGCTCAAACAAGGTCACCGCAAAGGCAGCCCCAAAGCCACCCAGCGCCAAAATTGCCATACCACCGATGATCCAACGGGTCCGGTTGCCGCCTGTATCAGACGTGAAGCCCCAGCGCGGTCGTGACAGTTGGATGCCGTAGTGCAACCCGACCAGCGCGCCGGGCAGAATGGCAGGCAGTGCGTATTCAACAACCATCAAGCGGTTCAGCGTCGAAGTGGTCAAAACCACAATCGCACCCAGCGCCATTTGCACCAGCCCAAGCCGCGCGATCTGTGTCCAGCTGAGCGTCATGACAGGCCTCGCAGTGCGACGGCCGCGATCATCATGCCCGAAACGTACAGCGTGATGCCGGTGCCGTTGTACCACGGCGCTTTGCCTTTCGGGTCGCGCAACAAGACACGCATCGCGGCCAGTTGTGCGATCAAGACAGCGGTGATTGCCAATGCGTGCCACGGTTTGTCCCACAGCGTTAGTGCACCGATGACGATGATTTGGGGGATGGCCATGATCCAGCAGGCGACCTTGGCTGCGCGCTCTGGCCCCAGCGTGACGGGCAGTGAGTTCACGCCCGTCTTGCGGTCGCCCTCAAGCGCTTTGAAATCGTTTAGGGTCATGATGCCGTGTGCGCCGATTGCATAGAGCGCGGCAATCGCGACGATCTGCCAAGACGGCGCACCTGCGGACAAAACGGCAGCACCCGTGAACCACGGCAATCCTTCGTAGCACAGTCCGACCAGTCCCGGCCCCCACCAGCCAGAGCGCTTGAGGCGCACAGGTTCAGCCGAATAGGCCCACGCCGCAAGGACGCCAAAGACGGTCGCGCCAAAGCCCCAAGGGCCTAACTGGTAGCCGACAACGAGGGATAGTACCGACATGGCCAATGCGATCCACAAACCCCAACGGCCCGGAATGCGTCCTGACGGGATGGGGCGATCAGGTTCGTTGATTGCGTCCACATGGCGGTCGCACCAATCGTTTGCCGCTTGGCTCATGCCGCAAACGACAGGACCGGCCAAAACGACGCCAAGGATAACCAGCCCGATTTTGCCCTCGGCGGACGCACCCGAAGACACGACGCCACACAGATAGGCCCACATTGGCGGGAACCATGTAATAGGTTTGATCAGGCGCAATGCTGCGGCTGGCTCCGGGAAACGGCGCGCGGATTGTGGATCTGGAAAAGTATCAAATGCTGACATAGTGTCAGATTAGTCTGACACTTGCGTATCCAGCAAGTGTAATGTTTGATTTACACTTACGTTAGCCGTTCAGATCACGTTTTTGGCGCGCGCGGAGGCCTTAGCTTGGGTCCAAAGCTGGTCCATTAGGGCGTGTGCCTCTTCGAAATCGTTCGACATTGCATCCACATCCATCGATTCGATGACCTCGCGGGATTCGGTCACGATGTTGCCGCTTACGAAAATCAGCGCCTTCGGGTTGCTGATCCGCAGGGCGACCACGAGGCGGGCAAGTTCGACGATACAGTGTTCGCCACCACCGGACAGACCGATCAGCACGTGATTGCTTTTGGCCAGATCAGCCACAAGGTCGTCGTGCGACAGGCCGATTTTCAGATCAATTTCCCAACCGCTTTTGCGGAACAGATCTGCGGCCATGCGCACGCCCAATGTGTGGGTTTCGCCGGGCACTGCGGAGAATACAGCGGTTTTGTTGTGGTGAATGT
Source organism: Ascidiaceihabitans sp. (assembly GCA_029251465.1). GTDB lineage: Bacteria > Pseudomonadota > Alphaproteobacteria > Rhodobacterales > Rhodobacteraceae > Ascidiaceihabitans. The sequence goes on from JAQXDI010000057.1 coordinate 45,334, forward strand.
CGGGCAGATCGAACAGGTCCGCCATGGCGCGCATGATCGCGTAAATACGCCCAGTGCCCACAGTGACATCCAACAGGCTGACGCGATCTTCTTCCCACCAAACGCCAAGCCTGCGCGCTGCATGCGCAAGATAGCTAAGGTAGACATTTTCGACAGAAGCGCCTTTGCTTTGGAGGTCAAAAATGAACTGTGATCCCGCATCGCTTTGCTGGGAAATCAGCGCCAAAGACAGTTCTTCGATCTCCGCATCGGTGGTTTGGATCGGCATTTGATTTTGCAAGGCGGCATGCTGCGAGACCCGGTTCAACACTTCACTGGCGAGGAATGCGAACGACCCTTCGGGCAACTTCAGCCCGAGAGAACTAAGTTCCTCAAAAGACCGTCTGTATCTGTCTTCACAGAATGTGGTGCTTGCATGTGCCATAAGTACCGTGCCCCCCAAATCGTTCCATCGAATATACTAAGAGGGTAGGTCAGAGGTGGACGCAGGCAAGAGCATAGCAAAAAATAACGATCTCAAATGTCCGTTGTAAGCCTTACCCCATTCAAAAATAACACTTTAAATTGAAATTTGATCGGCGGATTCCCTCTCAGGGTCGGTCTTGGGCGCTGGGTTTTACTCGATCTCACTGCTGTGCCCACGCTTTTGCGGGATCTGCCAAAGCAGGATGGGGGCGACCAAAACGAGGCCAATCGCCATTGTCGTCACGCCCGGTGCGATGAACAAAAATGATGCCAGTCCGATCCACCAGCGCTGCCATGTTTTCAATGGTGCGATCAGGTATCCCGAGAATGCAACGCCGATGCTAAAGATACCCAGCATCGCGCCGATCAGCGTGTAGGTGAACGCCCACCACGTGAACCCGTCAGCGACCAGCAACAACGCTGGCGAATAGACAAACACGAACGGCACAAGGGCTTTGGCGATGCCGAGCCTAAACGCTGTGTTGCCAGTTTGGAACGGGTTCGACCCCGCAATCCCTGCGGCGGCATAGGCAGCTAAAGCAACAGGGGGCGTAATGTCTGCGAGCACCCCGTAGTAAAAGACGAAGAAGTGCGCGACGAGCGGTTGTACTTGCAGCTGCGCAAGGGCAGGGGCAGCAACAGCGACCAAGATGATATAGGTCGCGGTTGTCGGGATGCCTGCGCCCATGATGATGCAGGCCACAGCAATCAAAACCAGCGAGAAAAACAGCGCCCATTGCGCGATGGTAAAGTAGCTTAGCGGCCAGATGCCCCCGACGAATTCACCGATGTCCGTGGCCGTTTGCACAACCACATAGCCAAGGCGAAAACCGACACCAGTCAAGGTGACAACGCCAACGACAACGCCAACTGTTGCTGCGGCCGCACCTACAGCCAATGTGCTTTTGGCACCGGTCGATAGTGCCCCCCAAAGATCGGGGATCGTCAGTCGGTGCGTCGGGTTGAGAAAGCCAACCACGACGCAAGCGATGATCCCGTAGACCGCCGCGTAGTCCGGCGTTTTGCCTGACAGGATCAGATAGACCAGAATGATCAACGGTATGATCGACAACCAATGATCTTTCAGCACAAGGCCAAGCTTGGGCAGCTCTTCGGCGCGCAGGCCACGCAGGCCCAGTTTCTTGGCCTCAAGGTGAACCATGACAAAAATACCAAAGTAGTGCAGCAGGGCGGGAAACAGTGCCGCTGCCAACACATCACGCAGCGGGATTTCCAGATATTCGACCATGATAAAGGCCGCAGCGCCCAAGATTGGCGGCGTGATTTGCCCGCCGGTTGATGCTGTGGCTTCGGTCGCGGCGGCGAAATGCGCGGGGTAGCCGACGCGTTTCATCGCGGGAATCGTCAGCGCGCCCGTGGTCACGGTGTTGGCGATTGAGGAGCCTGAAATCGTGCCCATAAAGGCGGATGAAAAGATCGCAACTTTGGCAGGGCCACCTGAATAGCGCCCAGCGATGACCATCGCCATGTCGATGAAAAGTTGCCCCAAACCGATGCGGGTGGCCAAGACACCGAACAAGATGAACAGGAAAACATATTGCGCCATAACGCCGATGGCGACGCCGTAGATGCCTTGGTTTGTCATGTACAAATGGTTGATGATGCCAAGCCAGCTAGACCCACCGTGCTTGAGCGCGCCGGGCATCCATGGTCCGAAAAAAGCAAAAGCAACAAAGCACAACGCGATGATTGGCAGGGTCGGGCCAACGGATCTGCGGGTCGCCTCAAGCGTCAAAAGTAGCAGGGCGGTGCCCATGAACACATCCGATTGCGACGGGTTGCCGACACGTTCAGAGACAATTTCCGGCGGGAGCAACGGCAGGTACAAAGCGGCCCCAACGGCCAGCACGGAAAACACCAGATCAAGGATCGGAACGCCTTGGATGCGGGTGATCCCGCCGCGCACAATCGTGCCGTGTTCTTTGCGAAACCCGAACAATAGGAACACGAGGCCGAGGACGAAACTCAGATGAATGCCGCGGTGCAAAAGTTCGCGGATCAGGCCAAAACCTGAGGCGTAGAAATGGTAGACCGACATCGACACAAGAAAGGCGGCGATCACGAAACCAAGCTGCTTGCCCGTGGGGCGAAACGCCGTTTCAGGGTCATATTTACGTTCAATCTCGGCCAGCTCTTCGGGGGTCAATTCGCGGTCGTTTGTTTCGGCAGTCATAGCGGCACCTTAAGATTGAGAAAGCCCGAGCGCAGGGTCTACGCTCGGGCCAATGTCTTGTTTCGAATGGCTTACTTCAGCAAGCCAGCGTCTTTGTAAAAGCGTTCCGCACCAGCGTGCAAAGGCACACCAACACCGTTCAACGCGGTGGCAGGCGTGATGGTTTTGCCCTTGGCGTGACCCACGTCCAGCAACTTGCGGCTTTCGTCGTTCCACAAGGCTTTGGTGATCTCATAGATCAGGTCGTCGCTTTCGTTGGCATTCGTGAACCACTGTGCGCCAACCGCAACTGTCGGAGTTGTTGCAACGCCTTCGTATGCGCCCTCTGGGATGTCGGAAGCAGCGAAAAAGCCGTATTTGGCGATCAATGCTTCGGCGCCGGCACCATCGATTGGCACCAGTTTGATGTCTGTCGCAGAGGCCAGTTCGACCAAGGAACCCGTTGGGTAACCGGTCACAACAAAGAACGCATCGATTTTGCCGTTGCGCAACGCTTCAGATGCAGCGCCACCTTTGAGGGCTTCGGCTGTGACGTCGTCAACGGACAGGCCATTGGCATCCAGGATCAGTTTCGCATCAACGTAGGTGCCGGAACCCGGCTCGTCCAAAGAAACGCGTTTGCCCTTTAGGTCAGCGACAGAATTGATGCCACTGTCGGCCAGTGCAACGAGGTGAATGTGCTCTTCAAACAAGGCGGCAATGGTGCGCAGGTCTTTGGCTGGCTCTTTGCCTTCCATCGTGCCCGTGCCGGTGTAGGCCCAGTAAGCAACGTCAGATTGTGCGAAACCAGAGTTGCGCAAGCCGGAAATGATTGCGTTCACGTTGTCGACCGAACCACGTGAGGACACGGCAGAGGCGATCAAGCCGTCAACGCCGCATGATCCGCCTTCGCCACATTCGCGCGAGCCTGGTGGTTTGGAAATCGCGTTCGCGATAACGCCGCCAACCGGGTAGTAGGTGTACGCCGTGCCGCCGGTGCCGATGGTAAAGAATTTCAATTCTTGCGCAGAGGCTGCCGTTACGGCCAGTGCTGCGACTGCTCCGATGGCGAGGGTTTTTAAGGTCCCAAACATGTTTCATCTCCCTGATTTTATGTCATGGTTTTTGATGGAATCGTAACAAAAGCAAGCCTTTGCTGTCCCATTCATCAGAATATGACGAGGACACCCTTGATTTGCAACGATTTTAGGTACGATCCGTGCTTGGGGCGAAACAAACTTTAGATTGAGCCTTGGATTATTTTTGGCTCGCGCTATTCGTTTGATTATTTTTGGCTCGCGCTATTCATTTGATGTCGTCTGAAAATCTTGGGCCAACTCGAATTTTGAGAGCCCGCAAAGTTGTTGCCAATGCGCCACTTTTGGGCGGGCGGCATGCGACGGTCAATTCTTTCTAAAATTTCCCCCTTCCGAAAAACGGCAAGAAATTGCTTACGTAGCTGAAATGAACTCTCAGCCTCTGGTTGTCCGGCGTAGCAAGGGTGTGAGATTTGATGAGCTACTTGAAAAAGCTAAGTGCCGGAGTCGTCGCGATGGTGTTTGCGGTGATTGCAACAACAGCCAACGCGACGCAATTCACCCGCTCCGTTCCCGGAACAACACTGACGCTACCGGCCGATTACCCCGAAGCAGGCGGTGTCGCGATCGTGTTGGTCGGGGCAAATGGTAACTCATATTTTCAGTTCTCGAACCCCACGGGCGCGTTTCGCGGATTCAACAGCAACGGACAGCCAACGCGTTTTCGCGGCAACCCGTTTACCATCAATGATCTGATCAGTCTGGATTGTGGGTTCAGCACTTGCGCAACCTATTTTGGTGGTTCGATTTCCAACATTTACGTCCGGTTCACCGCCTATGATGGCGACACCCAAGCAGGCCAGTTTGATGCCAACAACATCGATCTGCTGATCAACGGTTTCAACCTCGGCAACTGGACGAACATCCCGACGCAAAACACCAACCTTGACGGCACGCAGCTGATCAGCTCGGGCATTGGTTTTGGCAACCGGACGTATGACACCGGCTGGTTTTCGTCCACGAACTCAGCACTGTTGTCGAATATTCTGTAGACTGGTCAGACCGTTTCGCAGGTCCGCGATGATGATCCTAACGACAACTATTGGGATTTCCGCCGCGGTCCAACGCTCAGCAACACCGACATTGTGACCGTTGCGCCGGGTTATAGTCTTGAGAAAACAGCGGATAAAACGGATTTTACGACCGTCGGTGAGGCTATTGCGTACAGCTACATCATCACGAACATCGGGTCGGTTCCAATCCGCCAACTGTCTGTTGCAGATGACAAGATTTCGACTGTTTCCTGCGATAAAACTGTCATCCAAGACACCAACCCCGGTGGCACCGCCGATTTTGCGACATGCACAGGCACATATTTGGTCACCCAAGACGACATCGACAACGGCAGCGTCACAAACATCGCGGTGGCAAACGGTGTTCCCGATTTTGGCACGCTCGGTGCGCTGCAAGACACAGTAACAGTCGACGGCCCGACGCAATCACCGGGGATCAGTCTTGAAAAGACGACCACGCTTGCTGAATTCGGCGCTGTGGGCACCTCTGTTCCGTACGCGTTCAAGGTCAAAAACGAAGGCAACGTCACCCTGACATCAGTCAAAGTCACGGATCCGTTGATCCCTGCGTTGTCCTGTACGATCGGGGATTTGGCGCCGAACGCAGAACAAACTTGTTCGGGCACATACACGGTCAAGCAAACGGACATTGACGCTTTTGCGACAAACGCAACCGAGCTTAGCAATACGGCGACAGTTGTCGGCACGCCCCCAAGTGGTCCGAACGAAACCGACACCAGCGCGGTCATGATCCCAGGCGCGACGCCGGTTCTGAGCATGGATTTCACGAAAGCCGCGACGACCGCTGACTACGATGCGGTTGGCGACGTGATCGATTACACATTCAAGATCAAAAACACTGGCACGGTGACATTTCCCGCCGCACCCGTTTTCACGGATGTTTTGACAAATGGCGCGACTTGTCCAAGCGGCTCTGTCGCGCCGGACGCAACCATCACGTGTTTGGCCAGCTACACCATTGTGCAAATGGACATCGACACCGGCAAGGTCGACAATAGCGCGACGGCGACCATCACGGTTGGCGCAGACACGGCGAATGGCGCGGACACGGCCAGTGTCGATGCTGCGCGCACGACGGGCCTGACGCTGGACAAACGGTTGAACGCCAGCTCGCCCACCAGCTTTGAGGCTGTGGGAATTGACCTGACCTATGACTACGTCCTGACGAACACCGGCAATGTCACGCTGAATACCCCGTTGATCACCGATGACAAGACGACCGCGACCTGTACCGAAACGACCATCGCGCCGGGTGCCCAGATCACTTGTACGTCTGCCGACTACGCGACCCTTCAGACTGATATCAACAGTGGCGGTGTGACCAACATCGCAACCGCAACTGCGACGGCGGCAGGGACGGGGGTTACCGTCACGTCTAACGATGACACGGTCACTGTTCCGGCAGTTCAAAAGCCTGCAATTTCGTTGGTCAAAACGGCGCCGGCCATCACTGCTGCTCAGTTTCAAGTTGGCGAAACCGTCATCTACACCTACGAGGTGACCAACGTCGGCAACGTGCGCATCAACTCCAACATTGGCGCGCCCAAGGTCACGATCACCGACAGTAAATTTCCGGCGACATTTGACTGTTTTGACACGCCTTTGGGCCGCAACAATTCGCTGTCTTGTACGGCTGAATACACGTTCACCGCAGATGACATCGCCGCTGGCGTCGTCCAAAACACGGCGTCGGCCAGCGCTGGCACCACACAATCCCCCGAGGTTCAGGTGACCATCGCGCCGGTTCTGAAACCCGCAGTGACCTTGACCAAAACACCGGATTTAGCAACCGTTGCAGCGACCACTGACACGATCACCTACACGTTTTCGGTGACCAATTCCGGCGACACGCAGATCCAACTGGCGACCCAGCCGATCACGATCAACGATGCTAAATTGGCGGCCGCCGCTGACTGTTCGTTGCAGCCCGCAGTTTTGAACGCGGGCGACAGCTTTGATTGTTTTGCGACGTACGATCCGACCCAAGCGGAACTGGATGCTGGGTCTGTGGAAAACGCGGCCACTGCGTCTTTCCCGTTCACCCAAAGCGGCGTCACAACCACCATCACGTCACCGCAAGTGGATGCGACCGTGCCTGTGGACCAAAATCCAGAGTTCACGTTCACCAAAAGTGCCAGCACGCCGACGTTTTCTGCCGTGGGCGCACAGATCACCTACACCTTTACCGCAAGCAACATTGGCAACGTCACTTACACCGAGATCATCGTCACCGACCCGTTGATCCCCGCGCTGGTTTGTACATTCACTAATGTTGCTCCGACTGACGCGCCGACCTGCACGGGCATCTACAACGTGACCCAAGCAGACATGGACGCCGAAATCGTCAACAACACTGCATCTGCAGCAGCCCAAACAGCCGGCGGCGTCGGCCAAACCAAAACGGCAATCGAAACGGTGCCGGTTCTACCGACCGCTGCGACAACAATCGCCAGCATCGTGAAAACAGCGGACAAACCTGCGTTTGCCACATTGGGCGAGGTCATCACCTACACGCTGGCCGTGAAAAATGACGGCACCCAAACGCTGACGGATTTAACAGTGACGGACGTGCTGGATCCGACCTACAGCTGCGCAATCGTCCGGTTGCTACCGACGGTCACCAGCAGCATTTGCACCTTTGCCTGAGCAGCCCCACTTGAGTGGTCCAAATTGAAAGTTAGTGCATGATTGGCCTTTGGTCCATCGGAACGATGGCTTCTGGCGCAGGTGGGCGGTAGCCCAAAGCACTATGGGGTCGTTT
>JAQXDI010000021.1 GCA_029251465.1 Ascidiaceihabitans sp.
ATAACCCCGCCCGCATGGCTGTTCAGCGCTCCGATATCTGACGTCTCCGCACTGCCCAGCCATGCTCACGTAGCACCAAGTGGGACATTTCTACTTTGCTCAAAGACGGACATTTCAACTTGGTTGCAACAAGACGCTTGGAACAGTCTTTTCCAAACACACTCTTCTTTTAAGCCTTAGACACCCGCTCTGAACCCAAAAAGAAGACCACCCGCACTAAGAACGGTACGGCTCAATCCGGTCAGCGGACAATGCGTAGCCGATTTGCGCAAGCTGTGTCGACATGGACGCCGCCCCGAACATTCCGATCACGTTGACGGGCTCGTACAGTCCGGTGCTTTCATACGGCTCTTGTGTCGTTACGAAAACCAACTGGTTCGCAGGTGGTGGTGGAACGTGAACGCAAGCGCCGACAAACGGCACCAAAATGAACGCTGTGACGCTTGATCCCGTGTAATCGATTGGCACGATGAAACCGGGCAAGCGGACGATTTGACCGTTCCAGTCGTTGCGCACGCCACTAGAGGCCGGCTGTTGGCTGGTGAGAGAGGTTTCTTCGTGCTGAATGAGACCCTGGATCACCGGCGGAAGCGCAACCTGCCCTTCTGGAACCAGATCGGTCCAGTTCAGATCAATGTAATCTTCGGCCCGTGCCAGTCCTGGCGCAATCGCAAAAGCGCCCATGCTTGTCAGCAGAGTTCGGCGTAAAATGTCAGGGTTCACTGCGTGTAAACCTCCATTTCGTCAGCCCGTAACCGATAGCCGGTATCAGCAAGTTCCCTCGATTGCAGTTCGTGCTGCATCAGGCCGGTCACCCAGACCGCTTCCCAAAGATCGGTGCTGGGCCAAGGCGTTTTGGTGGTCACAAAAACCAGTTGGTTTGGCGGCGGCGGCGGCGTGTGAATACAGGCCCCGACATACGGCACCAACACAAAGCTGGTCACGCCGTTGGTCGAAAGATCGATGGGAATAATGTAGCCCGGCATCTTGATGTAGGCACCATCAAGCGCTGTGTTCAATTTGGTGGCATTGGCATCGAAAACGGGTTTCCAAATGTCATTGCGCACGTCCATTTCGCCCTCTGCGATGATCTCGGAATACGGCAATCCGGGCGGGATCAAATCATCCCATGTGATTGTCTTGGCGCTCTTGGCGAACCCCGTTGTCGGGAGGACAGCGCTGGCGGCAGCGGTGGTGATCAGTTTGCGACGCGATAGGTGCATTTTATCAACCTTTCTCCTTAAATCTTGACCATCATACCATCAGCAAGCGACATGCGGTAGGCACGGAGTGCGGGAACCATGCTCACAATTGCGCCAGCGACGACGACACCTGCCAGAACCCATATTTCGCGTAGTGTCACAGGTTCTATCGGCAACCACAGACCAAAGGCGCTGTCGATCATCGGTTGGCCGATCAGCAAACCAACGTACAGACATGCAAGTCCAAGGATCGCACCAAGGGCCGCCATCAGCATCGCCTCAAGCACCAGCAGCGCTAAAACCACCCGAGGGCGCGCGCCCATAGCCCGAAAGATCGCCATCTCGCGGCGACGTTCATTCAGGCTGGAAAAAATGGTCGCCATCATGCCGATCAATGCGGTCACAACGACCATTGCTGACACGGCGATTAACGCGGTTTCTGCGATGCCCACGATTTGCCACAGCTCTTGCAAGGCCACGCCGGGTAGGATCGCCAACAAGGGTTCCTGAGGGTATTCATTGATCGAACGCTGCAAGCCGAACACTTGCAAACGGCTTTTGACGCCGACAAGGGCCGCAGACACAGCCTGGGGTTCGAGAGCCATATTTCGGATGACATCAGCAGGCGTGGACTGGCCCGGCCTTTGCGCCCCGCTTTGCCAATCGACATGGATTGCTTCGATGGCGCGCAGGCTGACGATAACGGTGCGATCCACCGGCGTTCCGGTTTTCTCAAGGATGCCAGAGACGCGAAACGGCTGGTCTTTGTGCTGCGAGAACGAGGCCAAACCATGTGAAACTACAATCGGGTCGCCAATTCCGTAGCCAAGCGTCGCCGCCACATCCGCCCCGAGCACCGTATCAAACAGATCGTCCATGATCGCACCGTCCTGCACCGCAAGCGATTGGCCGGATCGATATTTGTAGCGTTCAAAAAACGCCGGAGTTGTGCCCATCACCCGAAATTGGCGGTGACTGTCGCCGAGCGAAATCGGCACGATCCAATCAACTTGCGGGCGTGCAGCAATGTCCTGATAGCTTTGCCATGTCAGGTTGTTGGTCGCATTGCCGATCCGAAACACCGAATACAGCAACAGCTGAACCGACCCGGAACGTGCGCCAACGATTAGGTCAGTGCCGGAAATCGTATCCGCAAAGCTGGCCTTGGCGCCCGTCCGAATTTTTTCGACGCCAAGAAAAAGCGCGACCGACAAGGCAATCGCGAGGATAGTTATGCTGACCGTTAAAGCACGGGCGATCAGCGATCCCAGAGACAAGACGGAGGATCATGCGCGTTCCCGATCGGTTTTGGCGATGTCTGCCATGTGAATGACCCGGTCAAACTGACTGGACAAGCGGGCGTCGTGACTGACCATCAGCAGCGTTGTGCCATGCGCGCGTGATTGGGCGAACAAAAGTTCAAGGAAAGTCGCTTGCGTGGCGGCGTCCAGTGACGATGTAGGCTCATCTGCGATGATCATCGGCGGTGTGCCGATCAATGCGCGGGCCGCCGCGACGCGCTGTTGTTGACCGACGCTAAGAGCACCCGCTTTGGCGCTCAGCACATCCTGTGGCAAACCCAAATCGATGCAAAGTCGCTTGGCCTCGGCAGGCATATCCGTCACCCGTTTTCGCCGATTTGGGGCGAACCGCAGCGGCAGCAAAATGTTGTCTTGCACACTCGCAAATGGCAGCAAGTTAAACTGTTGAAAGATAAGCCCTATTTGTTCCGCCCGAAACCGATCACGCCTGCCTGGTGACAGCGCCGCGATGTTTTGACCCGCCACCAAGACGCGACCGGACTCTGCCAAAACCGTGCCGCAAATTAGCGACAGCAACGTCGATTTGCCCGCGCCACTTTCCCCAAGCAGCAGCACGGTCTCGGACCGCGCCAAAGTCAGATCGGGGATGTTCAAGCCAAAAGACGCCCGCCCCGGCCAGCGGTAACGGACGTCCTCAAAATGCAGGATCGGATCAGTCTCGGTCATTGATCACAACTGTCCTAGAACATGCCGCGCAGATCAAGTGTTGGTGTATCACGCTCGACCTCAAACGACTTCGCACCTGTGTCCGAGATCAGTTGCACTTCGACCTCTAGCGCATTCGGGAACGCGTCGAAGAAGGCAAAAGTAATGTCGGTCGCAGCGTCCGGATCAGTACACGTCAGCAAGTATTCCGCGTGAAATTCCGTGTGACCGGCTTGCTCTTCATGATCGTCGTGATCGTCTTTATGGTCGTCTTTGGCGTGCTCATCATGTTCTTCGGCCTCGCCGTCATGGTCGTCTTCGCTTTCCAACCCCGCGGCAGCCTGAACGACACTACATCCGGCAGCATCCGGCAGCACAAACAAATCCAATGGCCGCGCAAGTGCAGCAACGGCATTATCAACGGCTGCGCGGTCATCGGCGCTTTCTGCCGCATATTCAAAGCCAACAATATCGGCCCCCGGCGCATGCAGTTCCATCGCAATCTGCTGCCCGTCCATAGCAATGTCGAGTTGTGCAACCCCATGTTCATGGGCGTCAAGCTGGCGGGTTTCCTGGGCAAAAACGGGTGTGGCAGCCATGGCGGAAAGGGTCAGAAGAGAAAGCAGTTTCATAAGTGTTTTCCTAAAGGACAGAGTGGGACAAGATCGCAAACCAGCACATCGTCCATCAATTTCAACGATGTGGCGGGGTGCTTTAAAGATTGTGGAGCATTGGTGATTTCCTGAATAATTGAAGTTTTGGTATTGTATATCATAACAATTCACAACAGCTTTTGTTGATCGCTTACATCATCGGCAAATGCCCGCTCCCTGCCCGTCGTCGTTAAGCGTTAAAACCCCTCGCTTTTGGTACTTTCCAAGTCGGTGACAACGCGGCTGCATTACCAAAGCAATATCCCCGCAAACCCATTGAAATTGGCAGATCACAATAGCACCCGACGTCACACAAACCCGCGCAAAGCCTCATTTTGCGAAATGACGTTCCGTTCTGCGGTATTGGCAGTCAGAGATTTCCAGCTTAGCATCTTGTTTAGCGGCGCGACCCAAGACCGACTGCGGTCATCGTTTTTTGCGCTGTCAGGGAGAGATCAAATGCAATCAGCACACCGCCGCGCGCAGCGGATCACGACAGGTCGCCAGCAATGATCGGCCTAACACACGAACAGGCTTTGGCGCATGTGACGTCCGAAAATCCTGCTTTCAAGGTCGTGGAACAAAACATTCGCGGTGTGTCCTATCGCGTCTTCGAAAACGCGCCACCTCATATTGCTGCAATGCTGCATGGCAGCCGCCCGCAACACAATGACGGCGTGCTCGAATATTTGGTGTTTGAGGGCGAGCGTTGGACGTTTGATGAATTCTGCGCCGACGTGAACCGCATGGCGCATGTGCTGCGTGACCAATTTGGCGTCACCAATGGCACGCCTGTTGGCATTGCGATGCGCAACTGTCCCGAACTGATGATCATGACGATGGCGATTGCGTCCGTGGGCGCCGTCACCGTGTTTGTGAATGCTTGGTGGACGACAGCCGAACTGGACTACGCGCTCAGCGACAGCGGTGCAAAGCTGGTGTTTGGCGATGGTGACCGGTTCAAGCGAATGCAGCCTTTGCAGGATGATTTGCAATTGACTTTGGTAGGCGTGCGCGACGGCGAAGCGATTGCTGAACACAGCTATACCAACCTTAAGAATGCAAATAAAAACAGTGCGATACCGGACGTTGTTATCGCGCCCGACGATGATTTTGCAATCATGTATTCTTCGGGCACCACCGGCCATCCCAAAGGCGTTGTGCAAACGCACCGCGGCGCGATAAACGCAGTTATGTCGTGGTTAATCCAAGCCGTCATGGCCCCGATGGTCGCCGATGCAGAACCCGTTTCAAACAACCCTGCCCCGCGCCCGTCGGTTTTGATCGTAACACCGCTGTTTCACGTCACAGCCACCCATCCGATGTTTCTGTTGTCCATCGCTGCGGGTGCCAAAATCGCCGTTATGCCGAAATGGGACGCGACCCGCGCAGTCGAAATTATTCGTGACGAGAAAATTACCCGTTTCCTGGGCGTGCCAACGCAATCTGCCGATCTCATGGTTGCTGCGCGTGACATGAATGAACGGCTGGAAACCCTTGATTTCCTTGGGTCAGGTGGCGCAAAGCGCCCTGCCGCCCAAGTTGCCGAACTCGAAGAACTGTTTCCCAATGCCGAGGTCGCAACCGGCTGGGGCATGACCGAAACCAACGCCATCGGAATTGGCATGTTGGGTGCTGATTACTCAGCGCGCCCCGGTGCCGCTGGCAAGCTGTACCCACCGCTTCAGGATCTCAAGTTTCTGGACGACGACGGTAACGAAGTACCCCAAGGTGACGTGGGTGAAATCACTATAAAAAGCCCCTGTAACATGCGGTGTTACCTCAATAAACCGGATGCGACAGCCGAGGTTTTTCAAGACGGCTGGTTGAAAACTGGTGACTTGGGCTTCATCGACCAAGATGGATTCATCACCATCGTCGATCGCAAGAAAAACATCATCATTCGCGGCGGAGAAAACATCGCTTGTCTGGATGTTGAGGGCGCGCTTCACCGTCATCCCGCCGTCGCAGAGGCCTGCGCATTTTCGGTTCCGCACGAGCGATTGGGCGAAGTTGTCGGTGCTGGTGTGAAGCTGAAATCAGGAACCAAAGCCACTGCCGAAGACATCCAAACCTATTTGCTGGACCACATCGCCAAGTTCAAAATCCCGCAGCACATTTGGTTCCAAACCGATCCCCTGCCCCGTGGCTCCACGGACAAAATCGATCGCCGTGTTTTGCAAACGGCGTGCCTGAAAAACATCACCTGAAAGACCCCGCATGAGCATGACACAAACCGAAATTGGCGACTACATCGCCGCCTCTGGACACAAAGCCTGGGAGGTCGCGGGCCTTGATCCAACCACCCCGTTGCGTGACATCAAGTCCGTTGGCATCATCGGCGCGGGCACCATGGGCGGCGGCATTGCGATGAATTTCGCAACCGCGGGCATCGATGTGCGCATCGTTGAAACCAAACAAGACGCGCTTGATCGCGGCCTCGCCGTTGTGCGCGGCAACTACCAACGCTCCTGCGACAAAGGCCGTTTTCCCCAAGACGAAGTCGAAGCACGGATGGCCCGTTTTCACGGATCTTTGGCGATTTCCGAACTGGCGGATTGCGATCTGGTGATTGAGGCTGTGTTTGAAAATATGGACCTCAAGAAAACTATTTTCACGGAACTCGGGCGCGTTATGAAGCCGGGTGCAATTTTGGCGACGAACACCTCTGCACTCGACATTGACGAAATCGCATCGCACACCGGACGCCCGCAAGATGTGATCGGGTTACATTTTTTCTCACCGGCTAATATTATGAAATTGTTGGAAATTGTGCGCGCCGATCACACCGCTGATGATGTGGTTGCGACTTCGATGGACCTTGCTAAACGGATCAACAAGATTGCGACGTTGGTTGGGGTTTGCCCGGGTTTTGTTGGCAATCGCATTTTGTTTGCCCGCCAAATCCAAGCTGGTAAATTGGTCTATCAGGGTGTGATGCCGTGGGATGTGGACGCCGCATTAAACAGTTTTGGCTTCAAAATGGGGCCGTTTCAAATGTCGGACCTTGCCGGTCTTGATATCGGCTGGTCCAAGGCGGCCACAACCGACAATCCGATCCGCGATGCCTTGTGCGAATTGGATCGTCGCGGGCAAAAAACCAAAGCGGGGTTTTATGACTACGACGAAAATCGCCGTCCCGTTCCGTCTGACGTCACGGCTGGCATTATTCGCGATATCACGGGTGCCGAGCCCACCACGATGGACCCCCAACAGATCATCGATATTTGCATCCATCCGATGATCAACGAGGCGGTGAAAATTCTTGAGGAAAACAAGGCGCAGCGCCCCTCGGATATTGATGTGGTCTGGCTGAACGGCTATGGCTTTCCGCCTGACAAAGGTGGGCCGATGTTGTATGGTGACATGGTGGGCGCGCAGGCCGTGCTGGACACGATGGAACGCCTTGGCGCGGATGATCCTGCCTTTGCCCCGGCCGACACGCTGCGCAAACTGGCAGCATCGGGTGGCAAGTTTACAGAAATCGACACCGGTGGCCTGATCACCGCAAAAGGAGCCTAAGATATGGCCAATGAATTCGTCACCACCGAGGTGCAAGGCAATGTGCTGATTGTCACCATGAACCGCCCCGATGTCTACAACTGCGTTCACCCGCCGATGCACATGGAAATGGATGCGATCTGGAATGATTTTCGCGATAATTCAGACCTTTGGGTGGCGATCTTAACTGGTGCCGGCCCCAAGGCCTTTAGCGCGGGCAACGACCTGAAATACTCGGCCTCTGGCAAGGGTGGCACCGTGCCTGACACCGGGTTCGCAGGCCTGTCCAAACGCTTTGATCTGGACAAGCCGATCATCGCAGCTGTCAACGGATTTGCCATGGGCGGCGGGTTTGAAACTGCGCTGTCGTGCGACATGATCCTTGCCGCAGACACTGCCACATTCGCCCTGCCCGAAGTCAAGGTTGGGTTCTTTGCAGCCACTGGCGGCGTGCAGCGCCTGTCGCGGTTCATGTCACGGACCAAAGCCAACGAATTGCTGTTCACAGGGCGCAACATGTCTGCGGCTGACGCCGAAGGCTATGGCATTTTAAATGCGGTCGTGCCTGCCGCTGATCTGATGAAAACCGCCATGGATTTGGCGCAAAACATCGCCGCACAATGTCCGTCATCTGTGCGCGCCACCAAACGTGTTTTGAACGCGTTGAACAAAGCCGAAGGGCTGGATGACAGCCTTGCCTATTCCTACGAGGTTTTAGGCGATTTGATGAAAACCGAGGATCACCGCGAGGGCGTCACAGCCTTTGTTGAAAAACGCAAACCCAACTGGGTGAACAAATAACCTGCCCTTTGGGCTGACGCTAATACCAGGAGCCACCACATGTCCGAACCACTCGAAATGAACAACCTCGAAATGTCCGAAAAGGCCAAGCCGCTGCTGGCTGCGGTCATCAAACACATTCGCGAAAACGTCGATCCGATTTCCGAAGAATACCACCGTCTGGGCGAAGGCCGCGCGGACCGTTGGTCGTATGCCCCCGGTCAGCTGGAATTGCTGGAAACCGCAAAGCAAAAGGCGCGCGACAGCGGGTTGTGGAATTTCTTTTTGCCCAACGCTGAAACCGGCGAAGGGCTGGCGAACCTTGACTACGCCTACATCGCAGCCGAGCTGGGCAAAAATTCCCTCGCCTCGGAAACGCTAAACTGTTCCGCGCCTGACACCGGCAACATGGAAGTGCTGGAACGCATCGGCACGCAAGCGCAAAAAGACGAGTGGCTCAAGCCGCTTTTGGCCGGTAAAATCCGGTCTGCTTTTGCGATGACTGAACCGGACCGTGCGTCATCGGATGCCAAAAATATCGGCATGACGGCCGTGCTGGAAAACGGCGAATGGGTCATGAACGGTGAAAAATACTATATTTCCGGTGCCGGTGACCCGCGCTGTAAGATCATGATTGTTATGGTGAAAACCTCACCAGACGCAGAGGCATTCCGCCAGCAGTCCCAGATCCTGGTGCCGATTGATACACCCGGTGTCGAAATCCTGGGACCAATGCACGTTTTTGGCCACGATGATGCACCACACGGCCACATGCACATTAAATTCGACAATGTCCGCGTGCCAGAAGAGAACATTCTGTGGGGCGAAGGTCGTGGTTTCGAGATTAGCCAAGTGCGTCTTGGACCTGGCCGCATCCACCACTGCATGCGTTCTATCGGGCAGGCCGAAAAGGCGCTTGATCTGATGATTGATCGCGGTCTGAACCGTGTCGCCTTTGGTAAAAAGATCGTTGATCTGGGCAAAAACATGGAAACGATTTCGCGCGTCAAGATCGAAATCGAATCCATGCGCTTGTTGGTTCTGAAAGCCGCCAAAGCGATGGACGTTCTAGGCAACAAAGAGGCCCGCATTTGGGTGTCGATGATCAAAGCCAAAGTGCCAGAGCAGGTTTGCGATATCATCGATCAAGCCATGCAAGTACACGGTGCCACAGGAATCAGCCAATGGTCGCCCTTGTCCAATATGTACGCCCAACAACGCACATTGCGCTACGCAGATGGCCCCGATGAGGTACACCACCACGTCATCGCCCGTCACGAAGTCCAGACCTTCAAAGACAGCAATTCGCGTCAGGATGCGGCCAAATCCCAGAACAAAGCCCTCGGTTCAGCAGGTGTGCGCGGATGAAAATGTTTGACCTTACTGGCAAGGTCGCGCTGTTAACCGGCGCGTCCAAAGGCATGGGGTTCGAGATGGCCAAGGGGCTCGCTGAACAAGGCGCAACCGTGGTGATTTCGGCCCGCACCCAAGACGATCTGGATGTGGCTGCGGCTGAAATTATTGCGGCTGTCGGGGCCACGCGCGCTTATGGCGTCGCGGCCAACATCGTGCACAAGGATTCGCTGCAAGCGCTCGTGGACAAGACCCACGAAATCGCCGGCCCCATCGATATTGTGGTCGGCAACGCAGGCGTGAACCCGTATTTTGGCCCGATCGCCGGCATCTCGGACGAAGCCTACGAACGCACGATGAACGCAAACGTGCAATCCAACCTGTGGCTTGCCAAAATGATCGCGCCTGACATGGCCGCCAAGGGCAACGGATCGATGATGTTCACGTCGTCCATCGGCGCGTTCAAAGCGTCCGACAGCCTTGGCACCTACGGGATGTCCAAACTTGCGCTGATCGGTTTGGTGCGCAATCTGGCGATGGAATTCGGCCCGCAAGGCATCCGGTTCAACGCGATCTGCCCGGGGTTGGTGAAAACCGATTTTGCCCGCGAATTGTGGGACAAACCGGGCGTCGAGGAAAAATACTCCAAGGGCATCCCGTTGCGCCGTTTGGGCGAACCTGAGGATTTTGCAGGCCTTGCCGTTTACCTTGGTTCTGATGCCAGCAAATACATGACCGGACAGGCGTTAACCGTCTGTGGCGGCTCTAGAATGTGGGCGTAACCTATGGAAATAAAAGATAAAATCATTGTCGTTACCGGTGCCGCCAGCGGCATCGGCAAAGCCATGTGCGTCCGCTACGCAGCTGAAGCTGCCAAGGCCGTCATTTGTGTGGACCGCGATGCTGCGGGTGCCAAAGCCACTGCAAACGACATGAACGGACACGCCTATACCGTTGATGTTGCTGTTGAATCCGAAATCACCGCAATGATCGACCACGTTGAGGCAAACATTGGCCCGATCGACCTGTTCTGTTCAAATGCCGGTATCTCGGTTGCGGGTGGCGTCGAGGTGCAAAATGTCGACTGGCAACGCATTTGGGACATCAACGTCATGAGCCACGTCTGGGCCGCACGCCATTTGGTGCCGTTGATGTCTGAACGCGGCGGTGGCTATTTGCTGAATACGTCGTCGGCCGCAGGGCTGCTGAACCAAGTTGGCAGTGCGCCCTACGGCGTCACAAAACATGCCGCGGTGGGTTTGGCCGAATGGATGGCGATGACTTACGGCGATCAAGGGATCAAAGTGTCGGTTCTGTGCCCCCAAGCCGTCCGCACTGAAATGACCAAAGGCCACGAGGATCACGTCGCTGCGATTGACGGCATGATGGAGCCTGAGCCCGTGGCCGAGGCTTGCGTGCAAACCATTCGCGCCGAAACATTCCTTGTTCTGCCGCACCCCGAAGTCATTGGTTACATGCGCGCCAAGACCGAAAACTACGACCGATGGATCGGCGGCATGCGCAAGCTAAACCGCAAATACGGTGGGTTTGACGCCTAATCGCGTGGTTTTAGCGGTCTGATCAGCCCTTCTTGGGCGGTGGAGGCGATCAACGTACCGTGGCGGTCATAAATTGCGCCACGGTTAAAACCACGCGCGCCACCGCTCCAAGGGCTATCCATCGTGTACAAATGCCAGTCCTGAAATTGCGCGGGCGCGTGAAACCACATGGCGTGATCAAGGCTGGCCATCATCACCTCACCTTTGACCCACGTCACGCCGTGCGGGCGCAAGGATGACCCAAGCAGGTTCATGTCAGACGCATACGCCAGCAGGCAATGCTGCATTTGCGGGCTGGATCCTGCGGCAGCAGACATACGGAACCACAGGTGGTTCACGTCGTCCATTTTCGTTGGCTCAAAGAAATCGCGCGGCGCGACTTCGCGAATGTCGATGGGTCGTTGGCGCAGAAATTCCTTGCGAAATTTTTCGGGAATGCGATTGACGATTTCATCCTGCAGTTCCGTACGGTCTTTTAGCCCGTCAGGCCCATCGGCGTCTGGCTTCGGGTGCTGGTGTTCCCATCCGTCCTCGTCAACGTGAAACGAGCAGGACATGTTCAAAATCTGTTTGCCATGCTGCACAGCGATGACGCGACGGGTTGTGAAACTACCGCCGTCCCGCGCGCGATCCACCTGATAGATCACCGGAATTTTCGGATCGCCCGGACGGATAAAATACGCATGCAAACTGTGGCACAGGCGGTCATCAACTGTTTGATAGGCAGCGGCCAAAGCCTGCGCGATCACCTGCCCGCCAAAAATGCGCGTTGGCGTTTCACCGCCATTGCCAAGACCGCGAAACAGATCGACCTCAAGGCGTTCGACCTCAAGGAGGTTCAGCAGAATGTCATGTGCGCCGCTCATGCCCGCCCTTTCGCGTAAGTCATAAAGAAATCGAAACTGTCCGGATTGGCCATCGAGTCGCGATTGACCACTTTGCTAGGGTCACCGCCCAAAAGCAGCTTTTTCACCGGAACTTCAAGCTTTTTACCCGACAGCGTGCGCGGAATTTCGGTGACCTCGATGATTTCATTCGGGATAAACCGCGCAGAAACCGAGGTGCGGATGGCCTGATTGATTTGTTCTTTGATCGCGTCAGTCAGCGGGGTTTTGGTCACGACAAACAGCGGCATAAAATTGTCGCGGCCCAAGAATTCAAGATCAACGACCAAGCTGTCTAAGACCACTTCAAGCCCTTCTACTGCCTGATAAATTTCGGCGGACCCCATGCGTAGTCCTTTGCGATTGATCGTCGCATCAGAACGCCCGTAGATCACCGATGATCCGTCTTCTTTGATCTCGATCCAGTCGCCGTGCCGCCAAATTCCGGGGTACGTGTCGTAGTAACTGTCGTGCAAACGCGACCCGTCTTCGTCTCCCCAAAAGAACAGCGGCATTGAGGGCAGCGGTTGTGTGCAGACCAATTCACCCACCTGCCCGATCAGCGGATTTCCCGCCTCGTCAAACGCATGAACCGCATTGCCAAGTGCGCGACATTGCATTTCGCCAGCCCGCACGGCCATGCCGGGATGCCCGAGCACAAAAGCACCGGCCAGATCGGTTCCGCCTGAAATCGGGGCCAGCCACACGTCCTGTTTGACCTGCGTATAAACCCAGTCATACGCATCAGAGGACAGTGGCGATCCGGTTGATCCAAGCGAACGTAAGGTGCCTAAATCCACATCATCGTGTGGTGTAATCCCCGCTTTGAGACAGCCAGAGAAAAACGCAGCACCTGCGCCAAAATACGTCAGCCCTTCGTCCGCGACAAACCGCCAGATCACGCCCATGTCGGGGTAGTGCGGCGCGCCGTCGAACATGGCCACACGCGCGCCCTGCCCCAACGCCATCCACTGCGCGTTCCACATGATCCAGCCCGACGACGTCATCCATGCAAAGCGATCCTTGGGGCCTAAATCATGGTGCAGCGACTGTTTCGCCGCCTCTAGAATGATGCCGCCGTGCCCATGCACAATCGGTTTGGGGTTGCCCGTGGTGCCGGAACTGTAGACGATCCAAAGCGGGTGATCGAACGGCACTTGCGCAAAGTCTGGAACATGGTCGACTGTGATCGCGTCCGACCAAGCGGACCACCCGTCCGGCAGCGGTTGAGTAACCGGCACCATCAAGCGGTGCGTGACGCTGGGCAGGCCATCTGCGATCTGCCCGATCACTTCGCTGCGGTCGATGTGTTTGCCCGCGTGCACATAACCGTCTTGTGCGATCAGCACCTTGGGTTCGATCTGTTTGAACCGATCCAAAATTGCGACGTGACCCATGTCAGGGGCGCACAGCGACCAAATCGCGCCGATGCTGGCACTGGCCAAAAACGCGATCAGCGCGGTCTGCGTGTTGGGCAAAATCGCAACAACACGATCACCTTTGACAACCCCTTTGGCGCGAAAATGCGCGGCGGTATTAGCAACCTGTTGGGCCAATTCACCCCACGTCAGTTCACTGCGCCCAAAGGTTTCTGACTGCACGACGATTGCAATGTCATCGGCGCGATCCGTAGCGTGAGACAGGGTTTGACCCGCGTAATTCAAATGTGCACCTGCGCACCACGCCGCACCGGGCATGTCGCGGTTGCCCAGTATTTCTGTGTACGGAGTCGAGGATTGAATGTTGAAAAACGACCAGATCGCTGACCAAAACCCATCTAAATCAGTGACGCTCCAGTTCCACATTTCATTGTAATCAGAGAATGTCAGGTCACGATCCTCATGTAAAAATCGTTCGAACGCGGCCATGGTTGATGCCGCATATCTATCCGCCGTGGGTTCCCACAAAACTGGTGCACTCATGTCAGGGCACCGTGCAGGATCGCCTTTAGTTCAGGGCGCGCGGGGTAGGATGATGATGGCGACAGCTGCGTGAAAAACACCACCGAAATGTCATGCACCGGATCAACCCAAAAGAAGGTTGAGGCCATGCCACCCCAGCTGAAATCGCCTACAGATCCCAGACATCGCGCAAGGGCCGGATCTAGCACAACCGCCCCGCCGATGCCGAACCCCATGCCATCCATCGGTTGCTCGGCAAAGCTGCTTGGGCCCATGGACGCGATGTCGCCGGCCAAATGGTTGCGCATCATAAACGACATCGTCGACGCAGACAGCAGGCGCACATCACCCAGCGCGCCGCCACCGCGCAGCATCTCGGTGAACTTCATGTAGTCGTCGATCGTACCGACCAATCCACCGCCGCCGGAATGCATGCTGGCCTCTAAAAACGGCGATCCTGTCGTGCGATCGACACAGCGCAAAGTCTCGCTCCCGGCTTGGGCTGCATTCAAATCCATCGCGCTGCCAGCCAGCGGTGTGTAGAGCGACGCAAAGCGGTCATGTGCTTGTTTCGGGAGTGAAAACGCGGTTTCAACCATGCCAAGTGGAGCCAAGATCATGTCTTGTAACGCCTGTGCCAGAGTCTGGCCTGTAACGACTTCGATCACACGACCGATCACATCAATGCCGACCGAATATTCCCACCGCTGCCCCGGATGAAACGCCAGCGGATAGCCCGCGAGCGAACGACATAAATCAGCGAGCGAACCTTGATCACATTTGAAAACCAGGTCCTCCTCCATCATCGCTTTGCCCAGCACGCCGGGGTTAAACGGATAGCTAAGACCGGAGGTGTGTGTCAGCAACTGGTGCAGCGTTGGACAGGCGCAAGGTTCGGTTTGTGTGATGTCGCTGGCATTCGGGATCAGCGCGCGGCATTCCGAAAACTCAGGGATAAACCGCGACAACGGCGCGTCCAAATGCAGCAATCCACGTTCCACCAACATCATCAATGCGACGGAGGTGACTGGTTTGGTCATCGAATAAATACGCGCCACAGTATCACGTTCGAACGGCAATTTATCTTGCACATCCCGCAGGCCAGCGGCGTGAAAATACACCTCTTGTGCGCCTTGATTGATCAGTACGGACGCGCCCGCAAACCGACGTTCATCTACATAGCGCTGCATCCAGGTCGCAATCCGCGATAGTTTTGATTTATCTAACTGTGCCATACTCTTACTCCAACATCTTTTGCATTGCGGCGCGGGTTTGGGCGTTGAACCAAGCCGCTGGTGCGTCGGCCGTTGCAGCCTTGATTTTGGCGATTACCTCGCCTCTGATCTGGTGCTTGATCGATGCGTGGGCGATGGACGGCAATGCGCCAAATTCAGCGGCATCTTTTAGCGCCTCGCTTAAGACATCCTCACGCGGAACGATTTTGTCGATGATTCCTGCGGCCAAGGCATCGTCGGCGCCAATCGGTTGGCCGCGCAAAATCAAACGGCGCAAGTCATTGGTAGACAAGGTTGCCCGCGCAATTTCGAAAGGTCCAACGGGGAAATCAACGCCGACCCGCACTTCGGCCAAACCAAATTGCGCGTTAGGGCTGGCGATCCGATGATCACTGGCCAGCACAAAGAAAAACCCGCCTGCAATCGCAGCCCCTGCGGCGGCACAAATCACCGGTTTTGGGCAGGCATACTGCGCGAGAAACCCTTGGTTCAAACCGTCAACAATTGCGCGTTGTTCAGCTTGATCAAACCCTTGCGCCGCCTTTAGGTTCAGCCCTGCGGACAACACTTTGAGCGGGCTAGACAAAACGATTGCGCGCACGGCATCATCCGCCCCTAGATCAAGAAACACATCGCGGTAGCCCATCAATGCCTCAGGCGTCAGCGCATTGACCGGCGGGCTGTTCAAGCTCAGCTCGACAACACCGTTTTCGTGGTTTATCCGCGTGATCCAACTGCTGTCAGCCATGTTCAACTCCTGTGACGATTGCACCACGAGTGTGACCGCACATCGCAACAATTCAAAGCACAAACCGTGACGTAACTGTCTGTTTGACGCAGCGATTTTCGCACCCTAGCCTATGACAAACACAAGGATGCGCTGATGCTGAAACTCTACTTTGCCCCCAAGACACGTGCGGTGCGGATTGCGTGGCTGCTAGAAGAACTCGGGCTGGATTACGAACTGATCCGCTTTACGCTGGGCGACAAGGAAATGCGCCAAGAACCGTTTCTAAAAGTGCACCCAAACGGCCGTGTTCCTGTGTTGGTTGATGGCGATGTGACCATTTTTGAAAGCGGCGCAATTGTGGAATACATCCTTGCGCGGCATGCAGGTGGACGCATGCGGCCAGATGTGGATTCCGATGATTTTCCGACGTATTTACAATGGCTTCACTATAGCGAAGGCATGATGATGCCCCCGATCAACACCATCATTGTCGAAACCGTGATCCTACCGCCAGAGCGGCGCAACGAGGTCAATGTCAAGCGCGCCCAAAAGCTGTTGGGTCAGATGTTAACAACCGTGGAAACCCATATGCAGGGGCGCAAATTTCTGGCAGGCGACTTTTCTGGCGCGGATATCATGCTGGGTCACAACATCACTGGCATCAGCCGGTTTGGCGACTACCTCGAAAATTTGCCCAACCTTAGCGCCTATGTGGATCGCCTGATTGCGCGCCCTGCCTTTCAAAAGGCGCACGCATTATGAGCGGAACAATCCTGATCGTGGGTGCTGGTGATTACATCGGCGCTGCGATTGCAAAACGCTTTGCACAGGGTGGTTTTACGGTCTGTCTGGGCCGGCGGAACGGCGCAAAATTGGCACCATTAGAGGCCGAGATCAAAGCCGCAGGTGGCGTCGCCCACGGCTTTCATCTGGACGCACGCGACGAAGATGACATCGCACTGGTGTTTGCAACAATCGAACGCGACATCGGACCGCTGAATTTGGTGATCTACAACGTCGGCGGCAACGTGCGCTTTGGCATCCGCGAAACCACAGCGCGGGTGTTCCGTAAGGTTTGGGAAATGGCGTGTTTTGGCGGATTTCTAACCGGGCAAGCCGCAGCAAACGTTATGGTGCCACGCGGCAATGGCGCGATCTTTTTCACCGGTGCGACGGCCAGCATGCGCGGCGCGTCTGGGTTCGCGGCGTTTTCATCCGCGAAACACGCGCTAAAGGCGCTGGCGCAATCGATGGCGCGCGAACTTGGGCCGTTGGGCATTCACGTTGCCCACTTGGTGATTGATGCAGGTGTCGATACAGCTTGGGTGCGTGACCTTAAGGCAAAAGCCGGTCAAGAGGTTCAGGACGGTGATCTGTTGGATCCAACGTCGGTCGCCGAAACCTATTGGCAGCTGTATCATCAACCCAAAGATGCGTGGACGTTCGAAATGGACGTTCGCCCCTTTAAGGAGACTTTCTAGATGCGCGACGTTGAGTTTTACTACGATTTCAGCAGCCCGAACGCCTATTTGGTGCACAAAGTTTTACCAACAATCACAGCACGTTATGACGCGCAGGTCATTTGGAAACCAATCCTGCTGGGCGGTGTGTTCAAATCCACCAACAACCAAGCCCCGATGCTGGCCTTCAAAGATATCCCGGGCAAGGTCGACTATATGCGCGTTGAAATGGCGCGTTTTCTTGATCGGCACCAGGCACCGTTTCTGTTCAACCCGCATTTCCCTGTGAATTCGCTAAACCTGATGCGCGCGGCCGTGTTTGCACAAGGAAAACCTTGGGAAAGCAAATACATAGACGCCATATTTGATGCGATGTGGGTGCAGGGCAAGGCACTCGCTGATATCGCAGTCATCACCGACGTGCTGGATGCGGCCGGTTTGCCAACAAATGACATTATGAACGGGTCGCAAGACGCTGATATAAAATCAGATTTAGCCGGTGTTACCGCTGCTGCCGTTGCGCGTGGCATCTATGGGTCACCCGCAATGTTCATCGGGGACGAGATGTTTTACGGCAAGGATTCCCTGAACGATCTGGAGTGGCGTTTGGGCCAGTAACGGCCCAAACCAACCCTATACTTCGAGCCACTCTTTGCGCACATCATCACGTCCGCGCAGCTCGTCCGGTGTGCCCTCGAACTGCACCTGCCCGTGGCCCATGACATAAACGCGATCCGCGATGTCCATAGCGATCGACAGCTTTTGTTCGACCAATAACGTGGCAACACCGCGCTTTGCGATTTCCTGCAAAACATCAGCGACGCGTTTCACCATTTGCGGCGATAGCCCTTCTGTTGGTTCATCGATCATGACCAATTCAGGGTCGCCCATCAACGTGCGGCACATGGTTAACATCTGTTGCTCGCCGCCGGACATCACGGATGCCTCAACGTCCGCGCGTTCCTTCAGGTTCGAGAACATGTCGAACATGTTTTCCATCGTCCAACGCCCCGTGCCTGCCTTTTGACCGGGCTTCATTCCTAAAATTAGGTTCTGGCGCGTGGTCAAACCGGGAAAGATATCGCGGTTCTCAGGAACATATCCAAGACCCAAATTGGCGATTTCAAACGCCTTTTTACCAGCGATTTCTTGACCACGAAACTTGACCGACCCTTGTGGTGGCACTTCGCCCATGATCGCCTTGCAGGTGGTCGAACGACCAACGCCATTGCGGCCCAGCAGGGCGACAATCTCGCCCTCTTGCACGTTCAGATTCACACCCTGAAGGATGTGCGATTTTCCATAATAGGCATGTAGATCAGTGACTTCTAGCATCAGTGTTCATCCTCCAATGCTTCGCCCAGATAGGCTTCTTGGACCTTAGCGTTGCCGCGCACCTCTTCGGGGCGTCCCGTTGCGATGATTTCGCCGTAGACCAAAACCGAGATGTAATCAGCTAGTCCAAACACCACGCCCATGTCGTGTTCGACCATGATCAGGGTTTTGTTTTCGGTGACTTTGCGGATCAGCTCAACGATGTAATCTGTTTCGGAATGGCTCATGCCAGCGGTCGGTTCGTCCAACATGATGACGTCGGCGCCACCGGCGATGGTGATCCCGATTTCCAGCGCACGCTGTTCGGCGTACGACAACACACCAGCAGGCAGATTGCGCCGTGCCGTAAGGTTAATTTGCTCTAGAATCTGCTCAGCACCCTCGGTCAACGCTTTGGAGCGCGACACCAAATTCCAGAACGAATATTTGTACCCCATCGACCACAACAGCGAACACCGCACGTTTTCAAAAACAGTCATCGCGGGGAAAATATTGGTGATCTGGAACGAGCGCGACAACCCCATGCGGTTAATCTGGTACGGCTCAAGCCCCGCCAGATTGCGACCATGCAGCGAAATAGTACCAGCAGTTTGCGCAAAACGACCTGTGATCAAGTTGAACAGCGTCGATTTCCCCGCCCCGTTTGGCCCGATGATGGCATGGCGTTCACCTTTGCCAATCGACAGATCAACGCCGCGAATAATCTCGGCTTTGCCAAAACTTTTGGTCAGCCCGCTGAGTTCAAGTGCAGCGCTCATGCGTCACCTCCTGTCGTTGGTGGTGTGTTGGCATCGCCCCATGCTTCTTTCAGGTCTGGGGCTGTGGTTTTTGTGATGTAGGACGCGATGGCTGTGATGACGGTCACGATGACCCAAGGCACCACCGAGTGGCTGTCAAACGTGGTCCAAAAGATGGTCATTTCATCATCACCCACAGACGCATGGCGATAGTGAAAGATCATCTCGACCAAGGCCGCGATGCCAAGCACCGTGATCAGCCCCGGTATCAAGGTTTTGACGTAGGGCATGACAAGTTTTCCCGCGTTCCTGAACTTGAAGGCGGGCACGTGCATCATGATCAACCCCGCTAAACCGCCAGGGAAATACATCACTGTGGCAAGGAACAACGCCCCAGCGTAGAACGCCCAAAGCTCGGTTTTGAGCGACAGAACTGTCTGTAAAAGTGTGAAGGCGATTGCCCCGATGATCGGCCCGAAAAAGAAGCCGACCCCCCCCAAGAACGTCACCAAAAGGATGATGCCTGATGATGAGGTGTTCAGGTTTTCTTCGGTCAGGATTTCGTAGTTGATGGCGAATAGGCCACCCGCAATCCCGCAGAAGAAACCGGATGCCATAAAGCTGTAGAACCGGACCCAACGAGATGAGTAACCCAAGAACTGCGCACGCTCTGGATTGTCACGCACAGCGTTTGCCATGCGACCGACGGGCGTGCGCGAGAATAGGTACATCAGGGCGGCCGACAACATCAGCCAGAATGAAATCAGATAGTAGACTTCGATCTGCTTCAGGAACTCGATGCCGAAGAATGGCAGGCCGTAGGTGCGGTCACCCGAGATGCCTTCTTCGCCACCGAAAAACGCGACGATGATGACGGAACAGGCTGCGACCAGTTCACCGACCCCAAGCGAAATCATGGCAAACCGCGTGCCCGCACCGCTGGTCGAAATCGCACCGATCAGCATGGCAAAACCCATCCCGAACAAACCACCAAACAGCGGCAGAACCGGCAGCGGCAAAGCGATGCCAAAGTCTTCGACGTAGTTCATCACGTGCATGCACAAGAACCCGCCCATGCCCATGTAGACCGCGTGCCCGAATGACAGCATCCCGCCTTGGCCCAGCAACATGTTGTACGCCAGGGCAAAAATCACAGTGATCCACATTTGGTTCATGATCGTGATCGACGAATTGTTGTCAAAAATGAACGGCAAGACCAGCAGCAGCAAGGCGGCCACGATCCAAGGGCCCAGCGTCAGGGACATTGCCCCTGCGCGCTGCGGTGAAGCGGTTGTTTTAGCTGTATCGCTCATGCGTCACGGTTCCCCAATAGGCCGTAAGGGCGGAAAATCAGGATCAGGACCATCAGGATGTAGGGCAAGATATCCGCGATTTGCGGGCTTGTGACGGTCCAGAGGTCTCTGAAAACATTGTCGGCAAGGTTTTCAGGTGTGGCAATGCCGATCGCGTTCAGAACGTCGGACATGGCCAGGTTGTAGGATTTGGCAAATGTCGTGATCCAGCCAATCAGCAGTGAAGCGACCAAGGCGCCCCAAAGTGATCCAAGGCCACCGATCACGATTGTCACAAACACAATAGATCCCAGCACAAACGCCATGCCCGGGAACGTGCCCAGCACTGGCCCCGCGATCACTCCGGCGACACCGGCCAGCGCTGTGCCAACCCCAAAGACGCCCATGAAAATCAGCGGTACATTGTGACCCAAGGCCTCAACCGTTTTGGGATAGTTCAACGCAGCTTGGATGATCATGCCGACACGGGTGCGCGTCAGCACATACAACAGCCCGATAAAGATCGCGACCGAGATGAAGATCATGAAAATCTTGTATGCAGGAATAGAGTTGCCCGCGATTGCGAAGGCTGTGAAATTGAGCACATCCGGAATATTGTAGGCCATCTGGTTCTTACCCCAGAGGAATTGCACCAGTTCTTCGATCAGCAGTGCGAGGCCAAAGGTAAAAATCAGTTCGGGCACGTGACCGTATTGATGCACACGGCGAAGCCCGTATCGCTCAACCCCTGCCCCAAGTACACCGACAATGATCGGCGCGATCAGCAGGCCCATCCAGAACCCCAGCGCGAGGCTGATCTGAAAGGCGAAATACGCCCCAAGCATGTAAAAGCTGGCATGAGCGAAGTTCAAAACGCCCATCATGGAGAAAATCAGCGTCAGGCCGGCGGAAAGCATAAACAACAGCAGTCCAGTCACCAGCCCGTCGATTAGATTGACGAGTACGAGTTCCATCTGTCCCCCAAGATTTTTGGCTATGTTTCGGTGGTAAAGTTAGAAACGCCCGCCCCGCATCAGCGGGACAGGCGCGTATGAGCGATCCCTTATGGGCGCTGCATGTCGCATGTCGACGTGCTGTCCATGGCGGCCATTGAAACTGTTGTTTCAGTGACTGTGCCGTAGTCAGATCCGTCATAGGTGAATGTCACACCTTCGTTTGTGTGCGCCGAGATGTGAACATCCTGGATCGCTTGGTGATCGTTCGGACGCATAAAGATCTTGGAGCCGAAGATGCCATCGTATTCCATACCTTCAAGTGCCGTTGCGATTGCAACAACATCATCCGCTGTGCCGGCTGCGTTGATGGCTTGTGCCAACATACCGATCACGTTGGAAATGCGCGGCTGGTCAACGTTACCGTCCGGGAATTTCACCTTGAACGCGTTGTAGTAGTCGCTTGCTGCGTCAGACACTGGCGGGTTGATTTGACCTTCGCCAACCAGACGGATCACGCCTTTGCCGGTTTCGCCAAAGGCACCGGTGATACCGGAGCCAGCCGCATAATACGTGTAGATCGGGCCAGTATAGCCGTTTTCAATCACGGATTTGCCAAGGCCCAACATGTCGGAGCCCCAGTTGCCGGTGATCACAGCGTCCGCGCCGGAGGCAACGATTTTGCGTGAATACGGGGTAAAGTCTTTTACTTTGCCGATCGGGTGCAATTCGTTGCCGACGATTTCGATGTCAGGGCGTTTGGCCGTCAGGTTTGCAACGGCAGCCGCCGCAACAGCCTTACCGAAGGAATAGTCCTGACCGATAACGTAGACTTTTTTGATGCTTTCGTCAGCCGCCATAACGTCAGTCAACGCGTCCATTTTGATGTCGGCGTTGGCGTCAAAGCGGAAGTGCCAGAAGTTGCACTTGTCGTTTGTCAGGGCTGGATCAACCGCTGCGTAGTTCAAGAACAGAACGCGGTCGTCGGGGTTGCGTTTGTTGTGCTTGTTGACCGCTTCGGTGATCGCGTTCGCAACACCAGAAGAGTTGCCTTGCGCGATGAAACGGATGCCTTGGTCAATTGCGACTTGCAGCTGGATCAGCGACTCTTTCGGGCTGATCTTGTTGTCGAAACCAATAACTTCGAACATGTCGCCCTCAAGGACGCCACCGTTTTGGTTGATCATGTAGTCAGCCGCGAATTCGAACTGGTGCAGACCGTTGGTGCCGGTGCTGGCAAACGGGCCAGACAATGGATCGATAAAGGCAACTTTGATTGTGTCGGCGGTGACAGCGGCAGAGCTGACAGTCAGTGCCAGTACAGCGCCCAAGCCGAGCTTCATGGATTTACGCATATTTGTTCCTCCCTAGAACATCTTTCCGACATGTCTCAAAGTACATTTGCAGTGGTGTCGGTATGTTGAGCAGGCTCGCACAGATGGGATATAAGTCAAGCATAAGGGTCGTGATCAACATCGCCTGTTATCAAGGCAAAGCGGTCACTTTTTAGGCACTTGTTGCCAGCACTGATAACGAGTACCTCAGAGCGTTTTTGCAGGTAATAACATTAATTGTGACCTTCAGGTTATTGAAATTGTTAAATATAAAACTAAAAAATTAACGTATACCTCATGGATACGACTGATAATCGCCCGTGTCACCAAGTGTGCGCAGACCATTCCCGCGCCTCAAATGATTACATCTACCTCTAAAAATGGAAAAAAGTGACGCAAGGGCATTTTCAGCGACGCGACGTCTTCCTAATCCGCGTAGCGAAATTGCGTTTCGTTTGATCAAGCGATTCCGCTCACTGCAAAAGTGTTCTGCAAAACTAACGAATTCAAGACGCCTAGGACCGCGCTGACTAGGACCGCGCTGAAATGCTTTGGGCCGCGTCAATCAACAGCTTGGCATATGTGCCGACCAGTTGCTTTTTCTTGACGTGAAATGACGGGCCGCCAACGTTTAATCCAAACACGCGACTGCCGCCGAGGGAATGCACAGGCACCGCGATGCCGTTCACATCCGCGCGCCATTCCCCCCAACTAGAGCAATAGCCGACGCTTTCGTATTCCGCCAATGCCGTTGCGAATTCTCGGCGCCGGGTGGTGTCGCCGTCTTTGTCGTCGCGTGCAGCATCCGCAAAAATTGCGTCGCGGTCATCTTCGCGCATGCCAACCAAAATCGCACGCCCAATCGCTGAATGAAACACCGGCAAGCGGGCACCAACCGACAGCGACAGCGACACGTTTTCCAACGAACGTTCAACACCAACATAAACCACGTCCGATTGATGCCGCTCGCCCAATGCTACGGTGATGTAGGTGTTCGGACCCCGGCTAAGCGCGCGCATCACATCCCGTGCGCGGTCCCCCATGTCCATGCCTGCCAACACGCCAAAGCCCAGTTTCAAAACCCCCGGCCCCAGATGATACGTGCCGGTGCGCGCATCCAAAATCAGATATTCCAGCACACAAAGTGTATGTGTCAGCCGCGACACCGTCGGTTTCGGCAACCCGGTGCGTTGCGCAAAATCCTGGTTGGTCAGAGCAACCTCACCCATTTTAAAACAGCGCAACAAATCCAGCCCACGCGCCAGCGCCGTGATGAAGTTACGATCCTTTTCATCATCCGCCGCAGCGCCTGTGAGGTCGATATCGTTCATGAGTTAACCATGCTCCAGCGCCTTGAGCCCGTGGTTCGCAAACACCGGAACATACTGCCCCATCTGGATCGCGCGTTCCGGGTTTGACGCATTGCCGTCCAGTGCGCGCTTGAGCACGCCTTGGATAATTCCGGTCATGCGGAAAAAGCAGAACGCCACATAGAATCCAAAGTTATCAATGCCTTTGATGCCGCGACGTTGGCAATATTCAGCCACAAAATCCTGATCAGACGGCAGCCCCATGGCTGCACGATCCACGCCGCCCATCCCGCGCCCTTCGCCACCTGCGGGCATTTGCCACTGCATGATAACGGCGGCCAAATCAGCATAAGGGTGCCCGATGGTCGACAGTTCCCAATCCAGAACGGCGAGGCAATTGATACCCTCACGCTCAAACATCATATTGTCGATGCGGTAGTCACCATGCACCAGCGTACGCTGCCCATCTTCGGCGGGAATATTCGCGGCCATCGCATCGATCAGCTTGTTCATCGCAGGCACGTCAACGGTTTCTGCGGCGCGGTATTGCTTGGTCCAACGCCCGATCTGGCGTTCATAGTAGTTGCCGGGCGGGCCGTAATCAGACAGGCCAACCGCGTCGATATCGACGTCATGCAGCGCGGCCAAAACCCGGTTCATGTCAGCCGTTACCGCCCCGCGATCTGCCTTGGTAAGATCATCCAAGGTCGGTTCGTTGAAATTGCGACCATCAACGTGATCCATGATATAGAAATCAGAACCAATGACGCTCGCGTCTTCGCACAAAAGATGCATCTGGGACACCGGCACATCCGTGTTGAACAGCGCCTTTTGCACGCGAAATTCACGATCTACCGCATGGGCAGATTTCAACAATTGCCCCGGTGGTTTGCGGCGCAGCACGTAATTGTGGCTGGGCGTTGCCAGTAAAAAGGTCGGATTTGATTGGCCGGTTTGGAACTTTGTCAGTTCAATCGGACCTTCAAATCCGGGTAAATTGTCAGACAAATATGCCCCTACAACATCCAGATCGAGTGTTTGTGTATCGCTCATGGCTGGCTCCGATCAGCTGTAGGTCATCAGATGCGCGGTGTCTGTGGCATCCAAATGCGGTGTTGCGTTGAACCCTTGCAGAAAAACGCGGTTCTTGGAAAAGATAAATTTGGTGATGGACGCATTTTTCACCTGCAGGTTCAGCTCCATCATCATCCGCGCCGGTGCCGACACGGTCGAGGCAACCAACTGTCCGATCACCCCGCCAGACGACACAACCAACACACGGCGCGCGTCGGTTTCGATCGCGAATTTTAGCGCAGCAGCAGTGCGGTTTTCGAAATCAACCCACGATTCCGCAGACCTAGGTAAACCGCCGTCCTGCCATTCCAAGACCGTTTCGCGCAAAGTCCGAAAATGGGTTTTACGATCGCCAAGTACCAGATCAGGCACAGCCCCATCAAAGCGCGCGTGCAGTAGGTCGTGAAAGTCATATTCGTTAAAACCGCTGTGTTCTTCACGGGTTTGATCGAACCCCATCGAGGTCATCGTGTCGCGCTGTCGTTCTAGCGTACCGGTGATAATCCGGTCCGGCACCCAGCCCATTTCGGCCAGTGCTTGCCCCGCCAATTTGGCCTGTTGATGCCCAACGTCAGACAGTTGGTCATAATTGGCCTGTCCAAAGGCCGCCTGCCCGTGACGCACAACGATCAGCTCTGCCATCAGCTAAATTCCGTAGCCAACTTGGCCCCGGCAGCCTTGTATTCAGCCCCCATGCGCTCGACGATTTTTGCTGCGGGTCCGACGGATTTTACAGCCCCAATCCCTTGGCCAGAGCCCCAGATTGTTTTCCACGCTTTGGGTTTGCTGGATCCGCTACCGAAATCCATCGATTTGCTATCCGCCTCAGGCAGATTGTCCGGATCCATCCCCGCAGCCTCAACCGATCCGCGCAGATAATTACCCCAAACACCTGTAAACAATGATGAATAGACGATGTCATCAGCACCGGAATCAACAATCATATCTTTGTATTCTTGCTGTGCGTTGGCTTCGTCGGTCGCAATGAACGGCGTGCCTGTATAGCCCAAATCGGCCCCCATCGCGCGCGCGGCCAGCAGCGATTCACCTGTGGCAATCGCACCGGACAACAGCAGCGGCCCGTCAAACCATTCGCGGATTTCCCGCACCAATGCGAACGGCGATTGTTGCCCCGCGTGCCCACCGGCACCAGCGGCGACAGCGACCAAACCGTCAGCCCCCTTTTCAATCGCTTTCTTGGCAAAACGGTTGTTGATCACGTCATGCAAGGTGATCCCGCCGCAAGAATGTGCAGCCTCGTTGACGTCGACGCGCGCACCCAGCGAGGTGATCCAGATCGGCACTTCGTGTTTCACGCAAATGTCCAAATCCCGTTCCAGCCGCGCGTTTGAGCGATGCACAATTTGGTTAACGGCATAAGGTGCTGCCGGCGTGTCAGGGTTGGCCTGATTGTAACGATCCAGTTCTTCTTTGATTTGCGTCAGCCACGTGTCGAGCAACGGATGTTCGCCCTCGCCTTCGCGTGCATTCAGCGCCGGGAATGATCCGACAATGCCCGCCTTGCACTGTGCAATCACCAGTTCTGGCACCGAAATGATGAACAACGGCGAGGCCACCATGGGCACCCGCAGCCCTTGCAACGCCTTTGGCAAATGAGAGTCGTCACGCGGCATAAATGAAACCTTATCAAGGGAGGAAATATTGAGGCGGGCACCGAACCCGCCTCTTTTGTTCGCAAACAAGGTTTACAGGACTTCGAACAGACCCGCGCCGCCCATGCCGCCGCCGATGCACATGGTGCAAACCACGTATTTCGCACCGCGGCGTTTGCCTTCGATCAGCGCGTGGCCAACCATGCGCGCGCCCGACATGCCGTAGGGGTGGCCGATGGAAATCGCGCCACCGTTCACGTTCAGGATTTCGTCAGGAATGCCGAGGTGATCGCGCGAGGCCAGCACTTGGCTCGCGAAGGCTTCGTTTAGTTCCCACAACCCGATGTCGTCCATTTTCAAGCCGTGTGCCTCAAGCAGTTTTGGCACGGCGTAGATCGGGCCAATGCCCATTTCGTCTGGCTCGCACCCTGCGGCCATGACGCCAACGTAGCGCCCCAAAGGCTGAAGGCCTTTTTTCTCAGCCACGGATGCTTCCATGACCACCGCAGCAGAGGCACCATCAGACAATTGCGACGCGTTGCCCGCCGTGATGAATTTGCCCTCGGCGAGGTTCATGCCGTTTGCGAACACAGGCTTCAGACCTGCGAGGCTCTCGGCGGAGGTGCCCGGACGGTTGCCTTCGTCTTTGCCCAAAATCACTTCATGCGATGTGATTTCTTTGGTTTCTTTGTTCTGGATCATCATCGTGGTGGTCATCGCAACGATTTCATCATCGAATTTGCCAGCCTCTTGGGCTTGATGCGTGCGCTCTTGGGATTGCGCGGCGTATGCGTCTTGCTGCTCGCGCGAAATGTTGAAACGCTCAGCCACGTTCTCGGCCGTTTCCAGCATTGTCATGTAGATTTCGGGCTTGTTCTTTTTCAACCAACCATCTGCACCCACACGCATTTCTTGGGTTTGCACCATGGAAATGCTTTCGACACCGCCGCCGATCACAACGTCCATGCCATCCATCACGACCTGCTTGGCCGCAGTCGCAATCGCCATCATACCGGAGGCGCATTGACGATCCAGTGACATGCCCGCAACCGTCACAGGCAGGCCTGCACGAATGGCCGCTTGGCGGGCGATGTTGCCGCCGGAATGGCCCTGCTGCAACGCCGCCCCCAAAACAACGTCGCTGATTTCAGAACAGTCAATGCCTGCGCGTGCAACTGCATTTTCGATGGCATGCGCTGCCAGTGCTTGCGGCGTGGTCGCGTTAAACGCCCCACGATAAGCTTTGCCAATCGGGGTGCGGGCCGTTGAAACGATGACTGCGTCACGCATGGGATGTATTCCTTTGATTGTTTTTAACGAGCGAACCGGCGTTACCAGTCCAGATTAATGTTGCGCGCCTCAGCGGCACGTTTGGCGTATTTCCGGGTCTGCGAGAACGCGTCTTGCATCTCTTCTTGATCGGTTGGGTCGGTGATCTGTTCCCAGTGTGCGGCGACCGCTTCGGGGGTGATGTCGCCATCGATCAACACGCCTTGGGTTTCATACACGCGGGTCTGGGCAAACGTCCCTGCCCCGGCACTCAGAATGGTTTTAGAGGGTGCGTCTTTGGACACCAAATACAGCAACCCCGGCGTGATGGTTTCCGGTTTCAGAACCTCCAACGCTTCGGGCGGTAGCAATTCTTCGGTCATACGTGTGGCCGCGGTGGGCGCAAGCGTGTTGACGCGAATGTCGTCGCGCGCACCCTCGATATGCAGGACGTTCATCAGGCCCATCATCGCCGCCTTGGCCGCCCCGTAGTTGGACTGACCAAAGTTGCCATACAGCCCTGACCCCGACGACGTCAGCACAATGCGCCCGTATTTCTGTTCGCGCATAATCGGCCAGACGGCGTGTGCGCAATTGGCTGAACCAATCAGATGCACGTCGATCACTTTGCGGAAATCGGCCATGGTCATTTTGGCAAACGTCTTGTCCAGCAAGATGCCGGCGTTATTGACCAGAATGTCGATCCGGCCAAAGCGTTCCAATGTTTTGGAAACCATATCAGCAACTTGGTCGGCGTCAGACACATCAGCGCCATGCGCCATCGCCTGCCCGCCCATCGCTATGATCTCTGCCACAACCGATTGTGCAGCGTCTGATCCGGTTGATGCGCCCTGCGTGCTGACACCCAAATCGTTGATCACAACCTTCGCGCCGCGTGCCGCCAACCCCAGCGCATGACAGCGCCCAAGGCCTACTCCGGCACCGGTTACAATTGCGACTTGATCGTCAAAACGGATCATCTGCTATCCCTCCAACGCAGCGCGGAACAGGTTGGGTCCCGACATGACTTGGATGCCGCCCGACACCGGCAAAATCGCGCCCGTCAGGAAACTGCCGCCCTTGCCGCACAGGAATTGCATGCAGCCTGCGATGTCCTCGTCGCGGCCCACGCGGCCCAACGGCACGTCGTGGCCAACTTTCTCGCGCATGCCTTCATCTGCTGTGGCAAATGCGGTCATTTTGGACACGAACGGCCCCGGCGCAAGGGCGTTCACAGTGACGTGGTGGCCCGCCAATTCCTTGGCCATGATCTTGGTGATCTGGTGCACCGCAGCTTTTGACGCGGCATAGCTGTACGCGCCGTCACCCAAGGCTGCATCACCCATGACCGACCCCACATTGACCACGCGCGCCGGATCGTCCGGTGTCGCAGTGGCAATCAACATCGGCAGCAGCGACTGGGTCAAATGGAACAAACCGGCGTTGTTGACGCCTTGCACCTTGGCCCATGCCTCAAACGGAAACGCCCCCAGCGGCGCGCCCCACGTGACACCGGCGTTGTTCATCAAGATGTGCAACTTGTCGGTGCGAGACGTGATTTCAGCGGTCAATGCTGCAACGCCATCTGCGCTGCTGACGTCACCGGCAAAACCGATGACCTCGCCTGGTCCACCCATCGCGTTCAGCTCTGCGGCGACAGCGATACACGCGTCCGCTTTGCGCGATGCGATATAGACAGTGGCACCTGCCTGCATCAATCCAGTGGCGGCCATGCGGCCAATTCCGGTCGCACCGCCGGTGACCAACGCCACCTTGCCATGCAATGAAAACAATTCGTTAGGTGTCACTCTTAATCCTTTCCTCAAAACCCGCGCGCAGCGGCAACGCGCTCGGCGTGGTATCCGTAATCGCCCAGCCATTCGGCAGCAACACGGCCGCGCTTCATGAAAAAGCCCATGTCAAACGCGTCGGTCATGCCGATCCCGCCGTGCATTTGCACGCCTTCGATCACAGCGAGCTTTGCAGTAGACGTCGCGCGCGCCTTGGCCAAAGACACGGCCATTGTAGCATTGTCAGCATCCTCATCCAACATCCGGCCCGCGTTGCGCACAGCAGACGCGGTGACTTCGCTTTCGCACCACAAATGTGCGGCACGGTGTTGCAACGCTTGGAAACGGCCGATTTCGATCCCGAATTGCTTGCGTTCCTTCAGATAGGCAACCGTCATTTCAAACGCGCCAGCTGCCAAGCCAGCCATTTCAGCGGCCAACGCGGCCTGTCCTGCCTCAAGTGCTGGGCGCAGAACAGTCATCGCATCGCCAACCGTGCCAACCACGTCATCACCTGTGGCCTGAACATCCGCGAAATCGACTGACGCCGCATCACGCGCATCAATCATCGCCGACGCTGTGCGGGTGATCCCGTCACGATCCGCGGGCACATCAAACAAGGTTAACCCCGTGTCCGATTGCGCTAAAACCAACAAACGATCTGCGTTTGACCCATCGACAACAAACCCTTTTGAGCCCGTCAATCTAAATCCATTACCGTCCGCAACCGCTTGTAATTGCGTATTTTCTGGCGCATGCTTGTGACCCTCATCGACGGCCAAGGCATAGATCACCTTGCCCTCCGCGATCTGCGCCAACGCCGCCGTGGCCCGATCAGACGCAACCTGACGTAAGGCGGTCGCGGCAATCACGGCAGTCGACAAAAACGGCGAGGTCACCAGCGTTTTGCCCATTTCATTTGCCAAAATACCGGCCGCTGCATGGCCCATATCGGACCCGCCTGCGTCCTCAGGCACCAAAACGCCTGTCCAGCCCATTGCGGCCATGTCGGCCCACAATTTGGCGTCAAGGGTTTTACCCGCATCGCGCAGACCGCGCAAATGCGACACCGGTGCTGCGCCATCCAGAAAACCGCGGGCTGCGTCCTGCAACATTGTTTCGTCTTCAGACATCAAAAGTGTGCTCATGATCCTACCCCGGTAACCCTAAAATGCGGCGCGACACGATGGACAACATCACTTCTGATGTCCCACCTTCGATCGAATTGGCCTTGGTGCGCAACCAGTCAGCCGCCAAACCGCCATGCGTGCCGTCCCACGTCAAGGCCTCGGTACCGCCCGCAGACATCAGCAACTCGTGGCGGCGCTTGTTCAATTCTGTGCCTTGATATTTCAACATGGCCGATGCGTCACCGACACCGCCACCTGCCTCGGCTTGGTCTTTGTACCGCTCGAGCGTCAGGCCAATTGCCAGCGCATCGACTTCGCATACCAGCGCTTCGGCGCGGGTGGACGCATCCATTTCGCCGCCCTGTTCCTCTAGAATTGCACCCAAAGCACGTGACCCCAAAAGGCCCGCACCACCGCCCGAAATCATCTCGCGCTCGTGCGTCAGCAGGTGCTTGGCGACATCCCAACCACGGTGTTCCATGCCGACAACGTTCGCTTTTGGCACCCGCACATCATCAAAGAATGTCTCGCAAAACGGCGACGAGCCAGAGATCAGGCGGATCGGTTTAGTACTGACGCCCTTGCTGTCCATGTCGATCAACAGAAACGAAATTCCGAGGTGTTTTTTGGCGTCACGATCTGTGCGAACAAGCGCAAAAATACAGTCAGCTTTGTCCGCGTAAGATGTCCACACCTTTTGACCATTTACGATGTAATCATCGCCGTCGCTGTCTGCTTTGGTCTGTACACTTGCCAAATCAGAACCAGCGCCGGGTTCTGAATAGCCTTGACACCAACGCACTTCACCACGCGCAATTGGCGGTAAATACTGTAGTTTTTGTTCGTGTGACCCGAACGCCAACAAGGCGGGTCCAAGCATCCAGATGCCAAAGCTTTGCAACGGCAAACGGGCCTTCAGGCGCACCAATTCTTCGCTCAGGATTTTGTCGTGCGCACGGTCCATTCCGGCACCGCCATATTCAACCGGCCACGTCGGAACCGTCCAACCTTTGGCCGCCATAACGTTCAACCAGTCGCGCTGCGCATCCGAGATAAATTCCCAGTTGCGCCCGCCCCAGCAAATCGTTTCCTCATTGCGCACGCCATCGCGCATTTCGGTCGGGCAATTCGCCTCAAGCCAAG
This sequence comes from Ascidiaceihabitans sp., assembly GCA_029251465.1. Classification (GTDB taxonomy): domain Bacteria; phylum Pseudomonadota; class Alphaproteobacteria; order Rhodobacterales; family Rhodobacteraceae; genus Ascidiaceihabitans. The sequence continues at coordinate 32,206 of JAQXDI010000021.1, forward strand.
CGCGCGTCTCGGCGCGGAATGTGTCCAAATCTGTTGAGCTCATTTTGTGGCCTCCCCGCCGATGGATCGTTTTTGCAGTCTGCCGTTACGTTCCGCACAGCAAAAACTTATTTCGCATTTACACCCTACATGTGTCGCAGGCACAATTGCCACTGACAAGACGCTTCGCGCCCATGCCGTTGCGTCACAATAGATCAGGGGAGAGATCACAATGAAAGCCATGCTCAGCACCGCCGTCGGTGGGCCCGAAACTTTGGAATGGACCGAGATGGACACGCCAACGCCGTCCAAAGGCGAGGTGTTGATTGGGGTCAAAGCGGCGGGTGTGAATTTTCCTGACACGCTGATCATTCAGGATCTGTACCAGCTGAAACCGCCGCGCCCGTTTGCGCCGGGTGGCGAAGTCGCCGGTGTGGTCGAAGCGATTGGCGACGGTGTCACGGACTATGCGGTCGGTGACCGTGTGATCGCGATGACCGGTTTTGGCGGGTTTGCCACGCATGTGTGTACCGGTGCGGCGCGCTGCCTGAAAATCCCTGACGATATGTCGTTCGAGGATGCCTCGTGTCTGGTGCTGACCTACGGCACGTCGCACCACGCGCTTAAGGATCGTGCTAACATTCAAGCGGGAGAAACGCTGTTGATCCTTGGGGCTGCGGGCGGCGTTGGTGCGGCTGCAATTGAGTTGGGCAAGACTGCGGGCGCTCGTGTTATCGCAGCGGTATCCTCTGAGGAAAAAGCCCAATTTTGCAAAGACTTAGGCGCGGATGAGACGATCATCTATCCACGTGAAATGGACCGTGCAGCGCAAAAAGAATTCTCGGGCCAGATCAAGAAAATCGCAGGTCCAGGTGGTGTCAATGTCGCTTATGACGCGGTTGGTGGTGCCTATTCCGAACCGGTTGTGCGCTCAATGGCGTGGGCCGGTCGGTTCCTCGTTGTTGGTTTCCCTGCAGGCATCCCGTCGATCCCGTTGAACCTGACGTTGTTGAAATCCTGCCAAATCGTCGGCGTGTTTTGGGGGGCCTCGACGATGGTTGACCCAAAGGGGCATCTTGAAAACATGGCAGACCTGTTCACGATGTATTCCGCGGGTCAGATCAAGCCGCGCATCACCGCCACGTTCCCATTAACAGAGGCCGGTAAGGCACTGGAATACATATCAGATCGCAAGGTTTTGGGCAAAGTTTCTTTGACGGTCTAGAGCCCTTCAAGATGGCTGATGTCGTTGAACCCACGCACTGCGATATGATCGCCCGTGACCACAATCCGGCTGATCGATCCGTTTGCCGCCCCACCAAAGGCGAACGGGCCGCAGCCTGTGGCAATCGACATGGCGGCCGCAATCACGCCGCCATGCACAAACACCGCGACACGCTCATCGATGTGGGCCGCCGCGATCCGGCGCAGGCCCGCTTCGACACGGCCTTTGAACTGCGCCGTGGTTTCAGCACCTGGGATTTCGCCCCACTCGCCGGTCTTGCGCATGCGGTCAAACGCCGGATGCCCTTCAGACGCTTTGATGCGGTACAAACCGCCGTCCCAGTCACCCAAATGCACCTCGCGCAAGTCGGCCTCGACCTCTGGCGTCATTCCAAGGTGTCCGGCCAAGGGTGCCGCCGTCTGATGGGTTCGCATCAACGACGTCACATAAAGCTTTGCAAAGGCATCATTTTTCAATCGATCACCGACAGCTACAGCCTGTCGTTCCCCCTGCGGATGCAGGGCTGGATCGCCGTGGCCGTCCTTCATCGGAAAATCCTGACCGGCAATTGCTGGCATGCTTTCACCGTGACGGATCAACAACATGTCGGCCGATCCGGCAGGTGGCGCGTAAACCGGTTGGCGATACTCTTTTGTCATCTCAATTCCCTCATTTTTCCAACACCTAACAAGGAAATCCAACCATGACCAATCGTCAAGTCATCGTGGCCGAGTTGCCCCAAGGCAGTCTGACCACCGACCATTTTGCGTTGCAAGACGCACCAATGCCTGAACCTGCGGATGGCGAAGTGCTGCTACGCACCATCCTGATGTCGATTGATGCAGCAAACCGGTCGTGGATGCAGGGCGCGACCTACCGCGATGCGGTCAAAGCGGGCGACGTGATGGCGACCTATTCGATTTGCGAAGTCATGGTGTCGAACTCTGACCGCCTCGCCGTCGGTGACATTGTAGCCGCAGAAAGCGTATGGGCCGACTACGTCACCCACCCTGCCCGCAAGGTGCAAAAACTGCCGAAAGTCGATCAACTGAGCAACCTGATTTCGGTCTTTGGCATCGCGGGAAAAACCGCATTTCACGGGCTGATCAGCGTTGGCAAACCCATGGCCGGCGAAACGGTTGTGGTGTCCGCCGCTGCCGGATCTGTTGGTGGATACGTCGGCCAAATCGCCAAAGCGCTAGGGTGTCGCGTTGTTGGTATCGCCGGTGGTCCTGAAAAATGTGAATGGGTTGTCAAACACTTAGGCTTTGATGCCTGCGTCGATTACCGCGAAAAAGGGCTGTTCAAAGCGCTGCGTGCAGAATGTCCAAACGGCATCGACGTTTATTTTGACAACGTCGGCGGCACGATTTTGGAAACCACCCTTGCGCTGATGAACGAAAAAGGCCGCATCGCCTGTTGCGGCGCGATCAGTCAATACGACAGCGCCAATCCAACCGGTCCACGCAACCTGCCCGGTGCACTAGTCGTTAGACGCCTGCGCATGGAAGGGTTCATCGTCATGGATTTCGCCCATGAGGACGACAAGGCCATCCGCGCCTTGCAAACTTGGGTCGCGAACGGCCAGATCAAAGTCACCGAAGACATCGTTGAGGGGCTCGAAAACGCGCCCGCCGCCTTGATCGGTCTGCTGGCTGGTGACAACAAAGGCAAACGCATGGTCCGCGTCGGCCCAGACAACCTATAAAGGAGCACACACATGTCCCATATCGAAAACGCAAAGGCCGCGATGGAGGCCCAGATCGGCCAGGAAGTTGGCGTGTCCAATTGGATCACCGTCGATCAGCCGATGATCGACCAATTCGCCGACGTCACCCATGATAACCAATGGATTCACATCAACCCTGAACGCGCAGCCGCAGAAACGCCGTTTGGTGGCACAATTGCCCATGGCTTCCTGACGCTGTCGCTGGCCAGCCGCTTCGCTTATGACTGCTTTAGCATGGCACCAGGGCAAGTCATGGGCATCAACTATGGCTTCAACAAACTGCGGTTTTTGACCCCGGTCACGGCGGGCAGTCGTTTGCGTGGGCGGTTTGTGATGAAAACCGTGACCCAGCGCAACGCCACCGATTTACTGCGTGAAACCGGCCTGACGATCGAAATCGAAGGGGTCGAAACCCCCGCTTTGATCGCCGACTGGCTTGGTCTTGCTGTGTTTGAAGGTCCAAACGACCGCTAAGGCGTTGGAAAAACTAGACAGAACGGGTTTGAGGCGGCTAAGATCAGCCAACTTATCTTCCGGAAAATTAGCATGACTTCGATCCTCGTTCTGAATGGACCAAACCTGAACCTGCTGGGCACTCGCCAGCCCGAGGTTTACGGACACACGACCCTCGCCGATGTCGAGGCGGATTGCGCGTCTAATGCCAAAACGCTCGGGATCAAAGTGACGTTCTTGCAATCCAATCACGAGGGCGCATTGGTCGACGCGATCCATGCAGCCAAGGGCACCCACGACGGGATCATCCTGAACGCTGGTGCCTACACGCACACGTCGATTGCGCTGATGGATGCGATTGCCTCGGTCGAGGTTCCCGTGATCGAGCTGCACCTGTCAAACGTCCACGCGCGCGAAGAATTTCGGCACCAAAGCTACATCGCCAAAGTGGTCGTGGGCATCATCTGCGGCTTTGGCGCGGCAGGCTACCGTCTGGCAATTGACGCCATGTTGGGCCATTTGAAAGACGCACCATGAACACTGTCCGCAGCTATTTGCACTACCTTTCAAACTGTCAAAGCATGGAAACCCTGTGGGAAGCGCACACAGAGAAAAATGGGCGAATACGGCTTTGATCGGATCATGTATGGCTTTACGCGTTACCGGTCCAGCACGTCATTGGGCGACCCAGAAGATTTCATCCTGCTGACCAATCACGACACCGCCTACACCGATGTTTTCATTGGTGAAAACCACTACAATCAGGCCCCGATGGTCCGCTGGGCGCTAGAAAACGAAGGGGCTGGCAGCTGGGCGATGTTGGCGGCAATGCAGCGCAGCAAAACCCTGACAGCACCAGAACGCCGTGTGCTGGATTTCAACTATTCGATGGATGTCAAAGCAGGCTACACGATCAGCTTTAAATCCGTCTCGGCCCGCTCCAAAAGGGCCATCGCGCTGACCGCGCAGCGTGGCATGACCCAAGCCGACATTGACGCGCTCTGGGATGAACATGGCCGTGACATTCATCTGATGAACAACGTCGCGCATTTGAAAATTCTGACCCTGCCTTATTCCGCCCCCAACCGCGGGCTGACCAAACGCCAACGCGAGGCATTTGAATGGGTCGGTGACGGTAAAACCATGCAAGACATCGCGATCATCATGGGCCTGACTTCGGCCACCGTAGAAAAGCATCTACGCCTCGCGCGCGAAGCATTGGCCGTTGAAACCACAGCCCAAGCGGTGCTGAAAGCCGCATTCGCCCACCAGATGTTCATCCTCGAAGCTTGACCACATAGGTGTTAACACCGTCGCATGTCTGACAATTCACGCGCCGCCCTTTTAGCCCTGATTTCCGTCGCGCTGATGAGCCTGGCTTGGGCCGTGACCAAAGCCGCCGTTGTCGAATACCATGTTTTGCAGGTGTTGTTCTTTCGCCAAGCCATCGTGCTCAGCAGCACTTTGCCGCAAATCAAACGACATTTTCCTGAAAGTTTGAAAACCAAGCAGCCGCTGTTGCATGGGCTGCGCCTGATCGGGGCGTTTGTCGGTCTCAGTTGCAGCATTTGGGCCGTCAGCCTGCTGCCGCTGACCACCGCCACGACGCTGGGCTTTAACCAGACGTTTTTCATGGCCATTTTGGCAGCGCTGTTTTTGTCCGAACACGTGGGCGTCCACCGCATTGGTGCGATCACCGTTGGCTTTATCGGGGTTCTGATCGTGGTGCGACCGGGCGGAGAAGGGCTGGCATCCATTGGCGTGATGGCCGCGATTGCCGGTGCTTTGGGCGCCGCTGTCGCCTTTACTTGCGTTAAAATCCTGTCCCAAACCGAAAGCACGGCAACCCTGCTTGCCTATCAGACGATTGTCATCGGCAGCGTTGCGGCCACGTCGATGCTGTGGTTCTGGAAAACCCCTGACTTGACCGGTTGGATGTTGTTGATGGGCGTTGGTTTGCTGTCTGCCCCTGCGCAATGGATCGGGGTGACGGCCGTGCGTTTGGGCGAAAGCAGCCTGCTGGCCAACATCCAATATTCCAAGCTGATCTACGCCGGTATCCTGGGCTACTTGTTCTTTAACGAAGTGCCGGACCGTTTCACCGTTTTAGGGGCCTGCGTGATCATCGCATCCGCCTTTTACATCTTTCACCGCGAGGCAACGCGCGCTCGCGGTGAACGTGTTAAAATCAATTACTGATCATGACCAGGGTTCGAACGCTTTAGCTTGCGCATCAAACCGGGCCACACCAGATTGTCGCCAGAACCGGGAGTAAATGCCGCCCCCGCCTGCCCGCCAACTGTGTCCGCCATGGCCGGAGGTTCTTCGATCAACAAATCCTCGGACCCGACAGATTGCGCCAAGATCTGCGTTTTGCAGGCGTTTTCCAGAAAATACATCCGCAGAAACGCAATTGCGCAGTTGGGGCCAACAGTCAGCGTGCCGTGATTGCGCAGCATCAGCAGGCTTTTGTCGCCAAGGTCATTCACAATGCGCGCGCGTTCATCCAGATCCAGCGCAATGCCTTCGTAGTCGTGATAGGCCAGATCGTTGTTCACGATCATGCTGAATTGCGTGTACCGGCGCAGGCCGTTTTTCTGCACAGACACCGCGACACCGTAGGGTGTGTGCACATGGATCACACAGCCCGCATCATGACGCGCCATGTGGATCGCAGAATGGATCGTGAAACCGGCGGGATTGATGAAATACGGCGTCTCTTGGCAAATGTTGCCGTCCAGATCGATCTTAACGAGGCTTGAGGCCGTCATTTCGTCGAACATCACGCCGTAGGGGTTGATCAAAAACCGCTCTTGCCCGTCTTCATCCGGCAGGCGTGCAGAAATATGGGTGAACACCAAATCCGTCCAGCCGTGCAGCGCGCACAACCGATAGGTCGCGGCCAGATCAACACGCGCCTGCCATTCGGCATCAGACACGGTGCCTTTGAGCGTGGGCAAATCCATCGGATCGGGAATGTCGAACCCGTTCGAGATGGTCATGGGGGCTTGATCGTTCATGGCGGTCTCCGGTTTTGTGATGATGGGGTCAGCTTACGCGCAATCAAAGCGATTGGGCAAATGCGCACCTCGTTCGGGACGCAGCGTCGTCGCGCGTCGAAATCAGTACACGTGCAGCGCGAAGGTATGGAATCCCTTACTGGCTGCCCACAGGCGCAACGGTCATGGTATCCTAGTCCCGTGAGTGGTGGCTTTGGCCATTGGAACGTGGGAGACAGGCCCTTTTTCAGAGCCTTATCCGTCGGTTGAACCCGAATCCGGTCTGAGGTAGATCATTCTGTCCTCAGGCCGGTGATACCTATTGGGCCCACGTCTCATCCCCGTGGCCAAATTGGGCCCAAAGAAATGGGGTCGTTTGCAAAAGCGAACCCATTATTTTTTCACAACAGATGGTTAGCCGTACCAGCCGCCCATTTTGACCTCGACCGCATCGCCCATCAGTTTGGCGAATTCTGCTGGATCCTGCGTGCCGCCGTCTTTGCCACGGTAATGTTACGGATAGACATATTTTGGTGCAAATTCAGCAACCGCACTGGCCGCAGCCGTGATGTCCATCGTGAAGGGCAAATTCATGCAGACAAAGGCCACATCGATGTCTTTGAGCGCACGCATTTCCGGCACGTCCTCGGTGTCGCCCGAGATGTAGACGCGCAGCCCGTCAATCGTCAGTACATAGCCGTTGTCGCGCCCCACCGGATGGAATTTCATCCGCTCTTCGGTCAGGTTGTGCGCAGGAATGGCGTCAACCGTGATGCCCATCACCTCACCGCTGTCACCGTTGCCCATCACGCGCGCCTTGGCTTGCATATCGGCTGGCAGTTGGTCAAAGACAGCTTGGTTCGTGATCAATTTGGTGTTTTCACCCACAACCGCGTTCAGCGTGTCCTGGTTATAGTGATCGCCTTGCGCGTGAGTGATCAGGACCAGATCAGCGGGTGCAAAATCAGCGTAGATCGACAGATCGCCAACCAGATCGTTGTAAATCACGCCCATTGGCGTTGGCATCACGAATGACGCATGCGCGACCGGAAACACTTCGACGGTGCCCGATGCAGTTGCAAAGCTGTTGCCGGAATGTGTGGCAGCCATGGCCGCATACGGCAGAAACGTAACCGCTGCGGTGGATGAGGCGATGAAATGACGTCGTGAGATCATTGGAAGTGCTCCTTGTTGGTACGATCAATACTGACCACAGATTGAGCGTTTAGTCTTTGATCCAACTAAAATTATCGTGTTTTTAGCGGGTTGATCAAAAAATATCGATTTTAATGTGAAAAAGGCGACACGTGATGTGCCGCCTTTCCAAATTTCAGTAGCTCAAAAGCTTACGCTTGGCCGACTTTCGCAACTTCTGCTGCGAAGTCTTCTTTGATCACTTCGATGCCTTCGCCAACTTCGAGACGCACGAAACCGGTAATGGTTGCGCCCGCTTCTTTTGCTGCAGCACCAACCGTCAGGTCAGGGTTCACAACAAAGGACTGGTTCAGCAAAGTCACTTCGGCCATGTATTTCTTCATACGGCCAACGATCATTTTCTCGATCACAGCTTCTGGTTTGCCGGATTCGCGGGCAATATCCATTTGAACTGTTTTCTCTTTTTCGACAACAGTCGCGTCCAGATCATCTTCGGACAAAGAGGCCGGGTTCACAGCCGCGATGTGCATCGCAACCTGTTTGCCAAATGCTTCGTCGCCGCCGGTCATTGCGACCAGAACGCCGATTTTGCCCATGCCGGGTGCAGCTGCGTTGTGCACGTAGGACACAACCAGATCTCCGGTCAGCGCGGACATGCGGCGTACCGACATGTTTTCGCCGATGACGGCAACGGCGTCGGTTACAGTTTGCTCAACTGTTTTGCCGCCCATGTCAGCCGCTTTCAGCGCGTCAACGTCTGCAGCAGAAACCGCAACGTCGGCAATGCCGGAAACCATTTTCTGGAAGTCGGCGTTTTTGCCAACAAAGTCGGTTTCAGAGTTTACTTCGACCGCAACGCCGCGCCCGCCGTCAACTTTGACTGCAACCAGACCTTCGGCCGCTGTACGACCAGATTTTTTGGCGGCTTTTGCCAGACCTTTGGTGCGCAACCAGTCAACAGCGGCTTCCATGTCACCATCTGTTTCGGTCAACGCTTTTTTCGCGTCCATCATGCCTGCGCCGGTGGAGTCGCGCAGTTCTTTTACCATTGCTGCTGTGATAGCCATCAATGTTCTCCTGATAAAAGGGTGTGTGTCTGAGGCGGGCTTTGACCAAATTGGCCGATGCCCGCCTCAAGTGTAACTTAGCTCGCTGCTGGCGCTTCTGCTGCGTCTGCCGCTGGCGCTTCGGCCACAGCTTCTTCAACTGGCGCTTCTTCCATGGCACCCAGATCAACGCCTGCTGCACCCAATTGCGCGGACATGCCGTCAAGAGCGGCGCGTGCGGCCAAATCTGTGTACAAAGCGATTGCGCGTGCCGCATCGTCGTTGCCTGGAATGATGTAGTCGATGCCATCAGGGGAGCAGTTGGTGTCGACGATTGCAACAACAGGGATACCCAGTTTGTTGGCTTCGGCGATGGCCAGTGCTTCTTTTTTGACGTCGATGACGAAAATCAGGTCAGGACGACCGCCCATTTCGCGGATACCGCCCAAAGACGCTTCGAGCTGGCCTTGGTCACGCTCCATGCCAAGACGTTCTTTTTTCGTAAAGCCGTCAAAGCCGCGCTCGGATTGCTCGTCGATGTTTTTCAGGCGGTTGATGGATTTGGAAACTGTTTGCCAGTTTGTCAAAGTGCCACCCAACCAGCGGTGGTTCATGTAATATTGTGCGCATTTTTCTGCGGCATCGGCAATCGGCTGGGCCGCTTGACGTTTTGTGCCAACAAAAAGAATGGAGCCACCTTTTGCAACGGTGTCACGGATGACTTGCAAGGCTTGGTCCAGCATTGGAACTGTTTGCGTCAGGTCCATGATGTGGATGCCGTTACGTGCGCCGTAGATGTACGGGCCCATACGCGGGTTCCAGCGTTGTGTTTGGTGACCAAAGTGTACGCCTGCTTCGAGCAGTTGGCGCATGGAGAACTCAGGAAGAGCCATGTCGGTATTACCTTTCCGGTTTAGCCTCATCGGGGGCATGACACCTTGTAGTGCCAACCGGCGGACGTTCAAGGATTTCTCCCTCAAAGGCCCAACCCCGACTGCGGGTTTAAGTAGCGCGCGTATAGGACGCATTTGCCCCCTGCGCAAGCGTCAATTGCGGTGGGCGCTGTGCCCTGCCCGCACGGCAGCTTCGCAGGCTTTGGCCAGCGCCTTGCGGTCGGTGAAATCAGCCACCTTGAGGGCCGGGTGATAGACAATATCGATACGCCCGCGTTTGGCACAGGCCAGCGTGCTCAGCAGATGCGAGGCAAACGACATGTCCCCCCACCAGCCGTAAAACCGCGGTTCCTCGCCAAGCGGTGCGTGATAGATCACGCTTACCGGTTGCACTTGCAAAACATCGCGCAGTTCCGGTGCCATAAAGGACGCAAACAACGTGGTTTTAAACGGCAGAACCTGCATGCCATCGGTGCTGGTGCCTTCGGGGAAAAACAGCAGCTTTTGTCCAGCCAACAGCCGCTCTTGCATGATTTTGGTTTGGGCCAATGCCTCGCTGCGTTCGCGCCTGATAAACAACGTGCCGGTTGCACGGGCCAAAACACCAATACCGGGCCAACCCGCAACTTCGGACTTTGAGACAAAGAATATCCGCTTGGACGCGTTCAGCACAAAAATGTCCAACCACGAAGTATGATTGGCCACAACAGCCGCGCGCCCGTGCAAAGGTTGGCCATGAACACGCAGCGGCAGACGCAAAATGCGCAACGCACTGCGGCAAACAAACTGCGTGATGTGCGGCGTGATCGGACGACGCAGGCCGTAGATCGGACGCTCTACCAGACGCAACAGCAGCAGCAACGCCAGACACAGCAGGATCAGCGTGATGATGACCACAGCGCGCAGGGTGATGCGCACCCAACCGGCCAGCGGAATCGGTTGCGGTTCGGGTTCGTGCCCTTCGCCCCAAGTTGTCGTCATCGTGTTGGTCCACTTGCATAGATCCGCGATTGGCGGGCGTTCAACTGCTTGGTGTCCATCAACACACAAACGTCCGTGGTGTTAAAGCGGTGATCGACAAACGCCCCCTCGCCCACGGTGCCGCCAAGGCGCAAATACGCTTTGATCAGCGCCGGAATTTGCAACATCGCAGTGCGGCGATCAAGGTCAGCTTCGGCGATCAGGTTCATGTTCTGAAAGGCCGCAGGCTGCGCGCGCGGACGTATTTCAGACGGTGCCAAGTGGCGATGATGCAGCAGCGACAACGGGGCCGCCAACGCCTGAGGATCAGTGCCATGAAAGCTCGCGACGCCAAACATGATGTCGATCTGGTGCTCTGTGACGTATTGAGCCAACCCGGCCCAGAGGTGATGCATCGCCGCACCACCGCGATAGTCACGATGCAGGCACGAGCGGCCAAGTTCTAAAAAGCGTCGCCCCGTTTGGCGCAGCCGCGTCAGGTCGTATTCGTCTTCGGAATAAAACTGCCCGATCTGGTTGGCAGCGTCCTGACGCAACAATCGATAAACCCCCACGACCACGCCAGTGGCATCATCATACAACAGCATGTGATCAAAAAACGGGTCAAACCGGTCACATTCAAGGCGGGCCTCGTGGTCGATTTGCGGTCCACATCCGCCCAATTCATCAACAAAAACATCATACCGCAACCGCTGCGCTGCACGCAGTTGATCCGCGTCTTGCGCCAAGGCAATCCGGTACTGCGGCTCTGATGTTTGCGATTGAGTTTGAGACATTCCGTTCCAATTTTCCCACTAAAAGGGAAAGTCAACCCCTTTACAGACGCTATAGATGTGTTAAATCTCGATGAAATAGTTTGATTTGTTAACGAATGAGAAATCAAGTTCAGGCATCAATTGTCTCCATCAAATACGGCCAACAGTTCGATCCGCGTGCTGTCGATAACAACCTTACCTTCGGCCCGGAAATTCACTGTGACCCGACCACCGATATTGCTTTGAACCTGTCCGACGCCCCACTGCGCAAACGCAGGATGACGCACCAACATTCCCGGAGCCAGAATGGCATTCAAATCTTCCATCTCGTCCCCCTCGTTCCTAAATACGGATAAAAATTATGGGCCAAAGTGATCTTAACCTCGCAGCATTGATCGGCAGCCGCATTTGTCATGACCTGATATCGCCAATTGGTGCGATCAACAATGGGTTGGAACTGCTGGGCATGTCCGGCAATCAAATGGATGGGCCCGAATTTGACCTGATTGGCCAAAGCGTGATGAACGCCAGCGCGCGCATCCGGTTTTTCCGCATCGCCTATGGTGCCCCTAGCGAGCAACCCATTGGGCGCGCCGAAGTTGTGTCAATTCTGAACGAAGTTATGGACGGCACGCGCCTGACCGTGGCGTGGGCCCCCCTTGATGGGCAGGCACGATCTGCCGTGCGCATGGCGTTTTTGGCGGTCCAATGCCTGGAAAGCGCGATGCCCTACGGCGGTCGCATCGAAGTGACGTGTGAAAACGGGCGCTGGGTACTGCACGGCAAAAGCGACAAATTCAACATGGACGAAACGCTTTGGGGCGACCTAAAGCGACGCAATGTACCGCAAGACGTGAAAGCCGCGCAGGTCCAATTTGCCCTGCTGACCGTGTCCGCACAAGATTTGGGGCGCAAAGTCAGCGTCGAAGAGACGCCAACAGACTTGTTCCTGCGCTTTTAGCTGCGCGTCGCACCATCACCTGTCACCAGATACTTGAAACTGGTCAATTGCGTGGACCCGACCGGTCCACGCGCATGCATTTTGCCCGTCGCGATCCCGATTTCGGCACCCATGCCAAATTCGCCGCCGTCGGCGAACTGAGTAGAGGCATTGTGCATCAAAATGGCGCTGTCCAGACGCTGCATAAAGCGATCTGCGATGGTCTGATCTTCGGTCAGAACGCAATCGGTGTGTTGCGAGCCATAGGTGCGGATGTGCGCAATCGCGTCATCCACGTCCGTGACGACTTTGGCGGCGATGATCATGTCCAGATATTCGGTGCCCCAGTCATTGGTGTTGGCAGGCACCGTGCCCTTAACCGCTGACAGGGTTTCATCCGCGCGCACTTCAACCCCGGCATCGATCAATGCGCGCACGACGCCTTGACCGATGGTGTCGGCAATCGCGTGATGAATAAGCAGGCATTCCGCCGATCCGCAAATGCCAGTGCGCCGCGTTTTGGCGTTCAAAACCACGCGCAGCACCTTTTCAGGATCCGCATGTTGGTCGATGTAGATGTGAACGATGCCTTCAAGATGCGCAAACACCGGCACGCGGGCCTCGCGCTGCACCAAACCCACCAGACCTTTGCCACCGCGCGGCACAATCACATCAATTGTATCCGTCATGGTCAGCATTTCGGACACGGCAGCGCGATCGCGTGTCGGCACCAATTGGATCGCATCCTCAGGCAAACCTGCATCGCGCAGCCCTTGAACCAGACAGGCATGGATCGCTTGCGAGGAATGAAAGCTTTCGGAGCCGCCCCGCAGCACAACCGCATTGCCGGCCTTGAGGCACAGCGCGCCGGCATCCGCCGTCACATTCGGGCGACTTTCGTAGATCACGCCAATCACGCCCAAAGGGGTGCGCACGCGTTTGATGTGCAGCCCGGATGGTTGGGTCCATTCCGCGATGGTTTCGCCAACAGGATCGGGCTGTTCTGCGATTGCGCGCAGCCCGTCAATGATGCTTTGAATGCGGTCTTCGTCCAGCATCAGGCGGTCCATCATGGCGTCAGACAACCCTTTGTCGCGCCCGAATTCCAGATCTTTGACGTTGGCTGCGATGATGTCAGCGCGGGCCTTCCAGACGTTTTCGGCGGCACTGATCAGCGCTGCGTGTTTGCGTTCTGCGCTGGCAAAACCCAACTCGGCGGCGGCCGCTTTGGCCCGCGCGCCGATGTCAGACATAAGTGCTTTGATGTCAGTTGTGTCAGTCATTGATCCGTGTCCTTTGAACGCGTCGTCTTTGATTACAACGCCATGTCGTCGCGGTGAACAAGTGCTGCGCGGCCCGAATAGCCAAGCAGAGATTCAATCTCGGCGCTCTGGTGCCCTTTGATCGCTTGCGCCTCAGCGGCGGTGTAACGTGACAACCCAAGGCCCAATTGGTTACCGTCAGGATCTAGCAACGCCACAGGGTCGCCGCGCTGAAATCCGCCAGAAACAGCGTGAACTCCCGCCGGTAACAGACTGTTTCCGTTAAGTAATGCCTTTGCAGCGCCAGAATCAAGCGTCAATGATCCTTGCGGCTTCATCGCCGCGATCCAGCGTTTGCGCGCGATCTGCGGGTCAAGTGTTGCTGTGAACCACGTGCAATTTGCGCCATTTTCCAACGCCGTCAGCGGGCGCAAGCCTGAGCCTTCGGAAATGACCATCGCGCAGCCAGCCGCCGTGGCGGTTTTTGCCGCCATGATTTTGGTTTTCATGCCACCTTTGGACAATCCAGAGCCCGCATCCCCTGCCATCGCTTCGATTTGCGGGGTGATTTGGTCAATCACGTCAAAACGTTTCGCGGTTGGATCATCGGTTGGGTTTGCAGAATAGAACCCGTCCACGTCTGACAGCAACGCCAGTTGATCTGCGCCGATGGTGGCCGCGATTTGGGCGGCCAGACGGTCATTGTCACCAAAGCGGATTTCATCCGTGGCCACCGTGTCATTTTCATTCACAATCGGGACCACACCCAGCGACAGCAGCTGCTCAAATGTAGCGCGCGAATTCAGGTAACGGCGCCGATCACGCGTGTCTTCGAGCGTCATCAGAACTTGCGCGGTGGTGATGCTGTGAGGCGCCAATGCTTCCTCATAGGCGCGGGCCAGACGGATCTGGCCAACCGCCGCCGCCGCCTGTGACTGCTCAAGCGCAAGTTCGGTTTTGGGCAGTTTCAGCACGCCGCGACCCAGCGCGATGGACCCCGAAGACACCAGCACGACTTGTGTGCCAGTGGCCGTTAACCATGCCACGTCCTGCGCCAATCCGTGCAGCCAGTCCGCGCGCAAATCACCGCTGGTCTTGTCGACCAACAAGGCTGATCCGATTTTGACGACCAGCCGTTTGGCAGATGTTAAGGACGCCACGTTTCTTCCTCGGGTGCGGGGTTCTGGCGCAAACGATCATCGTCAATCTGACTGCGCAGCGCGCGCAAAACGTCGACAGTGCCGATTTTGGCAACTCCAGACATCAGCATGACAACGCCGCCGCAGGCTTCTTGCAGCGCGATTTTTGCTTCGTTGCGTTCATCATCATCCAGCGCGTCGATCTTGTTTAGAACAGTCACGCGCGGCTTGTCAGCCAAAGCACCGCCGTATTTTTCAAGCTCAGTGATGATGGTTTTGTAATCTTCGGCCACGGTTTCAGACGTACCGTCGACCAAATGCAACAGCACCGAACACCGCTCAACGTGGCCTAAAAACAGATCGCCCAAGCCACGCCCTTCGGAGGCACCCTCGATCAAACCAGGAATATCGGCGACCACGAATTCCGTGTTATCGACGCCAACAACCCCAAGGTTCGGGTGCAGCGTTGTAAACGGATAGTCGGCAATTTTGGGACGCGCATTCGACGTCGCAGCTAGAAACGTCGATTTCCCAGCGTTCGGCAGACCCAGCAAACCAACATCGGCGATCAGTTTCAAACGCAGCCACAGTGTGCGTTCGACGCCGTCTTGGCCCGGATTGGCACGCCGCGGTGCTTGGTTGGTCGCGGATTTAAAGTGCAGGTTGCCGAAGCCGCCGTTGCCGCCTTTGGCAAGGCGCACACGTTGGCCGACCTCCGTCAAATCGCAAATTACGGTTTCCTGGTCTTCGTCCAGAATTTCTGTGCCAACCGGCACGCGCAAGACGATTTCGTCGCCGTCTGCACCGGTGCGCTGACGTCCCATGCCGGGAATGCCGTTTTTAGCAAAAAAGTGCTGCTGATAGCGGAAATCGATCAGCGTGTTCAGACCTTCGACCGCTTCGGCCCAGACCGTGCCGCCCTTGCCGCCGTCGCCGCCATCTGGCCCGCCGTATTCGATGTATTTTTCACGCCGAAAGCTGACGCAACCGCCGCCTCCCGCACCAGAGCGGATGTATACTTTGCACAGATCAAGAAATTTCATGTTTGCTTCCTAGCCTGCGTTTCGCACAGGCTCAACTCATAGTTTTCGGGTGTAGGTCCAGGTGGGCACAGCGGCGTCGCGCGCAACCGAGAATGTTTCCGCGTCCCCAAGGTATTCAAAGCCGCAGTGGGTCAACACTTTGGCGGATGCCGGGTTGTCCTGAAATGCGGATGCGAACATCGTGGTGTTGTCATTCGGGTTGGCTTTGACCAACGCATGTATCGCGTCAGAGGCCAGCGATGTGTTCCAGAACGCAGGTGCCACCCAGCCGCTGATTTCCGATTGATTGCGGTCCATCCGCTGCAACGTGATCAAGCCCATCAATTCGGCACCGCCGGTTTTTAAGCCGTCAACGGCCCACACATCTTCGTCGCGCTCATGCGTAATAGATCGTTTCACAAACGCTTCGGTGCTGCCCGGCGGCAGTGGGTGCGGGATCGACGAGGTCATCCGCGCAACCCGCTTGTCAGCGCTGTACATTTCGATCAGACCGGCGTCGGACACACGCAACGGGCGCAGATCAAAGCGATCCGTTTCCAGCGTGATCTGGGGTGTCGTGCTACTCATATCCATCGTCATGCTCCTCCTGCGAACAATACGAACATCACTGAGGCAACCGTGAGGCCGGCCAAAGTGTACATTAAATAGGGTTCCGCTGATGTTCCTGCCACGGTTTTGGCGATCCGATCACCTGCAAGTGTCCAGACCGGATGCAACAGCAACTGGCAGGCCAGCAAAACAGCGGCAATTGTGGCGGTCGCCTCTAGCGTCGAAGTGCCGGGTGCCACAAAGGCGGTAAAGCCGCCAACAATCATTGCCCATGCTTTGGGGTTCAGCGGATGCACGATCAAACCTGCGGCAAATCCTGGGGCTTTGGCGTCTGTGGTTCCGGTGTTCAGCCGCAGGTTTGCGACCTTCCACGCGAGCCAGACAATGTAGGCAGCGGAGACGTATTTCAGCGCAAGAAACACAAATGGCGCACGCGCGGCCAGTTCCATCAAGCCAAAGCCGATGGGCCAAATAATCAGCTGCTTGCCGAATGCGACGCCAAACATGAACGGCAAGGCGCGGCGCACGCCATAGCGCGCACCTGTGGCAAGCAACGCCATGTTTGCAGGGCCCGGCGTGCCGATCTGGCTGGCCGCAAAAACGGCGAATGATGCAAGAGCAACGCTCATGTCATGGTCTCCCAACGGGATTTAGTGAGAACGACAGATTTGCTTGGCACCTCTTTGTTGCGCGAACGGATATGCAGCATTTTGTCACCCGTTATCTCAAATCCGAGCTTGCGCAGAACAGCCGCAGAGGCGTGATTGTCGGACACGTAGCCAGACAAGAGATCCGCATCGCTGTGGGCAAAGTGATCTGCGACCACCGCTTGGGTGGCCTCAGAGGCGTATCCCTTGCCCCATTGCGCCTTGGCAAACCAGTAGCCAAATTGCGCACCATTCCCGACAACCCCGATCAGCTGATCATCAAGCGTGCACACAGCCCGCGCGTCTTTGTCCGGTTTGGCGAGGAACGCCTCGGCGTCCGCCATCGTGTAAGGGCAAGGCACCATCGTCAGGCCACGGCAAGTTTCCATGTCATTCAGAGCTGCGGCAATTTCAGGTGCATCAGAATGCACAAAGTCGCGCAATATCAGCCGGTTGGTGTGCAAAGTTCTCATGAAACACCTCGTCCTTGGCTAAGATATTCAGGGGCTAACATGCCCATCATGACATCGTCGTGAAACTGTCCACCGACGCAGGCAGATTGGCGTTCGCGCCCTTCCTCGACAAAACCGGCCTTTTTGTAGGCGGCAATGGCGCGGGTGTTGAAATCGATCACGCGCAAGGCAATCCGGTGCAAATTGAGCGGCCCGAATGCCTCGGCCAGCAGCAAATGCATCGCGCGACTGCCGTAACCGTGGCCCAGGTTTTCGGGACGCAACAAGCCAATGCTGACAATAGCCCGCCGGTCGGTTTGATTGAGCGAATGCAGAAAAATCACCCCACTTAGGCGATCATCAATATCGATGAACCACGAATAGATTTGATCCACATGGTATTTAACCCAAGCGTCTGCACTGTCTTTGGTCACAGGCTGAACCGCCGATGGATCGACGCCGTACATGCGTTGAATGTCAGGATCGTTTCCCGCCTCAAGACGTGCGGCCACATCATCCAGATGCGGGCGGCGTAGGCGCAAATTTCCATCTACCAAAGTTGGAACGGTGTATGTCGTGGTCATGAACCCTGCCCCTTTCGATCTGAGGTGGAAATTGTTTGGAAACGAAAAAAGGACCGGCGTTTCCGCCGATCCCTCTAAATGTTTTACCATTTTTGGTGCGGCTTACTCAGCTGCCTCCGCCATCGGGAGTACAGAAATGAATTTGCGGTTTTTCAGGCCGGTGCTGAATGTCACGTGACCTTCAACTTTTGCGAAGATCGTGTGATCTTTGCCCATGCCAACGCCTTCAGACGGCCAAAATTTGGTGCCGCGCTGACGAACGATAATGTTGCCTGGAATGACAGCTTCGCCGCCATATTTTTTCACGCCAAGACGACGACCCGCTGAGTCGCGACCGTTCCGGGATGAACCACCTGCTTTTTTATGTGCCATTTGGTCTCTCCTTAGCCTTTAGCCAGTTCTTTAGCCTGTGCGATCCAGTCTTCACGACCCACACGACCTTTGAACGACAGTTTCTCTTCAATAGCTTCTACATCAGCATCTGTCCACGCAGCAACCTGCGCGAATGTTGTGATGCCTTCAGCGTGCAGCTTTTTAACGATAACCGGGCCGACACCAGAGATGTTGGACAGATCGTCGCCGTCAGTTGCTTTTGCTGCCTTCTTAGGGGCGGCCTTTTTAGGCGCTGCTTTTGCAGGTGCTTCGGCTTTTGGGGCCGCGGCTTTGGCAGAAGAAGCTTTCTTCACTTTGTCTTTGTTGGCGGCAGGTGATTGCGCGTCAATTGCAGCCAAAGCTGCGGCAGAAACGGAACCTGCGCCAATGGCAGCAGCCACACCGGACTTATCAGCGCCAGACGCCAAAATGTCGGTGATTTTGACCAGTGTCAGTTTTTGACGGTGGCCTTTGGTACGCTTGGAGGAGTGCTTACGACGACGTTTGACAAAGTTGATTGTCTTAACGCCTTTGATCTGGTCGATCACTTCGGCTTGCACGCCTGCGTCCGCGATGAGAGGTGCGCCAACAGTGACAGCGTGACCACCGAGCATCAAAACATCGTTAAATTGGATTGTTTCGCCAGCATTTGCAGCTAATTTTTCAACGCGAAGAATGTCTCCGGATTGAACTTTGTACTGCTTGCCGCCGGTTTTAAGAACCGCGAACATGGGGTCTTCCTTTGTATTACCGCGTCGTTTGGCACCTATTTTCATAGGGTTTTGTGGGTTTAACCCCGCCTCGGACAGCGCATTCCGTTTGGAATGATCATGAAAAAAAAGGGACAATTGCCCCTGATTGGAAGCCGCCTAATGCACGTGATTTGCAGCTACGTCAAGGCGTATTGGCGCTATAATTCATCACCGATCAGGTTCAAAGCAACCGCGCGCCCCAAGGCATATGAAATATCGGCGTACATCGTGTTGAATCCGTCGAAAACCGCGCCGTTTAGCGCGCGTCCGGCCGGGGTTTCGGCAAATGTCAGATAGGCCTCAAATGCGTCGTTCTCAAGCGGTTGATAGCTCAGCATCAGATAACCCATCAGCCACTCTGATGTGTCTTCGCGAATTTCATCTTCCTGCGCCCATGCCTCGGCGATGATCTCGTCCTCACTCATGGCAAACGCATCGCCGTCCACCATGCCGGAAAAGAACCGGTAGTTGGCGGTCAGCGCGCCCGTCACATTGCGTTCGATCATATCGCCGCTTTGTTCCAACTGCTGAAGCTGCACCACTTTGGGATCGTTTTCTGCAACCGCTTGAACGTAAGCCTCACGCGCAATCGTTTCGAGATCTTTGTCCATGACCGCGCGCCGTGCCGCCAGTTCCAACGCAATCACTTGGCGCCCGACATCGCTGCCGTAAAACACGTTGATCGTACGCAAGTGTTCATCTGACAATGTCGCCAGCGACGCACGGACCGTTTCGCCCATGCGGGCCGCGTCATAGATACCGTCAACCTGTGCGATCCACAGCGAACCACCCTGCCCGTCCAACATTTCGTCGTTCAGTGAGGCTGCGTAATCAACGCCCTCAACGCGCATGATTTCGATCATCTCGCCAATGCCAAGGCGATCCATCGCGACGCTCAGCTGTGCTTGGGCAAACGCACTGCTCGCCCAAAACAGCGTCAGGCAGGCAATTGCAAGGCTGCGCATTTACAGCTCCTCGCTGGGCTGGACACCTTTCATACGTGCGGCCAAGGCCTCGAACCGATCCGCCATGATTTCGAATTGCACGGCATTCATCAGATCATAGACATGGCGTATCATCGGGTGCTCTAATGCGGCGGTGTAGTCTTCCATCTCGGCATCGGAAAACGCCTGATAGACATAGGCGGCCGACGCCAACCCCGAAGTTTGCATCGACAGGCGCAATTCATCTTCGCCGGTGCGCAGCAGTTCGCGCAGATCAGGTTCGTCCATTTGCAGCTCGATGATGCCAGCGCCCGCAGCGGCCATCAAAAAGCGCACCTGCACCTCTTGGATCGCGCGCAGACCATTGCCAGCACTGTCACTGGCCGCATTCATCCGCTTGAGAATTTGCACGCGGGGTGATCCGATGCGCACAAGCCCGGCGATGATCGCCTCGCCGCTCTCGGATTTCAGATCGTCGTCATCGCTCATGTGGGATTTGTTTTCGACCGCAACCAGACGTTTACCCAAGTCCGTGGCGTAAAAGCCTGCGGCGTGATCAAGGTGTTCTTCGTCCAGCGTTTCGCCCAAGAATTCGATCGCCATGTCGTGCATCAAATCCGCACCAAACACATCCGTGGTCATGCGCCCCCAGTGAAACCCGAAATCCTGCGCATCAAGCCCCAGCATTTGCGGCGCGTTTTCCGCCGACAACCGGATGCTATCAAGGGCCACGTCAAAGCCGGTCACCTCAAGGAACTCTTCCAGCTTGGCCTTGTCTGCGGCCTGCACCTGCGATGTCAGAACCATCAACCCAAGCAGCAACGCCATCATTCCAGCGCCTATAGATTTCATTGCTTGCATTGCCTGCTCCTTGGGTTGGTTACGCTTGTAATCTAGGGTTTATCCGCCAAGTCGCAATGATTTTTCCGATCATATCTGCGTCATTGGCTGCGCTTTGCCGTTGCGCCCGCGCATTGCGTCTTGCCAGCCCGCGCATTCAGGATTAACAAACCCATCAAGATTCCCGCGGAGGAGTGGCGGAGTGGTCGAACGTGGCGGTCTCGAAAACCGTTGAGCCTTAACGGGTTCCCAGGGTTCGAATCCCTGTTCCTCCGCCACTTACTCTGGCTTTGATTTTATTGTATTAATTCAGCAGCTTGTGTCGATGTTAAAACTGACAACCACCCACGTTTACCACCCACGCCAGTTGCGAAAACACCCTCCCATAATGACATCGCAGAAATCAGTCCCACCTTATCGGATTCTCTCATTAGAACCGTAGGCGCAGATAGCTTTGTGTTCATGGGGTGAGCCTAAGACGTCAGGATAACGTAAGCCTTCGCAAGTAAGGCAAAGGCTATGACTGCGAAAAACACTTGGTCAGCAGGTTTGTTCGCCTCGGTGTGGGCCAACAGCTGCTAAAACCAACCAGACGACCCAAGACGTCTCATCAACTCCACCCTAACAGCTCCCAGCCATATAGGACCCAAGGAGCTTGCCCTCTTTATGCTTGAGGCTCATGCGGGCGGCGGGGCCGTAGTCGTTGAAGTTGCCGTCAGCAAGCTGTGGGAAGAGCGTGAGGATTTCATCCCGTGTGGCTTTATCCAAGGCTTTCCATCCCTGTTTGCCCGGGTGGAAGCTCTCAGAAAGGCAGCCTTCAGCGTAGATGATCTCGTGGCGATCAAAGAGCATGTGGAAATACTCCACCTCACCCCCTTCGTCACGGATGATAGAGTGGTCATTCAGCAAAGACTTGGCTGTCGCCAGCACTTCAACTTCGCCAAAGAGCATCTCTGCCTGCCAGCCTTGCAGGAGCATACGGTGCTGTGGGCTGACACGTAGGTCACGGTCATTCCCGAGAGCACCCTTGCGGATCAGAAT
>JAQXDI010000084.1 GCA_029251465.1 Ascidiaceihabitans sp.
GACGCTGCATCTGCGCCTCAGTCAGCCAATACAAATTGCTCATCATATCCCCCTACAACTAGGGGTCGTGAATCATAACAACACGACAGGCTCAATCAGTTAATGGGTCCTGACCCTAGAAGTCGGCCCCGAAGGTCGGATCGTGTGGACACGTGACATGGTCTGGGATGCCACCAGCAACCTCATTATCACCCAAGCCCGCCACATCCCCGAGGGCTTTTTTGAACAGGGCGTGCCGACCTGCAATGATGGTGTGGACGCGCAGTAGTCGAAAACCGCAGGCTTGTCGGTGCTTGGTTCTGCCTATTGTTGTTGACCCGATTTTGCACTATCTCCGCGTTCTGACGAACAAAGAATGGCAAAAGTGCTAAGCGATGGAAAACAAAAGATATAATTTACATCACCACGCACGCCTCTCTGTTGCGCCGATGATGGATTGGACCGACAGGCATTGCCGTTACTTGCATCGGCTGCTGTCTGGTCAGGCGTTGTTGTACACTGAAATGGTCACGTCGCCGGCGTTGGTGCGTGGGGGCGCGTTGCATTTGTTGGATCACGATGTGGCCGAACATCCTGTGGCATTGCAGTTGGGCGGTTCTGATCCGGTTGAATTGGCGCAGGCCGCGCGATTGGGCGCGCAGGCGGGATATGACGAGATCAACCTGAACGTCGGCTGCCCGTCAGATCGGGTGCAATCGGGCACGTTTGGTGCGGTGCTCATGCGTTCGCCTGCGGTCGTTGCGGATTGCGTCAAAGCGATGCGTGACGCGGTAGGCGTTGAAATTACTGTGAAATGCCGGATTGGCGTCGATGATCAAGACCCATCCGAGGTGCTACCAGAATTCCTTGCCCGCATTGTTGGGGCAGGGTGCGAGCGGGTCACAATCCACGCGCGCAAGGCGTGGCTCAAGGGGTTAAGCCCCAAGGAAAACCGCGATATTCCACCGCTGGATTACGAACTGGTGCAGTCGATGAAGGGGCTATTTCCCAACCTTCACATCTCGATCAACGGTGGCATCGACACGTTGGCACAGGCGCGCGGATTTCTGGATGCGGGGCTTGACGGGGTCATGATCGGGCGCGCGGCCTATCATCAACCCTGCGATATTCTTAGTGCTGCCGACCCGATGATTTTTGGCGTGGGCGAGGTCACAACGGCTGAACAAGCCGTGCATGCGATGCTGCCCTACATCGAGGCGCACATGTCCGCGGGTGGTCGCCTAAATCAAGTCACGCGCCACATGATGGGCCTGTTTGCAGGGCGCCCCGGTGCGCGTGCGTGGCGCCGGATGCTGTCTGAAAACGCGACGAAACCGGGCGCTGGCCCCGAACTGTTGTTGGCGGCAATGGATCAAGTGACGGCACTGGCACAGCAGGGCGAAGCGGTGTAGCAATTCTGGCAATAGCCAAGGATGTCCCAAATGAATGACCCGATGTTGCTGACCCAAATGCTGGTGCTTTTGCTGGTGATCGGGGCCTTTGCAGGTGTGCTTGCCGGTCTGTTGGGGGTCGGCGGTGGTATCGTGCTGGTGCCAGCCTTCTTTTATGCATTCCAAACGCTTGGCTATGACGGCCCACAGCTGATGCAGATGTGTCTGGCAACATCTTTGGCGACAATTATCGTGACCTCTGTGCGCTCGGTTCATAGCCACAACAAAAAGGGTGCCGTTGATTGGGGGATCCTGCGCACGTGGGCCCCGGGCATCATCGTGGGCGCGGTTTTAGGGATGTTGGTTGTCGCGCAATTGCGTTCCACGACGTTGCAGGCGATTTTTGGCATTTTGGCCCTGATTGTTGGCTTGTACATGAGCTTTGGACGCTCTGAATGGCGCATCGCACAGGCCATGCCGGCAGGCCCGCTGCGCATGATCCTGTCGCCGCTGTTGGGCTTCATGTCGGTTCTGATGGGGATTGGCGGCGGTAGCTTTGGGGTGCCGACAATGACGCTGTTTAACACAGCAATCCATCGCGCCGTGGCCACTGCTGCAGGGTTTGGTGTGGTGATTGCGGTGCCTGCGGTGATCGGTTTCCTGATGGTAGATATGACGATGACAGTTCCGCCGTTCACCATCGGTGCGGTCAATATGATCGCTTTTGGGATCATCATCGCGATGACGCTGATCACGGCCCCTTGGGGGGTGAAACTGGCCCATGCAATGGATCCGAAGCCGCTGAAACGGGCATTCGGGGTGTTCTTGGTGCTGGTGGCGCTGAACATGTTGCGCAAGGCGTTGATGGGATGATGCACGCCGACGGGTTTGTGACGTTCGGGTATGATGGGGATGTCGCGACTTGGGCTGTGGCGGCCTATGCCAAGACGTCAGAAATCCTGTCCGATCCGGTTACAAAGGCTGCGCAAATGCGCCATGCAAACACTTGGTTTGTAGGTGTCGATACGCTGAATAATGGACCGGACGGGTCCATCGGTGATGTACCGCTTGTTGGACCATGGCAGAGCCATGTGCCAAAATTGCCGTTGCACCCAGCGCAAGTGTCGGTTGTGTACAACGGCTATCCGCAGCAAGACGCAAACGAAAGCGATGCCAACCACCGCTACCGGATCAGTCGCAAGGCGGCACATGTAGACGGGTTGCTCCCGGTCGGTGCCGCACGTAGGCGCTATCCCCAAGAACTGCACGCCTATATTCTGGGGCTGCCGTTGAACGATGTCGCGACTGCGCCGACCGTGGTGTGGAAAGGCAGTCATCTGATCATGCAAGCGGCCTTGACCAAGGCAATTGGCGCGGACAACCCGACACAGGTCGACGTCACGGACATCTACCAAGCGGCCCGACGCGACGTGTTTGATCGCTGCGAGATGATCCCATTAAACGCAAAACCGGGAGAGTCATTTCTGCTGCACCGTTTTGCGCTGCATGGAACAGATGTCTGGGACGCGGATTATGGTCCACTGCCAGCAGAGGGACGCATGATCGTATTTTTCAGGCCCGAAGTGTCCAAGCAAGATCAATGGCTTGCGGCGGACCCTTAGCGCTTTAGCCGGGCCATCCGCCCACCACGACGTGTTTTGGGCGATGGGTCACGAGTTGGCAGTTCTGTCATAATTTCGGCCCGCTCATCTGCATGCATCTTGGACCAGCGCCCGATTTCGTCGATGGACCGCGAACAGCCGACGCAAAGCCGCGTTTCAGGATGCACGACGCAAACCTGCACACAGGGGCTTTGGATTTCGGCGCGCCGCCACACGGGTGCATCAGTCATTTACGCGTTCCTCAATACCGCCAAGCGGTCCAACATACCTTGCAAGATATACCCTGCGGCGACGTGATCAATGACCTCTGCGCGACGCTTTCGCGACGTATCCGCCTCGAGCAGAGCGCGTTCGGCGGCAACGGTGCTAAGGCGCTCGTCCCAAAAGGTAATTGGCATGTCGGTATTTTTGTCAGCCCAGAGCTTTTCCAGATTGCGGGCAAAGGCGCGGGTTGATTGCGCGCGCGGCCCCTCTGATCCGTCCATATTGCGTGGCAGCCCCAGAACCAGACCACCGACATTGCGATGGGTCATGACCTCAAGCAGACGGGCGGCATCCAGCCCGAATTTCTTGCGCTTGATGGTTTCCAAAGGCGTCGCGATTCTGTGAAACGGGTCTGACACGGCCAGGCCGATGGTCACTGTTCCCAAATCTAGCCCGATCAGGGCGCGCATGGGGGGCAGGGCTGCGTGAAATTCATGCACGTCATCGAGGATCATTCGGCCACCCCTGCGCGTTGTCCGGCACGGGTGATCAGATCGATGGCAGTGGGGTTTTCGGCAAACACCTGCATGGCGTTGGCATAGATCGCCGCCGCCTGATCGCGCCGTCCCAAAACACCAAGCGCCCCGATCAATTGCGCCCATTCCTCGGGGGGGCCACCTTGGGTGGCAAGACGATCAGACAGGCCAGACACCATGCCTTCGATCATTTCAATCCGCTCGGCGCCGGACATGTCGCCTGCGGCCTCGATATCATCCGAGGACGGACCGCGCAGCGCATCGCCATTTCCGATCGTCGGGATTTGATAGTTAATGCCAGCACGAGCGGCGGCATCCGGAATCTGTGCCAAAACCGGCGCAATCCAAGGGGCATCGGCTGGGCCAGCCCTAAGCATTTGATCCCAAACGCGAAACGCAACATCCGGACGGCCGGTCTGGGACATCATCAACCCCATGTAGTAGCGCGCAGGGCCGTTCCCGGGATCACGGGCCAAAATTGTGCGCAACACGTTTTCAGCCTGAGGGGAAACAAACCCGCCAGCAGCCAAGACCAACATATCAGCGTAATCCGTCAGGTCAGCAACCGTGGCAGATGCGCCTTTGAGGTCAATGGCGGCGCGCTGTGCCTTGTGCGCGGCGGCAAAGTTTCCAAGGTTGGATTCGTTTTGCGCCAACAAAATGTGGCCCTGTACATCGTCGGGTCGCAAGGCGACCGTGCTGCGCAATTTGTCGACCAGTGCGACATAGTTTTCGTCCAAACCTTCGAGCGGTGTGGCTGGTGGTAGGCTTTGTTCAGCCTGTGTCTGGTCGGGGCGTGTGCTTCGGCGTTCTTGTGCGTTTGCGATCCGGTCAGCAAGGGCCAAATCGCCGTAGCCCGGTGCACCCAAACCGTAAGTGTCGCCGACCCCGCGATACAGGCCAAAACTGCCTGCAACCAGAACAATGCCAACCACTGCGGCCATAATTTTCGGGGCACCACCGGATGTGCTGTCAGCGTCCGCCATCGCGTCTGCGGCCAGAATGCGGCGGGACACTTCGGTACGCACCCGCTGGGCGTCTGCGGCACTGAGCACACCGCGCGCGAGATCACGTTCAACTTCGCTGAGTTGATCGCGGTAGACCCGCAAATCATAATCCGCCGCCGTTGTTGCAAATCGAGGCGCACGCAGCAACGCCAGCGCGAAAAGGCCTGCAATCGCAAGCGCCAAACCCAGGGTAATGATCCAGAACGCCATGCGGACTCCCGTTGAAAATCGTGATGCAGATGTAACCGCCAATGCGCCATAGAAAAAGGGGCAATTGGGCGCAGGCAAGTGCAATGCACGCCCATGTGACCCCTTGT
Source organism: Ascidiaceihabitans sp. (assembly GCA_029251465.1). Lineage (GTDB taxonomy): Bacteria > Pseudomonadota > Alphaproteobacteria > Rhodobacterales > Rhodobacteraceae > Ascidiaceihabitans. The sequence continues at coordinate 5,057 of JAQXDI010000084.1, forward strand.
GTTGATGGATAACACGCGTTCCAGCCAGATATATGTCGCAAAAACGGGAAAAAATGCCGCGCGCGGTATCCTCTTTTTTTGCATGTGGCGCAGAACAAGGCCAAGGTGCGCTAGCCTGCGCGAATCTCGAATTCGCGACGTCGATGTACGCGCAGTTTTTTCGTCGTCTCTGCTGAAAGCCCTGCTTATGAAACGTTATTCCGCCTTTGCCATCGCCCGAGAAGCGACACGTTATCATTCCGGTTGGGAACGGGCGTGGCGCGCGCCAGAGCCGAAATCCAAATACGATGTGATCATCATCGGGGCTGGTGGGCATGGCCTTGCGACGGCCTATTATCTGGGCAAGAATTTCGGCATCACCAATGTGGCGATCATCGAAAAAGGTTGGCTTGGCGGTGGCAACACTGGTCGTAACACCACGATTATCCGGTCGAACTATTTGCAAGACCCGTCAGCAGCCTTGTATGAAAAATCACGCTCGTTGTACGAAACCATGTCCCAGGACTTGAACTACAACGTCATGTTTTCCCCGCGTGGGGTGATCATGCTGGCCCAAACCCAGCACGAAATTCGCGGCTATCAGCGCACGGCCCACGCCAACGCATTGCAAGGCGTGCAGACGGAATGGATTTCGCCCGCCAAAGTCAAAGAGCTTTGCCCGATCATCAATCTGGATGGCCCGCGCTATCCGGTTCTGGGCGGCTTGTGGCAAGCCCGCGGCGGCACCGCCCGTCACGATGCGGTGGCATGGGGTTATGCGCGCGCCTGTTCGGACATGGGCATGGACGTGATCCAGAAATGCGAAGTCACCGCGATCCGTCGTGTGGGTGGCAAAGTCGTTGGCGTTGACACGACCAAAGGTGCGATCGATTGCGACAAACTGGGCATCGTGGTCGCGGGCCATTCTGGTGACCTAGCGCAAATGGCCGGCTTTCGTCTGCCGCTGGAATCCGTGGCGTTGCAAGCGCTGGTGTCAGAGCCGATCAAACCGGCGATGGACGTGGTCATCATGGCCAACACCGTGCACGGCTACTTGTCGCAATCGGACAAAGGCGAGATGGTCATCGGCGGCGGTACAGACGGTTACAACAATTACACCCAGCGCGGATCATTCCACCACGTCGAGGAAACCGTGCGCGCTTTGAACGAGACATTCCCGATGCTGTCACGCTTGAAAATGCTCCGCCAATGGGGCGGGATCGTGGACGTCACAGGGGATCGATCCCCGATGCTGTCCAAAACGCCCGTGGACGGCGTGTTCATCAACTGCGGTTGGGGCACTGGCGGGTTCAAGGCAATCCCTGGTTCAGGCTGGGCCATGGCGGAATTGATGGCAAAAGGGCACTCGCCTTTGACAGATGCCTTCGGGATGGAACGCTACATCGAGGGTCGGTTCATCGATGAATCCGTGGCTGCAGGGGTTGCGCACTGATGCCTGCCACACGTGCTATCAGACGAGCGAACGGCCTTGCTGCGACCGCCATTGTTGCAGGGCGCGGCCTGCGCGCGAATACCAAAACTAACGATTTTGAGGCGAAAAATGCCGTGCAACAGACGGCCTCGGCCATTTTTAGCGCATTGCACAGCGTCATTCCGGCTGGCACTCGCGCAAAAGCAGCGGGGGTTCCCGCCTATGTTGAATTGCAGTTGAAATCTGATTTTGTGAGGTCTCTGGAAAAGGAGGGCTTCCAATGTCTGACTACACAAACCCAAACATTCACCGTGGCCAAGGGATCACCGGGCGCGGGCTGCTTATCGCTGTTGCCGTGCTTGTCGCATTCATCTTTGCGCTCGCTTATCTGGGTGCATCAACTGTACCAGAAGGCAGTCTCGAAAGTGGAGCAACGGGTGCCGAACTGGGCGCTGACGGTGTCATCACCCCAGCCGCACCGCTGGTTGACACACCTTCTGCACCGGTTGAACAGAACCCGGCTGCCGTCGAATAACGTAAATCACAACATTCCAACCGCATCAGGCGGGCGCCCCTCGGCGTCCGCCTTTTGTACGTTCTCACCTCTGATCGGAGCGGCCCAATGCTGATCCTTACTTGTCCTTGCTGCGGTGTTACTGCCGAAGAAACCGAATTCCACGCAGGCGGCGAAGCGCACCTGAAACGCTTTGGCCCCGGCTCCGACAATGCCGATTTCGAGAACTACCTGTTCATGCGCGAAAACCCCAAAGGCGTGCACTTTGAGCGCTGGCGTCACAACAACGGTTGCGGAAAATGGTTCTACGCGGCGCGCTGTACCATGACGCTTGAGGTCTTCGGCACATACCTCGCCCAAACCTATGAACCACCAGCCGACCTTTGCGCAAAAATCAGCGCCAAACGCCCCGGCTGGTCATGGGGGCGCTTCTCATGATTGTTCTGATCCAAAATACTCAAATCCACACTGTCACCGCCACCAAAGGGCCGATCACATGAGCACACGTCTCGCCACAGGCGGCCGCCTGCTGAACAAAGCCCGCGCGGTCGCGTTCAACTTTAACAAAACCGCAATGAAGGGCTTTGAGGGCGACACGCTTGCCTTGGCCTTGCTTGCCAATGATCAAATGTTGATTGGTCGCTCGTTCAAATACCACCGCCCGCGCGGGTTGGTGGCGTCTGGTGCCGAAGAACCAAATGGCCTTGTAAACATGGGGCAGGGCGGCAAATTTGAACCAAACCAGCGCGTCACCACAACCGAGCTGTTCGATGGTTTAACGGCCGAAAGCCAGAACCATTGGCCCAGCCTCGAATTCGACGTCGGTGCTGTAAATGCCAAGCTGTCACGCTTTATGCCTGCAGGTTTTTACTACAAAATGTTCATCCATCCGCGCCCCTTGTGGAAGCACGTGTATGAACCGATCATCCGCGCCGCAGCGGGTCTTGGCAAAGCGCCAAAGGATCTGGATGCAGACACTTACGAACACTTCTACGCGTTCTGCGACGTGCTGGTGATTGGGGCAGGGGTTGCAGGTCTGCAAGCCGCCAAATCCGCCGCATCCTCGGGTGCCAAAGTGTTGCTGCTGGAACAAAATGCCCACCTTGGTGGCCGCGCGCCTGTGGATGGCGGTCAGATCAACGACCAATCCGCCGATGAATTCATCACGACCATCACAGCAGAGCTTGCGGCGATGGAAAACGTCACCATCCGCACCCGCACGATGGGCTCTGGTGTGTATGACCACGGCTACGTTCTGGGTTACGAACGCCTGACCGATCACGCGCCTGACCTTGCAGGCCCGCGCCACCGTTTGTGGCGCATTCGTGCCGGACACATCGTGACGGCAACCGGTGCGATTGAACGTCCGTTGTCCTTTGCGGGTAATGATATTCCCGGCGTCATGCTGGCGGGCGCGGTGCGTGATTATGCCGTAAACTACGGGGTTTCCATCGGCGACCGCACCGTGGTTGTGACCAACAATGACGACGCATACCGCACCGCAATCACGCTGAAACACGCAGGCCTCGACGTGCCTGTGATCTTGGATGCTCGGGTTCTGGCGACAGATTCTGCTCTGGTCGCTCAAGCCAAAGCTTTGGGTATTCGTGTCCTCATGGGTCACGCGATTTCATCGGTGCAGGGCGGCAAACGGGTCACCGGCGTGTCTGTGTGTTCCCAAGCGGGCGAGGGATCGGTGCTCGAGGAAATCACCTGCGATGTGGTTGCCATGTCTGGTGGCTGGTCGCCGGTCGTGCACCTGTGGTCACACTGCGGTGGCAAACTGACGTGGGATGACGCGCAGGCGCACTTCCGCCCTGATCCAAGCCGTGCACCAACTGGCGATAAGGGCCAAGCGTTTGTGACCTGCGCAGGCAGCGCAAACGGTGAAATGGGTCTGGCCGAAATCATGGCTGACGCAGATGCCGCGGGCAAAGCTGCGGCAACGGCGATGGGATTTAAACCCAAAACGCAGCAAGCCCCGTCAGCCGTCACCGTGGCAGAGGCCGCGATGATGCCGGTCTGGCTGATGCCGCAAGGTGCCGGTTACAAATTGCGTTCCAAAACCTGGCTGGACTATCAGAACGACGTCAAAGTCAGCGATGTGCAATTGGCCGCCCAAGAGGGCTTTGAATCTGTCGAGCATGCCAAGCGCTACACCACTTTGGGTATGGCGACGGATCAGGGTAAACTCAGCAATATCAACGGCCTCGCGATCCTTTCTGATGCTTTGAATCAACCTATTCCGCAGACCGGAACCACCACGTTTCGCCCGCCGTACACGCCTATTTCGATGGGTTCAGTCGGGGGTGAAGCGCGGGGCCACGTGTTCCAGCCCGTGCGCCGCACGCCGATGTACGATTGGCACGATGAAAACGGCGCTGACTGGGAACCAGTTGGCCAGTGGCGTCGCCCGTATGCCTACGTTCGTGATGGCGAAACCGTGCATGACGCGGTGATGCGTGAGACGAAGAACACGCGCGAAGCTCTTGGAATCCTTGACGCATCCACCCTTGGCAAGCTGATCGTCAAAGGCGCTGACGCGGGCAAGTTCCTCGACATGCTCTACACCAACATGATGAGCACGCTGAAGGTCGGCAAATGCCGCTACGGTTTGATGTGTAACGAGAACGGTTTCCTCAGCGACGACGGCGTTGTGGCGCGCATCGATGACGACACATTCCTGTGCCACACGACCACGGGCGGCGCCGAAACCATCCACGGCCACATGGAAGAATGGTTGCAAACTGAATGGTGGGATTGGGACGTCTACGTCGCCAACGTCACCGAGCAATACGCCCAAGTTGCGGTTGTTGGTCCGAATGCCCGCACCGCGTTGGAACGTCTTGGCGGCATGGATGTGAGCGCTGAAAGCTTAGGCTTTATGGAGTGGGCAGACGGCACGCTGGGCGGCTTTGACGTGCGCGTCTATCGCATCTCGTTCTCGGGCGAATTATCTTACGAAATCGCGGTCCCTGCATCACAGGGCCAAGCGTTCTGGGATGCCTTGATGGCAGTTGGTGCTGATTTGGGCGCGATGCCGTATGGCACGGAATGTCTGCACATTCTGCGCGCCGAAAAAGGCTTCATCATGATCGGGGATGAGACCGATGGCACCGTTATCCCGCAGGATCTGGGCCTAGGCTGGGCGATCTCGAAGAAAAAAGAAGACTACCTTGGCAAGCGCGCACAAGAGCGCGAGCACATGGCATCAAGTGAGCGTTGGAAGCTGGTTGGCCTTGAAACGGTCGACGGATCGACGCTGCCGGACGGCGCGTATGCTGTGGGCGAGGGCACCAACGCCAATGGTCAGCGCAACATGATCGGGCGGGTAACGTCTTCGTATCATTCGCCAAACCTGAACAAAGGCATCGCCATGGGTCTGGTTTTGCACGGTCCGGATCGCATGGGCGAGGTCATCACCTTTCCTGGTACCGATGGCAAAAACTATGAGGCCAAAATTGTGTCGCCGATTTTCTATGACCCCGAAGGGGAGAAGCCGAATGTCTAATCTTGTGACCGCGCTGAACGGCGCATCTGATGCAAATGGCATTGCCACAATCACCGAAGTGCCGCTGCAAGGCATGATCACCCTACGCGGCGATCTGAGCAAAGCCGCGATCAAAACAGCAGCAACAACAGCGGCTGGCGTCGACATGCCGGGACAAAGTCAGGCGAACATGAACGGCGCCAGTGGCATCACGTGGATGAGCACTGACGAGCTGTTGATCCTATGCCCCTACGGCGACGTTGCGGCCAACCTTGCGACCATGACAAAAGCGCTGGCCAAGACGCATGCGCTGGCTGTCGACGTATCAGACGCCCGCGCGTCGTTCACTGTGTCAGGGCCAAATGCCCGCGATGTGATGGCAAAACTGGTGCCTGTGGACCTTGCCAAGGGCAGCTTTGAACCTGGTATGTTCCGCCGTACCCGCATGGCCCAAGTGGCCGCTGCTTTCTGGATGACCGACGCTGATACCTTTCAAATCGTGTGCTTTAGATCCGTCGCGGACTACGTATTCGAGGTTCTGAAAATAGCGGCACAACCGGGCAGTGAGGTCGATTTCCTTTGATTTAAGGACCACCCAATTGTGCCCGAATGCGATAAGGTATAGTTAATTGGCTGTGTCGCTAATTGGCGTCAATTTGCCGTTGCGCTTTCAACCTATGCGATCTAAGTTTTCCCGAATTAGGGGAGAATTGGTCTTTGAAACAAGTATTTAAAGCGGCCGCCGTGATGGTTGCCATGACATTGGGTTCGCAGGCGATTGCTGCACCCAGTACGTACAGTTGCGAAATCACCTCGAAAGCATCGAGAGGTGGGTTTATTCCATCAGAAATGTACATTGTGATTGAACCAGACGCGACCACGGCGGATCTGTATTTTTCCAATGATAGACCAGGAACACATAAACCGTTCACAGCAAAAGCTGTTAAAATCTCGGACCAAAAATACCGTCTGAAGCTTACTCTGGACGTCCCTACCAGCAGCGATGGAACGATTAAAACCGCTTATACAGTTCGATTTGATCAAGGCCGCCAGACGTTCACGATCAGTGCTACTGTGCATGGGTATGACAATCGCGAAAGTGGCAATGGCCGCTGTAAGCCTGTGTAGCCGTCGAACAAACGGCGAAATTGCAGAAAATTACGTGCAAGGCCCTTGATCTTGCACGCCTGCGCGCTTCGTGTCAGTGAAGATTTAGATTTCAACCCAACAGGAGGCCCGAACATGGCTTTTACACTTCCCGATCTTCCCTACGCCCATGATGCGCTGGCCGGCAACGGCATGTCTGCTGAAACGCTGGAATTCCACCACGACCTGCACCACAATGCCTATGTCACCAACGGCAACGCGGCGATTGCGGGCACCGAATGGGAGGGTAAATCCCTTGAGGACATCATCACCGGCACGTATGACGCATCGTCTGTCGCGCAAAACGGCATCTTCAACAACATCAGCCAGCTTTGGAACCACAACCAGTTCTGGGAAATGATGAGCCCGGGCGCATCCGCCATGCCATCCGAATTGGAAGCGGCGATCAAGGATAGCTTTGGTTCCATTGACGATTTCAAATCGCAGTTCGCAGCTGCTGGCGCGGGCCAGTTTGGGTCCGGCTGGTGCTGGTTGGTCAAAGACACTGACGGTGGCCTGAAGGTCACAAAAACCGAAAACGGCGTGAACCCGCTGTGCTTTGGCCAAACGGCTTTGCTTGGCTGTGATGTGTGGGAACATTCCTACTACATCGATTTCCGCAACAAGCGTCCGGTCTACCTGACCAACTTCATGGACAACTTGGTCAATTGGGAAAACGTGGCGTCCCGCATGTAATTGTGGGCGCTTCCCAATGACCGGACGCGCATCGCCTTTGGCGCTACGCTGGGTCAATTGGGAAACAGTCGCGTCCCGTATGTGATCCGACACCGATAGACTATCCAAACGCCCCGGTGGAAACGTCGGGGCGTTTTGCGTTGCGGGAATGGGGGATTTGGCGCAATGCTAGGCCATTGCCAAAGGAACCCCAATGACGCCAGCCGCCAAAGGCATCCTCGCCATGATCGGCTGTTGCACGATCTGGGGTTTGTCCGCACTGATCTACAAGCAATTCAGCCACGTACCGGCCATCGAAGTGCTGGCGCATCGCACGTTCTGGTCGTTCATTTTCTTTGTGGTTCTGTTGGGCATCCAGGGACGACTTGGCGAAATGCGTCGTGCGTTCGCCAGTTGGCGCACATGCGCGATCACGGCGACGGCCTCCTTGTTGATCCTTGCCAATTGGTTCCTTTTTATCTGGGCGATTGAAACCGAGCGCGCCACCCAAAGCAGCCTTGGTTACTACATCTACCCGCTGGTGTCGGTGGTTCTGGGCTGGGCGCTGTTTTCCGAACGCCTAAGCACGGTGCAGTGGGGCGCAATTGCGCTTGCGGCAGCTGGCGTTTGTGTGCTGACCTATGGCTTGGGCGGCGCGCCGTGGATCGCGCTGACGCTGGCCATCACATTCGCCATCTACGGCGTCATCAAAAAGCAACTACAGGTGGGGCCGGTGGTCTCTGTCACAGCCGAAGTTGTGCTGGTCGCGCCCTTTGCCGCCCTGTTTCTGTGGCTTTCATGGCACAATGGGCACGCCGCGTTTGGCAGTGATTTTACCACGACGGCATTGTTGATTTTCGCAGGGCCTTTGACGGCGGTACCGTTGATAATGTTCAGCTATGCGGCCCGCCACGCCAGCATGGCGACCATTGGATTGGTTGGATATTTGAACCCGACCTTGCAATTTTTCTGCGCGGTTGTGGTGTTTTCAGAACCGTTTTCATCATGGCACGTGATGGCATTTGCGTTGATCTGGACAGCGCTGATCATCTATTCCAGTGTGCTGTGGCTTCAGGACAAAGCCGCGCGCAATGCGGCCTCGCCAGCCGCAGCATCCGGCACCTCGGTGACGTAATCGAGCACGCTGGCGTCCGCAAAGCCTTGCGCTACGACATGCTTCATCAATTGCATCAATGGTGTCCAGTACCCATTTGTATTTACAAGGATAACTGGCTTTTTATGCAAGCCCAATTGGCGCCATGTCAACACTTCGAACATCTCGTCTAATGATCCGGCGCCACCAGGCAAAACCACCACAGCATCGCAGTTCATGAACATGACTTTCTTACGCTCGTGCATGGTTTCGGTGACAACATATGTGGTCAAATCGGTCTTGCCGACCTCCCAATCTACTAGATGTTGCGGGATCACGCCAAAGGTCACAGCGCCAGCTGCTTGGGCCGAACGCGCCACCGTGCCCATCAGGCCAACATCGCCCGCACCATAGACCAAACGCCAATTGTTGCGCGCCAGTGCTTCGCCCAGGTCATGGGCGTCTTTGGCATAGGCAGGGTCCGCGCCCATGCGTGATCCACAGTAAACACAGACAGATTTTGGCAGCATGGTGGGCTCCGATTGGTGACAAATAATGGAAATGTGATAGCGCGGGTTTTGACCGTTGATAGCGCGCTTGGTATGTAAGCTCAATCGTGATGCGCAAAGCATATGGGCAGACAGTTGCCGCCCATTTGGCACCACCGTTCAGGGGACCGATTGATGAGCAAACTAGCAGCCTTTTTAGGATCCAACTCCGGACTGATCGCCGGGGCAGGCGTGTTCGTGGTCGGCTCCATCGGTGTCGGTGCGTATCTGGGCGTTTTGGCACCAAAAGATGCCACACCTCCGGCGGTGGTAATGGTCGCACAACCTGAAACAGCAGTTGTCGCCGTTGAACCCGTTGAGTCCACCCCTGAGCTAGCAGTCGTTGAAACGCAACCAGAGGCACATGCGCCAGCAACCCAAGACACCGCGACGGCGCCTACAGTGGATGAAGTGCGCAACGAGGCCGACGGTTTGACCGTGATCGCCGGGCGCGCAGAACCTGGCAGCGACGTGGTTTTGCTGGTTGATGGCATTGAAAACATGACTGTGCAGGCGGGCAATGACGGGGCATTTGCTGCGGTGACATTCCTGTTGCCGAACGGCGATGCGCAGGTCTTGACCATTTTGCAACGGACCGGCGGCGTTGATCTGGCTGCCGATGACATTATTTTAGCACCGCGTGCGCGTGTTGTCGCGACGGCTGAACCCGCGGCCAAAGCGACGCTTGAAACTATCGAACCCGTTGCCGAAGACGCCGGTGTGGTTGGGGGTGTTGCTGCTACTGAAACTGCGCCTGCCGCAAGCGTCGAAACGCAAGTGGAGCCTGAAAAAGTTGCAACGCAAGTGGAGCCCGTGACCGAAGTCGCAACGCTTGAGGCACCAGAACCCACGTTACCTGAAACAACGGCGGCACCAGATCCGCAGACCACGCCAGTGCCTGTCACCGAACAGGTCGCGATCCTCAAATCGAACGAAACCGGCGTTGAAATCATCAACCGCTCCAGCGCGCCGGACGTCATGTCAAACGTGGCGATCGATACCATTAGCTATTCGCAAAACGGCGACGTGTTGCTAAGCGGGCGGGCGCAATCGCAAGCGTCCGTCGTGCGGGTCTACCTGAACAACGCAGTTGTCACGACGCTTGAGGTCGACACCAAAGGGCGCTGGCGCGGCGATTTGCCGGACGTGGACACCGGCATTTACACCCTGCGCGTGGACGAGGTCGACGATGTTGGCGACGTCACCAGCCGTGTCGAAACGCCGTTCAAACGCGAAGCGCCGGCGATTTTGGCCGCTGCGCAACGCGACGTTGATGCGCCCGTCAAGGCGATAACCGTTCAAACCGGAGCAACCCTGTGGGCCATCGCGCGCGATCGTTACGGTGACGGCACCTTGTTTGTGCGGGTAGTCGACGCCAACAAAGACAGCATCCGCAACCCTGATTTGATCTATCCGGGTCAGGTATTCGAGCTGCCGGAATAAACGCACACACTCAGAAAAATAGGGCGAAACGCTGGCACATCCCCTGCGTGCGCCCTATGTCTAGGCACTGAACTGTCTAGGACGATTTATGCCCCCCGAAACTGCTGTTACTCCGCCCGATCAAGCGCCTGCACTTAGTGAAAACGAGCGCGCGCGCGCCTCTGGCATTCGCACCTTGCGCAAAGTTGCGCCCTATCTTTGGCCCGCCGACAAAGCATGGGTGAAACGGCGCGTTGTTTGGGCGATGATCGCGTTGTTTGTGTCCAAACTGGTTGCCATTGGCACGCCGTTCATCTTTGGACGCGCCGTTGATGCGATGGGCGGCGACGGGGTGAACCCGCTGGCGTTGGGCGCGATTGGCCTGACCGTTGCCTACGGGCTGGGGCGGGTTTTTAACGTTGGGTTTCAACAGCTTCGCGATGCCATCTTTGCGCCTGTGGCACAACGTGCGCTGCGGATGTTGGCGCTAGAAACGTTTGAGCACATTCACCGCCTGTCCATGCGTTATCACATCACCCGCAAGACTGGCGGGCTGAGCCGGATCATCGAACGTGGTGTCACAGGCGTCGAATTTTTGCTGCGGTTCTTGCTGTTTTCCATTGGGCCATTGATTTTGGAATTGCTGATGATTTCGGTCATCTTCGCCTTGTATTTTGACATGTGGTATCTGGCAGTTTTGGGCGTCACGATTTCGCTGTATGTCTGGTTCACGTTTCAGGTCACGGAATGGCGGGTCAAACTGCGCAAAGTGATGAACGACCAAGACACGGACGCCAATCAAAAGGCCATCGACAGCCTGCTGAACTACGAAACGGTCAAGTATTTCGGGGCCGAAGGGCGCGAAGCGGCGCGGTATGACAGCGCAATGGAGCAATACGAGGCGGCAGCGCTTAAGACGTCGTATTCGCTGGCGGGCCTGAACTTTGGACAGTCATTTATCATCACTTGCGGTCTTGTCGGTGTGATGGTTCTGGCGGCTGTCGGGGTGCAAAATGACGCGCTGTCGGTTGGTGATTTTGTCATGGTCAATGCCTACATGATCCAGATCACGCTGCCGCTGAATTTTCTGGGCACAGTTTACCGCGAAATCCGTCAGGCGCTGGTCGACATGGGCGAAATGTTTGACCTGCTGGAACAGCCTGCCGAGGTCAAGGACGCCCCTGATGCCAAGGAATTGGTGGTCACCGGCGGGCGGATCGAACTGGACAACGTGCATTTTGGCTACGATCCACAGCGTGCGATCCTCAAAGGGGTTTCAGTTGTTGCCGAACCAGGTGAAATGGTGGCGATTGTCGGGTCCACTGGGTCGGGTAAATCCACCATCGGGCGGTTGTTGTTCCGGTTTTACGACGTGGGCGACGGAGCGTTGCGGATCGACGGGCAGGACGTGCGCGATGTGACGCAAACCAGCCTGCATGCGGCCATCGGCGTCGTGCCGCAGGACACGGTGCTGTTCAACGACACGATCCGCTACAACATCGCCTACGGGCGGGACGGGGCAAGCGTAGAGCAGATCGAAGAGGTTGCGCGTGCTGCCCAAATCCACGACTTCATCGTTTCGCTGCCGGACGGGTACGAGACGACCGTTGGCGAGCGTGGGCTGAAGCTGTCAGGGGGCGAAAAGCAACGAGTGGGCATCGCGCGAACTCTGCTCAAGGACCCTGCGATTTTGCTGCTGGACGAGGCGACCTCGGCGCTGGATTCTGAGACTGAACAAGACATCAAAGAGGCGTTGATGCGGGTTGGTCGCGGGCGTACGGTTTTGACGATCGCGCATCGCCTAAGTACGATTGCCGAGGCAGATCGGATCGTGGTTTTGGAGCAGGGCGAGATTGTCGAGACTGGCACGCACGATGCATTGATTGCGCGCAACGGCCGGTATGCGCAGCTGTGGCATCGCCAGCAAGCTGATGAAATGGTCGCCTAAAGCGAAGGTGGTGGGCGACACGCCCACCTTACGTTCAATCCGCAGCGATGGCTTTGTTGGTCAAATTGTCGAGCGCGCCGGTCATTTTGATTAAGATCTCGGCGTCGCTGGGCACGCTGTGAGTGGCCGCAATTTCTGTAGGCGCGTGGTAGCTGAGGTGCACGTCACCAGATGCATTTTGATAGCAGACCACCCGCAACGGTAAATCCAGACCAGCCGTTTGTGCAGCCTGCATCAACGGCGTTCCCAGCATCGGATTGCCGAACATCAACATCTGCGTCGGTCGCAAGACTTGATCGACGGACGCCGCCCCTTTGGCGTGATCAACACGGGCAAACACGACGGCTCCGGCCCCTTTGATCGCCGCCTCTAGGCGGTCCAACGTGACGTCCACGGAATGCGGGCTAGGTTTCGTAATCAGTTGGGTCATTCAGAGATCCTTTGTGTTGCCTTGAACGCGCAAGACAACACAATCGATCCGGAATGTCCCATCACTTTGATGTTAAGCGCGGCGGTCTATTCAGCCGCGCGCAGAGACACAGGCAAGTCTGCCACGTCGCCATCAAAATCCCAAATCAACTCACGGTTTTCAGAGTGTTTTGACTGCCGTTGCAGGGCCCAATCACGTGCGGAATTGCTGGCGCGCCCCAAGGACAGCTTGCCAAGAAGTTGCGCAAACCACAGCACGTAGGTCGTGGCCCAGACGCGCATCGCCAGCAAGGACGGCGTGATCATCAGGGTCAATACTGTCGCGATCCCAAGGCCAAAGACCACGGCTGTTGCCAGCTGTTTCCACCACAGGGCAGTGGGGCTGTCGACGGTGTATCCGCCTGCGCCAAAATCCAGTGACAGCCCAAACATCATCGGAGCAAGGCCCGCCATTGTCGTGATCGTTGTCAGCAAAACCGGGCGAATGCGATCTTGTGCGGTGCGGATAATTGCCTCGATCCGCGGCATGTAGCGTTCGTATTCCTGATAGGTGTCGATCAAAACAATGTTGTTGTTCACAACGATCCCTGCTAGCGCGACAATCCCCGTGCCCGTCATAATGATCGAGAAAGGTTGATCCATCACCAGCATCCCGATCAGCACGCCAGTTGTCGACAGGATCACCGCTGCAAGAACGAGGATAGCGTTGTAAAAGCTGTTGAACTGCGCGAGCAGAATGATGAACATCAGCCCCAGCGCACCCATAAAGGCGTTGGCAAGGAACGCGCCGGATTCTGCTTGGTCTTCTTGATCGCCCGTCCATTCATGGGTCAAACCATTGGCAAATGGCTTGGTTTCCAACCACTTATCAAGCTGGGCAATGCGTTCGCCCGGATTAACAGGGATCATGCGCAGCGCGCCGGAATTCAGGTCACTTTGCAGGTTCACCGAAGGATCCGTTTGGTCCAGAACGGCATAGGTTTTGCCATCCACGGCCGTCACATCCGCGAGGTCAGACGGCAGCAATGTCGCCACGATTTGCTCGACCTCTGCGCCATCGACATCAACCGATCGGATCAATTTTTGCAAGCCTGCTGTCACGTCGGCTTTGATGTCAAAGAACCGCTTTTGATCGATACGGCTGACTTCGGCGAGCTTGGGGACAGGCGTGCGGGTGATGAAATTGGCAAGCGGAACAAGGCCATCTGCTGTGCGTACCTTGAGCGTATCAAGAGTGCTGAGAACCCGGTCTTTTTCGGGCAGGCGCACGCGAATTTCAATTTCCTCGTCAGAGGAATCAACGCGCATCGTGTCGAGCAAAATGCCGCGCGTGACCAGCTGAACCATGGCCCCGACTGTGGCCACGTCCGCGCCGTAGCGACCGGCTTTTTCGACGTCCACGTTGATCTGCCAATCGATGCCGGGCAGGGGGCGTGTGTCTTCGATCAGGGCCAAGCCGGGGGTCGCGTCGAACTGTTGGCGCGCCAGCGATGTCGCCGTTATCAGGTCGTCCCAATTGTCGCCCTTGATCCGCAAATGCACGGGTTTGCCGCTTGCAGGACCGCGCGAAAGATTGAGGATTTCGACCTTGATACCGGGCAACGTCGCGAGCGATACCATCAGTTCGTCGATGACCGTGTCGCCGTCAAATGCCTCGGCCTTAACCTCTTGGTTGACGGTGTAGCCGATGAACGGAATGGTGAACCATGGCTTGGTCGCGTTCGGGCGATCTTCCCACGGAATCGTTTCCAGTTGGATCTGACCAATGGTGTCTTTTGGGGCCTGCGCCCCGCCTGTGTTGGCGTTCAAGCCACCGTTACCCGCAAAGGAAAATGCTGTGTCGATGCCAGGGTGTAGGCGTACGATGTCTTCTGCCTGACGGACCAGATCATCCTTTTCTTGCAATGACAGATTGCCCCGCGCAAGGACGTAAACGATGGCCTGTTCAGGTTCGGATTCTACAAAGAATTCAACGCCTTTGTTGTTGTTGGTAAAGTAGATCATCGTGACCCCAACGAACACAAACACGAAGCCTGCCATGACCAGCGGCATAATCGGATTGCCGACAATGAATTCCATGAGATGCCCAAAGCCCGAGCGTTTGTAGCCTGAGCGCACGGTCTTGTGACGCTTGCCGATCAGGCGTTGCAGCAACCATGCGCCGCCGCGTCCAAGACGGGGAAGGAACGCGAAAACCGCGCACATTGCGATCAGGATGCTGCCCAATGCGACAAAGCCCAAGAACACAACGCCGACGCCTAAAATGAAGACAGTCAAGAATGTCGGAACGACACTGCCAATGATGTTAAGGCCGTCCAGATTTGCGAACTCCATCGAGATAATGCCGAACAATGCACCAATGCCGAGACCCGCAAATGGCACGATGCCTGCGATCAACGGCAGCAGCAGATTGATCAGCAAAGGCAGCCGCGCAACGGCGTTCACACTGTTACGAACCACGTCGATCAGACGGCCAATCACACCGCCCATAACGGGCAGGTAGACAAGGGCGACAACCAGCGACGCGCTCAGAACAAAGATCAGTGTGACGGGCAGCATCCCCATGAATTGTCCCGGAACGCCGGGCCAAAACAGCATCGGCAGGAACGCGCAAAGAGTTGTGGCGGTTGATGAAATCACTGGCCAGAACATCCGCTTGGCTGAATCGACGTAAGAGGCCATCGGACCCGCCCCTTCGGCCTGTCGTTTGTCAGCGTATTCGACCACCACGATTGCACCATCCACCAGCATGCCAACGGCCAAAATCAGGCCAAACATCACGATGTTCGAGATCGAAATGCCCATGACGGCAAGCATCGCAAAACACAGCAGGAATGACGTTGGAATGGCGAAACCAACCAGCAACGCGGCGCGCAAGCCAAGGGCCGCTAGCACCACGATCATCACCAATGCGATGGCGGTAAACACCGATCCTTGCAGCTGTTTGACCATCGAATCCACGACGCGCGATTGGTCATTTGACGTGCCAACTTCGACCGCCGCGATCAAACCTTCGGGCCACTCAGCAGAGCGGTCCGCGACGATCTGTTTCACGGTTGTGGCCGTGTCGATCAGGTTAAAGCCTTTGCGTTTGACGACTTGCAGCGCGACGGTGTCATCGCCGTTAAAACGGGCCGTGGCCTCGCGATCCTCGAACGTCAGATTGATCTGTGCAAGATCGCCAAGGGTCACAACGCGGTCGCCATTGGTCTTGACCGGCAGGTTGTAGACGTCGCGCGGCTCGGTGAAGGACGACGGGATTTTGACGGAAAACGTGCCTTGATCCGTGCTGACCTCGCCCGCTGCAATCAGCTGGTTGTTGTTCTGCACAACGTTGATCAATTCGCCTGCGGTGACGTTGTAAGCCTCAAGGCGCAAGGGGTCGATGACCACTTCTAACATCTCGTCGCGGTTGCCGGTGATCGCGGCCTCAAGAACTGCATCCAGTGCCTCAATTTCATCCTGCAACTCTTTGGCAACACGTGCCATTGTGCGTTCAGGCACTGGGCCGGACAGGTTCACAATGATGATCGGGAATTCGGAAAAGTTGAACTCGGTGATCGAATATTGGTCGGCACCTGACGGAAACTCGGCCTCGGCGTTGCTCATGGCGGTGCGCGCGTCTGCCATGACTTGGGTTTTGTCCCAGCCAAATTCGAATTCCAGCACCACGTTGGCATAGTTTTCTGCCGCCGTTCCGGTCATCTTTTTCAGGCCGGACAGATCAGCAAATTCGTTTTCCATCGGTTTGACCAACAGGGTTTCACTGTCAGTGGCAGAAATGCCGGGAAAGGGGACAGACACAATCAGCATCGGGATTTCGATGTCTGGTTCGCCTTCTTTCGGCAGGGTGGAATAGGCAAAACCCCCGACCAAAATCGAGAGCACCACAAAGGCGATGACCATGCGGGCGCGCGAGGCGGCCCAATCGACGAGACCGGTCATTGCGTGACCTTGCGGAATGTGGGCGCGACTTTTACGCCGGCGGTTACGTAGTCTTGGCCGACGACGATAACGTCCAGTGTGTCAGGCAAGCCTGCCAACCAAACACCATCGACCGTGTCGCGCAGCATTTCGACCTGGTGGAATTGCACGATGCCGTCGTCATCCACCGCCCGCAGGCCCAATGCGCCGTCGTTGTTCAGTGTCAGGGCAGAACCGGGCACCAGATGCGCCTGTGCGCCAGCTGCACCAATCAAGATTTCTGCGGTTTGGCCGTCGCGGATTTTCAGCTCTTTGTTTGGCACTTCGATTTCGACGCGGAATGTGCGTGTGGTCGGATCTGCGCTGCGGCTCAGGAATGTGACTTTGCCGACAACTTGCGCGCCACCTGCGGCCAAACGCGCACCAGCAGTTGCACCCAATTCGATACGATCAACTTCGGTTTCCGGGGCGAATGCGACCAATTTGATCGGGTCCAACTGAATGACGGTTGAGCACAACGATCCGGGCTGCAACAAGCTGCCCAATTCCGCAGTGTCACTTTCTAGCAACCCTGCGAACGGCGCTTTGATATCCAGACGGGACAGTTCTTTTTGGGCGGCAGCAACGGTGGCTTGGGCAGATTCGATGCCGGCCGCAGCAGATTGAATGCCGGATCGCGCAGCACTTAGGCCAGAATTCGCAGCCTCGATGCTGGCTTCGGCCGCAGCGACTTGTGCGTTGGCGCTTTTGACGCGGGTGTCAGAGGCGAAACCATCAACGCTTAGCTTGGTGGCGGCGTTCTGGTTGGTCATTGCCTCTTCTAAAACGGCCTTGGCCTCTAGGATGCGGGCGCGTGATTCTGGCACCTTGCTTTCCGCTTCGGACAGGCGGGCTCTGGCTTCGGCCAGACGTGCCTTGGCTTCGGCGAGGTTCGCGCCGCGGGTTCCCGGATCAAGCTGGCACAACAACTGGCCGGTCTCGACAAAGGTGCCTTTGCGCAAAGGGGCGGACAAAACTGTTGCGGATGTTTCTGATCGCACATCCACTTGCCGCGCAGCTTGCGTTTGGCCCCGCAACACCACCGCACTATCAATTTTCTGTGCAACTGAATGCTGGGCGACAACCTTGATTAAATTTTTGGTTTTTGCCTCACGCGCCGGGTTTTCTGCGTCGTCGGTACCGTTTTGGGCGACGTCTGCGGGTTCACGTAACCCTAAAAACTCCAATGCTCTATCGCGTTCGATAATCGCAAAATACAACAAGACCGCCACCGAAATTGCTGTAATTAAAGGAAAAATTCGCATGTATCGCCTCGATTTGACTTTGCTTGGGCCCGAAATGTAGGTCCTGTGATACGCTAGATAGGTACTCTTGTGCGCTAAACTAACCAGTTCAGATTACTTTTTTCGCAAAGGGCTTGCAATGACCCAAAATTGCCAAAGGGTGCGACGTATCGCGGCGCTCAAATCCGCCCAATGACAATTGCGACCTCGCAGCCCTTGGCTTGGTGCTTTTGGCGGGTTAAGAGAGGCGTTAACGACCTTGAATAGGTCACGGGTTAGATCGTGCGCATCCAGCGCATTTGGGGATCAAAATGAGCGACACAGACAGTTTCATCGAAGAGGTCAACGACGAAGTCCGCCGCGACAAGCTGTTTGCAGCGCTTCGTAAATACGGCTGGATCGGCGTTGTGGCCGTGCTGCTGCTGGTCGGCGGTGTTGGATATTCCGAAAACAACAAACGGATTGCGCGCGGTCAAGCCGAGGCATTGGGCGACGGCATGATGAACGCGCTTGAGCTGAACGAGGCGGACGCCCGTGTCGCCGCACTGCAAACGGTTGAGGCTGGCGATCCTGCCGCCGGTGCTGTTCTGGCGTTCATGACTGCGGCGCAGCAAACTGATGCAGGGGATGCAGCAGGCGCGGCTGAAACGCTACAAACTGTGGCGAATACAAACGAGTTGCCGCTGATCTATCGCCAGATCGCAACATTCAAAGCGTTAGGCGTCAATGCCGCCAACCTTAGCCTCGAAGAGCGCGCGAACGGTTACAGTGAATTGGCCCAGCCCGGCAACGCCCTGCGGCTTTTAGCCGAGGAACAATTGACGTTCATCGACATCGAACAAAGCAATACCGACAGCGCAACCGAGCGTTTGCAAGCCATTCTGGACGACAGCGAAGTTACGGCAGACTTGCAACAGCGCGTCCTACAGGTGATGGTGGCCTTGGGGGTAGAACCCGACCTTAGCCAAGTGACCGGCGCAGCAGCCGCAGGCACTGGTAACTAGCCACGAGCGACGACACGTTGCGCAACGATGCAATGACCAAAACGGTCACATCCTGCGCAAAAGACAGGACCGCAACAAAGCGAGCAGACCCATGACGATGCGATCTAAATCCATTCGATTTAACACGGACCGATCAGACGCGGGCGCACGCCGCAGTGTGCGCAGACCTTCGTTTTTGACGGGGGCCGCTGTGGTGTCGGCCATTTTTCTAGGGGCCTGTTCAGAACCCGAAGTGATCCTGCAAGGCAAACGCGAACCGCTGCGCTCTGTGCTGCAGGACCCTGCAGAACAAATCAACCTTGACGAAGTCGCCGCAAACCAAAGCCGCGCGATTTCACTGGGTAAAACCACGAATAACGCCAGCTGGACCCATGGGACCGGCACGCAGACCTACCGCACGACGCACCCGGCACTGGGATCAGCGTTGCAATTGGCATGGTCCGCGAACATCGGGGCAGGCGACAGCCGCAAGCACCGTATCACCGCGGATCCGGTGTCGGACAAAGGCATAATCTACACGCTTGATGCCACATCGACAGTCACCGCAACGAACACCAGCGGCGCAACTGCTTGGTCCAAAGACATTCGCCCGCCTCGGGATTCCAAAGACGATGCGACAGGTGGCGGCTTGGCCGTGAACGAAGGCACGCTGTATGTGTCGTTGGGCTTTGGCGAATTGGTCGCAATGGACGCGGCAACCGGTGCTGTGCGCTGGCGCCAGCAGCTAAATGCGACGGGCTCGGGCCAACCAACAGTGTCTGGCAATCTGGTTTACGTGCTTGCGGGGGACGACACCGGCTGGGCACTTGATACCAAAACCGGACGGATCGAATGGCAAATCACAGGTGCTGCCAGCGTGTCAAACGTGCTAGGGGCACCGGCACCGGTTGTCGCGGATGATCTGGCGATCTTTGCCTTTGGGTCCGGCGAATTGCAGGCCGTGTTCCGTCGTGGTGGATTGCGCCGCTGGGATGCGTCCATTTTGGGCGAACGCCCCGGGCGGGCTTTGTCGAACATCGATGACGTGACAGGTGCGCCGGTTGTGGACGGTTCCGTGCTGTATGCAGGCAACCAAGCTGGACGTATTGCCGCAATCAACGTGCGCAGTGGCGCGCGCCTTTGGACAGCCCGCGACGGGGCTGTCGGGCCGGTTTGGCCTGCGGGCGACAGCGTTTTTGCCGTGACCGATAAAAACGAGCTGGTGCGACTGGATGCCAACGACGGATCGCGTGTCTGGGGCGTACAACTGCCTAATTTTCTTAAGAATAAACCGCGCAAGACGGCCGAAATCTTTGCCCACCACGGGCCGATCGTGGCCGGTGGGCGGGTGATTGTCGCCTCAAACGACGGCATGTTGCGCAGTTTTGATCCGCGCGATGGGTCGTTGATTGCCTCTAGCGAAATACCGGGCGGGGCCACCACTGCAACTATCGTTGTCGGCAGCACGCTGTACGTGGTCGGGCGCAAAGGCCAACTGCACGCTTTCCGTTAGACGCGATATAGTCTAAGGCAGCGTTTCGAGCCGCGTCTGTGCGGCTCACCCAGTTATTCGGAGCGGACCAGATGTCCTTCACCCTCGCCATTGTCGGGCGCCCAAACGTGGGCAAATCGACGCTTTTCAACCGCCTTGTGGGCAAACGCCTGGCTTTGGTCGACGATCAACCCGGTGTGACCCGCGATCTGCGCGAAGGGGCTGCGCGCCTTGCGGACCTCAAGTTCACCGTGATCGACACGGCGGGCCTAGAAGAGGCCACCGATGAATCGCTTGAAGGGCGGATGCGCAAACTGACCGAACGCGCCGTGGACATGGCCGATATCTGCCTGTTCATGATCGACGCGCGGGTCGGGGTGACGCCGACGGACCAAGTGTTTGCTGAGATCCTGCGCAAGCGGGCGGACCACGTGATCTTGGCCGCAAACAAGGGCGAAGGATCGGCCGCGGATGCTGGGGTAATCGAAGCTTATTCGTTGGGCCTGGGCGAGCCGATCCGCCTGTCTGCCGAACACGGCGAAGGTCTGAACGATCTCTATTCGCAACTGCAACCGCTGTCTGATGAATTTGATCTGCGCGCGGATCAAGCAACAGATACGCCTGATATTGATGTGGCGTTTGACGAGGACGAAGACGATCCTGACTACGTGCCGGTGCCAACCAACGCCAAACCGTTGCAGGTTGCGGTTGTTGGTCGTCCGAACGCGGGTAAATCCACACTGATCAACAAAATCCTCGGTGAAGAACGCCTGCTGACAGGTCCCGAGGCCGGGATCACCCGCGATGCAATTTCGCTGCGGATCGAGTGGTCGGGGGTGGACGGACCCGCTGTGCCAATGCGTATCTTTGACACCGCTGGTATGCGCAAAAAAGCTAAGGTTCAGGGAAAACTAGAGAAACTTAGCGTCGGGGACGGTCTGCGTGCCGTAAAATTCGCCGAAGTTGTG
The DNA here is from genome assembly GCA_029251465.1 of Ascidiaceihabitans sp. Taxonomy (GTDB): domain Bacteria; phylum Pseudomonadota; class Alphaproteobacteria; order Rhodobacterales; family Rhodobacteraceae; genus Ascidiaceihabitans. The sequence continues at coordinate 26,383 of JAQXDI010000084.1, forward strand.
GTGGTTCTGCTGGACGCTGAAATCCCGTTTGAGCAACAAGATTTGCGGATTGCCGATTTGGCGGAACGCGAAGGGCGTGCTGTCGTGATCGCGGTCAACAAATGGGACGTCGAGGACGAAAAGCAGGCGAAACTAAAAGACCTCAAGGAAAGCTTTGAGCGACTGTTACCGCAGTTGCGTGGTGCGCCACTGATCACGGTTTCTGCAAAAACCGGCCGTGGGCTGGATCGTTTGCAAGCTGCCATTATGCGCGCCTACGACATGTGGAACCGTCGGGTGACCACCGCGCATCTGAACCGCTGGCTGTCTGGTATGGTCGAGGCGCATCCGCCCCCCGCGCCACAAGGCAAACGCATCAAACTGCGCTACATGACCCAAGCGAAAACGCGGCCTCCGGGCTTTGTTGTGATGTGTTCGCATCCCGACAAAGTGCCGGAAAGCTATTCGCGTTATCTGGTCAATGGTTTGCGCGTTGATTTTGACATGCCGGGCACGCCGATCCGTTTGTACATGCGCGGTCAGAACGACCAGAACCCTTACAAGGGCCGTAAAAAAGCGCCGCCGTCCAAATTGCGCAAACACACGCAAGGTCGGCGCTCTGACTGACGGCAAGGGATGGTGGGCGACACGCCCACTTTACCCCCACGTTATCTAAACGCGCGTAGCGTTGGCCAAGCCACTGCTATTGCACCGAGAATTGCAAGAACTGCAACGCTATCCACTGCAAATTCATTGCGTACAGCCACGGCTATCAGTGCCCAGATGACCGCAATTCCGTAAGTCGGGGCACGCGCCAATCGCCACTGGATCGCAAAGCTCAGCACAATCGCAAAGCCAACACAGACCCAAGCTGCTGTGGTTTCGCTCAGAAATCCGTAGCCCGCAGCGATCAGTCCCAAAGCAACCGAGCTGGCCGCGCTGAGCCAGCCTGCGTACAACCCGACAGGCCAGCTGGCCCAAACGCGATTGCCCAACGGCGCGCGCATCAGGGCAATCAGCGCTGGGATCAGCATGCACCAGATCAACACGGTCGCCCACAGCGGGCTAAGAAGTGCGACAGGCAACCAACCGACGCCGACGGCCAGAGATACCATCAACGCAGGGCGCATCGCTGCCCATCCAGCGTCTGTGCTGCGTTTCCACAGCCCAAAGAGCGCACCAGCGATCAGCCACAGGTAAATCAGCCCCCAGATCGAAAACGCATAGCCTGCGGGCTGCATGCTTGGGTTGATTTGTGGCACCGGAAACTGGTTCGGATCAAAGCCGCCAAATCCAGGCACCAGAAACGGCGATGCGGCAAAAGCAACGCTTAGGATCAGCGTCAAAGCAGCGGTCAGGCGGGCGGTGGCATCAGTCATGAGGCAGGGCTCCGTTCGATTGTGATTGTTATCCTGCATTTACAACGGATCACGTCCAAGTAAAGTTGCCTGATAGATTTATTTATTTTGGATACGCAAACCATGACTCGCATTGCGATTTTTTGTGACGGCACGTGGAACTCGTCGAGTATCCCTGAAACGACCAGCATTCACAAATTGCAAAACGCGGTTCTGAGCGACCTTTCGCAAGGCCAAGTTGCCGCGTATTTTGCCGGGGTCGGCACGGACGACCGATTTGACGGGCACACGGCGGAGTTCTTGAACAAATGGGGGGCGGCGCGTTTGGTTGGGGGCTCGATGGTAAAGTAAAAGAAGCCTATGAGTTCATCTGCAACGTTTATAGCGTCGGGGACGAGTTGTATCTTTTCGGTTTTTCGCGGGGCGCGTACACGACGCGCTCGGTTGCTGGCATGATCCGAAAATGTGGCATCGCCAAAGATACTTCGCCGGAGGGGGTCAACGCTGCCTTTGATCTGTACCGTAAATCAGGGCCTGAAAACGCGCCAGATCAGCCGCATATTATCAGCGCGCGGCGGGCAATGTCGCCTGATTTTGCAACGTCGACCAAAGATGCCGAGGCCCGTGGTGGTGCGGATATTGTGCAGATCGCCTACATCGGCGTGTGGGAAACAGTGGGGGCGCAAGGCATCCCGCCGTCCTTGTTGGGCCCTGTCGCATCGGTTTGGAACCGGCGTTACAAATTACATGACATGGCCTTGTCCAGCCTTGTGAAAAGCGCGCGCCACGCGTTGGCGCTGGATGAGCAACGACCGCTTTACACACCTGCGTTGTGGGACAATCTGGATGATCGTTTTGACAAAACCGGCCTGAATGGTGGTGACGTTGGCCCGCTGCGCCCGTTTCAACAAATGTGGTTTGTGGGCGATCACAAAACCCTTGGCGGTGCTGGGCCGGAACAGCCGCTGTCGGTGCTGCCACTGGAATGGACCGTGCAAGGTGCTCGGCGGTTGACGTTAAAACCGGGCCTGCGATTTCCTTTGACGGACCCTAACCCGATGGCAGCTGCACCGCGCATTTTCGCGCGGCGCAAGATGTTTGCAAAATGGCGTTTGGGTCCGCAACACAAGCGTGATTTGCACGCCTCTGCCGAGGCGCGTGCGAGCGGGATTCAAAGTTACCGCCCGGGCAGTCTGGCCAAGTTTTTTAGCTAAGCTGACCTGTCGCCGAAATCGCAGTTTTACCACCCAGATACGGGGCCAACACCTCGGGCAGGGCGATCGACCCATCTGCCTGCTGCCCGTTCTCAAGCACGGCAATCAAGCAGCGCCCAACGGCCAAACCCGATCCGTTCAGCGTGTGCACGAACTGCGGTTTGCCGCCGCCCTCTGGCTTGTAGCGTGCGTTCATGCGGCGGGCTTGGAAATCGCCAGTTGTGGAAACGGACGAAATTTCGCGGTAGGCATCTTGGCCCGGCAACCACGCTTCGATGTCGTAGGTGCGGCGCGCGCCAAAGCCCATGTCGCCGGTGCACAATTCGACCGTGCGGTAAGGCACGTTCAGACGTTCCAGCAAATCTTCGGCACAGCGCAACATGCGTTTTTGTTCCGCGTCGCTGTCTTCGGGCAAGGTGACCGAGACCATTTCGACCTTTTCAAACTGGTGTTGGCGTAGCATGCCGGACGTGTCGCGCCCCGCCGATCCCGCCTCTGAGCGGAAGCAAAGCGTGTGCGCGGTCATGCGGATTGGCAGGGCTGAGGCCTCGAGCACGTCGCCAGACACGGAATAGGTCAGCGTCACTTCGGACGTCGGGATCAGCCACCAACCATTTGTCGTCTGGTAACTGTCATCGCCGAATTTCGGCAATTTGTCGGTGCCGTACATGGCCTCGTCGCGCACCAAAACCGGTGTTTGGTATTCGGTCAAACCGTTGTGATCCACGTGGGTGTCGACCATGAATTGTGCCAGCGCGCGGTGTACACGGGCAACGGCCCCTTTGAGCATGACAAAGCGCGCACCTGATGTTTTGGCTGCCGTTTCAAAGTCCATCGACGCGGCGACAGCGGCAATTTCAAAATGCTCTTTGGGGGTAAAATCGAGCGTGGCAGGCGTGCCCCAGCGGTTCACCTCCACATTGTCCGCCTCGTCTGCGCCCATGGGCACATCGTCCGCGGGCAGGTTCGGAATGCGGGCCAGCGCATCCGTCAATTGGGCGTCCAGCGCATCGGCCTCTTGACGCATGGTTGCAACTTCGGCCTTTTTCTCACCGACCAGCGCGCGCAGGCGCTCAAACTCGGCCTCGTCGCCACGGCCTTTGGCAGCACCGACTTCTTTTGAGGCTTTGTTCTGCTCTGCTTGCGCCGTTTCAGCCGCAAGGATCTTGGCACGGCGCGCCTCGTCCATTGCCAGCAAGGTCAGTGACACCGCATCATCCCCACGGCGCGCCAAAGCGGCGTCAAAAGCGGCAGGGTTTTCGCGGATCGCTTTGATGTCATGCATGGGGTCAGGTCCTTGGAGTGTGAGTCGAATTACGCTCGTTTTAGCCGAAAGCGATAAGGGGGGCTAGGTGTGCGAATCCTTGTTTAGGATTTTGACTACCCTCTTTTGCGTCTCAGACAACGCATTCAGGTGATCGTTGACAGTCAAAACTTCTTTGCTCCAATGCTTAGGCCAATCTAAATGATTATGTCCTTGGCCATTGGGTAGTGTCACGCTTGCATCGCCAAAGGACCACTCCAGATCTTTGGAACTTATATCGTGCCCTGACAGATTCACGTCTTTAAAACTAGTTCCAGAAAAAGACCCGGTTTCCAAATCGACTGAATCTGTTAGTTTGACTGAGTACAATTCTGCAAATCTAAAATTCAGTAAGATATAATTCCGCATTTTGAAAATTTACATTCCTTAAGTACGCGGCTCCAAAACCAGCTTGCATGAATTGGCTACTTTGCATTGCAACATCAACAGCTGTCACACCTCGCAATTTGGCCCTGTAAAAATCGGTTTTGTTGAGGCCCGTATTTTTGAGCAATGCCCCATCCAAATGACTTTCGGTAAACAAGGCGTTATCGAAGTTCCCACCGGATAGATCGCAGGCCTGTAAACATGTACGTCTTATGTCGAGGCGGTAACCGATTGTATTAGTTTTTGTTCGTACGTCGCGTTCCTGTGAGATCTGCTGATCTGTGCGGCGGCCAATAATGTCCAGTGCAACCTGAACATCTACGCGTGGTTTCTTCAATTCTTGCGCCCATTTGCGCACTGGAGTTTCACCAATAATTTGCCGTGCGTAAGGTTTTTCCGGACATTTTTCAGACAAGGATGCAGGGGCATTTTCACGGATGTACACGCACAAAATTTCCATGATTCGAACGTGGTCACGTATGCTGTCTTGGGCTATTCGCTCTAAGGAATAAATTGCTCCGATCCGCACTTCCAGGTTGGGAACTGTGCGCTCGCCTAGTTTATCCTTGATGGTTTTTTCGTACCCCAAGCCTTCAACCGCGTTCATGATCCTTTCCGTGATCATCCCGTGCTCAGCGACTTCTGCTTGCTTTTGCGCAACTAGTGTTCGCCAAATCACAAATGGTGCACCGATCATGGCGACGATAATGCCAGTCAGGCCAAAGCTTGCTCCGGAACCGTTTGGCAGTTCACCGAATAGCGACGTTCCCAAGACTTTGAAGGCGGCTAAAACCGCAAGTGAAAAAGCGACCCAACCAGCAGGATCAAAAGCACGCCAACACCGGTGCCTAAGCCACGCGCTTTTGAAAAATCAAAGGGCTTACTAAAACCCAACCAACTGCGAAGTGATGACATGAGATACTCGTTTTTAAATGACTCCCACCACCATGGCGCGCATTTGTGACGTCGCCAAGCGTCAATTTCCCGCGTTTCCCGCCCATCCCAAACATACCTTAAAAACCACCCCGCGTGACCTTGCAAAGCCCCCCAACACTCCATAGGTTCTGCCAAAATCAGCGCGTCCCAAAGCGCCCGAAATCAAGGACAAAACCATGGACCAAATCGGCCAATTTCTGCCCCTCATTCTGATCTTTGCGATCATGTATTTCCTGCTGATCCGTCCGCAGCAGAAAAAGATGAAAGATCACCAAGCGATGGTGGCAGCGCTGCGTCGTGGTGACAAAGTTGTGACCGCTGGCGGCTTGATCGGCAAGGTCGTCAAGGTCATGGATGACGGCGAAGTAGAGGTCGAAGTGGCGGATGGCGTTAAAGTGCGTGTGGTTCAGGCGACGATCTCTCAGGTTGTGTCCAAGACCGAACCAGCCAAGTAACTCTGCCGTTTAACCTTCGGTTATTTAAGAACAAAGGACGCATTGATGCTGCAATTTGATGCATGGAAGCGGGTCGCGATTTGGCTGACCTGCGCGGTGGGATTGCTGCTGGCGATGCCCAATGCGTTTTACACGCGTGTCGAGGCGCGCAATGACGCGGTCGCGGCGATTGAGCTGGGCGAGGATACCCCCGAACAGCAAGCGATTGCAGGCACTTGGCCGTCCTATTTCCCCTCTGGTCTGGTCAATCTGGGTCTTGATTTGCGCGGCGGTGCGCATCTGTTGGCCGAAGTCGAGCTGTCGGATGTTTATCAAAGCCGCATGGAAGCGTCGTGGCCCGAAGTGCGCGATGCCTTGCGTCCGGCCCGTGCCGCAATCGGCGGTATTCGCCAGCAACCGTCCAAACCCGACGAGTTGCGCGTGCGGATCGGCAACCCTGAAAACATGGCCGAAGCACTGGTGATCGTGCGCGGTCTGGCGCGTCCTGTGCAATCGTTGACGGGTGTTGGTTCGACCGATTTGGCCGTCAGTGCCGAGGGCGACATCATCGTCGTGACCCTGTCTGACGCTGAACGTTTGTCCACAGATGAACGCACAATGCAGCAGTCGCTGGAAATCGTGCGCCGTCGCATCGACGAGGTCGGCACCCGCGAACCGACGATCCAGCGCCAAGGCACTAACCGGATTTTGATCCAAGTGCCAGGCATCGGGTCTGCGGCCGAGTTGAAAGAAATCATAGGCACAACCGCCCGCCTGACGTTCAACCCTGTTGTGAACCGCACGGGCGACAGCAACGCCAACCCGGGCATCGGCAATTCGCTGGTTCCATCGCTGGATGAACCGGGGCAGTATTTCATCATCGAAACCGCACCAGTTGTGTCGGGCGAAGATCTCGTTGATGCGCAGCCAGCGTTTGACCAAAACGGCGGCCCTGCGGTTTCGTTCCGGTTCAACACCTCGGGCGCGCGCCGGTTTGGTGACTACACGGCTGAAAACATCGGCAGCCCGTTTGCGATCACGTTGGACGATGAAGTTGTCAGCGCGCCGGTCATACAAAGCCATATTCCGGGTGGATCGGGCATCATCACCGGCAATTTCTCGGTCGAGGAAAGCACGCGTTTGGCGGTTCTGCTGCGGGCAGGGGCCTTGCCTGCGGAACTGACCTTTCTTGAGGAACGCACCATCGGGCCGGAACTGGGCCAAGACAGCATTGACGCGGGCAAGATCGCAACCATGGTCGCCTTTGGCGCGGTGCTGGTGTTCATGGCGCTCAGCTACGGCACCTTCGGGATTTTCGCCAACATCGCTCTGATCATCAACGTCGGTCTGATCTTTGGACTGCTCAGCCTTGTTGGCGCGACGCTGACGCTGCCGGGCATTGCGGGCATCGTGCTGACCGTCGGTATGGCGGTCGATGCAAACGTGCTGGTGTTTGAGCGGATCCGCGAAGAGCTCAAATCCTCAAAAGGGCCGGCGCGCGCGATTGAACTTGGTTACGAAAAAGCGCTGAGCGCGATTATCGATGCCAACATCACCACGTTTATCACCGCTGTGATCCTGTTCGTCATGGGCTCTGGCCCGGTGCGCGGGTTCGCGATCACGCTGGGCCTTGGGATTATCACCTCGGTCTTTACTGCCATCTACGTCACGCGGCTGATGGTGGTCATCTGGTTTGAACGCCGCCGTCCAAAAACGATCGAGGTTTAACATGCGTCTCAAGCTAGTTCGCGAAAACACAAAGTTCGATTTCTTTAGCCGCTGGAAGCTGTGGTTGGGCATTTCGATGCTGATGCTTGTGATCGGGTTTACGTCCTACGCGACCCAAGGCCTGAACTTTGGCATCGATTTCCGGGGCGGTACCACGATCCGCACCGAAAGCACGCAACCTGTTGTAATCGGTGAATACCGCGCCGCGTTAGACACGTTGAATTTGGGCGATATTTCGATCACCGAAGTGTTTGATCCCAATTTCCGCGCCGATCAAAACGTCGCGATGATCCGCATTCAGGCTCAAGAGGGCCAAGAAGCGGTCGAAGTCGATACGATTGTCCAAGTCGAAGCCGCCTTGCAAACGATTGATCCGGGAATGAAATTTCCGTCGGTTGAATCCGTTGGTCCCAAAGTGTCAGGCGAGCTGATCAAGACGGCGGCCCTCGCGGTGGTTCTGGCGATTGGCGCGGTTCTGATTTACATTTGGCTGCGTTTTGAGTGGCAGTTTGCCTTGGGCGCAGTGGCTGCATTGGTGCACGATGTGGTGCTGACAATTGGCGTGTTTTCCGAACTTCAGATCAAATTCGACCTTGCGATTATCGCGGCTTTGCTGACCATCGTTGGCTATTCGCTGAACGATACCGTGGTGGTGTTTGACCGGGTGCGTGAAAACCTGCGCAAGTACAAAAAGAAAGAACTGGCCGAGGTTCTGAACATTTCGATCAACGAAACGCTTAGCCGGACAGTCATGACATCTGTCACCACATTGCTGGCGCTGATCGCGCTGTTTGTGCTGGGCGGTGACGTGATCCGTGGCTTTGTTTTCGCGATGATTTGGGGCGTTATTGTCGGGACGTATAGTTCGGTCTTTGTTGCCTCAACGATCCTGTTGTACTTGGGTGTCAAACGCGACTGGTCCAAGCCTGACGCGAATGCTGGCAACCAATTCGCCAACAGTGACGCCTAAATGAGCGAGGCCTTTACAGCCGCGATTGAAACGCCGGGGCTGTGGTTCATTGTCATCGGCGCGCTGCTTGCGGGCATCGTGCGTGGCTTTTCCGGCTTTGGCACGGCGATGATCTACCTGCCGTTTGCAGCCCAAGTTGTCCCACCGTTGTGGGCGATCATCACGTTGATGGTGATGGATGTGATCGGGCCTATCCCACTTGTGCGCCCTGCGTGGCGAGCGTCTCAAAAACGGGATTTGTTTTTGTTGCTGGCAGGGTCCGTGTTGCTAATTCCTGTGGGTTTGTCGTTGCTCGATACGATTTCGCCTGAAACCTACCGCTACATCGTGTCTGGCATCGCACTGGTTCTGGTGCTGTGTCTGGTGTTCGGGCTGCGGTATTCGGGGTCTGTTTCGCCGCCCGTCACGTTAGGGGTCGGGGCGTTGTCAGGGTTTTCCGGCGGCTTGGGCGGTGTGCCCGGCCCACCCGCGATCCTGTTTTATATGGCCAGCACTTTGCCCGTCAAAACCGTGCGCGCGAACATGATATTGTTCCTGTTTTTCACCGACTTTTTGCTGCTAGGCATCATTGGCATTCGCGGTGATCTTGCGATGACACCAATCATTATCGGTGCGATGATGGCGATCCCGAATGCGGCGGGAAACCTGATAGGTGCCGCCATTATTGATCCAGACAAGGCGGCGCTATACAGGGCGGTTGCGTATGTTATCGTGGCAGGTGCAGCAATCATCGGCCTGCCGTTCTGGTCCAATTTGGGGTAATGAAATGCGTTTGAACGAAGTCACGTACAACGACGCCAAGCCAATCGAGGGCTACGGCCCCGGCTTTTTCCGCATCGGCGGAGAGGTGTTTCATTCGGCGGTTTTGACCTCCGGCCAAGGCACGTTTGAATGGGGTGGCTACGATGACGCGGCAACATTGCTGGCGCTGGCCGGTGATATCGACGTGCTGTTTGTCGGCACCGGCGCGGACGTCGCGCACATCCCGACCGACCTGCGCGATCAGCTCGAAGAAGCGGGCCTAGGGGTCGAGGCAATGGCATCGCCGGCGGCCGCGCGCACCTATAATGTGTTGCTCAGCGAAGGGCGCCGCATTGCTTTGGCGATGTTGCCCGTTTAACGATTGAGCATGAGTTTGAATGTCACAGACCTAACAATCGCGCGCGGCGGCTTGCCCGTGCTGAACGGTCTGTCGTTTGCGCTGGATCCCGGTCAGGCGCTAATTTTGCGTGGTCCTAACGGCTCTGGCAAAACGACCCTGCTGCGTACAATCGCGGGTTTGCAGCCAGCACTCAGCGGCACGATTGACGCGGGCGAAGATCAGATTGCCTACGCCGCACATTCCGATGGGCTAAAGGCGATGCTGTCGGTGACCGAAAATTTGCAGTTCTGGGCGGATGTGTTTGGGCAGAACGATATAGAACCGGCATTGCGCGCCTTCGATTTGACCACACTACAAGACCGTCTTGCGGGCACCTTGTCAGCGGGGCAAAAACGGCGACTGGGTCTGGCACGTTTGTTGGTGACAGGGCGGCCGGTTTGGGTGCTTGATGAACCGACAGTGTCGCTTGATACCGCGTCCGTGGCCTTGTTTGCAGACGCTGTGCGTGTGCATTTGGGGCAGGGTGGCATGGCCCTGATCGCGACACACATTGATCTTGGTCTGGACGAGGCTGCGATCCTTGACGTCACCCCGTTTGCCGCCAAACCCGAGGCCCGTTTCGGGGCCAGCGACGAGGCATTTCTATGAATGCTCTGCTGATCCGTGATCTGCGCCTTGCGGTGCGCGCAGGCGGCGGCCTTGGCCTTGGGCTTGCGTTTTTCCTGATCGTCGCCGTGCTGGTGCCGTTTGCGGTTGGGGCCAACACAGACCTGTTGTCACGCATCGCGCCGGGCGTTTTGTGGATCGGCGCGTTGCTCGCGTGCCTCTTGTCTCTCGATCGCATCCTTGCCCTCGATTTCGAGGACGGGACCCTTGATTTGCTGGCCACAGCGCCGGTGCCGCTTGAGGCCGCGCTGAGCATCAAAGCCCTCGCGCATTGGATCACAACGGGCCTGCCTCTGGTCCTCGCCGCCCCGATCTTGGGCGTATTAATGAGCCTGCCACCCCAAGGTTACCTATGGCTCGTTGTCTCGCTTTTGCTCGGAACGCCAGCACTGTCCGTCATCGGAACCTTTGGCGCGGCCCTCACTGTCGGCATCAAACGCGGCGGTTTGCTGTTGTCGTTGCTGGTTCTGCCGCTGTACGCGCCGACGCTGATTTTCGGGGCCGAAGCAGCGCGACGCGGTGCTGCAGGGGCGGATGTCAGCACGCCGATGCTGTTGATGGCGGGCATTTCCGCCGGGGTCATCGCATTGATGCCATTTGCCAGTGCTGCTGCCTTGCGGATAAACTTGCGATGAGCTGTGAACACGTTGACGTGGGCCTGCCAAGATGCCGGTTGAGCAGCGCGGCTCAACGCATTACTGATCTATAAACCGCATTAAGGAACCTAAATGTCTCTTTGGGAATACGCCAATCCAGTCAAATTTTTGCGGCTCAGCGAGCGGGTGTTGCCAGTGCTTTGGGTATTGGCCGCGGCCAGCGTCGGCACCGGGCTGATCTGGGGGTTTTTCTTTACGCCGGACGAAAGGCTGCAAGGGTCCACGGTCAAAATCCTGTTCCTGCACGTGCCGGCCGCGTTGATGGCCATTAATGCGTGGTTCATGATGTTGGTGGCCTCACTGATCTGGTTGATCCGGCGGCATCACGTTAGCGCCTTGGCCGCCAAATCCGCAGCACCAGTCGGCGTCGTTTTTACGCTGATCGCGCTGGTGACTGGGGCAATTTGGGGGCAACCGATTTGGGGCACTTGGTGGGTTTGGGACCCGAGATTGACCTCGTTCCTGATCCTGTTTTTGTTCTACCTTGGCTACATCGCCCTGTGGGAAGCGATCGAGGATCCGGATACAGCCGCCGATCTCACATCGGTTTTGTGCCTTGTCGGATCAGTGTTCGCAGTGCTGTCACGCTACGCTGTTCAGTTCTGGAACCAAGGCTTGCACCAAGGCACGTCCGTCCCCGTCGCGACAGGCGAGCGCAGCGTGGCTGACGTCTTTTGGCAACCGCTGCTGATTTCGATGATCGGCTTTGGCTTACTTTTTTTGGCCTTGGTTTTGTACCGCACAGGCACCGAAATTCGCATCCGGCGCACGGCTGCATTGCTGGCCCGAACAGGAGCACGCGGATGATACCTGAACTTGGAAAATATGCGGGCACCGTGTTATGGGCTTACGGCGCGTCCCTCGCGTTGCTTGGCGTTCTGGTCTTTGTGACCCTGCGCACAGGGCGCAAAGTGCGGCGCGCAATGGAAAAAGTGGAAAATCGGAATGGCTAAAATTTCGCCCCTAATGCTGGCCCCACCGCTGATCTTTGCAGGGTTTGTAGCGATGGCTGCTGTTGGCATGTTCCGCGACAATCCCAACGATCTGGAAAGCACGCGCACAGGCCAACAGGCCCCTGCAATTACAACCGAAACCTTGCCCGGTTTCAATGCCGTCAGCCCAGAGGACTTGGCCAGCGGTGACATCACGCTGGTGAATTTCTGGGCCAGTTGGTGCCCGCCGTGCCGCGCAGAACACCCCAAATTGCTAGAAATGCAGGCTGCTGGCGTTCCGATCATCGGCGTGAACTTTAAAGATACTGCCCGCGATGCAACGCGCTACTTGGACGTTGATGGCAATCCATTTGCTGCCATTGGTTTCGATCCCAAAGGGCGCACTGCCATCGACTGGGGCGTGACCGCACCGCCGGAAACGTTCATCCTGGATGGCAACGGCAAAGTACTGTTTCGCTTTGCAGGCCCACTGATTGGCAGCGACTATGAAAACCGGTTTTTGCCAGAATTAACAAAAGTGCTGTCTGACTAAGCACCCAAATCAGGCGCCCTAACCAGCAAATTCGCGCAGAACCTGACCGGCATTGACCGGCGTGCGTTCGCCGTCGCGCATGGACAAGCGACCATTTACCAAGACATGGGCCACGCCCGAGGCGTAACGGCGCGGGTGGCGTGCGGTGGCGTTGCTGGCTTTGTCAAAAACACAGATGTCGGCGTAATATCCTGCCTTCAGCGACCCGCGTTGCTTTATGCCCAAACGGGCTGCGGGAATTGAGGTGATTTTGCGCAAGGCTTCGCCCAAACTCAGCACATTGCGATCCCGAACATAGTATTGAAGGAAACGGGCAGCCCAACCATATCCGCTCAGCGATCCGATGTGGTCTTTGAGAATCCCTTCGTTGGCGATGGCAACGGTGTCCGAAATGACCGCGCATTCGGGTTGCTGCATGCACAGGTCGACATCAGAATCCTGAAAGGATTTCGACGACCACATGCAGGCCATCAGATGGTTGCCTTCCTCCAGCAAAATATGGAGCAACGCGTCGTAGGGGTGGCAATTGCGCATCCGTCCGATTTCGGCAAAATCCATGCCGACGATGTCTTTGTTGTGCGTCGCGTTCAGCAACACGATGTCGCTCCATTTTTCGGCCTTTACGATCAACCACATCGGTTGCGGGTTGGCTTTGATCTTTTCGCGCATCTCGGGGTTGGCGAGGCGCTTTAGCACATCTTCGACACCGCCCGCTTGGGCCCATTTGGGCAGGATCGCGGCCATCAGCGTGTGGTTCCAGTCATGCGGGATGACGTCAAATGCGATGTCACAATCGTAACGCCGCGCAAGGTCGATCATTTCCAGCGTGTGTTCCATCGCGTGGCTGGGGGCGCCGTATTTCGGCTGGATATGAGAGATTTGCAGCTTGGCCCCCGACTGGCGCGCGGTGGCAATCGCTTCGGCAAATCCAAGATCATACTGGGTGTCGCGGTTGCGCACGTGGGTCGCATACAGACGGCCCCATTTGGCGGCGACTTCGCACATCGGCACCAGATGTTCGGGGGCGGCCAAACTGCCGGGAAAATACTCAAGCCCCGAGGAAAACCCACCAGCGCCTTCATCCATGCAACGATCAACAAGGCGGGCCATGTCCTCGACTTCTTCGGGTTCGCCCGCCCGCAAATCACCCCCCAAAATGGCGCGGTGGATGGTGCCGTGGCCGACAAAGGCCATCACATTCACGCCCAGGTCGATATCATCCAGAACATCAAGATATTCGCCAAAACCGTGCCAGTTTGCGTGTTTTGCATCATCGGTGTGCCAGGGTGCGACCATGCGGATCGCGTCGTGTGACACCACAGGGGCGCAGGAAATGCCGCATTGGCCGATGACTTCGGTTGTTATGCCTTGGTGGACCTGACTTTCTGCGCGCCCATCCGCAATCAGCGTGAAATCGGAATGGGTGTGCATGTCTACAAAGCCGGGGGCGACGGTCAGGCCTGACACATCGATGACCTCTGCGGCGCTGGTCAGCTCAAGTTCACCGGGGGCCGCGATGGCCGCGATCTTGTCGTCTTTGATCGCAACATCCCCTACAAAACTGGTGGTTGCGACGCCGTCGAATATTTCGCCACCCTTGAGGATCAGGTCGAACATCTGTGAGCACTCCTAGAGGGCCGGGCCATAGAGCCAGTTGGGTAGGAAGGTCGCGATCTCGGGGAAGGTGATCAGGATCATTAGCCCCACGATGAAGGCGACAATAAAGGGCAAAACAGCCACTGAGATTCGCTCAATCGAGATGCCCGATATGCGCGCTGCCACCGTCAGATTTGCGCCAAGCGGCGGCGTCAGGAAGCCGATTTCGCAGGTGATCACCGTAAAGATGCCAAACATCACCGGATCAACGCCCAAGGACAGGGCCAACGGCAGGAACACAGCCGTGAACAAGACGATCTGCGCCAGCGATTCCATGAAGGTGCCGATAAAGATGTAAAAGACGCCAATCAACAGCAGCACCAACACTTTGTTTTCCGTGATCGAGGTGATGCCGTCTTGCACGGCACTGGGCACGTCATAAAACGCGGTAAGTTGACCAAAGGCCAATGTTGGTGTCAGCAAGATCAGGATGCCCGTCAGCAAAGCGGTAAAGCGCAGCGAGTCGATGACTTTTTGCACGGTCAATTCGCGGTAGATGAACATGCCGACAAAAAGGGAATAAAACACCGCAACACCAGCGGCTTCGGTTGGCGTAAAGGCACCACCGTAGATGCCGCCAAGGATCAGCACGGGTGCGCCGATGGACCATTTGCCATCCCATGCCGCCTTGAGGAACGGACCCCATGAAAACGCCGCGCCATTGCCGCCATATCCGCGTCGGCGCGAAATGATGTAGGTGGTGATCATCAGCAAAAGCGTCACCATGAAGCCCGGGATGACGCCGGCCAGAAATAGCCTTGGGATCGATGTTTCAGACACTAAACCGTAAATGATCAGCAAGTTAGAGGGTGGGATCAGGCTGCCTAGGGCACCGGCACTGGCGGTGATGGCGGCGGCAAACGGCACGTCATAGCCTTCGCGTTTCATTGCGGGCACCGTGACGGACCCGATGGCCGCCGTTGTCGCAGGGCCAGAGCCGGAAAGCGCTGCAAATAGCATACAGGCAAAGACTGTCACCAAGCCCATCGAGCCGCGATAGGCCCCCACAAGATTGGTCGCGATGGCGATCATCCGGTTGGCCATGCCGCCGACCTCCATCAATCGACCGGCCAGCACAAACAACGGGATGGTCAGCAGCGGAAACGGGGTCAGGCTGCCATAGCCGGTCTGGGCCAGCAGCGTGTAGGGAATATCAATCAGATAAAGCGCAATGGCCGTGGTCAGGCCAACGGCGACAAACAGCGGAATGCCCATGACGGTAAAAACCACAAAGACAATGGCGAGGATCAGAAGGGGGCTCATAGGTGGGCCTCGATGTCGTCAAGGAGCGCGTCGCCGGTTTCCTCTAGCATGCCGGGCAGGCCCTTGGCCCCGTCGCGCCACCAGTGTGCATAGGTTTGAATGAGGCGCAGCAACATCAGCGTATACCCGATAACGAGAATGGATTGGGGGTAGAATTGATCAATGCCAAGGCTGGGGCTGCGGGTGGTGTATTTCCACAAAACCTCCAGATATTCCCAGCTGACGCGGATCATGAACAAACAAATGAACGCCCAAAACCCGTCCGCGATAAAGATCACAAAGCGACCCATGCGCGGAGGCAATGACTGCACAGCCACCAGAATACGAATGTGAAACCGCTCGCGCGCACACAGCGATGCGCCTGTGTAGACCGCCCAAACCATCGCGATAGAGGAGGCTTCTTCGGTCCAATGCAGGGCAATTTCAAAGACGTATCGCGCGACAACTTGGGCAAAGACCGCAACGGCGATCACAACAAGGCAGCTACAGCAGATCAACTCTTCTATGTGTCGCTCTAGCCATTTGAGTAGTCTCATCGCCGTTCCCCTGAAGTTGCTGATCTGGCGTGAAAAAGGGGGCTGAATGCCCCCCTTTGGGTCGTGGGCGGCTTATTCAGCTGCGGCTTGGATTTGCTGGACCAGATCCACAAAATCAGCGCCTCGTTTGGCGGCGAATTCATCCTGGACGGTCTTGGCTGCGGTGATGAAATCCGTCAGGTCAGGGCGGGTCATCTTCATGCCGCCTTCATTTGCCAACCACGTGCGCACTTCTTCGGTCTCGGTCAGCACCTGTGCGCGCATCTCGATCCCAGCATCCGTGGCGGCACGCTGGATTTGCTCGCGCTGCTCATCGCTCAGCTTTTTCATGAACGCGTCAGAGGCGAACAAGGGGGCCATGGCGACAAAATGTTCGAGGATGACCAAGTGGGGTTCGAATTCGTAGAACTTCATGTCTTTGATGAACGAGGTGCCGTTGTCACCACCGTCCAACGTGCCGGTCTGCAGGGCGGTCGGCGTTTCGGACCATGCCAGCGGCACGGGGTTTGCGCCAAAGGCCGCGAATGTGGCAAGCATCACGTCGTTCTTGGGGACGCGGATTTTCAAACCCTGCATGTCAGCCATCGTGTTGACCGGACGCACCGAGTTGTAGAAATCGCGGTACAAGGCCGGACCAAAGGACAGCAAATGGACGCTGGTGTCAGCTTGCAGCTTTTGCTTCATGAAATCGCCGACAGGACCATCGACAACACGTTGCAGGTGCTCTCCGTTCTGGAACACGTAAGGCAGGACAGTCACATCCATCAGCGGCCAATGGGGTGAAACGTTGTTCCCGGTGATAAAAAAGCCATAAACGGTGCCCAGCTGCATGGCCTTAAAGGCCTCGTCTTCGCTAGAGATTTGATTGCAGCAGCGCAGTTTTACATCGATCGAACCGCCGGTGTATTCCTCGGCCTTGGCCTCGAAAATCTTGCCGAAACGACCATAAAGCGACTCTTCTGGCGCGCCGAATCCGACGTTCATTGTCAGGTCAGCCGCCAGTGCACCTGAAGCCGAAACTGCCAAGGCAATCAAAGAGGTAGTGACAGATTTTATTCCGAAATTTTTCATCTTTTTCTCCGAGTTGGGTTACGTTTTTTCTTAAGCTTGGCATATGAAATTCATCAAGTATAATATCAAAAAGGCCATCTTTGATAACATTGAGGCATCATGAGTATTGATCTACGCCATCTGCGATGCTTCGTTGCGGTTGCAGAAGAATTGCATTTTAGACGTGCGGCCGAACGTCTTGGCATCGCCCAACCGGCCCTCAGCCGGACCATTTTCAATCTTGAAAAGGAGCTGGGTGTCACGCTTTTGGAGCGGACAAATCGCATCGTCGATATCACCACCACAGGCAAAACTTTTCTCGAGGGATGTTACCGTGTTTTGAACCGCATGGAGCGCACCATTGAGAACACGAAACGGGTCCATGAAGGAAAAATTGGATCTTTGAGGATTGGGTACACTGAAAATGCGATTAGCGGATGTGTTCCGGAAATACTAAAGTCTTTTCAAGATCTTCAGCCTGATATCGACCTGCAGCTACATCACAGCGTGACCGCGGTTCAGCTAAAAAACCTAGAGGACAAGGAGCTCGACATCGGGTTTGTCACCGGTGCGATCAACCGTAAAAATTTCGAAACCCGGTTGGTGCAATCTGAGACATTTGTCTGTGTTGTCTACAAGGGGCATGCCTTGGCGCGCAGGAAAAATGTGCGCTTGAGCGAGCTGGCCGATGAAGACATCATTCACGGCACATCGACCGAATGGGAGTACTTCTTTTCCTATCTGATCCCGCTCTGCAGGAAGTCTGGGTTTGAGCCAAAGATCGTCCAAGAAGGTCTCAACACGGCAGCAATTCTTGGCCTTGTGTCTTGTGGCATGGGGATAACGATTTTGACGGATTGTGTGCGCAATCTGGTGGGTGCGAACCTTGTTGTTATCCCGCTAGAACAAACCTCTGAGCGGCTTGAAACAGTGGCGATTTGGAAGACAGACACAACCGACGGGGCCAAAGAACGCTTTTTGAAATTTCTGGAGCTGCGCGGGAAACCGTAAGTTGCGTTCAGCAAGCGCCGAGTGCCAGTCCTAAGCGGCAAGTGCCCGCAACGGTCGCAAGCAGTGAAGGCGTGTAGCGTAGCAATCAAAGGTATTGGCCAAAATCTGAGCGGACATTCTTACACAAAAAAGGCCCCGCAGTTTCCCGCGAGGCCTTTTGTCATTTGAAACGCGATTTATGCAGCGGCAAGCGAACGCAAAACGTAGTGCAAAACGCCACCGTGCTCGATGTATTCAATCTCGATCGCGGTATCGATACGGCATTTCAGGCTGATCTCGTGCACAGTTCCGTCCGCCATTGTGATAGTGCAGGGCACCTCTTGCAGCGGCTGGATTGTGTCGAGGCCCGAGATAGAAACCGTTTCGTCACCGGTCAGACCCAGCGATTTGCGGCTCACGCCATTTGTGAACTCGAACGGGATCACACCCATGCCAACAAGGTTGGAGCGGTGGATACGTTCAAAGCTTTCGGAAATGACCGCCTTGACACCCAGCAATGCTGTGCCCTTGGCGGCCCAGTCGCGTGATGACCCGGCACCGTATTGTTCGCCGCCAAAGATCACCAGCGGTGTACCGGCAGCTTGATGCGCCATGGCCGCGTCGTAGATCGATGTTTGTGCGCCGTCTGGCCCTTTGGTGTAGCCACCCTCGACCCCGTCCAGCATCTCGTTTTTGATGCGGATGTTGGCGAACGTGCCGCGCATCATCACTTCGTGGTTGCCACGACGCGATCCGTACGAGTTGAATTCGCGCACAGGCACTTGGCGTTCGGTCAGGTACTGGCCAGCAGGCGTGTCAGCCTTGAACGAACCGGCAGGGCTGATGTGGTCGGTCGTGATCATGTCGCCCAAAACCGCCAGCACTTTGGCGTCATTGATGTTTGAAATCACGCCTGGCTCGGCACCCATTCCTTGGAAGTAGGGCGGGTTTTGCACGTAGGTCGATTGGGCTGGCCAGTCGTAGGTCAACGCGTCGGTGGTTTCGACCGCTTGCCATTTTTCGTCGCCTTTGAACACGTCCGCATACTTGGTCTGGAATGCTTCGCGTGTGACAGTTTGTTCAACCAATTCAGCGACTTCTTGGGTCGTGGGCCAGATGTCTTTCAAGAAGACGTCATTGCCGTCTTTGTCTTGACCGATGGCGTCCGAGGCCAGATTGATGTCCAACGTACCGGCCAGTGCGTAGGCCACAACCAGCGGCGGGGAGGCCAGATAGTTGGCGCGCACGTCGGGTGAAATACGCCCTTCAAAGTTGCGGTTGCCGGACAATACTGAGGTCGCAACCAAATCGCCGTCAGCGATGGCTTTGGACAGTTCAGCTTGGATCGGACCAGAGTTACCGATGCATGTGGTGCAGCCATAACCGACAAGGTTGAAGCCGATTTTATCGAGGTCTTCTTGCAATCCAGCGGCCTCAAGATAGGCGGACACAACTTGTGATCCAGGGGCCAGAGACGTTTTGACCCAAGGTTGGCGGTTCATGCCCAAGGCAGCGGCCTTGCGGGCCACCAAACCTGCGCCGATCATGACGTAGGGGTTGGATGTGTTGGTGCACGACGTGATTGACGCGATCACAACTTTGCCGGATTCCATGGTGTAATCTTCACCGTCCACGGCCACTTCTTTGTGCATCGGGCGCTTGAACGTCTCTTCCATTTCGCGGCGGAAGGCGGTCTGGCCGTCGGTCAGTGCCACGTAATCTTGTGGGCGTTTGGGGCCGGAAATCGCAGGAACGATTGTGCCCATGTCGAGGTGCAGGGTGTCTGTGTAGATTGGGGCGTAATCATCGCCGCGCCAGAAACCGTTTTCCTTGGCGTAGGCTTCGACCAGCGCGATGCGGTCCTCGTCACGACCGGTTGTGCGCAAGTAGCGCAGCGTTTCGCCGTCGATCGGGAAGAAACCACAGGTCGCGCCGTATTCCGGTGCCATGTTGCCGATGGTCGCGCGGTCTGCGAGGGGCAGGCGGTTCAACCCTTCGCCGTAGAATTCGACGAATTTGCCAACAACGCCTTTGGCGCGCAGCAGCTCAACCACTTTCAACACCAGATCCGTACCGGTGGTGCCTTCCATCATGGAACCCGTCAGCTCGAAGCCGATAACTTCGGGGATCAGCATTGAGATCGGCTGACCCAACATCGCGGCCTCAGCCTCGATGCCGCCGACGCCCCAGCCCAAAACGGCCGCGCCGTTGACCATGGTGGTGTGGCTATCCGTACCGACCAGCGTGTCAGGATAGGCAACTTGGTTGCCGTGTTGATCTGCATCTGTCCAAACGGTTTGCGACAGATATTCAAGGTTCACCTGGTGGCAGATGCCGGTGCCGGGCGGTACAACGCGAAAGTTATTAAACGCGTTCTGGCCCCATTTCAGGAAGGTGTAGCGTTCCATGTTGCGTTCGTATTCGCGGTCGACGTTCATCTGGAACGCGCGCGCATTGCCAAACTCATCAATCATTACCGAGTGGTCGATGACCAGATCAACAGGATTCAGTGGGTTGATTTGCTCTGCGTCGCCGCCAAGGGACACCAACGCGTCACGCATTGCGGCCAAATCAACAACAGCTGGAACGCCGGTGAAATCTTGCAACAAAACGCGGGCAGGGCGGTACGCAATCTCGCGCGGGTTCTTGCCGCCTTGGGCACCCCATTGTGCAAATGCTTTGATGTCGTCGACGGTGACCGTCTTGCCATCTTCAAAGCGCAGCATGTTTTCCAGAACCACTTTCAACGCGGCAGGCAGCTTGGCGAAATCACCAAGGCCAGCGGCCGTCGCGGCAGGGATCGAGTAATAATCAACAGATTGATCGCCAACTGTCAGCGTTTTGCGCGTCTTGGCGGTGTCGTGTCCAACTGTAATGGGCATGTGGGCTCTTCCTTTGGGGTAGAGTTGCGGGAATGGCTTTGGGTGCGGTTTGCCTTATGAAACGTCTCGGATCAACCGTAAATTGGGCCTATGCGGCAAAATGTATACCATTGTGTACCGAAACATGCTGTCAATTGAACGCATTTACGTGATCAGAAGTGTTGCAAGTATCAAGAAACCTTGATTGGTCATTTCAGTCACGCTTCATTAGGGATGAGGGACGACATGAACAACGGATCAAAAACGCCATGAAACGACTGTTATCCAGCACTGCTGCCGCATTTTTTGCATTCGCTGCCCCCACGTGGGCCGGATCGCCTGTAGTGGTTGAATTGTTTACGTCGCAGGGCTGTTCCTCTTGCCCGCCTGCGGATGCAATGTTGCACGAATTGGCCGAACGCGATGACGTGATCGCCTTGGCGCTGCACGTGGATTACTGGGACTACATCGGTTGGAAGGATGAATTCGCCAAGCCAGCCTATTCCAAACGCCAGCGTGAATACGCCATAATCGGGCACCGCCGATCGGTTTACACTCCGCAAATGGTCATCAATGGCGAAACCGATGTGGTTGGCGCAAAGGCGATGCAATTGTCCGAAGCCTTGGCGCAGCACGCAGCGAAACCTGCGCTGGTGGATGTCGAAATCGCACGCCAGGGCCGTAATTTGCAGATTAACGCCGTTTCAAACGGGGCCAAAGGGCCGTTTGTTGTGAACCTAGTGCGCTATACACCCCGGTCGAAAACACGGATTACGCGGGGCGAAAATGCAGGGCACACACTAAGTTATGCCAACGTCGCGCATGACTGGAAGATCGTCAAAGAATGGGACGGCCGTGCACCGTTGAACATGACGGCGGATCTAGACGGAGACGAACCAGTTGTTGTTATCATTCAACAAAACCGGTTTGGGCCGATCATGGCAGCAGCGCGTTTGCGCTAAAAATGATCGGGGCGCCACCGGCGGTGCATCCAAAGCCACTGGTCAGGATGTGCACGGATTTGCGCGCTGAGGCTGTCGTTCATCGCTTGGGTCATGGTCAGGGCATCTGAATGCGGGATCGGTTCTTCTAGCTCGGTGTCAAAACTGATCCCGTCGGGTTGGCGAATGCCATAATACGGAACCAGCAAGGCATCAAAACGCAGCGCAATCTTTGCCGCAGACACGGCCGTGCGCGCAGGTTTGCCGACAAAATCCATAACAGGCGCACCAAAGACGTGTTGATCAAACAGCAACACAGCCTGACCACCTTTTTTGAGATGACGCACAAACCCTGCGGTGCCTTTGTTCCCCTGAGGAAACATTGTGCCGCCAATCGCTTCCATCGTTTTAACGTAGTGAGCGTTGAAATAAGGGTTGGACATGTTGCGGTACAGCCCACCAAAATTGAACCCGTGCGTTGTCAGGGCGGCCCGCGTTGTCTCGTAATTACCCAAATGTCCGGTGACCAGAATGATCGGACGACCCGCGGCTTGGGCGGCTTTGATCGCCTCGAATCCGACGCCTGACATCGGGTGATGATCCATGCGGGCCATCATGTCTTTGGTCGAATAGTTTTCGATCAAGGCGCGACCAAAGTTGTTCAGGCAAGCTTTGGCCGTCACGCGGCGTTCTTCAATGTCCATATCAGGAAAAACATGAGCAAGATTTTCGAGCGCGCGGCGACGATATCCGGCCAAAGGCCCGAAAACATTTGCCACCAGGGCCCCAAGCAAGCGCACGCGCGTTGTGTACGGAAGTATCAAGGCACACCGGATCACACCGGAAATAATCGCGTTTGACACGTAATGCGTGGCGCGTTCCCTGAACGGTGCAACGGGTTTTTCGGCGGATTTCGTCATGGCACCTGTTTAAGGCAAGAGGGGCTTAGAGCGCGGTTTTAGCCTTGCGGGCCACGCGCGTTTCACGATGCCAAACATATAGGCCCGCCCCGACAATCACAAGCGCACCAACAACTGTCCACGCGTCAGGAACTTCGGCAAACAAGAACAGGCCAAAGAGGATTGAAAACACCAAGCCCGAATAGTTGAACGGGGCAAGCAGACCGGCTTCGGCCATGCTAAGCGCGCGGATCAGCAGCATTTGTCCGGTGGCGCCAAACAGGCCGATCAAACCCATCAGCGCGACGGCTTTTAGGGTTAACGGCTGCCAGTAAAACGGAACAATCAGGCTCAGGATCACGGTGCCGACAAGGCCGGTGTAAAACAGCGACGTCCAGACGTTTTCGTCCGGTCCAATGCGACGGGTGATCAATGTGTAGGCGGCAAAACATGTGGCTGCGCAGAGTGGCAACAGGGCGACGGGCGAAAACACATCAGTTCCAGGGCGGATGATGATGAACGCGCCAATCATTGCGACAACGATGGCGGCGATACGGCGTTGGCCCAATGCTTCGCCCAAGAAAATTGCGCCGCCCATGGTGATCAGCATTGGATTGAGGCTCATCACAGCGGCGGCTTCGGCCAAGCCAATCCGGCCCAAGGCGAGGAAGTAAAAGAATGTTGCCATCATCAGCAGGATCGAACGGGTGACCTGCAATTTTGGATAGTGGCTGCGAACAACACTGCGTAGACGTGGTGCCACGAGGATCAGAACCAACAGCATTTGCACCGTGTAGCGCGCCCAAAGTGCCGGCATAGCGCCAGTGATCGGGCTGATGAATTTGACGCAAACATCCATGCAGGTAAAGCAAAAGATAGCCAGCACCGCGAGGGTTATGGCGCGTGGATTTGCCGAAGCAGAAGGTGCCGTCATATTGTCACGTGTCGCATGATCTGGCCCCGCAGTTGGTGCCAACGTCCCCTTGGCATACGGCAAGAACGCGCAGGAAAAGCGAGCAGTTTCAAGCGGTTTCGATGCGCACACCAAACGATTGTCGCAAACAGGCCGTGTCGCAATGATTGCCAGCGTCGATTACTCGCCGTCAGCAGGTTCATCATCGGGGACCAGCAACAAGATGTCGCCGGACGTTTCCATGGCCCGAACCGTTGCAATGATCGCGCTCATGGCGGCATCGACATCTGCTTGTTTCGGTTTGTCCAGTTCTTGCACTTCTTCGCGCAACTGATCAGCCATCCGTCCTGACATGTTTTCTAGGATGTAATCCGCAGAGGCTTGCATACCGCCCGCCGCAGCACCCGCGATGGCGAGCACCAGATCGCCCGGAGCAACATCGCGCAAAATGCGCGGAATATCGCGTGGTGCGATACGTTCGGGAATATTGCCAAAGGTAAAGATCGCTTTGCGTACTGCTGTGGCGAACCCCTGATCGGTTTCATCAAGGCCCTCAAGCATGTCGTCGCGGGTCAGCGATGTTGACGAATTCAGGATTGCACCGACACGATCGACCGGATCATCGTCAAAGGCGCGCAACGGCTGCGCAGACAGTTGGGTCGCTAGGGACAACCCGATGCGGTCCACCGCATCCGGCGACACACCGCTGGTTTGTGAAACGGCGTAGGTGATTTGACGCGCACGTGGTCCAGGCAGCATGCCCAGCAATTCGGCGGCTTTGCTGATCTCAATTTTGGACAACATCACGGCCGCGACCTCAATGCTTTCGTCTTGCATCACCGGAAGCAGGGCGCTGACGCCCAAATCACGGATGCGCACCCACGGATCACCGGTTTGGCGCACGCCTGCCTCTTTGCGCAGTCGATCAGAGGTTTGTTTGCTGATTTTACCGTCCAAGGCCGTCAACGCGCCGGCGATACCACCGGGAAAGCTAAGGCCGATGCTGCTGACTTCGTTGGCGAATTCGGCGACCACGGACGCCAGTGTATCGCGGTCAACCACGCGCATTTTACCCATCTGCTGGGTCAGCTGCGCTTGCAGTTCTTCTGGCAAATCCTCAAGCGGGATATCAGCCCCTTCGTTCAGCAACAGACGCACGATAATTGCTGCCTTTGCCTTGCGACTAAGGTTCAGAATCGGTTTGGGAGTTGAGGGGAAGTCGGCCCCGCCCTGCGTCATCGCAGGCATCGGGGCCATAGGTACCAGATCCATTCGTGCCAACCTTGTGCTGTTTCACACAGGTTTGGCACATAGGGGTAAAGAAACCCTCAAAGACCACGCAGCCTTTTAGTGGCTGTAGGTCACACCGGTTGCAATGGCGTTGGATAGCGACTTGGCCGCCCAGGTGTCAGAACCGCCACGGGCATTGATTTCACGCAACTGTGCAATGGCACCGATTTTGTCGCCTTGATCCAACAGGCCTTGGCCCATGTAAGATCGCGCAAGGATGTTGTCGGGGTTCGTATCCAGCGCTTGTTTGTAGAACACCATGGCCGCGTCGATGTTGCCCAATTTGCGGTTGGTGAACCCTTTGTACGTCAGCACGCGGTCTTCGTTTTGATCGGACATCGCGGCCAGCACGCCTTGGGCGTCTTCGTAACGACCCGCATAGGCCAATTCGCGCACAGCGTCGTACAGGCCCGTGTCATCTAGGCTGGATTTCTTGGGTTTCACACAGCGCTGCTTTTTCTCGTCCCAAACACGCACACCTTTGCAGTCTTTGCTGGTTTTGGTGGGCTTGGGGGCGGTTTCTTCGCCACCGCCTGCCGCATAGATCGGCGTGGCGATTGAAAATGGCAAAGTCAAAGCAGCTACAATCATGAACGTACGCATAAGGTCGTCTCCTGTCTGGGTCTTTTGTTAATCATAGCGTTATAACCCGACAGGTCCCGAGTTTATTCGATCACGGCTACGTTATTTTGCTGTGCCTGTTGTGAACCTGCCTGTTCGGGGGGGCATTGCGGCGCAAATCCGGTGTGATCGGGGCAAGACAGCAAGGGCGCTGTGACACAAGGCGCACCCGCGGGGACGCGCCTTGTATCTGCGATTTAGTCTTTGAACACGCGGGCGAAAATCGTGTCGACGTGTTTGGTGTGATAGCCCATGTCGAATTTCTCGTTGATCGCGTCTACGGACAGGGCCGCGCAAACCTCTGGGTCAGCCAGCAGCTCTTCGCGGAAATCTGTGCGGAATTCCCAAACCTTCAAGGCATTGCGCTGCACCATTTTATAAGCGTCTTCGCGGTTTACACCGGCCTGGGTCAAGGCCAACAAAACCCGTTGGCTCATCACGAGGCCGGGGAATTTATTCATGTTGTCCAGCATGTTGTCCGGAAAGATCAGCATTTTGTCGATGACAGAGGTCATGCGCGACAGGGCAAAATCCAGCGTGATCGTGGCGTCGGGGCCGATGTTACGTTCAACGGAGGAATGCGAAATGTCACGCTCGTGCCATAGGGCGACGTTTTCCAGCGCAGGGATGACCGTCATGCGCACAAGACGCGCCAGACCGGTCAGGTTTTCGGTCAACACAGGGTTCTTTTTGTGCGGCATCGCGCTTGAGCCTTTTTGGCCCATGGAAAAGAACTCGGCGCCTTCCAACACTTCGGTGCGCTGCATGTGGCGCACTTCGATCGCGATATTTTCAATCGAGGACGACACAACACCCAACGCCGCAAAGAACGCAGCGTGGCGATCGCGCGGGATGACTTGGGTTGAAATCGGTTCGACCTCAAGGCACAGTTGCGCGCAAACATGTTCTTCGACCTGCGGATCGACGTTGGCAAATGTGCCAACCGCACCAGAAATCGCACCGGTTGCGATTTCGGCGCGCGCCACATGCATGCGGGCCAAGTTGCGATCCATTTCCGCGTAGAAACGCGCGAACGTCAGGCCCATCGTGGTTGGTTCGGCGTGGATGCCGTGGCTGCGGCCAACACGCAGGGTATCTTTGTGCTCTAGCGCGCGGCGTTTCAAGGCGGCCATCAGCCCCTCGACACCGGCGATCAGAATGTCAGCGGCACGCACCAGTTGGACGTTGAAACAGGTGTCCAGCACGTCCGAGGATGTCATGCCTTGGTGCACAAAGCGTGCCTCGTCCGATCCGACATGTTCGGCCAAGTGGGTCAGAAACGCGATGACGTCGTGCTTGGTTTCGGCTTCGATCTCGTCAATGCGGGCCACGTCGAATGTGACGTCTTTGGCTTTCCAGACCGCATCGGCGTTTTCGCGCGGGATGGTGCCCATGTTGGCCATTGCCTCACAGGCGTGGGCTTCGATCTCGTACCAGATTTTGAATTTGGTTTCGGGCGACCAAATGGCAACCATTTCAGGACGGGAATAGCGAGGGATCATGCGCGCACCTTTTTGTGACTTTGACAGGGAGAGACTTTAATAAGTGTCGGGGGCCTCATAGACTGCGTGGGGCGCAACAACAACCTAAGAGGCCACAAATGAGACGGATCGCCGCGATTGCCTGTATGATTTGGCCAACCATCGGGGTGGCCGAAGAGGATTGGATCGCGCTGGACGAGGCGGGCATTCACGCCGCCCTTGACGCGCAAAAACTGATCTACAAAAGCGCCAACCAGACGTTCTACGTCTCTGGCAAAACTCTGTACAATCAAGGTGGTCGGCCAAGTTGGGGCAACTGGCGGGTGCAAAACGACCAATACTGCAGCCAGTGGCCGCCCAACGATCTGTGGGCGTGCTTTGATCTGGAAAAACAGGGGCCACAAGTCCGCTTTGTCGGGTTCAATGGTGATATCACCGTTGCGGAGTATGCTGAATAAATGACGCGGACTTTGGCGGATTTTGTCGGGCGCTGGGCGATTGAGCGCACGATCACGCATGTTGGTGCCGCGCGGGCTGATTTTCACGGGCATGCGACGTTTGAACCGGATGGGGATGGGCTGGCGTATCATGAAATTGGCACGCTGGTGATCCAAGGGCATCCGCCAATGCAATCAGAACGACGCTACCGTTGGGACGCGGATTTGAACGTCTATTTTGATGATGGGCGTTTTTTTCACACGGTTCCGCCATTGGGCGGGAAAACGCAGCACTGGTGTGACCCTGATGACTACGCTGTGGATTATGATTTTGGTGCTTGGCCCAACTGGACTGCGGACTGGCGCGTCCAAGGGCCTCGCAAAAATTACAGAATGCTGACTGGATACCGTAAAGCGGCATAATGCACTTGCAGAATATTTCGCTGCGCGGCAGAAAACCCGCACAGGAAATATTGCCAAGGAGCAAACGAGATGAATTCAGCACATGAACATAAAGTGCTAAGCGACGTCCTTCACGTTAACGAAGGCGCGTTGCGTTTGGCCAAACAGGCCGCGTTGGTTGTGTTTGGTATCGTAGTTTTAGCAGTTGCAGCAAAGATCAAAGTGCCCATGTGGCCAGTACCAATCACGCTTGGGACCTTTGCGGTTCTAAGCATTGGCGCGGCATACGGCGCGCGTTTGGGTCTGGTCACAATCTTTGGCTACTTGCTGATCGGTGCACTTGGGTTTGACGTTTTTGCAGGTTCAACAGCCGAGAAATTCGGGCTTGAGTACATGATGGGCGGCACCGGCGGCTATCTGGTTGGTTACGTCTTGGCGACCGTTTTGTTGGGTGCATTGGCGCGCAAAGGCTGGGACCGTTCAGCACCAAAAATGGCCCTGGCAATGGTGCTGGGCAACGTGCTGATTTACGTCCCGGGCTTGATCTGGTTGGGCATGCTGTACGGCTGGGACAAGCCGATCTTGGCATGGGGTTTGACACCGTTTTTGATGGGCGATGCGATCAAACTGGCGCTGGCTGCTGGCCTGTTCCCACTGGTCTGGAAAATGGTCGACCGCGCACGCGGATAAAACTGTCTTGATCCAATAGCGAGGCGCGCGCCCTTCGGGACGCGCGCCTCATTACATTCCGGGTGTTTGGGTCAGCCGAGATCGCTTAGGGCGCGAGTTCGGTGATCACTTCTGAGCTACGCTCGAGCGTGCGGTGCACCGGGCATTTGTCGGCGATTTCGAGCAGGCGTTGGCGCTGATCGCCGCTTAGGTTACCCGTCAACGTGATCCGCCGTTTCCATGTATCAATCTTGTCGCCGCTGCCGGTTTCAGCGTCCTGCGCATGCACCTTTGAATGATTCACATCGACGCTGACATGATCCAATGACCAGCCTTTGCGCCGTGCGTACATTCGGATCGTCATCGACGTGCAAGCCCCTAATCCTGCAGCTAAAAATCCGTAAGGCGACATGCCTTTGTTGGTGCCGCCATAGGCCAGTGGTTCGTCAGCCAATGCGTGATGGACAGGTCCTGAATGGATGTCTTGCAGGAACCCTTTTGAGTCCGCTTCGCAGGTGCGTACAATACCTTCTGGTGCGCCGATTGGCGGGGCTGGGTGCTTGAGTTTCAAGTAGCGCGAAGCCCAAGTTGTGATCACCTCGGCAGCGTATTCTGCATCCTCGGATCGGGTAATAAGGTGGTCGGCATCATCCAGTGTGACAAATGATTTGGGGTGCTTGGCGGCCCCGAAAATCTCGGCTGCATTGTCTATTGAAACGATGGAATCTTGGGGGGGCGTGCAAAACCAGAAAAGCGGAATTTAAGCTTGCAACACAAGCCTTTAGCTCGGTACTGGCAACGTCTTCGACGAACTTTTGACCGATGGTAAAAGGGCGACCGCCAAGGGAGACTTGGGCTGAGCCTTGGGATTTGATTGTTGGCAGGGCGTCGGAAAAATTGTGGGTGACGTGGCCCGGATCGAAGGGCGCGCCGAGGGTTGCGACGGCCTTGATTCCATCGATTTTTGTGGCCGCTTTTAGGACGGCAGCGCCGCCGAGCGAGTGGCCGATCAGCAGGGCAGGCGGCATGCCTATGGCGCTCAGATGGGCGGCGGCTGCGACCAAATCATCGACGTTTGTCGTGAATGACGTGTTGGCGAATTCGCCCTCGGAATGCCCCAAACCTTTGAAATCAAACCGTAAAACGGCGATACCCATGCCGGATAAACGTGCTGCGATCCGGCGCGCGGCGGGGATGTCTTTGCCGCACGTAAAGCAGTGCGCAAAGATCGCGGTGGCCATATGCGGGCCTGCGGGCAGGTCCAAACGGGCTGACAATTGCGCGCCGTCGTGGCCGGGGAAAGTGATGCGTTGTGTGGGCATGATACGTCCTTTGATTGACCCTATGATGGGGGCTAAGGACGGGCTTGGGAAGGTCTGTGACAGGGCGGTCACGCAGGTGTTAACGCACCGTGCAATCGGGTTTTGGCAAGAACTGCGCAGATTAGGCCGAATTATGCGCAGTTTGAGTGGTTTTGGGGCGTTAGGGCGTCGTTAAGGATCGGGTGGCGTTAAGGTTTGAAGGCAGGAGGTAGGTGTTTGTTAACCCTCTGCTTGGGACGCAGCTTTTTTGGCAGCGCGTCGGTTTAGTCGAAACTTTGTACCATCAGGGCCAATCTCTGTCTCGCTGGTCACATTTAGCAATGCACCAAGTGCTTGCAGTGAATTAGTTTCATCGCGATTACCGCCGTCGGCTTCAAACAGGTTTTTGGTAACGCTTTCCAACCACAAATCGGAAATCATCTGTTTGTCATCTTTGGAAAGTTCCATCAGTGTTTCCATTGTCCAGCTAGCCCGTGTCATATCTAGTGAATAGCGGTGAAGCTGTTTTTCGTATTCACGCGATTGATTTGCCAAGGACCTCATCCAAGTCACGGCGTAGAGAAGAAGGCCCAAAGCTGCGGCACTTGTAAGCGTCATCTTTGCGTAGGCGAGAATTATCTCTGTCGCACTAGGTGTCGGCCTACCATCAGAATACAAGCCGGCAATGACGGCCTGGTTTTGGACTACCAAAACGGCTAAGCTGGCCACGCCAATGAGTGACAGGACGATACCAAAGAGTGGCCAGAAGTTTCGGTAAGATCGTCCGGTAGGTCGTTCAAGGATATTAGCGACTTCTTCGATTATTTCAGAACGTAACTTGCGCCTTACGTGTTTGTGTTCACGGTCATCGAATTCATCTTGCTGTGTTTGAATTTCGATCTTTTTGTCTTCAAGTTTTTGGTTTTCTGTTTCTAACTTGGCGCTTAGTTCCGCTTCTTTTTGGAGCAAGTCAGCGTTAAGTGTTTCCCTTAAAGAGTCTAACTCTCTGCGTTTTTCATCTGCACCTTCAATGAGTTCAGTCGCCAGCGCGGCCAGCTTGGAAACTTCTGCATTAAGGATTGCTGTATTTCCTGCTTCGGTAGATGCGATGCTTGTCGGTTCGATAGACGTAGTTAGGTCTCTGATAACATTGTAAATCTCAAGTAAATCTTCATGATTTGCATCGTTTACAGATCCCATACTGTTTTGGGAGTTCGCTGTTATTTTGATTTCATCGTAGTAGTTTGATGGCTCTCGAGCTTCAAAATTACTTCTCGAAATGCCCCTCGCGAAGGTAATCTGAATGTTAGGGGATGAGCAATTATAGGTTGCACCCTGTACCAAATGACTTCGACTACCCAAATCGGTTGTCCGTACCTTTTCTCCTTTGAGAGTGATATGAGAGCCGAAAGTAGCGGTTAGATGGCTGGCGGCGTAAACTGCATCCAGTTGAATTAAAATTTCCTGAACTTGTTTGTCGCTTAGTCGTCCTGAGCCTCCCCCTTTGAAGTGGTCCGCCCCTATAGTT
>JAQXDI010000085.1 GCA_029251465.1 Ascidiaceihabitans sp.
CGATCCCAGATGTCCGCCTTCTGTTTATCCGTGAAAAATACTCGCTTCCGATAGGCCATAATCTACACTCCATCTTTCCAAAAAGATTAAAGTGTTGCGTCGACCCGTTGAAACCACCCCGCATAGCGGATATCCGGTCATCGCTGATTATCATTCGCTTTAGAGCTTTGCGGCAACCAGAACCCTTTTGGGGTTAGGCTTACCCCACCCTTCTAACAGACATCTGAAAATAGCTTTGTTTTGCCAAAAGCCCGGCATAAACTGTCCCCCATGCCTCAGGTTAATGGGCCGGGGCTGCGAGTCTTCACTCATTCTCAAGGGGTAAAGTATGAGGCTGGTACCCAAGGCCGGACTCGAACCGGCACTCCTGTTACAGAAGTGGATTTTGAATCCACCGCGTCTACCATTCCGCCACTTGGGCCTCATTAAGCATCATCTAACCCGACGTTTAGGCGGCGTAAAGTGGATTTTATCATTCATTTGCAGAACGCTGAAATTCAGGTCTAAAACGGCCCACCTTTTCATGGCGATCTTGACCTGCGCGCACAGCCGTGGTCTGCGCTTTCCCAAGCGAAACAAGACGCAAAGTGGGCACCGATGTTGCAGCGGCTATACAATTGGACTTTGGGCATGGCCGAGCATCCCCGCGCGCTGTGGGTGCTGGCCTTTGTCGCGTTTATCGAAAGCTCGGTGTTTCCGATCCCGCCAGACGTCATTATGATTCCGATGATCATTGCGCGCCCGAACCGGGCGTTTGTGATTGCGGGTGTGGCGCTGGTCGCCTCGGTTTTGGGCGGTTTGCTGGGCTATGCAATCGGCGCGCTGGCGTATGACACCATCGGTCAGCCGATTTTGGCCGCCTTGGGCAAGGGCGACGCGATGGCGGATTTCAACACCCGCTTTAACGATCTGGGGTTTTGGGCGGTTCTGACCGCAGGCGTCACGCCGTTCCCGTACAAAGTCATCACGATCATGTCGGGCTGGACCGGCATGCCGCTGGGCACCTTTATCGCCACCTCGATACTGGCGCGCGCAGTGCGGTTTTTCATCGTCGCCGCCCTGCTCAGGACCTTTGGCGCACCTATTCGTGATTTCATCGAGCGCCGCTTGGGGCTTATGTTCTCACTACTTGTCGTTCTGTTGATCGGCGGATTCGCGGCGGTAAAGTTTCTATGAATAGCAAACGCACTTGGATTTTGATCGCCGCTGGCGGGTCGCTGGCATTGATGCTGGGGGCGCTGGCGTTTCAGCACATCGGCGGGCTGGCCCCATGCAAATTGTGCATCACGCAACGCTACCCGCATGTGATCGCGATTGTGATTGGCGTGATTGCGTTGGCGATCCCACGCGTACCGGTGATCTTGATGGGGGCTGTGGCCGCCGCAATCACCGCAGGCTACGGGTTTTATCACGCAGGGGTCGAGCGCGGCATTTTCGAGGGTCCGACCAGCTGCACGTCCAACTCGATCAGCGACCTGTCTGCGGATGAATTGCTGGACCAAATCATGTCCGCCCCGCTGATCCGCTGCGACGATATTCCGTGGGAAATGCTGGGCCTCAGCATGGCAGGCTGGAACGCGGTTATTTCGACCGGCCTGTTTGCCGCATGGCTGATCGCGGCGACACGCAAAACCTAGCGGCCCCCTGCCCCTAAGACGATTTTTTCGTCGACAGCAGCAAATTCGTTTCACTGACCGACACGCCATCTAATCGGCGGATGCGCGACAGCACGCCGTCGAATGTTTCCAGCGTGTCGGTGCCCACCTCCACAATCACATCCCAACGCCCGTTTGTCGTGTGCACCGCGCGCACTTCGGCCATGCCGTTCAACTGGCGCAAGATCCGCTCTGTGCCGCGCCCCTCGATCCCGATCATCATCAAACCGCGCACCGGATCGGCCAACATGTCCTCGCGCATCACCACGCTGAACCCAAGGATGTCGCCGCGCCCGCGCAGCCGTTCGATTCGCGACCGCACCGTTGTGCGCGAGATATTCAGGCGCGCTGCCAGGTCCGACAGCGACGCGCGTGCATCGTGGCGCAGTGCTGCGATCAGCTCATTGTCCGTTTCGTCCATTTTTGCGGCCACTTTGGTCAATCAATGCCCGTTTCGGTCATTATGACACGTTGCACACGCACAGATCAACCGATCCTTTAGGGAAAACGCCAAGGGGATATGGAAAATGACGGATAAAAACATCGTTCTGGTCGGGGCACCGATGGATTGCGGCAAACGCACGGCGGGCTGTTTGATGGGGCCGGATGCGTACCGCACGGCGGGGCTTGCGGCAGCACTCGGCGACCTCGGGCACAGCGTCACGGATCACGGCAATGTCACACCGCGCGCCAATGACGTGGCCGAGGTCGACGCCCTCTACCGCCTGCCCGAAACCGTCGCGTGGACAACCGCGCTGGCCGCCAAAGCCGAAGCCGCAATGGCAGAGGGTTTCCCGATTTTCTTGGGAGGTGATCACGCGCTCTCGCTTGGCACAACGCTCGGGGTTGCCCGCGCCGCTGCCACGGCAGATCGCCCCCTGTTCATCCTTTGGCTGGATGCGCATACCGATTATCACACGCCGCTGACCACAGATTCCGGCAACCTGCACGGCACACCTGTGGGCTATTTGGCCGGTCGCCCTGATTTCGCGGAATTCCCCGTGTTCGACCACCCCGTGCCCCCGCAACGCATCTGCATGCTGGGCCTGCGATCTGTAGATCCTGCCGAACGCGACGCGCTGCATGGAACGGCCGTGCGCAGCATCGACATGCGCGCGATTGACGAGGACGGGATTGTGAAACCGCTGTCCGGTTTCCTTGCCGATGTGGCAGCCGCAAACGGCATGCTGCATGTGTCGCTGGACGTTGATTTCCTTGATCCGTCTGTCGCCCCTGCCGTCGGTACCACGGTTCCGGGAGGTGCCACCGTGCGCGAGGCGCATCTGGCGATGGAGATGCTGTCCGACAGTGGCCTGATGACCTCGCTTGATCTGGTAGAGCTGAACCCGTTTCTGGATGATCGCGGCCGCACCGCCCAACTGATGGTTGAACTGACGGCGTCGGCCTTTGGGCGCAAAGTCTTTGACCGCCCCACCCGCGCATTTGCTTAAAGGATTACCAACATGACAAATTTGAACCCTTCGGACAAAGCACTGGTGCCATTTGTATCGGTCGATCACATGATGAAACTGGTGCATCACATCGGCTTGCGCGACATGCTGAAAGGCATCGCCGCCTACATCGAGCATGATTTCAAACGCTGGGAATTGTTCGACAAAACCGCACGCATCGGCAGCCACACGGACGACGGCGTGATGGAACTGATGCCGACCTCGGACGGATTAGACTATGGTTTCAAATACGTGAACTGCCATCCAAAGAACACAAAGGAAGGCTTGCAAACAGTTGTTGCCTTTGGACTTTTGGCAGATGTGTCCACGGGCTATCCGGTGTTGTTAACCGAGATGACCTTGCTGACAGCCCTGCGCACAGCGGCGACATCTGCGACCATGGCCAAGCTGCTGGCCCCCAAAGGCGCAATCTGCATGGCGATGATCGGCAACGGTGCGCAGTCGGAATTTCAGGCCATCGCGATGCAAGCCATCCTCGGCATCAACGAAGTGCGCCTGTACGATATCGACCCTGCGGCGACGGCAAAATGCGCGGCCAATCTGATGGCTGCGGGCCTGCGCGTTACGTCGTGCAAAACCGCCCAAGACGCGATGAACGGCGCGCAGATCATCACCACCTGCACCGCTGACAAACAATACGCCACGATCCTAACTGACAACATGGTTGGCGCTGGCGTGCACATCAACGCCATCGGCGGCGACTGCCCTGGCAAGACCGAACTGGCCGAAGCGATCCTGCACCGCGCCGACATTTTTGTGGAATACCCACCACAAACCCGCGTTGAGGGCGAAATCCAGCAGTTGCCAGAGGATCACCCCGTGACCGAATTGTGGGAAGTCATGACCGGCAAGGCCGCCGGGCGCACCTCAGAGCAACAAATCACCCTGTTTGACAGCGTCGGTTTCGCGATCGAAGATTTCAGCGCCTTGCGCTACGTGCGTGACCAGATCAAAGGCACAGAAATGTTCCACCCACTTGATCTGTTGGCGGACCCCGATGATCCACGCGATCTGTTCGGCATGCTGGACCGCGCGAAATAAGCGTAAAACGTTAGATTTTTTCTGAAATGAACACACATAGGAACACTTCATTCAGGTCCCCAAGTTAGATTGCGCGTTGACTCGTGTTCATATCCACGCCTAGGGTCAGGACTTATAACCAAAAGATAACGGTTGCTGCGAGAGCTATTGCGGAGAGAAAGACGGTTGGGGATCTGTCGTAGCGTGTAGCTACGCGTCGCCAATCTTTGAGCCTGCCG
>JAQXDI010000062.1 GCA_029251465.1 Ascidiaceihabitans sp.
TGGTGCGGGTGGATACGCTGTGACCCGCACGCCGAAAACCGCACTTGCCCCGTGGGCCGCAGCCGGTGGTTATACCGAGCCGCGGATGCAGGCGCTGAGCTATGCGATCCTTGCGCCGAACCCGCACAATCGCCAGCCGTGGTTGGTGGATTTGCAGGTGGATGGGCAGGTCACGCTATACGTTGATCAAACCCGTCTGTTGCCGCACACCGACCCGTTCAGCCGCCAAATCGTGGCCGGTTTGGGCTGTTTTCTGGAACTTTTGACGCTGGCCGCCGCCCAAGACGGCTACGCTGTACGCCTCGATCTGTTTCCCGATGGCGAGGACGCGACCGGATTGGATGATCGCCGCGTTGCGATCGCGTATTTTGAACAAAGGGCAGGGATCGCAGAGCCTGAATTATTCGCCCAAATCCCACATCGCCGGTCATTGAAAGACCCCTACGACGTGGACCAACCAGTCGCCGATGACACATTGGCGGCGGTTCAAAACGCGGTTGCGCGCGGATCACAAGTGGGCGGCACAACGGATCTGGCGCGCGTCTCTGCGTTGCGTGAATTGACCGTGCAAGCGTTTGAAATCGAATTCGAAACCCCGCGCACCTACAAAGAAAGCGTCGATTTGTTCCGTATCGGCCACCGCGAAGTCGACGCAAACCCGGATGGTTTGGATTTCACCGGTCCGTTTTTCGAAACCTTGCGTCTAAGTGGGCAATTCAGCCGCGACAAGGCGTTGGACCGTGACGGGTTCAGCTTCAAAACCGGCTTGGACATGGTGCGAGACACGGCGCGCACGGGCATGGGCTATGTTTGGTTAACGACTGCTGGCAATTCGCGGGCAGATCAGATCACGGCAGGGCGCGATTGGGTGCGTCTGAACCTTGCGACTTCGGCGCTTGGGCTAGGGGTGCAACCGATGAGCCAAGCCTTGCAAGAATTTCCGGAAATGGCCCCGTTGTATGCCAAAGCGCATGAAATGCTGGCCCCGGGTGGCGGGACCGTGCAAATGTTGGGACGGTTGGGTTATGCTGAAACGCCGGGCCAAAGTCCGCGCTGGCCAATCGAGAGCAAAATAATAAATGCCTGAAAACAATCCGTTCCCGCTGTTTGAGATCTTTAACGAGATCGGGATCATCGAACAACTGAGCCGCGCGCGGCTTGAAGCGCGGCTGCCGGACGGGATGATCGCGCCGCATTTTTCGGTGCTGAACCACCTGATCCGCGTGGGCGACGGGCCGACGCCGATCAAACTGGCGCGCGCGTTTCAGGTGCCGAAAACTTCGATGACGCACACGCTGAAGATGCTGGAAAAGCGCGGAATGGTCGAAACACGATCTAACCCCGATGACGGGCGGTCAAAGCAAGTTTGGTTAACGCCAAAGGGGCGCGAGACGCGGGATCAGACGATTGCGGCCCTCGCGCAAGACTTTAGCGAATTGGCGCAAGGTATTGATATGGAGGCGCTAATCGAGATCCAGCCAGCGTTGACGGCTTTGCGCAAACATCTGGATGCAAGTCGCGATAAATCTTAGGCGCGGTGTGCGCCGTCTGACAAGGTTTTCACAAAGGCCAGCACGTCCGCGACGCTGTCACCGTTGGCGATTTTGCTGACGATCGCAGAGCCGACAACGGCCCCATCCGAAATCGAGGCGATGGCTTGTGATTTTTCCGGGGTGTTGATCCCGAAACCTACGATCACCGGAATATCTGTCGCCGCTTTGATGCGCGCAACTTCGGGTCCGACGTTGGTGGCTTCGGCCTCGGCGGCACCGGTGATGCCGGTGATCGACACGTAATAGACAAAGCCTGAGGTGTTTTGCAGCACCTTTGGCAGGCGGGCATCGTCAGTTGTAGGGGTCGCCAAACGGATGAAATTCAGGCCCGCAGCTTGGGCTGGAATGCACAATTCGCTGTCTTCTTCGGGCGGCAAATCCACCACGATCAGCCCGTCGATGCCAGCGGCCTTGGCGTCAATTAGGAACTTATCAACGCCGTGGCTGTAGATCGGGTTGTAATAGCCCATCAAAACGATTGGCGTGGTGTCATCGCCTTTGCGAAATTCAGAGGCCAGTTCCAGCGTGCGGTTCAACGTCATGCCGCCATCCAGCGCGCGTTGTCCGGCCAGTTGGATCGTTTCGCCGTCGGCCATCGGGTCCGTGAACGGCAAGCCAAGTTCGATGATATCAACGCCGGCGTCCGGCAGCCCTTTGACGATCTCTAAAGATGTCGCAAAATCGGGATCACCGGCCATAATGTAGGATACAAACGCCTTCTTGTTGGCGGCTTTTAGTTCTGCAAATTTGGCGTCGATACGTGTCATGGTGGTGGCCCTTTTTGGTCGTGTTGTCCCGCAATGCCAATTTGGGGGCAGAAAATCAATCGCAATAGCGCACGCGGCGACCTTGCGTGCCTTGCACGTGCGCGCGTCCCCCCCTAAAAGCGCCAAAATGGATATAGTCGGGAGACGTCGCTATGGGCTTTAAAATGGGTATCGTTGGCTTGCCGAACGTGGGCAAATCCACGCTTTTCAACGCATTGACCAAAACCGCAGCGGCGCAGGCGGCGAATTTCCCGTTCTGCACGATTGAACCCAACGTCGGCGAAGTTGGCGTGCCCGATGCGCGCCTTGATAAACTGGCCGCGATTGCGTCGTCCAAAACCATCATTCCAACGCGCATGACCTTTGTGGACATCGCAGGGTTGGTTAAGGGCGCGTCCAAAGGCGAGGGCCTTGGCAACCAGTTTCTGGCCAACATCCGCGAGGTCGACGCGATTGCCCACGTGTTGCGCTGCTTTGAAGATGGCGATGTTGTTCACGTAGAGGGCCGCGTTGATCCGGTCGCGGATGCGGAAACAATTGAGACCGAGCTGATGCTGGCGGACATCGAATCCCTTGAGAAGCGTTTGCAAAACGTCGGGCGCAAAGTGCGCGGCGGCGACAAAGAAGCGGTCGATCAGGAACGCTTGATGAAAATGGCGCTGGCCGAGCTAGAAGAGGGACGCCCCGCACGCGTTCTGGACATCGACGAGGATGACGCAAAGCAGTGGCAGATGCTGCAATTGCTGACGTCCAAGCCGGTTTTGTACGTGTGCAATGTCGGCGAGGCCGAAGCGGCTGACGGCAATGCGCATTCTGCCGCAGTCGCCGAAATGGCAGCCTCGCAGGGCAACAGCGCTGTCGTGATTTCAGCGCAGATCGAAGAAGAGATCAGCCAGTTGGAACCTGACGAAGCCATCATGTTCCTTGAGGAAATGGGCCTGAACGAGGCCGGTCTGGACCGTTTGATCCGCGCGGGCTACGAATTGCTGCACTTGGAAACATACTTTACCGTTGGCCCCAAAGAGGCGCGCGCCTGGACCATTCCTGCGGGCACATCAGCGCCCAAAGCGGCGGGCGTGATCCACGGTGATTTCGAAAAAGGGTTCATCCGCGCCGAAACCATCGCCTACGATGATTTTGTAACTTTGGGCGGCGAAGCACCCTCCAAAGAAGCGGGCAAAATGCGGGCCGAAGGCAAGGCATACATCGTCAAAGACGGCGACGTGCTGCATTTCTTGTTCAACACCTAAGCACCGCCTAAAACGCAATTCCAAGACGTGCAAAAGCGCAGCCCCATGACGAGGCTGCGCTTTTTTGTGCGCGTTTAGCGGCTGTCGTTGTATGGGCCGATGCCGTACGGGTTTGTGTAGGCGTAGGTGCCCGAGGTGCTGTTTTTGTTGCGTGAGCTGAGCGATGTCAGAACGGCGACGGCTTGTTCGCTTGCGGGTTCAACCTGTTGGGCAGACTGTGCTGTGTCAAACCGCAAGTCGTCATAACGATCTGAATTGCCAGCAAAGGCGGATGTTGCGATCAGGGCTGCAACGGCAGAAGTAATGAACAGTTTCATAGTTTTGATCCTTTTGGTGTCAGCGGCAAAAGCGCCACTCTTGTTGTCCTCTGCCACTCAAATTGGGGATGTTTTGCGGTAGTTTCAAAACACGTATGATCACCGCCCTGTGTATTGGGGTAGATGTCGTGAAATGGATCACGCGTCGTTTTCGATTGTTACATTTGTGCTGCTTGATAACAGGCGCAATGCCCGCAATTCTTGGGCCAAGATCACGAAAACCACGGTCCTGTCACAGAGTGGTGAGCCTGCCAAATTGCCTTTGATGTCAAAGGTTTCGAAGGTGATTTGCCGCTGTCTCGCGCCAATTGTGAGGAATGTTGCAAAACCATGTGGTGTGCGCCGCGGGAAAATCCGGAAAACGTCGGCGCAAAACCCGCAAATCTGGTATTTTGGCGTGTGCCGACCTCGTGGCAAAGGCGCTTAACAGGTCGCCGCAAGTTTGACGGGATGCAACGGCCAAGTCAGGAACAAAATGGCGGGATTTGAAACGCCTGTCTGTTCCAGCGTCGCAAGCAGCGTGTCGACAGAACACTGCGCGGTGATTTGTTCCGGCTTTTGGGCGTGCGCAACGATATCAACGTCGATGAACTTTGCCTGCCCCGACGCGGTCAGGTGATCGACTATTTTTGCGGCCGCACCGACGCCCATGTAGACCGCAACCCGAGTGCCGGGGCGCAAAGTTGACAACCAGCTTGGTGATTTATGCGGGTCTTCGGATTGACCGGTCGCAAACACAAGAGTGTCGCAGGTGCCGCGTTCGGTCAAAAAGCCACCAATGGCTGCGGATGCCGCACTGGCTGACGTAACGCCGGGGACGATTTCATAAGAAATCTTGGCTGCAGTCAGGGCGTCAACCTCTTCGCGTCCACGGGCAAAAACACCCGGATCGCCGCATTTTAGACGAACAACGCGTTTGCCTTGGCGGGCCGCAGACACGATGACGTTGCAAATTTTGTCCTGTGGCCAATGGTGACAGCCCGGGGCTTTGCCAACGTAAACCCGTTCAGCGTCGCGGCGCGCGAGCTCTAGAATTTCGGGGTCAACCAGCCGGTCATAGTAAATCACTTCAGCCTCTTGCAGGCGCTGAACACCGCGCAAAGTGATCAGATCTTTGGCACCGGGGCCCGCATCAACCAGCGCGACGGACCCGGTTTTCGTGTCCCCAAAGGTGCCGGTATCAATGGCCTGTTTGATCATCAGCGCCGCTTTGCGTTCACCGCCGCGCGCATGCGTGTCGCGCACGGGGCCATTGAACACCCAGCGCCACAAATCGCGCCGGTCCCGTGGCCCAAGGCGCAGTGCTGCGCGGTCCCTAAGACGACCGGCAATCGAGGCAAGATCACCCAAGCGGGGTTCAAGCAAAGTTTCCAGCTTGGTCTTGATTTGGCGGGCCAAAACGGGCGCGCTGCCTTCGGTGCCGATGGCCACCACAACCGGGCTGCGATCAACAATCGAGGGTGTCAGCGCGTCGCATAAATCGGGCTGATCGACCACATTTACCGTGGCACCTGCGGCTTTGGCCAGCTTGTGCAGGCATGCATCCAACGCGGGGCAGCCGGTGGCCACGAACACCAATGCGGTGTCGGCGAAACTGTCAGGCGTGATGGCCCCGCGTTGCCAATCGATGCGTCCGGTGGCGTGCAAATCGGCCAATTCGGGATCCAGATCTGTGGCAAGAATGGTGATCGCGACCTCGGTTTTTAGGATCAGACGGCATTTCTGCGCGGCCTGTTCGCCGCCGCCTGCGATAACGACGCGGCGGCCTCGCATCTGCAAAAACATTGGAAAGGTCTTCATGTTGTTTTCCCTTCGGATGTGTGACGCTGGTCCCAAAGCGTTAGGGCCAGCGCGTCGCACTCAGGAACCGTGTCGCGCGCACCAAGCGCCCACAGCGCCAAAGCTGCGGTGCCGGTGACGGTGGCTTGGGCAAAGGTGTCACGCTGCGCACCGGTCCAAAGTGCGACGAGATCAACGGGGTAATCAGGGTCGTGCAAACGGCGCGTGTCGTCCATTGATGCAGGGGCAGCAGTGGCAAGCTCCACACCTGCACGTAGCCCGAATACAGTGGTGTCTTTGGCCGGATTGCGTTCAAATTCGCCGCCACCGGACGGGGTTCGTGGAAGAAGCCGGAAATGGCTGCTGCGCCAAGTGAAGCGCGTCTCAAAGCAAGGCTCTCCACGTCCGATCCGACATATGCGTGCAGCGGTGCCATCACGGCATCAACCAGACT
>JAQXDI010000067.1 GCA_029251465.1 Ascidiaceihabitans sp.
CTGAAGTTCTTCCGACAAACCATCCCAAACGATTGGAAAACCTTCCGAAGTCAAGTCTCAGACAATTTCCGCGTCATAACTCATGAAAATTTTCGGGTTTTGGCGTAGCTCAGGTATAGTAAAACAGGATAGGCATTTGCAGGCCCAGCATTGCCACAAAATGCATCGACCAGGTGCCACCTCCAAGCGCTATGGCAGACATCGCAACCGACCCTTTTCGGCGTGACACACTTTGCGATGATAGGTTTTTTGACAACGTAAACCCAGTGAACCCCGCCACAATAGCGATGATCATTGAGGCAAATACCAGCCATGTATTGTGACTAACGTCCAAGAATTCCATGATACGTGAGTGCACCAAATTCCTGACAAATCAACACGGAAGGTCAGTAGGCTGTTCAATTTTGCGCCAAAAGCGGAAAAATTTGGGCCGTTCGTCAAAGGTAAAACCATCTCGCTGAGAACAATCTGCGGGGTCTTAGGCTTACAAATCGTTCACGCCGCACCAATCAGTTCGGGCCGTCCTGCGTCATTGGAAAATTATCGATCTAGGAAAAGAGGAGCGGATAAAATTGTTCGCCCAGTGTTCAGATGCCGATCTTTGTGTGACCGGGCGATAACAGTACGGTGCATCGTATACGTGCCTGTTTCGCTTGGCTTTAGATCCAACTGCTGTAACTCAGCCACGCACCAACCGTGCGTACACATCCGCTAAGTTTCGCAGAACTCCAATGTCTTGATTGGTGGAAATGTTCACTTTTGGTCAACTTGGATACATTTCAACATTCTTACAGGTCGGACAAGTTTTGGTAAAATGTCTTTGGCGTTCCTAAGGGTCCAAAATCCACACCCGCTATGGCCTGCCAGGAACACTTAAGACAGGGTTAGATGGGTTGACGATGACTTCACGAAGACGCCCGTGGGTACGGCCGTAAATACAAACGATATTTTTCTAAGGTGATCCTTGATACTGCCAGCAAAAATGACAGCTTCACGTGCTACTCGGCGGACCAATTTTTAACCTTTAGACCAAACCGTCCAGCTGCCTGATGCGCAGCTGTGTGATGCGGTTGCCGTCGCGTTCCAGCACTTCAAAACGAAAGCCGTGGAAGGAAAACACCTGACCAGCGGTCGGGATCATTTGGGCCTCGTGAATGACCAAACCGGCGACTGTGTTTGCCTCGTCATCGGGCAGGTTCCAATCGGTTGCGCGGTTCAAATCGCGGATCGTCATGGCCCCGTCGACAAGGAACTGATCGTCTTCGGATTCGGTCACTTGGTGCTCTGCATCGTCATCGAATTCGTCGGTGATTTCGCCAACGATTTCCTCGAGAATGTCTTCTAGCGTGATCAAGCCCTGTAGGCTGCCATACTCGTCCACCACCAGCGCGAAATGCGTGCGATTGCGCAGGAACTGGCGCATTTGGTCGTCCAGCGTCGTGGTTTCAGGCACAAAGTAGGGGGCCATAGCAACGGCGGATATGTCGAATGTTTTCAAGGCGCTGGCTTTGCCTTCCGGGCCACCAATGTCTTTGAACATGGCGCGTGCAAGATCTTTGGCATGGATCACGCCGATGATGTTTTCAGGGTCGTCACGAAACACTGGCAGGCGGGAATGGCGTGATCCCAGGCACTGCTCCAGAATGGTTTCGGGCGCATCGGCCACATTGACCATTTCAATGTTGGAGCGGTGCAACATGATCTCTTCGACCACGCGGTCGCCCAAATCTAGCGCGCCCAAAATCCGGTCGCGGTCTTCTTTTTCCACAACCCCTTCGGAATGGCCAAGTTGCAGCGCGCCGGCGATTTCTTCGCGCACGGCCAGAATGTTGCTGTCAGGGTCGATTTGCACGCCAAAGATGCTGAGCACACCGCGCACCAAAAGGCGCACCGCCGACACGATGGGCGAGAATACAGTGACGACCAAAGAAATCGGGCGCGACACGGCAGACGCTGCTGTTTCCGAATTTGTGATAGCGTAGGTCTTGGGCAGAACTTCGGCAAAGATCAGGACCAACAGGGTCATGGCGAGGGTCGCAATCACAACGCCGCTTTCGCCAAAAGCCTTTGTAAACATGGCAGTCGCCAGGGACGTCGCAAGGATATTCACAAGGTTGTTGCCCAGCAAAACCGATCCGATCAGGCGTTCGTTGTCCTCGGTTATGGCTAGTGCACGTTCGGCACCGCGTGATCCTTTGTCGGCCTGCGCACGCAATTTCCCGCGCGAGGCTGCCGTCAACGCGGTTTCA
Source organism: Ascidiaceihabitans sp. (assembly GCA_029251465.1). GTDB lineage: Bacteria > Pseudomonadota > Alphaproteobacteria > Rhodobacterales > Rhodobacteraceae > Ascidiaceihabitans. The sequence continues at coordinate 2,250 of JAQXDI010000067.1, forward strand.
GACCCTGAAAAAAAGGCCGACAACACCAAGAGAAAGAGGATCACGGCTGAGGTGATCCAAAATGCGCTGTCCAGCGTGGCCATTGATGCGTCCATTTGTGAGTATGTCCTTTACCTTCATTGCTTTATGGGGGTGCAAGGCAGTGCAATCAAGGGGCGCGTCATGCGGCATAAACATATTGGTGTTCTGGATGGGACGGTTCTGGTCTTTGGCGGACCCTATTCTAACGCGCAGGCGACAGCGGCCGTGCTGGCGCAAGCGTCGGTTTTGGGCATTGCCCCCAGTCATGTGATTTGCACCGGCGATGTGGTGGCCTACTGCGGCGCACCGGGACGCACGGTTGCGGCAATCCGCGCCTCTGATTGCACGGTTGTGGCCGGCAATTGCGAGGTGCAATTGGCAGCGGGCGCGATAGATTGCGGCTGCGGATTTGAAGAAGGCTCTGCCTGCGACGTTCTTTCTGCGGGCTGGTTTTCTTATGCATCCAAACACGTGCGCGATGCGGATCGCTCTTGGATGTGGCGCTTGCCAGATATCGCAACATTTGATCACTGCGGTGCACGTTACGCGGTGGTGCACGGCGGCGTCATCGATGTTGCACGGTTCATCTGGGACAGCAGTGATGACGCTGTTTTTGATGAGGAATGGAACGAGATCGAGCGTTTTGTCGGCCCCGTCGATCACGTGATCGCTGGGCATTGCGGGATGCCGTTTGTGAAAACCACACCGCGTGGGCGGTGGATGAACGCAGGCGTAATCGGAATGCCGCCCCATGATGGCGGCGTGGACACGCGCTTTGCGCTGTTAGAAAAAGACGCGTTTGTGGTGCGACCGCTAACCTATGACGTCGCGGGGGCTGTGGCGGATATGGAAACCGCGGGATTGACCCAAGGCTACGCCGACGCGCTACGCACAGGCTACTGGCCATCCCAAGACGTTCTGCCTCAGGGTTTGCGGGTGTCAGGTTTCGCCAAAGGGTGATGTTCGAGCACCAATTCGCTCAGCCTCTCGTCCAGAACATGCGTGTAGATTTCGGTCGTGGCGACGTCTGCGTGACCCAACATCGCCTGGATTGATCGCAAGTCCGCACCGCCCGCCAGCAAATGCGTCGCAAAGGCATGGCGCAACGTGTGCGGCGTGACTTTGGCCGGGGAAACGCCGCCGGCGACGGCCAGTTCCTTGATCAAAAGATAGAGCCGGTGGCGCGTCAGATAGCCTGCAACGCCGCGTGACGGGAACAGGAACTTGGACGCGGGTTTGCCCTTGGATTTGGCCAAATCATCTGCCGCATCACGCACCGGCAACCACGCTGCCAAGGCTTCGCGGGCAGGGGGGGACAATGGCACAATCCGTTCCTTGCCGCCTTTGCCAAGGATCAAAAGCACCCGTGGATCGCCGCGTGCCGCCGACACAGGCAGGCCAACCAATTCGCTGACCCGCATGCCGGTGGCATACAGCAGTTCCATCAAACAGGTGTTGCGGGTGCGGTCACGCCCATGGCTGCGGGCGGCTTCTAATAGCCGGTCGACTTCGGCCACCTCTAGGGTTTTGGGCAAGCGTTTATCAAGCCCCGGACCCGCGATTTGGATCGCCGGATTATCCTCGCGCCAACCTTCCTCAAATGCAAAGCGGAACAGTTGTTTGATTGATGACAACCGGCGCGCGCGGGTGGATTTGGCAAGGCCTTGAGCGTCACAATAAATCAGGTAATCCTCAACATCAGATTGCGTGACGCTCGGAAAATCCTTTGCTTTTCCAGTGAGATAGGCGTCAAAATCCTTTAGATCCCGACCATAGGCGAGCAAGGTGTTGTTGGCGGCCCCCAATTCTGCGGCTTGTGCCTCGAGGAACGTGGAAATCCACTGGGCGGCTGAAATTGACGGGGCGCTCATGTGGCATCCTCGCGTTGCAGCACTTGCAAGGCAGACCGGCGGGCCGCGTCTTCTAGGCCCAAGGCACGCATCGCGCTAAGGCCTTTGCTCAGCTGGTCCAGATCGCCGTCGGCACCGGCCTGTACCGCGCGCAAGCTTTGCAGAATCGCGCGCCCAAGTTCGTTATTTTGCGCCAATTCGGTGATCGGTGTCGGGCCGGTAGACGTGCCAAATGCGTTTGCAATTGCACGCTCGTGTGCGGTTGTGGGGGTCACCGGATCGATCCAGCCTGTGGCTATGGCCAGATCAAAAACATGCCGTTTGGGGATGTCGCCCTGCGCGGCAATGGATTCGTAAAACGGCGACACCAGGATCACGTCCCATGCGATGCTGCGGGCGGGTTCGCTTAGGGTTTGCTTACTAAGCGCTTCGCCAAACAATGTCGCAAACGGCACCGCGAGGCCTGCGGCCTTCATGTGGTTCCATGCATTTGGCAAGGTCTTGGAAATCGCATCGACGCTGCCGGTTTTTAGTGCTGTTTCAAAACGTTGCACGGCAGACACCCGATCCCACGTGCCGCCGGATGCCGCGGGTTTTCGCTGCGAAAAGATGCCCAACAAACGATTGTCACCCAAGGCCCCCGCAGCGGCCAAACGTTCGGCGGCGTCCAGTTGTTTTTTCCAACCAGCCACATCGCGCAAATCCGCGTGGGCATAAACGACGGGCCAACTGCGCGTGCTGATCGGCTGGCCCAGGGCCTCGTGAATGCGAAACAACAACGGGTCAGGGTCGGCGGGGCGGGGCAGCGGTGGTTCGCTCTCAAACAGGTCAGGATCAAGAAATCGCTCAAGTGCGGCGATTTGCGCCGGCGTGATCGTTTCCAGCGCGCGCGCCGTGCCCAACAACAAGGCTGCCGTGTCCCAATCACCAGCGCGAGCAGCACAAAAAACGCGGTAGGCGTAGTCCGGTGCAAGGCGTGGATCGGTTTGAATAAGCGCGCAGGCCGTGTCTTCGGTTTCGTTCAGCAGTGCGGCCTGAATGTAGCGGCGCGCAAACGCCGGGTCGCGCTTGGGGTCAGCTTGTTCAAGCAGGGCAAGCGCTGGATCAACCGCGCCAGCCTTCATCACCGCATCAATGCGCGCCAGATCAAACAGATCGCTTTTGCCTGTCGCGGGGGCCGCATCCGCGAGCAGTGTCGTGAAAAATACGGCCTGTGCTGCGGGCAGCGTCAGGTCCGGCATGTCCGCCAGAACCTTGGCCAGCGTCGCCGCATCACTGCCCGACCACAACGTGTCCGGCAGGCCAGACACTGACGGCGGCAGCAATCCGATGCGCATCGGGGCGTTTTCACCCAGCGGCATAACCGTCACGTTCGGCACAGATCCGCTGCCCGTTGTCGCGGGTTCATCCGGAATTAGCGCTGCAGGGGCAACACGCGCCGCGGTGGCAGCGCTGTCCAGCCAATCGATAGCAGACAAAGGCCGGTCCTGCGCAAACGCAAAAACCGGCAGCCCGATCAGGCACATCGAGGCCAAAAGGCGCGCTTTAGTCCGCATTCAAGGTCACAGGTACACGCACTTCGTCTTGGGGTGCTGCGAAATCGGCCCCAAAAAACGGTCCGACGTAGGAATAGCCAACCAGCCCAATGAATCCAAAAAATGCGAGATAAATCAACAGTTTAATCAGTTTGAACATAAATCCGCCTGCCCTTTGGTCTTTTGATTTTGTCCAACTTATATATGGCCTTTTTCACAATATCACGTCATTCACATCATTATGAGCGAAAATGAGCAATCCATGGCCGATCAGCCGAATGCATCCCACCGGTTTCGCCTGCGAAAAACGGTGGTGATGGTGGGCATGATGGGGGCCGGCAAGACAGCCGTCGGGCGTGCTTTGGCGCTGCGATTGGGCGTGCCGTTTCTGGACAGTGACGCCGAAATCGAAGCGGCCGCCAACATGTCGGTGCCCGAAATTTTTAACCGCGACGGCGAGCCGTTCTTTCGCCTGAAGGAAACGCAGGTCATCGCACGTTTGTTGGACGAACAACGCGGTATCCTGTCGACGGGGGGCGGCGCGTTCTTGAGTGCTGAAAACCGCGAGAATATCTCTGCCAAAGGCGTGTCGATCTGGCTGGACGCAGACATTGATTTGCTGTGGACCCGTGTACGCTACAAAGACACGCGCCCTTTGCTGAAAACCCCTGATCCCAAAGCGACGTTAACCCAACTGTTCGAGCAGCGCGTTCCCCAGTACAAACTGGCGGATATCGCTGTGCGCTCGCAATCAGGGTTGTCGATCGAAGACATGGTTGACCGGGTGATCGAAGCACTGAAAACCCGCCCGGATGTGATGGAGATCCTGTGATGCGTGACCTTGTTCAAGTGAACTTGCCGGGGCGTGAATATGATATTCACATCGGCCCTGGGTTGCTCGCCGAGGCGGGCGAATTGATTGCGCCGTTGTTGTCACAGCCGCGGGTCACGGTCATCACTGATGACAACGTCGGTGCCTTGCATCTTGAGGCATTGCGCGCCGGTTTGGCCACTGCGGGCATCACAATGCAATCGCTGACTTTGCCTGCGGGCGAGGGCACCAAGAACTGGGCGAACCTGACCAAATGCGTCGAATGGCTGCTCGATCAAAAGGTCGAACGGCGCGATGTCGTGATCGCTTTTGGCGGCGGCGTGATCGGTGATCTGGTCGGTTTCGCGGCCTCGATCCTGCGGCGCGGCGTCCGGTTTGTGCAAATTCCGACGTCTTTGCTGGCGCAAGTCGACAGTTCGGTTGGCGGTAAAACCGGCATCAATACACGCCACGGCAAAAATCTTGTTGGCGCGTTTCATCAGCCCGCCTTGGTGCTGGCGGATATCGATGTTTTGGGCACGATGACCCCGCGTGATTTTCTGGCGGGTTGCGGCGAGGTCGTGAAATACGGGCTGCTGGGGGATGCTGAATTTTTTGAATGGCTTGAGGTCAATGGACCAAAAATGGCCGCCGGTGATGTGGCCGCGCGTGTCCATGCCGTGCGCCGTTCCGTTCAGATGAAGGCCGAGATTGTGATGCGCGACGAGACTGAGCAGGGCGACCGCGCGCTGTTGAACCTCGGGCATACGTTTTGCCACGCGCTAGAGGCCGCAACGGGCTATTCGGATCGTTTGTTGCACGGCGAAGGCGTCGCGATTGGCTGTGCGCTCGCCTTGGAATTGTCGTCGCGCATGGACCTGTGTTCGCAAGAAGACCCAAGCCGCCTGCGTGCGTTCTTGCGCGACATGGGCATGAAAACCGACCTGCGCGACATTGAGGGTGATTTGCCTGATGCAGGCGCGCTACTGGAATTGATGGGGCAGGATAAAAAGGTGCTCGACGGACAGTTGCGCTTTATTCTGACGCGCGGAATTGGCGATAGCTTTGTGACCAGCGATGTGCCTCGAACGGCTGTGCTGGATGTGCTGCAAGACGCATTGGCGCTGTGATTTAGGCTGCTAACTGCCCAGATTGACGGCCTGACTGATTTCGATCCCGGCATTGATTGCTGAATACAGCGGCCTTGGCGGCCTCTGGTTCATGTCAATATCGCGCGTAAGCCATTGTTGTTTATGCAGAGTTTGCAACGACTGCGATAATGCCCGATCTGTGATCGCCCCAAGGTCGTTTTTGATATCACCAAAGTATCTAGGCCTTTGACTGACGGCCAAAACAGGAACGGTCCATGCACGGCGCACAAGGATCCGTTCGCTGTCTTTGCGGGCTGCTACGGTGATCTGATCGGCGCGCGCTGCATACTGTGTGCCCAGAGGTGTTAGTCGATATTCCGGCCGCAGTGGGCGACCATGGCCCGGATTTCGCTCCATCAAACCAAGCTCGATCAAGTAGCTCAGGCTCTTGGTGAATGCAGTCCGACCAGCCCCTGATGCAGACAGCAAGGCCGCCTGACGGCCTGCAACCCCGCGATGCATCAGCGTAAGAATGTTCAATGACCACGCACGAGAGGTGACCTTGACAAGCAAATCAATGTCCATAAAGTATAGTATATATATTTTATGACAAAGGGGGAACTAAAATGTCTATAGTCACGTTAGATAAGACCATCACGATTGCCATCTCTGTCAAAGATCGCCACGCAAGCGCTGCATGGTATGAGGAAAAACTGGGGTTCGCACTGCTGTATCATCTCGATGAGGCCGGCTGGAGCGAATTGAAGACCATGACGGACGGCGTAACTTTGGGCATGGGGGAACAGGTCGAACCAAAACCCGGCAATTCGGTTCCGTTTTTTGGCATCGCAGACATCAATGCCGGGCGAAAAAACCTGGAGGCCGCAGGCGTGAAGTTTGACGGGGATACCGAAGTGATCGAGGGCATGGTCAGCACCGCGACGTTTTACGACCCTGACGGCAATGCCCTAATGTTAGCCCAAGATTTGACGGGTAGCAGTTAAACGAGCCTGAGAAACACAAAAGGCGCGAGGGTCATCGCGCCTTTCGAAATTCAAAATGTCATCGCCGGTCGCGCGCCGTTTTTAGAACGGAATTTCGTCGTCCAGATCGCGCGACGGGGCAGGGCCGGAATTGCCGCCGCCGCCATTGCCGCTGTCGTATCCGCCACCGCCGGATGGGCCGGAATCATAGCCGCCTTGCTGTTCGTAGCCACCGCCACCACCGCCGCCGCCTTCGCTGCGGCCGTCCAGCATGGTCAATGTGCCGCCAAAGCCCTGCAGCACAACTTCGGTGCTGTATTTGTCGACACCGGATTGGTCCTGCCATTTGCGGGTCTGCAATTGGCCCTCAATGTAAACTTTGGATCCTTTGCGCAGATACTGTTCTGCAATCCGCACCAAACCCTCTTGGAAGATCGCGACAGAATGCCATTCGGTCTTTTCTTTGCGCTCGCCGGTGTTGCGGTCTTTCCATGTCTCGGAGGTCGCGATGCGCAGGTTGCACACTTTGCCGCCGTTCTGAAATGAACGCACTTCGGGATCACGTCCCAAATTGCCTATAAGGATCACTTTGTTTACTGAGCCAGCCATGGCATCCCCCTTGGATATTTCGTGTCCCGCAAGCGTCGCAAACGCGAATCTGACGAGACGTATTTGGACGTGGTTATACCCAAACGCCGCGTCATAGAACATCTCTAACGCAGGCGTGACAGGAATTTTGGAACCAATCTCTGGTAACGCGGTTAATTTTGCGTATGTTGCACCCAAAGCAGATGCCGTGGGGCAAAGACTGAATGCGCATAGGTGTAGTTGTTGCAGTATGCAGCGCGTTAATTGTTGAGGCCGCAGTGGCCGAGGGTTTGTCGTCGCGCAACCGCAAGTCGCTATTTTCGTCGCAGACCAAAATTCTCGACAGCCGCGCGTCCAAGCAGTATTCCGGTTCGGTGCGTTTGCAGCCTGCAAAGGTCAACACGCCGTCCAAATGGGCCAGCCCGTCGTACAAAGGCAAATACAAAGGCAAGTACCTGAACATGGCCCGTGATGCGGCGCGCAGGTACAACGTGCCCGAAGATTTATTCGTTCGTCTTGTGCAACAAGAAAGCAACTGGAACCCGAATGCGAAATCGCATGTGGGGGCGTTCGGGTTGGCGCAACTGATGCCGGCCACAGCACGCTATTTGCGGGTAAACCCCCGTGATCCTTACGAAAACCTTGATGGTGGTGCGCGTTATCTCAAAGAACAATACCGCGAGTTCGGCTCGTGGCGCCTGGCCCTTGCGGCCTATAATGCGGGCCCGGGGGCGGTCAAAAAATACGGTGGTGTGCCGCCGTTCAAAGAGACCCGCAACTACGTCAAAGTGATCTGGGGCAGCTAAGGCCACATGTATCGCGTGTCTTCCTTTCGCCTGATCAGGTCCGCAAAATTGCCACGATCCTTCGGTATGCCCTGTTTATTGGGCAACTAAGGGGTACGACATGGCCGTTTCTTCCACCAGTTTTGAAGAGCGTTTGACGCGTTTGGACTCTGGCACAGTCAAGCTGTACGCAGGCGATTACACGCCGCAAAAATACAAAGCTGACAATCTGATTTGCGCCAAACAAAAGGTCAAAAAGACGTTTTGGACCGCGATTTTGTCAGGGGTGCCAGCGGGCGCGTTGGCGGGCTACATGTTCAAATCCAACGTCGGGATCGAGATGTTCTTTTCTCAGTCCTTGCCGGTTTTGTACGCGATCATCAAAGCAGATCCCACAACCGCGGCCATCTATTTGGCGATGCTGGCCGGGCCAGTATGCACCCTCGGGTTCCTGATTTTTGACCGCACGCAAAACCGTTTGGCGCAGTTTGGGTGGTCTTATCTGGCGGGATCAATCGGCGTGAACCTGACGACGTGGTACTATTTTTACTTGGCAATGTCTGCCGGCGCGTAAAGTCACACGCCGGCCTTAGGGTTATTGCGCCGCGATCTTGATCACAGGCTCCATCTTGGACAAAATGTCGTCGCTGAGGTGGCATTTGACCTGATGGCCATCGGCCAGTTCACGCACGGGCGGGATGTCTTTTTCACACAAGCCGCCGGGCACGTCCGATTTCCAACGACACCGCGTCTGGAACGGGCAACCGGGGGGCGGGTTCATGGCCGACGGGATGTCGCCCTCAAGCACGATGTGCTGTTTTTCCACCGATGTATCCGCGATTGGCACGGCTGACAGCAACGCCTCGGTGTAGGGGTGATAGGGGGGCGAAAACACCTGATCGGTTGTGCCCAATTCCACCACATGCCCCAGATACATCACCATCACACGGTCGCTAAGGTAGCGCACAATCGACAAATCGTGGCTGATAAACAGCAGCGTGGTTTTGTGTTCGCGCTGAATTTCCATCAACAAATCAGTGACCGCGGCCTGCACTGATACGTCAAGCGCTGAGACCGGTTCATCCGCCACAACGATGCGCGCATCACCTGCAAAGGCGCGCGCAATTCCGACCCGTTGCTTTTGCCCACCAGACAGCTGGCGCGGCATCCGGTCGGCAAATTCACGGGGCAGTTTCACCAGATCCAGTAGCTCAAGCATGCGCACCCGCCGCTCGGCCTCGTTTTTGCCGACCTTGAAAATTTCCAGCGCGCGAATGATCTGGCGGCCAACCGTCATCGACGGGTTCAGCGTGTCAAACGGGTTCTGAAATACCATCTGGATGTCGGCGACGTTCTTGGTTGTGCGCGCCTCGATTGGCGTGTCCTGGATTTCTTCTCCGTCCAGCAAAATGGTGCCGTCACTGGCCGTTTCCAGCCCCATTAGTACCTTGGCAAAAGTGGATTTACCGCAGCCAGATTCACCCACAATGGCCAATGTTTCGGATTCACGCGCCTCGAATGTCAGCGTCTCGTTGGCCTTGACCACTCTGGTCGATCCGCCCCCAAACATCGCGTTCGCCGCTACCTCGTAGTATTTCTTGAGGTTCTTCATCGACAAGACGACCTCGCCGATCTCACCCTTTTGTTTGACCTCGCCCAGTTCCAACGGCGCGTCCCAATCGATTTCATCGAACTTCAAACAGCGGCTTTCGTGGCGGTCGCCATGTTCAACCGTTTCCATCGGGATCGCTTTGGCGCGGTCACAGCGTCCGACCTCGAAGTAGTCGCAGCGCGGTCCAAAATTACAACCCGAGGGGCGCTCGTGCGGCAACGGAAAGTTACCGGGGATCGCCACCAAAGGCCGTGCGTTTTTGTCCGCACCGGGCAGGGGGATCGAACGAAATAGGGCCTGCGTATACGGATGCTGCATCTTGTCGAACACGTCTTCGATGCGACCGGTTTCGACGGCCTCGCCAGAATACATCACACAGATGCGGTCACAGGTTTCCAGCACCAGACCCAAGTTGTGAGAGATGAACAGCATCGAGGTGCCGTATTTCTTGCCAAGGTCTTTGACCAGCTCGACCACGGCGGCCTCGACTGTCACATCGAGGGCCGTCGTAGGCTCATCCAAGATCAACAAAGACGGCTCTGACATCAACGCCATTGCAATGACGATACGCTGTTGCTGACCACCTGATAGTTGATGGGGAAATGACTCCAAAATGCGTTTGGGATCGGGCAGTTTCACATCCGTGACAACCTGCAACGCGCGCTCGTAAGCGTCGCTAGATGACATGCCTTGATGGATCATCGGGACTTCCATCAGCTGCTTGCCGATCTTCATTGCAGGGTTCAACGACGCCATCGGTTCTTGGTAAATCATGGCAATCTCGGATCCGCGAATGTCGCGCAACTCTTCCATGCTCATCGTGCCCAGATCGCGGCCCTTGAACTTGATCGAACCACCAACAACGCGCCCGTTCTTGCCTAAATCCTGCATGACCCCAAGGGCCACCGTAGATTTTCCGCACCCTGATTCACCCACCAGCCCGACCGCTTCGCCGGGTTGAACAGTGACCGAAAAATCCATCACCGCAGGAATTTCGCGCAACCGCGTAAAGAAGGAAATCGACAGCTGGTCAATCTCTAGGATCGGCCCGTCGTAATCTAGCTTTGTCATCTTCGTCTCCCAGATCAGACCTGCATGCTGCAGTTTGTTCTGATCAAAAATACTTCGGGGGTCCGGGGGCAGCACCCCCGGGACGGCTCCGTTTATCAGTCGCGCAGGCTTTCTTCGCGCAGACCATCCGCCAGCAGGTTCAGGCCCAACACCAACGTCAGCAAGGACAAGGCTGGGGCAATCGCTGCGTGCGGATACAGCGCCAACAGGCGGCGACCGGCGTTAATCGTTGTGCCCCAATCAGGGCTTTCAGATTCCAGACCCAGACCAAAGAAACCCAACGTGCCCAAAAGGATCGTCGTGTAGCCAATGCGAAGGCAGAAATCCACGATCAGCGGGCCACGGGCGTTGGGCAGAATTTCCCAAAGCATGATGTACCACGGCCCCTCACCACGGGTTTGCGCCGCCGCCACGTAGTCGCGGGTTTTGATGTCCAACGCGAGGCCGCGCACAATCCGGAACACGGTGGGCGAGTTCACAAACACCACCGATACGAACACCACCAGAATGGCAGGGGGCATGTTGATCCCGTCTAGAACCGCGGGCAGGCCGGGGATCCAGTAAGTCTTGGTCGCGACAATCGCGCCGTCATTTGAAATCAACGACAGATAGGCCCACGCCAACACGCCCAGCACCACGATCAGCAGCGGTGTGCGCACCGATGGCTGTGTGTAAAAGCGCGAATTCAGCAAAATGGCAAAGAAGATCAGCGGGAACACGAACAGCACCGCAGCCATGTAGTTCGGAATACCTGTCGCCACGATCTCTGGCGTGACCAGCAGGTAGAACAACAAGATGACCGGAAAGGCCAGGATCAGGTTCGCGAGGAACGACAGGATCGTGTCCAAACGACCACCGTAGTAGCCTGCAGGCAGGCCCAGCGTGATGCCGACCATAAAGGCAAACAGCGTCGCCATCGGTGCAATCAGAACGACGATCCACGCGCCTTTGAACAGACGGCTAAACACGTCGCGCGCAAGGTTGTCACCCCCCAAAAGAAACCACTGATAGTCGCCGTCTTCGGCCCCACGCAGCGGCGTGCCGGGTAGTTTGTTCTTCATGCCTGACGTTTGGGACAGGCTGTCATGGGTGACCAGCATGTCAAACACGCCGCCCATAACACCGGCCAAAACCCAGAACAAAACGATGCCGAACCCGATCATGCCGACGGTGCTGTCAAACAATTTGCCGTACAGACCAAGCTTGCGTTTGAACTTGAACGATGCGGCAAAGATCACAATCATTGCGATCCAGACTGGCAACAACTGCTGCGCCATGCCACCAAAAATGCCAGCCTTGGGGCCCATGACAATGCCAGCCACCAGGTAAATCAGGATAATGCCGATCACCAGCATAAAGCTGAATTTGACGCCGGTGCCAATTAGTCCCGACACACCGGCACTGCTGCTGGCGGTTCCGTCCGATTGCACCCGAATAGGTTCGTCCGTCACAAACAGCGATGTCACAATTTGCACCACCACCAGAATGGCAAAGAGGCAAACAGCGAGGGTGAAAAACAGGTTTAGCGCGCTCAGGCTGCCTGTCCATGTTAATGGTTCCATGTGCTCATCCTCCCTTTATGAAATGCGAATGCGTGGGTTCAAAAAGACATAACCGATATCAGATATCAGCTGGGTCAGCAGAACCACCACAACAGAGACGACCGAAACGGCCAGTAAAAGTTCGATGTCGTTGTTGGATGCGGCCTGAACCAGCAACCAGCCAAAGCCCTTGTAGTTGAACAAGGTCTCGACGATCACAACCCCGTTCAACAGCCACGGGATTTGCAACATAATGACAGTGAACGGCGCGATCAGCGCGTTGCGCAGCGCGTGTTTCATCACCACGTTGCCAAAGCTGACGCCCTTTAGGCGGGCGGTGCGAATGTACTGCGCCGTCATGACTTCGGTCATCGAGGCCCGCGTCATCCGCGCGATATAGCCCATTCCGTAAAGCGAAATGGTTAGAACGGGCAGGAAGAAGTTCTTGAACGTTGCATCGTCAACCGCGCGGGTGGCAGAGCCCGAGAACAGCGTCTTTGCGTCCATCCAGCCCCAGTCAACCAACAGCGGTGACAGGCCGTTCTTCGAGGACGCCAACAGAGCAATGAAAATAACGCCAGAGACGTATTCGGGCGTCGCAGTGGTCGCGATCGAGAATGTTGATAGCGAACGGTCCAAACGCGATCCTTCGCGCATGCCCGCCAGAACGCCGACCCCTAGTGCCATTGGCACCATCAGCAGCAAAACAAAGCCCATCAATTTGCCCGTGGCCCCGAGGCGCGTCATGACCAGCTCGCCAACGTCGGTTTTGAACACCGTAGAAGAGCCCCAATGGCCTTGCAGAACGCCGCAGAACTTTGCCCGTTGGTCTTGGGGGGTGTTGCGCGCAAAACAACGTCCGATGACGATCGGGTTCCCGTCATCATCGACTTTTTCGGTGACCCAGCCCGGCACAACGCCAACCCAGCGGCCGAATTTTACGGGCATTGCATCGAGGTATCCGCGATCCCCCAGATAGCTTTCCACAGCCTCTTCGGACATGCGAAAGTTGCCTTGGGTTTTGGCGAGCTTTTCAAGGTTTGGATAAAGGTTCGTCAGGAAAAACACGATGAATGTCAGGCAAAGTGCCGTCAATAACATCACGCCCAGACGTCTGAGTATGAATATTCCCATGGGTGCCCCTGTTGGTAGGCTTGCGGCAGATTATTCTGCCTATGTTATAAAGAGCGACCGATTTTCGGTTCTTCTCCAGCCGTGTGTAGCGCCGATGGCACCTGTGAATTTGCATGAAAATTACGCCGCTTAGATGTTAAAACCGGGTCCGCGCGGTGCGTCACCAATCCCATACACTCAAACATGCACCTCAATCCCCATCCGCCCATCAGGCAACAGAACGCGTCATAGGTCAATGTGAAGTTTGCCCAAATAGTCGTGATCCAGCGACACCAAGACGTCTGAAAACGACATCGCGGCTTTGCAGGGAATTCGACTGGCTGATTAGGGCGAAACCGGCGATTTTCCTGACCCTTTGCGCAAAGCACTTGGGGTTTTAGAGGTGTGGTGCTGAATAAAGCGGGTGAAATAAGCGGCACTGCCAAAGCGTAAGTGCCGCGCGATTTCCTGAAACGGCACGTCGGTGTCGATGAGCGCGGATTGCGCACTGTGCAACTGGCGCTCTGTTATGATGTCTGCCGCTGTGCGTCCTGTGGCGGCTTTGCAGGCGCGCGTCAGATGTGTTGGCGTCACGCTTAGTTCAGCGGCGTGATCCGCCATGCTGAACCCTTGTATTTCAGGGCGGATCAGATTGTCGCAAAACCGTGCAGACAGGCGGGCAGAGGCGTTTTGTTTGACAGGCAGGTTTTCAGGCAAAGCGATCTGGCGGCGCAACCACACCGAAATCAAACCCATGTGTGCATCCAGCGCGTCTTGGGCCAAGGCACGTCCGCGCGCCACTTCACGTCCTGCGGCCTCAAGCAGACCTGACATTTCGCCGATGGCATCGTTGTCGCGTACTCTGATCTGGCGGGGCTGTTCGGGCAGACGCAAGTCATTGCCAACAGGGCAGACCGCCACTTGGCCAAGCCCCTGGCGGCCCATATCCAGCGCAAAGATCTGACCGCTGGGCACGTAGATCGCGTTGTGCACACCAACGCCGCGACGGGTGCCGTTCAACAGCAATCGCCCTTGGCCACGGGTGATCCAGATCACCATGTCCTGTTGGCTTTCATGTGCCAGTGACAACCGCCAAGGCTGGGTGCCGATCATGGCCGCGAGGCTGATAATATCAATATGTCTAAACATACACGGAATCTGTATGAATAGATTGTTTTAGTCAATTTTTGATGCTGGAAGGCAAAAATTTAACTCGGTTCTGTGTGGTTTATGCAATCTGGCTGGGATCAACCTTGATCCAGTCCTTCATTTTTGAACGGAACCACGTGCGTTGGCGTTTGGCATACTGACGGGTTGCGATGATCGCTGCCTCGCGGGCTTGATCCAAAGTTATTTCACCAGTCGCGTGGGCCATTAATTCGGGCACGCCGATGGCGCGGCACGATGGCAGTGCCGGATCAAAGCGGGTTTTCATAGCAGCGATTTCGTCCAGCGCGCCGTCGTCGATCATCAGATCAAAGCGCTGCGCGATGCGGGGTGTCAGCCAGTCTTTGGGTGCATCCATCACGATGCAAGTGGCCTCAGCTGTGTCCAGCAGTGGCGCAGGGGTCGCGTCTTGCCACGCCGCAAGGCTGGTGCCGGTTGCGGTTAGAACCTCGTAGGCGCGCTGCACGCGGGCGCGGTTTTGCACGTCAATGCGCGCGCAGGTGGTAGAATCAAGTGCCGCCAACATGTGTTCGCGGGGCAGATCATCTGCGGCTTTGCGCACCTCTGGAGGCGTTGCAGGGATGTCTGCCAGCCCGTTCGTAAGTGCGGAAAAGTACAAACCGGTGCCGCCAACGATGATCGGGCGCGCGGAACCGCCTAACAGCGGCAAAATATCGCGTAGCCAGTGACCCGCAGAATAGGGCGCGTCATAGGGCACGTGACGGTACAATTTATGAGGGGCGAGCGCCTCTTCGGCGACGGACGGGCAGGCGGTAATTGTGCGCCAACAGTCATAAATCTGGCTTGCATCGGCATTTATGACGACCCCGCCGCCACTGCGCGCAATCGCCAAAGCCAGCGCGGATTTACCGGAGGCTGTGGGCCCTGCGATCAGCACCGGCTGGTCAGCGCGAATATGCGCCAACCCGAATGCGTCCAAAATATCCATTTCTTTTGCGCGTCGCCTCAAAGTTGGATTGAATTCTGGGCTGGTTTGCGACATTTTACGCCGAAACAAAACATAAATTGCAGGAGCGCCCACATGTCGTCACCCGAGACCGCTGAAAACAAGACCACGTTCAAACGGGTGATGCTCAAAATTTCGGGGGAGGCGTTGATGGGCGATCAGGGCTTTGGCCTGCATCCCCCCACCGTTGAACGCATCGCGGCCGAAGTGAAATCCGTGCACGACATGGGTGTCGAAATCTGCATGGTCATCGGTGGCGGCAACATCTTTCGCGGGCTGCAAGGCTCGGCCCAAGGGATGGAACGCACCACGGCTGATTACATGGGCATGCTGGCCACGGTGATGAACGCGCTGGCGATGCAATCCTCGCTCGAAGCGCACGGCATCCACACCCGTGTGATCAGCGCAATCACCATGAACGAAGTCGCCGAACCCTACATCCGTCGCCGCGCCGTGCGTCACCTCGAGAAAAAGCGCGTTTGCATTTTTGCCGCCGGGACGGGCAACCCGTATTTCACCACCGACACGGCCTCTGCGCTGCGTGCGAACGAAATGGCCTGCGAGGCGATCTTTATGGGCAAGCAGGTCGACGGTGTTTACGACAAAGACCCAAAGAAACACGACGACGCAGTGCGCTACGACAACGTCAGCTATGATGACGTGCTGCAAAAGCGTCTCGGGGTTATGGATGCATCCGCCATCGCATTGGCCCGTGACAACAACTTGCCGATAATCGTGTTTTCCTTGGACGAGCCCGGCGGGTTTCGCGGAATTTTGGCAGGCAAGGGCACTTACACAACCGTCGGTGACTGACGGGGACTGCGTGAAATTTGCTCAAAACCTGCGCCATAGCTGACGCTAATAGCGCTGGATCGCTGGGCAAATTGAAAGTATACGGTTTAAATCAATAAAAAACGGCAGGCACACCACAATGTCAGAAGACTTTATGCTTGATACAGACGATCTTGAGCGCCGCATGGATGGCGCGATGAGTTCGCTGAAAACTGAATTTGCATCGCTGCGCACGGGGCGCGGTTCTGCGTCGATGTTGGAACCGATCATGGTCGAGGCGTACGGCCAGCGCACCCCGATCAATCAGGTCGGAACGGTCAACGTACCTGAGCCACGTATGGTCACGATCAACGTCTGGGACAAATCGATGGTCCAAGCCGTCGAAAAAGCGATCCGCGAAAGCGGGCTGGGGATTAATCCACAGCTGAACGGCACAATCATCATGCTGCCGATCCCCGAGCTGAACGAAGAGCGCCGTCGCGATCTGACCAAAGTTGCCGGACAGTATTCCGAAAGTGCACGGATTTCCGTGCGCAACATCCGCCGTGATGGCATGGGCCAGATCAAAAAAGCCAAGAACGATGGCATGTCCGAGGATGACCAAAAAATCTGGGAAACCGAAATGCAGGACATGACCAACAAGTACATCAAACTGGTTGATGAAATGCTTGACACCAAACAAGCAGAGATTATGCAGGTTTAAAAGCGGTCGATTGCGCGTGAATGACACCTGATTTGGTGAAACACACTCAGAACAACGAGGATATCGCCATCGCTGATCGAGCAGAACAAACCGTTGAACAGGCCGCAGCCCAAGATCATGGACCGCGCCACGTGGCGATCATTATGGATGGCAACGGGCGGTGGGCGACACAGCGCGGGCGTCCGCGTCTGTTTGGGCACCATGCAGGTGCAAAACGTGTGCGTGAAATCGTCGAAAGCTGTCCTGATGTCGGGGTGAAATACCTCACGATCTTTGCGTTCTCGACGGAAAACTGGAAACGCACGCAGGTAGAAGTCGCAGGACTAATGAGCCTGTTTCGCCGCTACATCACCAAAGAGGCCCGTGCGTTGGACGGATTTGGCGCGCGCGTGCGGTTCATCGGGGATCGGGTGCGTCTGGATGCTAAATTGATCAAACTGATGGACGATCTCGAGGACATGACCGCGCACAACACCTCGATTAACCTGACAATTGCGTTGAATTACGGCGGCCGCGACGAGGTGGCCCGCGCTACAAAACGTCTGGCAGAAGAGGTCGCAGCAGGCCGTCTGAGCCCCGAAGATGTAGATGAAGAAACTCTGCCAAAGTATTTGGATACTTACGTTTTACCTGATCCGGACCTCGTAATCCGCACCAGTGGCGAAGCCCGCATTTCGAATTTCCTGCTGTGGCAGTCGGCCTACGCAGAATACGAATTCATTGAAACGCTCTGGCCTGATTTCTCGAAAGAGGAATTTGCCAAGCTATGTGCCTCGTACGGCGGACGCGAGCGTCGGTTTGGGGCGGTGAAAACATGAGCGGAAATCTCAAATGGGCCGATCTTGCCATTCGCCTCAGCTCGGCGCTTGCGATGGTTTTGGTCGGAATTTGGGGCGTTTGGATGGGATCACACGCGTTCCACGTCTTAGTCTCGTTGATTTGCGGTTTGATGATCTGGGAACTGGTGCGCATGATTGCACCGCGCAACGCGCCATTGGCCCTGCAACTGGGCACCCTTGGCGGCGTCGCCTTGATCATCGCGATCTATTTACCGTCAGGGTTTTCATTTCCGCTGCTGATGGCACCAGCCTTTGTCGGCTTTGGCCAACTGATCAAGCACCGCGTTATTTTTATGATCTTTGCGGTGATGGTGTTGCTGGCGGGCTTTGGCATGATGTCGGTGCGCGATGATTTGGGGCTTGGCTGGATGATGTGGCTGATCTGCGTTGTGGTGGCCACAGACGTGCTGGGCTATTTCGCAGGGCGTTTGATCGGCGGGCCGAAATTCTGGCCGGCAGTCAGCCCGAAAAAGACATGGGCGGGCACTGGATTTGGTTGGATCGGGGCGGCACTGGTCGGCTGGGGTTTTGCACTGAACACTGGTGTGACGTTCGAATTGATCGGAATTTCCATCGCAATCTCAATGGCATCGCAAATGGGCGACATCGCCGAAAGCGCAATCAAACGGATGATGGACGTCAAGGATTCCAGCGCATTGATCCCGGGCCACGGCGGCGTTTTGGACCGTTTTGACGGGATGTTGGGCGCGTCCGTGTTCTTGTTGATTGTGGGGCAAATCATCGGCTTTCCCCCCGGGCTCGCATGACAAAACGGCGGGTTAGCATCCTTGGGGCCACGGGCTCGATCGGGCAAAATACCATTGATTTGATCGCACGCGATCCGGATCACTATGACGTGGTGGCCCTGACCGGCGCGCGCAATATTGGGCAGCTTGCGCGTGACGCGATCAAGCTGAACGCAGATATCGCAGTTACGGCCCACGATGATTTGCTGAATGACTTGCGTGCTGCATTGGCGGGCAGCACTGTTCAGGCGTCCGCGGGGCAGGCGGCCTTGGACGAGGCCGCAGCGCGCCCTGCCGATTGGGTCATGTCAGCGATTGTCGGGGCTGCGGGTTTGGCTCCTGGCATGGCCGCCTTGGCGCAAGGCGCAACATTGGCGCTGGCCAACAAGGAATCGCTGGTGTGCGCAGGCGCGTTGATCAAGGCGACGGCGGCGACACACAGAGCGCGCATCCTGCCAGTGGACAGCGAACATTCCGCTGTTTTCCAAGCTTTGATCGGGGAAGACATCGCAGCGGTCGAGCGGATCATTATCACGGCCAGCGGTGGTGCATTTCGCGACTGGCCGATCGCGGATCTGGCGAATGCGTCACTGGCGCAGGCGTCCTCGCATCCCAACTGGGACATGGGGCAGCGGATCACGATTGATTCCGCGTCGATGTTCAACAAGGCCATGGAACTGATTGAAACCCTTGAGTTTTTTGAAGTTTCGCCATCCCAAATCGAAACCGTTGTGCATCCGGAATCGATGATTCACGCGCTGGTCGGGTTCAACGATGGTGCCTTGATGGCGCATGTCGGCCCGCCGGATATGCGCCATGCAATTGGCTTTGCGCTGCATTGGCCGACGCGCAAAACCTTGCCGGTTGCGCGTCTGGATCTGGTGCAAATCGGCGCGCTGACGTTCCGTGCCCCTGATGAAACCCGCTGGCCGGCTTTGCGCCTTGCACGCGAGGTGATGGAACGCGGCGGCATGGCAGGGGCGGTGTTCAACGCGGCCAAAGAAATCGCGTTGGATGGTTTTATTGGCGGTCACATTAAATTTACCCAGATGGCCGATATCGTGGCGGATGTGTTGGACACTGCCAATCGCGATGGTGGTGCGCTGAATGCCAGCCACATTGATGCCACGATGACACTTGATAATGTGCGCGAGGTGAACCATCTCGCACGCAAGGCCGCCCAAGCGGCAATAAAAAACAGAGCAGGATAAAAACGTTGGATATCGGAACACTGGTTGGTCAGTTTGGTGGATTTTTCTGGGTGATCCTCGCCTTTATTGTGGCGCTCAGCGTGATCGTCGCGATCCATGAATATGGCCATTACATCGTTGGCCGTTGGTCGGGCATTCATGCGGATGTGTTTAGCATCGGCTTTGGCCCCGTCATCTGGAGCCGTAAGGACAAGCGCGGCACCCAGTGGCAAATCGCGCTGCTGCCTTTAGGCGGCTACGTGAAATTCGCCGGCGACGCCAACGAGGCCTCTGGCAAAGACGAAGAGGCGATGGAAGAGGTCGCCGCCGATCCCGAAGCATTGCGCAAAACCATGCACGGCGCACCACTTTGGGCCCGTGCTTTGACCGTGGCGGCCGGGCCTGTGTTCAACTTTGCATTCTCGGCATTGCTGTTTTTCGGCGTGGTGATGTGGTCGGGCACGCCCAGCGACCCCCTGACTGTCTCCAAACTGCGCCCATTGCCTGATGTGCAAAGCGGCTTGCAACCTGGTGACCGTATTTTGCGGGTCGAGGGCCAAGAGGTGCCCAGTTTTATCGGAAATGACGTTTTGAAATTCGCCAACGCTTTGCCACGGCAAGTGGAACTGGCCTACGAGGTCCAGCGTGACGGCGAAACCGTCAGTACTGTTGGCCCGTTTCTGGCACCGGCGCGTGTCGGCGGTGTGACGCCGCGCAGTGCGGCGCAAGTGGCTGGCCTGAAAGAGGGGGACGTGATCACCCACGTGGACGGCACGCGCATCTACGCATTCGGCGATCTGGCGCGTGTGGTCGAATCCTCGGACGGTCGCGGCATCCCGCTGATTGTTTGGAGCGACGGCGTGTCGCGCGACATTACCTTAACCCCGAAGCGTGTGGATGAACCGCAGGACGAGGGCGGTTTCGTCACGTATTGGCGCATCGGCGTGGCCTCAAGCATGGCGTTCGAACCTGCCTACGAAAGTGTCGGCGTCTGGGATGCCTTAAGTGGCAGCGTGTCGCAAGTTGGGCGGATCATCACCGGGTCGATCACCGGATTGGGATCTATGATCGCCGGGCAAATCAGCACCTGTAATCTGTCTGGTCCAATCGGCATTGCGCAAACATCGGGCGCGATGGCAAGCCAAGGCGTCGACAGCTTTATCTGGTTCATTGCGGTGCTGAGCACAGCGGTGGGTCTGCTAAACCTGTTCCCGATCCCGGCATTGGATGGCGGTCATCTGGTGTTTTACGCCTTTGAATCTGTCACCGGACGCCCGCCAAGCGATCGCGCGCTGCGCATCTTGATGACGATCGGTTTGACCTTGGTCTTGGGGCTGATGATGTTCTCGTTGTTCAACGATTTATTCTGTCCGTAACGGGCATTGCGCATCAGGGCGGGCCACATGTTGGCCTGCCCAATTGCTGCCACATTTGGTCCCAATTGCCACCACATTCGCGAGGTAGAGTTTTCTTAACAAAAGGAATTCGACCATGCAGACGCTTCAATCCAGCTACCGCGGCCTAAGCTTACTCCTAGATTTGAACTGGGATCGTGCCTTGTATTTGGGCACGCTGACAGCCGGCCTTTGCTTGGGCATTTGGATGAGCGGGCTTTAATCCGCCGCCCACCAGCAGCGATACCCACCACATGTTGTGAAAATTAAGTGCTCAGACCACCGTGTCTGGGCCTTTGTCGTTTTGACAAGCCTTTGTATTCTCGGTACTCAGAAAGAAATAGATGTCTGAAGGTGGGGGCAATCCATGAGACTGGGGTTTTCGAAAATGCGTGCAGGCAAAAAAGTCGGATCAACGAGCGTGCAGACAATTGTACGCGCATTTGGCGTTTTTCTACTAATTTCAGCGGTTTGGGCGGTGCAATCGGCACCTGCTGTTGCGCAGAATTTCAAATTCAATCGCGTTGTCGTTGAAGGCAATGCGCGAATTGGCGATTCAGCTGTGATTTCTCAGTCGGGAATCGCACGGGGCCAAACGGTCAGCGCCGGCCAGCTAAATGACGCCTATCAACGTTTGCAAAACAGCGGATTGTTCGAAAGCGTCGAAATGGCGCCTGCCGGAAACACGTTGCGCATCACAGTTGTTGAATTCCCGACAATCAACCGCGTCAGCTTTGAGGGCAACCGCCGCATCAAAGATGAAGCGATGTCGGCTTTGGTCACCTCTGCAGAGCGCCGCGTATTCAACCCTTCCGTTGCCGAAGCAGACGCCGCAGCTATCGCCGAAGCCTACACAAACGACGGCCGTTTGGCAGCACGTGTCACCCCGCGCATCATCAAACGGTCCAATAACCGGGTTGATGTGGTGTTCGAGATTTTCGAAGGTGACGTTGTCGAAATCGAACGCCTGAGCTTTGTGGGCAACCGTATTTATTCTGACAACCGTTTGCGCCGTGTTCTGGACACCAAACAAGCCGGTCTTTTCCGCGCGTTGGTGCGCAAAGACACTTTTGTTGAGGATCGCATCGAATTCGACAAACAAATCCTGCAAGATTTCTACTTGTCGCGTGGCTACATCGATTTCCGCACCAATTCTGTGAACGCACAATTGGCGCAAGAACGTGATGGATATTTCCTTGCCTTCAATATCCAAGAGGGCCAGCAATTCAAATTTGGTGAAATCGCCACGGTTTCCAACATCAACTCAGTGGATTCAGATGACTACCAAGACGTCATCCGTGTCCGCCCCGGTGTCGTTTATTCGCCTACCTTGGTGGAGCAAGAGATCGCTCGCATGGAGCGTTTGGCCGTCAAACAAGGTGTTGATTTTCTGCGCGTCGAGCCGCGTATCAAACGCAATGATCGCAATCTGACGCTGGATGTCGAATTTGTTCTGTCACGCGGCCCGCGCGAATTAGTGGAACGCATCGACATCGAAGGCAACACGACGACACTGGATCAAGTGATCCGCCGTCAATTTGACTCAGTCGAAGGTGATCCGTTGAACCCGCGCGAAATTCGCGAAGCTGCGGAACGCATTCGCGCATTGGATTTCTTTTCATCCTCGCAAGTGAATGCCCGAGAAGGCTCTGCGCCGGATCAGGTCATTGTTGATGTTGATGTTGTAGAGCAACCGACCGGGTCGCTTAGTTTTGGTGGATCATTTTCGGCAACTGACGGATTTGGCCTTGCGATCAGTTTTGTGGAAAAAAACTTTGTGGGTCGGGGCCAACAGCTTAGCCTTGATTTTTCAACGGCAGAAGAACTCGAGAGCTACGGATTTCGGTTCGCAGAGCCCGCATTCTTGGGCCGAAATGTAGAGTTCGCGATTGCACTGAGCTATAGCGAAACAGACAGCGATTATGCCACATACGACACAGAGAAGATTTTCTTTCAGCCGAGCCTGTCGTTCCCGATTGCTGAAAATTCCCGTTTGCAACTGCGCTACACTGCAGAGCGCATTGATGTGCTCGAGCGTGACACGTCCGTTAATGGAACAATCATCGCTTCCGACATTGCAGCAGTTCCGCAAATATCGTCGGCCCTTGGCTATCTATACACCTATGACACACGCACCACCGGCATTGATACGGATCGCGGATTTTTGTTCCAGTTCGGCCAAGACTTTGCCGGCGTTGGCGGCGACAGCGAGTACATCAAAACCACGGCCAAAGCGATTGCACAGCGCAAAATCTTTAACGAAGAGGTCACATTGCGCGCGACTTTGGAAGCAGGCGGATTGTCGTGGGTCAGCGGGACAAACCGTGCCGCGGATCGCTTTATTATTTCCTCACAAACGTTCCGTGGGTTTGAGACCGGCGGTATTGGCCCGCGCGACGGTGTGAAAGGCGATGCATTGGGCGGTAACTTGTTTGTGGTGGCCCGTTTTGAAGCTGAATTCCCACTGGGTTTACCTGAGGAATATGGCATCACAGGCGCGCTGTTTTACGATGTGGCCAACCTTTGGGACCTAAGCGACGTGAACACAGGTGGCACGGCTGTAGATGGCGAGAGTGGCGCCTTCCGTCATGTCATCGGCGTTGGCATCCTTTGGGAAACGCCGGTTGGCCCACTGCGGTTCAACTTTACCAAGGCCATCAAAAAAGAAGACTATGACATCGAGCAGACGTTTGATTTGACGCTGACCACCAAGTTCTGATCCGCTATGGGACAAACCCCGTTTAGCAAGTCATGTTTGAAAATGCTGATGGCCGCAGTGCTGTCATCGGTATTGACGGGCGGATTTGTCATGACGCTTGTTTCAGCGGTGCACGCTCAGTCAACTGAAACGGTGCGCAGTCCGATTCTGGTTGTGGACAGCGAGCAGCTTTATGTTGGCAGCGCGTTCGGGAAACGCGTTGCGCGGGATCAAAGCCGGCTTAGCGCTGCCTTGGTCGCCGAGAACGTCGAGATCGAACAGGAGCTGTCGGCACAAGAGCAGTCTTTGACAGAGCGACGCGCCACCACGCCTGCGGCCAACTTCAGAAAACTTGCCGATGAGTTTGATGCAAAGGTGCAAGCCACTCGGTCCCGCCAGTTGGGAAAAACCCAAGCGTTGACGCAACTTTTGGAGCAGCAGCAAGTCGTCTTCCTTCAGTCTGCTGGTCCGGTGTTGGAAAACCTGATGCGCGACGCAGGAGCCGCAGTGCTTTTGGATCGTCGTAATGTGTTTTTTAGCGCGGATGCCGTCGATGTCACCGGTGCCGCAATATTACGGATTGACGCAACCCTTGGCGAAGGTGCGCCGTTGGCGGCCCCAAAGAACGCGCTGCCAGTCGAGTGATCACCTTGCCCACGGTGGTTTGGCTTGCTAGGCAGTTATGAGTACTTAAAATCAAGACAAGGAAAGAGCAGGCCCATGAGTTCCGAACTTCTGAGCGCAGACATCCATCTGATCCAGCGCATTCTGCCCCACCGCTATCCATTTCTTCTGGTTGATAAAGTTGTCGATATTGACGGCATCCATTCGGCGCGTGGCATCAAAAACGTCACCATGAACGAACCGCATTTTCAGGGCCATTTTCCTGGCAATCCGATTATGCCGGGTGTCACAATTGTTGAGGCAATGGCGCAAACGGCGGCTGTCATGGTGGGCACTGCGCTGAACATGTCTGACAAGGAATTGCTGGTCTATTTCATGGCAATCGATGGCTGCAAATTCCGCCGCATGGTTATTCCGGGCGATGTTCTGGAGCTAAAGATGAAAACCATTCGTGGTAAGCCCGGCGGCAAGGTCTGGAAGTTTTCAGGTGTGGCCGAGGTCGCAGGCGAATTGGCGTGCGAGGCGCAATTCACCGCGATGATCGACCTACCTAAGGAGTAAGAGCGCGTGAGCAATATTCACCCGTCAGCCATAATCGAGGCCGGTGCGCAAATTGATCCAACCGCCAAGGTGGGTCCGTTTTGTTTGGTCGGTCCTGAAGTTGTGCTTGCCGCTGATGTCGAGCTGAAAAGCCATGTTGTTGTGACGGGGTCTACGGAAGTGGGCGAAGGGACCGTCATTTACCCTTTTGCGGTCATCGGTGAAATCCCGCAGGATCTGAAATTCAAAGGCGAACAGTCGCGCCTTGTGATCGGCAAGCGCAACCGCATCCGTGAACATGTTACGATGAATGTCGGCACCGAGGGTGGTGGCGGTGTCACGCGCATTGGTGACGATGGAATGTTTATGGCAGGCTGTCACATTGCCCATGACGCGGTCATTGGGGATCGTGTTGTTTTGGTCAATTCGGTGGCGATCGCCGGGCACGCGGTGCTTGAGGACGATGTGATTGTTGGCGGGCTGGGCGGTGTGCATCAGTTTGTCCGCGTTGGGCGTGGTGCAATCGTTGGCGCGCTGACCAAGGTCACGCATGACGTTATTCCATACGGTCTGGTGCAGGCCCCGCGCGGCGAGCTGGAGGGTTTGAATTTGGTTGGATTGAAACGTCGCGGTGTTGCGCGCGCCGACATCACGGCCCTACGCGCGGCGTTCCAGATGCTGGCGCAGGGTGAGGGCACGTTCCATGATCGGGCAGAGCGACTGGGTGCTGATACAGACAGCGCCTATGTCAAAAAAATCACTGATTTTGTTTTGGGCGAAAGCGATCGCTCATTCTTGACGCCACGCTGATGTTGGCGCTGATTTGTGGCACAGGCGATTTGCCCGCAAAAATCGCCGCAGCTCAGGCTGAACCACCGCTGATTTGTGTGATCGAGGGGTTTGCCCCCACCGGTCTCAAGGCGGACTTGGTGTTTTCGTTTGAAACACTTGGGACTCTGCTGATTGAATTGGGCCATCACGGCGTCACCGAGGCCTGTGCCTGCGGTGCCATTGATCGCCCGCAGATTGACCCTTCAAAGCTGGATGAGAACACAGCGCCGCTGGTGCCGTTGTTGATGGGGGCGATAACGTCAGGGGACGATGCAGCGCTGCGGGCGGTCATGGGCCTGTTCGAACAGACCGGTTTCAGAGTGCGCGCTGCGCATGAGCTGGCGCCGGAATTGATTGCTCAGCCTGGAGTGTTGTCTGAAAAATGGCCCGATGCCCAGATGCGTCTGGACGCAAAACTAGGTGCAGATGTATTGGCCGCGATGGCCCCGTATGACGTGGGCCAAACCTGTGTGACAGGAGGCGGGCAACTGTTGGGAATGGAGACCATTGGCGGTACGGATCATATGATCGCGACGCTGCCAAAAACGCCACTGCTGGCGCAGGGGGTATTGGTCAAAGGCCCCAAGATTGGCCAAGACATGCGCGCAGATATGCCAACAATCGGGCCGCGTACTCTCGAGGCGGTGATTGACGCGGGTCTTGCTGGCATCGTGATTGATGCGGGTGACGTTTTGTTGCTGGATGCGGATCGCTGCATTGCGCTGGCGAATGCCGCGGGCATTGTCCTTTGGTCGCGCACGGGCGAATGAGCATGCGCGTGTTTGTCGTGGCCGGCGAGGTGTCTGGTGACAAGCTGGGTGGCGCGTTAATGGCTGGCCTGCGCAAATTGCAACCGGACGTGTCATTTGATGGTATTGGCGGCGCTCAGATGCAGGCCCAAGGGCTGACCAGCCGTTTTGAGATGAACGAGCTGAGCGTGATGGGGATTGCAGAAATCCTCCCTAAATATTTCCACCTGAAACGCCGGATACGCGAAACAGCGCAGGCGGTGATCGACACTAAACCTGACGTGATGATCACCATCGACAGTCCTGATTTTTCCCTGCGCGTGGCAAAGCTGGTGAAAGAAGCCAGTGACATTCGCTGTGTGCATTACGTGGCACCGTCCGTGTGGGCGTGGCGCCCGGGGCGCGCTGTAAAGATGGCAAAAGTCATTGATCACGTGCTGGCGCTGCTGCCTTTTGAACCGCCCTACATGGAAGCGGCGGGAATGGAATGTGATTTCGTCGGGCATCCTGTTGTGGCGGAACCTGTGGCGTCGTCGGATGATGCAAAGGCGTTTCGTGATCAACATGGTTTGGGTGACGCTGACCCATTGCTGTTGGTGTTGCCCGGATCACGGCGGGGCGAGGTTTCGCGATTGGCTCCGATTTTGGGGGACGCGTTAAAGCCGTTGGTGGCAGCACATCCCAACTTGAAGGTTGTAGTTCCTGCGGCCGGACCGGTTGCGACCTTGGTACAAGAACAGGCCAAGGAGTGGCCCATAGAACCGCTGATCCTTGACCCAAGCGGTCAGTCGCTTGCGGCGGCAATGGCGGATAAACGCGCCGCATTTGCTGCCGCTGACTTTGCGATTGCCGCGTCCGGCACGGTCATGCTTGAAATGGCTGCGGCACAGACCCCAACGGTCAGTATCTACACGGTGAATTGGCTGAGCCTTAAGATCATGCAAGGGTTGGCCATCGTTGATACGGCCAATTTGATCAATCTGGTGTCGGACACCCGCCACGTGCCCGAATTTATCGGGGCTGACTGCCGCGGTGATTTGGTTGCGGGGGGGCTGGAGAAGCTGATGGCTGACCCTGAGCTCCAGCGCGCGGCCATGGGCGTCACGATGACGCGTTTAAGGCAGGGTGGCGAAGATCCCGGTTTGCGCGCTGCACGTGCCGTGCTGGACCGGATGCCCAAGGCCTGACCTGATCCAAAGGCACCCGCTGACGCGGGCATTCCATATTTTATTGGCGCGTGTCGCTAGCCTTTGTGGATCCAGCCACCGCCAAAGATGCGGCTGCTGTCGCGGTCGTAAAACACGCAGGCTTGGCCCGGGGATACGCCTTGTTCTGCGGTGATCAATTCCACCGTTGCTTCGGTGTCCGAAATCGGGCGGATGATCGCATCTGTCGGCGGACGGGTCGAGCGCACGCGCACGCCCACATGCCATTCCGTGCGGCTGGTCAGAGGTTCATCCCCAAGCCAGTTGATTTCTTTGAGCGGTACAATCCGTGTCGCCAGCATTGATTTGGGCCCAACAACAACTTGGCGTGTGTTGGGGTCCAGTTTCACAACATAAAGCGGATAGGCAAGGCCGCCGATGCCGAGACCTTTGCGTTGGCCGATGGTGTAGTTAATGACGCCGTCATGCTGCGCCAGCACGTTTCCGTCGACGTCGACAATGTCGCCTGGTGCGGCGGCTTCTGGGCGCAGTTTGCGGATGACCGAGGCGTAGTCGCCGTTGGGCACAAAGCAGATGTCTTGGCTGTCGGGTTTGTCGGCCACACTAAGCCCGTATTTTGCGGCCAGTGCGCGAGTGTCATCCTTTGAGGGCAGATGCCCAAGCGGAAAACGCAGGTAGTCGAGCTGTTCTGGGGTGGTGGAGAACAGGAAATAGCTTTGATCGCGGTTAGCGTCTGCGGCGCTGTGCAATTCGGGGCCTGCATCGCCCACCATCCGTTGAATGTAGTGGCCGGTCGCCATGCAATCGGCCTCAAGGTCTTTGGCGGTTTCAAGCAGGTCTTTGAATTTCACGCGTTCGTTGCAGCGGATGCAGGGTACAGGGGTCGCACCGCCTAGATAGCTGTCTGCGAATTCGTCGATCACCGCGTCTTTGAACACGTTTTCATAGTCCAAAACATAGTGCGGAAAGCCCATGGTTTCGGCGACTCGGCGCGCATCATGGATATCAAGACCGGCACAGCATGCGCCTTTTCTCGCCAAAGCAGCACCGTGATCGTAAAGCTGTAGGGTGACGCCAACCACATCGTAGCCTTGCTCAGCCAGCATCGCGGCGACAACGGAACTGTCCACGCCGCCTGACATTGCAACCACCACGCGCGTCTCGGACGGTGGTTTGGCAAAGCCCAGTGAATTGAGCGTTTTGTTTTGATCCAGTGCCATGGTGGCATCTCCGAATGGGGTCAGTTTGGGCGTCGATCACGTGGTTTGTCACGTGGCCCAACACAAGGTTTGTAGAATGTCTGAGAAAATATAGGAAAATCCTAATCATTCTCAAGGGCCAGCTTCACCGCTCATTAAGCCTAATTGCGCGAATGTTCCAGCCAAGACAAAGATTGGGACAATAAATCGGGTGAAAAAATGTATCTAAAAAAGGTGGAAGGACCGCGTGCAGTGACGCTGCCGGACGGTTCAATAATGACCAAGGCAGATTTGCCAAGCGAAACGACGCGCCGATGGGTGGCGTCGCGCAAGGCGGCAGTTGTGCGTGGTGTTTTGTATGGTTTGCTCTCGGAAGAGGCGGCCTTGACCAGCTACAAGTTAAGCGAAGATGAATTCAAAGAGTGGGTTCGGGCCGTTAGTTTGCACGGAGAAGCCGCTTTAAAAGCCACATCTGTTCAGAAATATAGACAGTTTTAGGTTGTATGGCTAATATCTAGTTATCGGTAACCGATGGTTAACCTTTTTTGTTCACGTTTAGTGCCAATGGTTAACCCTTGATGTGATAGCGGAGAAAAAGAATGCGTGTGCTGCTGGTTGAAGACGATCCAACGACCTCGAAGAGTATCGAATTGATGCTTACCCATGCCAACCTGAACGTCTATGCGACGGACCTGGGCGAAGAGGGGATCGATCTAGCCAAGCTTTATGATTACGATTTGATCCTTCTTGACCTCGATCTACCGGATATGAACGGTCACGATGTGCTGCGTCAATTGCGCCTTGCGCGGATTGAAACGCCGATTTTGATCCTGTCGGGGGCCGATGATACCGAAAGCAAAATCAAAGGCTTTGGGTTTGGGGCAGATGATTTTTTGACCAAACCATTCCACCGCGAAGAACTGGTGGCGCGTATCCATGCGATCATTCGCCGGTCCAAAGGCCACTCGCAATCAGTGATTAATACAGGTCAGATTGCGGTTAACCTGGATGCCAAAACAATCAGCGTGCAGGGTAAAACCGTGCACCTGACGGGTAAAGAGTACCAGATGCTGGAACTGCTGAGCCTGCGCAAAGGAACAACTTTGACCAAAGAAATGTTCCTGAACCACCTCTATGGCGGCATGGATGAACCCGAATTGAAGATCATCGATGTGTTCATTTGCAAGCTGCGCAAAAAGCTCAGCGTTGCCACTGGTGGTGAAAACTACATCGAAACGGTTTGGGGGCGCGGTTACGTCTTGCGCGATCCAGAACCTGTTGCTGCGCCTGAAGATCACCGATTGGTTGTCGGCGCACGATAGATCAAGCGACCTCATAAATTACGGCACCGTCGACCTTTGGTTCGGTCGACACCGCTGCACGGGCGGTAGGCGATACTTTAGGGTGTCGCCTGTCGCCGTTTTTAGATGACCAAAATATTCCGCACATTTTGGACCGAATCCAACTGGACCTGCCCTTGTCTGCCGCCTATTTCTATAGAGCACACGAAGGGGCAGACCATTGAATTTTGAACGCGACATATCCGTGCTGACACATGAAGATGCGCAAAGCGAACTTGCGCAGTTGGCCGAAATGTTAGGCAAGGCCAACACGGCCTACCATGGAAAAGATGCACCCGATCTTGATGATGCAGACTATGATCGACTGAAACGGCGTAACTCTGCGCTTGAGGCTGCCTTTCCTGATCTTAAACGTACCGATAGCCCCTTGGATCAAGTCGGTGCAGCCCCCTCCGAAGGGTTTTCAAAAATCACGCACGCGGTTTCAATGTTGTCCTTGTCCAACGCGTTTGATGTTGAGGATGTGACCGAATTCGACAGTCGTATTCGCAAGTATCTAGGGCTAGAGGCAACGACGCCTTTGCCCTTTACGGCTGAACCCAAAATCGATGGCTTGTCTCTGTCTTTGCGCTACGAAGACGGGCGACTTGTTCATGCGGCGACACGTGGTGATGGTTCAGTTGGCGAAAACGTCACAACCAACGCACGTACGATTGCCGATATTCCGCAACGTTTGGCGCATGCTCCAAAAACCGTAGAAGTCCGCGGAGAAGTCTACATGTCACATGCCGATTTCGAAGCGCTAAACGCAAACCAAAGCCAAAAGGGTGGCAAGTTATTTGCCAATCCGCGCAACGCAGCTGCAGGTTCATTGCGCCAATTAGACGCTGAAATCACCCGCGCGCGGCCGTTGCGGTTTTTTGCCTACGCGTGGGGCGCGCTTTCTGATCCCTTGGCCGACACACAAATGGGTGCGATTGATCGGCTCAAAACGTTGGGTTTTCAAACAAATCCTTTGACGCAGCTTTGCGATGGGCCAGAGGCGTTGGTCACGCATTACGGCAAAATCGAACAGCAAAGGGCCAACCTTGGCTATGACATTGATGGTGTTGTCTACAAAGTTAATGATTTGACGCTGCAAGCCCGGCTAGGGTTTCGGTCCACGACACCGCGATGGGCAATCGCGCATAAATTCGCGGCGGAATTGGCGTGGACCCGATTAGAAGGCATCGACATTCAAGTCGGACGCACAGGCGCACTTAGCCCCGTTGCACGCCTCGCACCTGTCACCGTAGGCGGCGTCGTCGTTTCAAACGCGACCTTGCACAACGAAGATTACATCGCAGGTCGAGACGCCAAAGGTGGTGAAATTCGTGAGGGCAAGGATATCCGCATCGGCGACTGGGTGCAGATCTACCGTGCGGGTGACGTGATCCCGAAAATTGCGGATGTAGATATCAGCAAACGACCCGAAGATGCCGTGCCCTTTGATTTCCCGCATCGATGCCCTGAATGCCACAGCGACGCGCCGCGCGAAGTTGGGGATGCTGTGCGTCGCTGCACAGGTGGGTTGATTTGTCCTGCTCAAACCGTAGAAAAATTGAAACACTTTGTTGGCCGCTCTGCCTTTGACATCGAAGGGCTTGGGGCCAAACAGGTCGAACAATTCCATACCGACGGTTGGATCGCTGAACCCGCCGACATTTTTACGCTGCGGGATCGCTTTGGCAGCGGTATGCAGCAACTGAAAAATCGCGAAGGGTGGGGCGACAAGTCGGCATCTAATCTGTTCGATGCAATCGATGAAAAACGCGTGATTGGGTTGGGCCGCTTGTTGTTTGCCCTCGGTATTCGCCATGTGGGCGAGGCAGCCTCGAACCTGTTTGCGGCGCATTTTGGAACGTGGACCGCGTTAAGCGACGGGATGGATGCGTCAAAACCTTTGTCTGGACCCGTCTGGGACGATTTGGTGGGCGTGGACGGGGTCGGCGAGGTCATGGCAACGTCGCTCGTAAACGCGTTTTCGAACCCTGAAGAACGCGCTGCAATCAATCGGTTGGCAGCGCTGTTGGACATCCAAGATGTCGTTCGCCGCGACACATCAAGCAGCCCGGTTGCAGGCAAAACCGTCGTCTTCACCGGGTCTCTTGAAAAGATGACCCGCGCCGAGGCAAAGGCCAAAGCCGAGCGATTAGGGGCCAAAGTCTCGGGCTCTGTTAGCGCAAAGACGGACCTATTGGTGGCAGGGCCAGGGGCCGGTTCCAAGGCGAAAAAGGCTGTCGAATTGGGCATTCAAACCTTAGACGAGGACGAATGGCTCGCCCTGATCGAGGGATTATGAGCGGGCGCCCGACCTCTCTTTTTCCGCTTTTTGCCGGTCTGGAAACGCTGGCCGGGGTGGGGCCAAAAACCGCCAAACTGTTTCCGCAGCTTGGTGTCGAAGCACCACGTGATCTGCTGTTCACCTTGCCCCACACTGGGATCGATCGCCAACTGCGCACCTCCATTCAGGACGTGACTTTGCCCGCGACCGTCACGGTCAGTGTGACCATCGGTGCGCATCGTCCGGCGCGCAACAAAGGTGGTGCGTACCGTATTCAAGTCGAAGACGAGGGCACGTCTTTTCAGTTGGTCTATTTCCATGCGCGCGGCGATTATCTAGAGCGTACTTTGCCAACTGGATCACGCCGCATCGTGTCGGGCCGTGTCGAATTATTCGATGGCATTGGCCAGATGGTGCATCCGGATCATGCGGTTCCAGAAGAGGATGCAAAGGACATTCCCAGCTTTGAACCGGTCTATCCTTTGACCGCAGGCGTGACCCAAAAGACGATGTTCAAAGCCACTCGCGCTGCCCTAAATCTAGTGCCGCCGTTGACGGAATGGATCGATCCTAACCAAAAGGCGCAATCGAATTGGCCAGATTTTGGGCCAGCAATTCAGGATGCACACGCGCCGCAAAGCGTTGGTGATCTGGCCGCCACTTCGCCTGCGCGGGAACGTCTGGCCTATGATGAACTGATGGCGCATCAGTTGACGCTTGCATTGGCCCGCCTGCGCGAACGGCGCTCGCAGGGGCGTTCCAGCAAGGCAACAGGTCGTTTGCAATCAAAGGTTCTAGGTGCGCTGCCGTACCGCCCGACGGGCGCACAAACCCGTGCGATTGCTGAGATTTCAGCGAATATGGCTGATGAAAACCGCATGAACCGATTGCTTCAGGGGGATGTTGGGGCAGGCAAAACGTTGGTCGCTTTTATGGCGCTTTTGGTTGCTGTCGAGGCTGGTGGCCAAGGCGTTATGATGGCCCCGACCGAGATTTTGGCACGTCAACATTTGGCCGGTTTGCAACCGCTAGCCGAAGATGCTGGCGTGGTTCTGGAATTGCTGACTGGGCGGGACAAAGGACGCGAGCGGATCGCAAAACTGGAAGCTTTGGCGCGCGGTGGCATTCAGATTTTGGTGGGCACCCATGCGGTGTTTCAGCCGGACGTGGTGTTCGCCGATTTGCGCCTTGCGATTGTGGACGAACAACACCGGTTCGGGGTCCGCCAACGGCTTGAGCTGGGCAAAAAGGGGCGCCATGCAGATGTGTTGGTGATGACCGCAACACCGATCCCGCGATCGCTGGCTTTGGCACAATATGGCGATATGGATGTGTCGGTGCTGGATGAAAAACCACCCGGACGCAAACCGATTCGAACAGCGATGGTGTCGACAGAACGGATCGACGAGGTCGTCGAACGCTTGCCTGCGGTGATGGCAACCGGGCAGCAATGTTATTGGGTCTGTCCATTGGTCGAGGAAAGCGAAATCCTCGATTTGACCGCAGCAGAAGAACGGTTCAAGCGGTTGCGCGCGATGTTGGGCGAAGGCGTTGTCGGGCTTGTGCACGGGCAAATGCCACCCGCTGACAAGGATGCGGCGATGGTGCGTTTCCAATCGGGCGAGACCAAAGTTTTGGTCGCAACCACGGTGATCGAGGTCGGGGTCGATGTGCCCAATGCCACGATTATGGTGATCGAGCGGGCCGAAACATTTGGGCTGGCGCAGCTACACCAGTTGCGCGGTCGGGTCGGGCGAGGAGACGCCGCGTCGACCTGCGTTTTGCTCTATCAATCACCGTTGTCAGAAACGGGGCAAAAGCGTTTGGAAGTGATGCGCGAAACCGAGGACGGATTTGTGATTGCCGAGACGGATTTGGCTATGCGCGGGGCAGGGGATGTGATCGGTGTTGCGCAATCGGGCATGCCGCGGTTCCGTGTTGCCGATCTTGAGCGGCAAGCCGATTTGATGGCAGTTGCCC
Source organism: Ascidiaceihabitans sp. (assembly GCA_029251465.1). Taxonomy (GTDB): domain Bacteria; phylum Pseudomonadota; class Alphaproteobacteria; order Rhodobacterales; family Rhodobacteraceae; genus Ascidiaceihabitans. The sequence continues at coordinate 36,460 of JAQXDI010000067.1, forward strand.
AAAGTGATGCGCGGGCGTTGTTGATGGACGATCCTGCATTGGAAAAACCACGGGGGCAGGCTGCGCGGACATTATTATGGTTAATGCGGCAGGATGAAGCGATCCGTTTGATTTCAGTGGGTTAGACGAAGACATGCCAAAAAGTTCACAAATGTTCTCAAAAAGTTCTTTACAAGAGCGGATCAAAGTGAGAACAAAGGTGCAACAGAAGAACATGAGGCACCGACGAACATGACAACTATTCGCCAAATCAAATCAATCGCGAACCGTGCGCAAGATACTTTGTTGCAGGATGCGATTGGAATGGCCGCGTTAATTGTGATGCTCTTTGTTGGCCTGTCTCTGCCGTCTTTTGTTTGATTTTCTGCCTGCGATCTTATGCCGACCATTCTTCGCGTCCGTCCCAAATTGATGCGTTAACAGACACTGCCTGTCCTACGTTAAGCCGTCACCTTCGGCTCTGAATGGTCCAGGGTCCCCATAAGATACAGTTACTTGCGCCGCCATCCCTTTGGATGAGCGGCGTTTTTTTTGATCTCACGACTTTGGCAAAGGTTGGAAATCGTTCATGCTCTACTTTAGGCAGGGGGCAAAATGTTTACGCTTGGACTTTATGGATCGCTCTGAAAACGCATCATGACCTGCATCGCAGATTGGGCATTCGCCTCGTTGTTTTAGAACGTGTACGCAAGCCGCAGCCCACCCCAGTGGCGGCCTTGGATCATGATGGGTGCGGACAGATCCTTCATCATCACAAAGTCACCGCCGCCCATGTCGCGCCGGTAAACTTGTAACAAAAACGGCTCTGTGTTTCGTCCGGCCTTAAGGCCGACACGATCAGCAAAGATGCGACGGTTACGGCAGTTCGCCATGTTCCAAACCGGATCGTCGCCTTGGGGATGCGAAAATTTGTGGTTGTGCGTTGGTAGATAGCCGTTTTTGTCCACTGCTGCGCAAAATACGACTTTGGGGTCGAACTGCACGGCGGGTTCCTGGATGTCTGGCATCACGGCGTCCATCAGCGTTGTGAACGCGGTCAAAACCTGTTCCGGGTCACTGTTTGGGATCGGTCTGTAGCCGGTATCGAACATTTTGGGCAGGCTGATCTGACCGGTTTCGACGGCGTTGGACAGTGCGGCGCTGGCCGTCGCAGCGGCTGTTTGGACGTAGTCGATGAACTTGCTGTCTGCGGTCAATCCGCTCAAACCGGCGCTGGCTTGGACAATTGTCTCTGACGTGTCGATCAAGGATTGAATGCGTCCATGGGCTTCTTCGATGCCGCCAGCTGTGGCGGTCGCGCTCTCTTCTAATCCGTTCAGGACTGGTTCGAAGGCTGCAACTGTCGAACCAATTGTTTCGGCGCGGATCTTGATCCGTTGTGCCAGATCATTGGTGGCGGCCACCGATTGCTCCATCCGGCCAAGCGCCTGATCCGTGCTGCTGGAGTGTTCCAACACGTGGCTGGCCATCGCGGCAACCTCATGCGCTTCGACGCCCAATTTGGCCATCCATTCGCTCAAGGCTTCGATGTTGGTAGAAATCTGTGCTGCCGCCGCTTTGGTGTGCTGGCTAAGTTCGTTGATGGCCTCTGCGACGACCGCAAAACCTCGGCCCGCGTCGCCTGCATGGGCCGCCTCGATCTTGGCATTGATCGCCAGCGTGTTCACTTGCATCGAAATCGACGCGATTTGCGAATTGTTCTTTTTCACCGCCTTGAGCGTGCTAGAGACGGTTTCAGTCCGCGCGCCTAGTTCTTGCACCCACTCAGCCACGCCGCGGGTTTTTTCGCCAACATCGCGCATTGCCTCGGCAGAACTGTAGATTTCCTGCGCCGTGGCATCGCTGCTTTCGGACGAATCAATCAGGGCGGAACGCGATTCTTCGTTGGCCCCAAGAATCGCGCGCGCGCTTTTGCTAAGCTCTGCCAATTCACGGCGCTGACGTTGCGCCTGTGCTTCGACCACGTCGAGAAATCCAGCCAAATCAACGATTTCGTATCCCATGATTGATGCCGATTTCGACATGCGCGTCATCTGTTTCGGATCAGGGAATGTTGAATGTGTAGACATGAAACCTCGTTAAGACTTGTGGCGCAATACCAGCCTTAGCGTGGAATTCTTCAAATGTGCTTAATGCCCGTTAGGCAATGTCAGGCGCAATCGGACTGGGCGGCTTGCTGCATGGCTTCAAATGTGGCTTCGATGCTGAGCAAAATCGAGGCGTGTCGGTTTTTATAGTCGCGTGCGGGTTCCACCACTTCGAACCCGTCGAAAGGGGCCGCAGGCACCGGGCCGTTTGATTTGAGCATCGCGCGCAAGGCGTCGCGTGCCGTTTCAACGTCATTCAACGTGCATCCAATGATCGCGGATCCGGTTACAGCTGCCGCCGCTTGGCCCAAGGCGCAGGCTTTGACGTCCTGACCAAAGGCGGTGATCCGCCCGTCTTGAACGTTAACGTCGACAGTCACGGTTGAGCCGCACAAGGGCGAGCGTTTCTTGACGCTGGCCTGTGGTCCCTCAAGACGTGCGTGATGGGGAATGTCAGCCGCGAGGGCCAAAATGCGCCCCGAATAGAGTTTGATCAGATCTGTATCGCTCATGGCCGCTTTCCTTACCGCTGAACCTATTACATAAGCGTCTGGACCAAAGATGCAAAAAGGTTTTCTGCGATGACGGATGATGTGATGTTTGACCCTGCAAGTTTGACGTTCAACGAGGCTGGTTTGATCCCCGCAATTGCCCAAGACGCAGCATCTGGCGAGGTGTTGATGATGGCGTGGATGAACGCCGAGGCCGTTGCAAAAACCCTGTCGACCAAACGTGTGACCTACTGGAGCCGGTCGCGCCAAGCGTTCTGGATCAAGGGCGAAACATCGGGCAACGTGCAGGAACTGGTGGCGCTGCGGGTCGATTGTGATCGTGATTGCTTGCTGGCTGTTGTGCGTCAAACGGGGCCCGCGTGTCACACGGGGCGGCGCGTTTGTTTTTACACCGACGTGACAGATGGCACTGAAGTTGAGCTGATGTCGCCTGAGTAGGCTACAACCCGACCATCGCGCGAATATCGGCGGGGGTGCATCCCTCAGCGCGGTATTTTGATAATGCCCGTGCATCATCGCGCTTGGCCAATCGTTTGCCTGCGTCATCACGGATTAGGCTGTGATGATGGTAGATGGGCGTCGGCACGCCCAGTAAATGTTGCAGCAACACGTGGATTTTGGTCGCCTCGAACAGATCCTGACCACGCACCACATGCGTGATTCCTTGGGCAGCATCATCCAGCACCACGGACAGATGATAAGACGTACCCATATCGCGGCGGGCCAAAATGATGGCCCCAACTTGGGCTTGGAACTCTTGATCGGAAATGTTGATCTTGCCTGTTTGACCCTCAGGGCCTTGACCCGTTTCCATGAACGATGCGGACCACTCAGCGACCTTTGAGACATTCAAGCGAAGTGCCGTATCCGTCGGGCGCGATTTCGACGTGCGTGGTTTCGATTGGCAAGTGCCGGGGTAAATCAAACCATCAGGGCCGATCATCGGTGATCCTTCTTGAGGGGCGGAGGCGGTGTTCAGGATATCTTTTCGATTACAATGACATGCGAACAGTAGTTCATGTTCCCAAAGCGTATCAAGCGCCTCCGAATACACGCCAAGCCGGTCAGATTGGCGCAGGACAGGTTCTGACCAACTGATCCCCAACCATGCCAGATCGTCATAGATTTGCGTCTCCCATTCAGGGCGCGCGCGCGATTGATCAATGTCCTCGACGCGCAGCAGGAATTCGCCGCTATTTTCTATCGCCATATCGTAGGCTAACAGCGCCGAATAGGCATGGCCCAGATGCAGTGGGCCTGTGGGGGATGGCGCAAATCTGGTTCGAAAAGTCACGCTTTTTCAATCACGTACACATTACTCTTCAAGTTAATTCCGGGCAAGTGATCACCGTATTCTTTGAACAAAAGCTGGGCCGCCCCGCAATCAGTCCATTCGGAAATTGCGCCCTCGTTGCTGGCGTCTGCGATGGCATGGTCGTTGAACGAAAATACCAGCTTTCCGCTGCGTGGCAATGCTTTCATCAGCATGTGAAAGACCGAGATCGGGGCCGCACCTGCACCGATCACTCCAATGGCCGCAATGTTCGCATAAGTCCGTGAGGGGCTTGGCAAATTTGCACCTGCTTTGATCACATCGAGAGTCCGGTAAGCCCCGGATGTCTCGGCCTGCGCCAACATGTCGGGCGACAGATCAAGGCCGTCGATCAGATCAAAGCCAGCCAGCCGCAAGGCCAAACCCGACAGCCCGGTACCGCAGCCGAAATCCAAAATAGGTGCCGCTAAATCATCAGCGAATTGCGCCAAAGCCGAGGCGCATCGCCCCGGCGTTGCATAGCCGTTTTTGGTGATTTCGTCGTTATAGCTGGCGGCCCACGCGTCATAGTGCGCGCGCACGCTGGCGCTGGTTGATTTGCCGTAAGACTTGCTTAAAAAATCGTCATTCATGACGTAGGTTAACGTTTGAACCTAGGTTGCGTCCAGTGTGCTCGCGCCAAGCCATGCTTGCCAGTCCAATTTCGCGCGATCTGTGTAGGCTTTGTAGCGGTCTTTGCGCCCGCGACGTCCGCCTTTGAGGCCCTCAACCAGCGGGAACAGTCCAAAATTCACGTTCATCGGTTGGAATGTTTTTGCATCTGCGCCACCAGTGATGTGCGTGATCAACGCCCCCATCGCTGTGGTGTTTGGCGGCGCGCTGATGGAGCCGCCCAGCATTTCCGTGGCCGCCATACGACCAGCAAGTAAACCCATGGCGGAACTTTCAACGTAGCCTTCAACCCCCGTGATCTGACCCGCAAAGCGGATGTGCGGGGCGGACCGCAAACGCATCTGGTCATCCAGCAACGTGGGCGAGTTCATGAACGTGTTTCGGTGGATGCCGCCAAGGCGGGCAAAGCTGGCGCTCTCAAGTCCGGGAATTGTTTTAAAAACATAGGTTTGTGCGCCATACTTCATCTTGGTTTGAAAGCCGACGATGTTGTAAAGCGTGCCCAATTTGTTGTCGCGGCGCAGCTGCACAACGGCGTAGGCTTTGACGTCTGGCTGGTGTGGATTGGTCAGGCCAACGGGCTTCATCGGGCCAAAGCGCAGCGATTCACGGCCACGTTCCGCGATGACTTCGATCGGCAGGCAGCCGTCGAAATAGCCGGCAGTTTCGCCCTCGTGAAATTCGGCTTTGTCCGCGACCATCAGCGCGTCGATGAACGCCTCGTATTGGTCTTTGTCCATCGGGCAGTTCAGGTAGGCGGTGCGTTCTTCTTCGGTTTCGCCTTTGTCGTAGCGCGATTGCATCCACGCTTTGGACATGTCGATGCTATCGAAATAGACAATCGGGGCAATTGCGTCGAAAAACGCCAGTGATTCCGCGCTGGTTTGTTTGGCAATCGCTTGGCCCAAGGTGGTTGACGTCAGCGGGCCAGTGGCAAAGATCCAGTGGCCGTCTGCGGGCAGTTCGGTGATTTCGCCGTACTCAACCGTGATATTCGGGTGCGCCAGAATCGCATCAGTCACCGCTTGGGCAAAGTGATCACGATCAACCGCCAATGCGCCACCGGCAGGCAGGCGATGTTTGTCGGCCGTTTGCATGATCAAACCGCTCGCTTGACGCATTTCCCAGTGCAGCAAACCCACCGCATTTTGTTCGTCATCATCCGAGCGGAAGGAATTGGAACACACCATTTCGCCGAGCAATCCGGTTTGATGCGCAAAAGTTTCGACCTTTGGGCGCATTTCGTGGATCACCACGGTGATCCCCATATTTGCGGCCTGCCATGCAGCTTCGGACCCGGCCATGCCGCCGCCCACGATGTGTAATATATCTGTCATGATTGGGATTTAGGGCAGGGTCGCGCCATAGGCAACAGCGCAGGTGGCCCTAAGCGGATCATATTTGAGGGGAAGGAGAGAGTTTTGGGGTCGCCGGAGCAGGAACGGTCGATCAGCGAGGGCTGACCTGGAGGGACCATCTGCGTTCGGCGACCCAAAATCTCGTCTGGGTTACTTCGTTTCACCCGATGTCTTATTTGTGCCTTATTGCCGCCCAATTTGATAGTCCAAATGTGGAAAGAATGTGACGCAAATTTGGAAACAATCGAAGGCGAAGGTATTTTTCATTTACGTTCAAGTGCTTAGATTGAACCGGTGGGCGCGATCTATTGTTCCCAAGTCGGATCACGTTTGTCTAAAAATGCCGCAATCCCTTCTTGAGTGTCTTTTTCCAGCATGTTTTGCACCATGACATCGCCGGTGTAGGCATAGGCATCGGCCACGGGCATCTGGATTTGGGCGTAAAATGCCTCTTTTCCGACCTTAACGGCGCTGCCCAATTTGCTGGCGACCAATTGCGCAAGGTCCATAGCCTCTGATTCCAAAGCCTCCTGCGGCACAACGCGGTTGACCAGACCCAGATTTTCGGCGCGCTCTGCGTCGATGAACGTGCCTGTGGTTAACATTTCAAACGCTTTCTTGCGCCCGATATTACGCGACAGGGCGACCATCGGAGTAGAGCAGAACAGGCCGATGTTGACGCCATTGACGCCGAAACGCGTGCCTTGCGCTGCAATCGCCATGTCGCAGGTCGCAACCAACTGGCAACCGGCGGCGGTCGCGATGCCGTGGACTTGGGCGATGACAGGCTGCGGCATCGATTGCACCCGCGCCATCATGGCGGCACAGCGATCAAACAGGTCTTTGAAATAGGCCGCACCCCCGTCCTCGTTTTGGCGACCCGCCGTCATCTGTTTCAAATCATGGCCCGCGCAGAACGCTTTGCCACTGCCTGACAGGACAACCGCCCGCACGGAACGATCCTCGGCGATGTCATCCAGCGCGCCGTGCAGGGCCGCCAACATCTCGTCCGACAGCGCGTTCAACCGCTCGGGTGCGTTCATCACCAGCTGCGCAACCGCGCCCGTGCCCCGACGTTCCAAAATTGCCATCTTGCCCTCCACCGCATTTCCAACAAGGTTTAGAGCACCAAACGGAGAAGGAAAAGCATGTCACTCAAGATGGATGAAGCGCAGTTGATGGAGTTCATGCGCGGCGTGTTTCATCAGGTGGCTGATGATTTTTACGTGGATGCAGTGTCGGCCGATGAAATCACGATGCGGTTGCTGGTGGGGGATCGCCATTTGCGCCCCGGCGGTACGGTGTCAGGCCCGTCGATGTTCGCGCTGGCGGATGTCTGTGCCTACCTGCTGACATTGGCCAATATCGGGCCCAAGGCGCTGGCAGTCACGACCAATTGCAGCATTGATTTTATGCGCAAACCTGCCGCAGGCGTCGATCTGATCGCAAAAGGGCGGATGTTGAAGTTGGGCAAGCAACTGTCGGTTTCCGATGTGTTGTTGTTTTCTGACGGGCTGGAAAAACCTGTGGCGCGGGCCAGTTTGACCTACGCGATCCCCCCAAATTGACCAAGCATTGACCAGACATTATCCAAAAAGGCCGCCGGAGTTCACCGGCGGCAAGGAAGAGGTCTGGATCACATCACGGGGAAGTCATGCCTTCCAGAACACGCGGGAGGCCTCGCTAAGAGCCTGCTCGCGTGTCAGCCCGACGTCCGCCAATTGTGCACCCGTTAGCTGTTTCAATGCAGCACGGGTGTTTCGGCGCGTCGTCCAAATCGACACATAGACTGCAAATTCCACTGCCCAGACCGATACAATCGGCAAGCTTTTGTTTTCGCGCAGGTAAATCAGCGCGTCGATGTTGGAATGCTCTACATATGTCATGGCATTCTCCAATATTGTATTGACACAATGTGACGGTACCGCCATGTGTATTGGTAGATAACTTGATACAAGGAATCTACGGAAACATTGTAATGGATACAATTTGGCAACCGGTCCTTTCCCATTTGACGGGGCCCAAGTACAAAGCGGTGGCGCAGACCATTCGTGACGGTGTTGCGACGGGCGAATTGCTTGAGGGGGCAAAGCTGCCTCCGGTGCGCGATTTGGCGTGGAAACTGGGCATCACGCCGGGCACCGTTGCGCGCGCCTACACGATCCTGACCGACGAGGGGATGCTGAACGCCGAAGTTGGGCGGGGCACATTTGTCGCCCCCAAGCGCAGCTTTGCGCCGCTGTTCGCGCCAATCGAAATCGATGCTGCGATCCACAATTCCAAGGCGCAAACCTACAACGTCAATCTGTTTTCCCCGCATTTGCCCAGCGTCGGACAGGCGTCGCTGATCCGTCAGTTGCTGTCCGACATTGCCCATGATCCGCCGTCGGGTGTGATGCATTACCCCAGCCGTCATACTTCGCAAAAGGCGCGCGAGGCCGCGGTGCAGTGGTTGAAAAATGCACCCTTAGGGGCGTTTCGCGAAGGCGATTTGACGCTGACCAACGGTGGTCAAAACGCGATTTTGATTGTGCTGCAAGCTGTCTTGCGGGGGCGCAAACCAACGATTTTGGTCGAAGAACTGGCCTATCCCGGTTTTCGCCGCGCCGCCGAATTGCTGCGGGTGAATGTGGTGCCGGTGGCGATGGACGAAGACGGGCTGATCCCTGATGCGTTGGCCGCTGCCTGCCAATCCTACGAGGCGCAGGTGCTGTGCACCTCACCCGAAGTTCACAATCCGACCTGTGGTTTCACGCCAGAATACCGCCGCGAACAAATCGTTGCCGTGGCGCGCAAACATGATCTGCAAATTTTGGAAGACGATTGTTACCGCATGGGCGCGGCCGTTGCCCCGACTTACCGGATGCTGGCCCCGGAACGCGGCTGGTACGTGGCCTCGATTTCGAAAACTGTAACCCCTGCGTTGCGCATCGGGATTGCGGTCGCACCCGAAGGCAAAGGGTCAAAACTGCGCCGCGCGGCAGAGCATTCGTTCTTTGGCCTTGCGACCCCGATCACCGATTTGGCAGCACGTTTGTTGACCCATCCGCAGCTTGACGCGCTCACGACCAAAGCCCGTCTTGGGACCAATACCTATGTGGAAAGTGCCGTGAACATTCTGGGCGGGTACGATTTGAAATGGCGCAAAGACGTGCCGTTTCTTTGGCTGAAATTGCCCGAAGGCTGGCGGGCAGGGGCGTTCTGTCAAGCGGCCGAAGCGCAAGGCGTGCAAATCCGCCCAGCCGAGGAATTCGCCTGCCGTGATGCGCGTGTGCCGCATGCGATCCGGTTTGCGATCAATGCCGGCGTCAGTTTGGCGAGTTTCGAGGCCGCAATTCACCGTTTGCGTGATTTGCTAGACAATCCGCACGACCAGATCGGGGTTTAAAGCAGCCCGCCTGCGCCCCACGCAATTCCAAACGCAATGGTCATCGCCGCCAGCGCCGCCGAATAGCCCGCGATTTTCCACTTTGAAAACGGGCGTTCGCCAAAGGTGCGACCGTCGATGCCAGAGACCACAACCTTCATCGGTGTGCCGCCGTAGGTGTAGTGCAGGATCCAGACGGGCAGCAGGATGCGCCGATAGTGGATGCCCGTGATGTCGGTTTGATAGCGAATGCTGTGCACGCCGGATTTGTTGATGTGTTGCTTGATCCGGTTGCGCATCAGCAGGGTCTTGTCGGCACCATTGGCACGCAACCCTTCATCGACGGTTTGGTGGTGACGCTCTGCCGCAAAGCCCGCAAGGTATCCGGCGCGGTAGGGGCGCAAGTCGCTCGGGTTGAATTCGTGCAGAATCCCGTCGCGGATCAGCGGTGTCACATGCGGCGAGGCTGGCATCAGCACGTCGTCAAAGTGGATTCGCATGTGCCCTGACAAGGATCGTGTGCGCCGGTTGTCACCGCTGCCGGTTGTGTGTTTGGCCCAGTATTCAACGGCCTCGGTGCTGTCAAAGGTCCAGAACGGGGCGTACAAACCGGCGACGCGGGCCTGACTGACGACAACGTTTAGATCGCCGGGGGCTGCGAGGCGTCCTGCGACCCAATCGAGGGCTTGGCGTTGGGCAAAATCCTGATCCGCTTTGAACGGGATCAATGCTTTGGTTTGATAGCCGCTGTCTTGATCGCTCAGCACCATGGCCCCGTCGCAATAGGGGCAATGTTCGGACAGGGCAGGGCCGGTGAAAAGGACTTCGCCGCCGCAAGTCAGGCACTGGTGCGCGCGCGTGTCACTAAGGTCTTTGACCTGCGGCAAAGGTGGTTCAGCGTCTGGCAGATCAACATCGTACGGGAATTCTGCGGCTGCGAGGTGATCGTCAGCTGTGTCTAGGCTGTGGACTGCGCCGCACATTGTACATTGCAAGCCTTGGGCGACGGGGGAATAGCGGCACTGGCCGGCGCAGTTCGGGCACTGAAGGTCGCCTTGGTCGGCATCAACGCGCTCCATCAATTTGAATCCCCAAGAGCAGCCGCGATTTCCAGCAAGATGCGCAGGCGCAGCCAGGATCGATCAATCGCGCCGTCTAAATCGCCTGAGACACCCCAATCGCCAATGATCGTCGCCACAAACCACGTGGCCATCAACCAGAAGGCAATCATCGCCCAGCCGGCAACGGACCGGATAAAGCCGGCAGAGCCATGTTTTAGCTCGTGTTTTGCCTCGCGTACTTTGATCAGTTTGACGACTGCGGGCACACCAACAACCGTTGCCGTGATCATCAGGGCAAGCGTGGCAAGAATCGGCGGGATCAAGGAGACCATTTCGGGGGGATATCGCTTTGAGATTTGGTTAGAAACCACGGTGCAGGGGACAAAGCGCGAATGCAAGCCGTTCAGGGTGGCGATTTGGGCGGAATTCTGTGGGGTATTATGATACCTTATTTGTAAGTCATTGTTTTTGATAATCTAAAACATGTTTGTGTCGCTTGACCGTGCGCGCACGTCCTTTATACACCGCTCATCTGATATCGGATATGGCGCAATTTCCATGTCCTCCACCCCAAACAGGATATTCCTGCCATGAAAACCTTTTCTGCGACACCTGCAGATATCGACAAAAAATGGATCATCATTGATGCTGAAGGCATCGTGTTGGGCCGTTTGGCATCGATTGTAGCCATGCGTCTGCGTGGCAAGCACAAGCCAACCTTTACGCCTCACATGGATTGCGGCGACAACGTTATCATCATCAATGCTGAAAAAATCCAGCTGACCGGTAACAAACGTCAAGAGCACCACTACTGGCACACCGGCCACCCAGGTGGGATCAAATCCCGCACCAAGGAGCAAATCCTTGAGGGTGCACACCCAGAGCGTATCGTAACGCTGGCTGTGAAACGCATGTTGCCTGGCAACCGCCTGAGCCGTCAAATCATGACCAACTTGCGCGTCTATGCGGGTGGCGAACACCCACATGAAGCGCAAAACCCAGACGTTCTGGACGTTGCGGCCATGAACCCTAAAAACACACGGAGCGCATGAGCATGTCTGACGAAATCAACGCACTCGAAGACTTGCAAGCCGTTGCAGGCGTTGCCGCAGCGCCAGAAGTCGAACTGATCGTTCGTGAACCTGTTCGTGATGAACTGGGCCGCGCATACGCCACAGGCAAACGTAAAGACGCGGTTGCTCGCGTTTGGATCAAGCCTGGTTCCGGCAAAGTCACCGTAAACGGCAAGCCGCAAAACGAATATTTTGCACGCCCCGTTCTGCAAATGATCTTGGCACAACCTTTCACCATCGCTGGTGTTGAAGGCGAATTTGACGTGTACGCCACAGTCAAAGGCGGCGGTTTGTCCGGTCAAGCGGGCGCGGTAAAACACGGTGTTTCCAAAGCATTGCAGTTGTACAACCCGGCCCTGCGTGGCGCGTTGAAAGCAGCAGGCTTCCTCACACGCGACAGCCGCGTTGTTGAGCGTAAGAAATACGGTAAGGCCAAAGCGCGTAAGA